>NZ_JBSXNT010000039.1:195000-896208 GCF_056857775.1 Alterinioella sp. B-7
GGTGCATCTCTGCGCCGCCGGTGAGGGGGTGTTTACGGATAGGGCCGGTGACCCGCAAGGGGTTTTTTGAAGAAAGATGCGATTTTTTGCGAACTCTTTTGGTTATCGTTTGTTTTCAGTGTGTTATGGGGGGATTTTTTTGACCATCCGGCAAAGTTTTCGTGTTGCGCAGCCCCTTGCAGGCGACTCGGGGGCGACTCGCGGGGGACTCACCAATCAATATTTGGGGTTATCCACACACCTATCCACAAGTGAGGGTGATTTGGCCCCTCAATCGCGCCGATTCAGGCGCCGAGTCACCGGGCGACTCGGCGCCGCCGAATCCAGATCATCCGAATCCCGACGATTCCGAAGGCCAGGACCAGGTAGGTGATCAACTGCGCTGTCCAGACCCGCTCCTGCATCATGAAATGCACCGCCCCCAATGGAACCGCCAGGTAGACCAGCCGATGCAGCTTCTGCCAGCGCGGCCCCAGGCGCCGGATCCAGCCCTTGGTCGAGGTCAGCGCCAGCGGCACCAGCAACAGGAACGCGGCCATGCCCACCATGATATAGGGACGCTCGGTGATGTCCTCGACGATCTGGCTCCAGAGGAAGACCATATCCAGCGCCAGCCAGGTCAGAAGGTGCAGGCAGATATAGCCGAAGCCGAGCAGCCCGAAGGCACGGCGGAACTTCAGCAGGTTGATCCCGGCATAGCGGCGCAGGGGCGTGACGCAGAGCGAGGCGATGAGAAACTGTAGCGCCAGGATGCCAAGCTGTTGCTCCAGCTCCTTGATCGGCTCCACCCCCAGCCCGCCATTCACACCCAGCCAGAGAAGCCAGACCGCCGGCAGGAAGCCGATGATATAGAGCGGCCATTCCGGCAGCTTGCGCAGGGTGGTGTTCAGGGTGTCGATCATTGTGGCCTCAACAGCAGGGGGTTCCGGCCTGTACCGGCGGGCAAGGGACGGTCCCGAAGGAACAGAACACGCAGCAATCGCCCTCTTCGGGGCGCAGGATCGCGCCGCAGCCGGTGCATTCGTGAAACCAGACGCAGCAATCGGCGGGCATGGTTTCCGGCGTGACCTGCCCGCATGTCGGGCAGGTCAGGGCGGTGGTCATCTTGATGGTCGGCGTGGTGGCCATCAGTAATATACCGACAGGTCCATGCCTTCGTAGAGGCTGGCGACCTCATCCTCGTAGCCGTTGAACATCAGCGTCGGTTCGCGCCCCGAGAACAGGCCGCCGCCGATGCGCCGCTCGGTGGCCTGGGACCAGCGCGGGTGATCCACATTGGGGTTCACGTTGGAATAGAATCCGTATTCGCGCGGGTTCTGCATGTTCCAGGTCGCTTCGGGCATCTCCTCGACAAGGCTGATGCGGACGATCGACTTGATCGACTTGAAGCCGTATTTCCACGGCACCACCAGCCGGATCGGCGCGCCGTTCTGGTTGGGCAGCGGATCACCGTAAAGCCCCGTCGCCAACAGGGTCAGCGGGTGCATCGCCTCGTCCAGGCGCAGCCCCTCGCGGTAGGGCCAGTCCAGGATGGCGCGTTGCTGGCCCGGCATTTCCTCGGGGCGCATCAGCGTTTCGAAGGCCACGTATCGCGCGCCCTCCTGCACGCCGACGCGGGTAAGAAGGTCGGCCAGCTCGAACCCGTTCCACGGCACCACCATCGACCACGCCTCGACACAGCGCAGGCGGTAGATGCGTTCCTCGACCGTCATGCCCTCCATGACATCGGCCATCGACCAGGTGCCGGGATTGTCGACCATGCCGTCGATCTCGATCGACCAGGGCTCGGTCGTCAGCATATGGGCATATGAGGCGGGGTCGGTCTTGCCGGTGCCGAATTCGTAGAAATTGTTGTAGGTCGTGATCTCTTCCAGCGAATTGGGCTCCAGCGCCTCCTGCGCGGCTGCGCGCCCGCCGATCAGGCCGGCCCCCAGCATCGCGGTGCTGCCGGCCATCAACTGGCGGCGGTTCATATACATGTGTTTCGGGGTCACGTCGGCGCGCGTCAGCGGCGAGCGGTAACGATAAGCCATGGCATTTCTCCTTTGCGTTGCGGGCACCCTGCCAAAGACATGGGTGTTCGCAAAGGCAAAGCACGTCCCCTCACGGCATTGTTGAATCGGCGTTACTGCGCGGAAAGACGATATGCATGGGGGTCGACGACCCGTCGGGCTGCACAAGACGCACATGGCGGCGGCGCAAGAGGCGCGGCTCGGTCACGCCCACCGAATGGGCGATGGTCTCCACCTCCTTGATGATGCCCTTGGCATAGAGGGTGACGCGGGTCTCCTTGCGTTCCACCACCAGCCCCTTTTGCAATCGCGCATCATGCGTGGTGATGCCGGTGGGGCAGGTGTTCTTGTTGCATTTGAGCGCCTGGATGCAGCCCAGCGCGAACATGAAGCCGCGCGCCGAAGTCACGAAATCCGCGCCCGCCGCCAGCGCCCAGGCCACATCGCCGGGATTCATCAGCTTGCCGGAGGCCACCAGCCGGATACGATCCTTCAATCCGGCGGTGTCGCGCAGGTCCGACACCATCAAGAGGCTCTCCCGGATCGACATGCCGACAAGATCCATCAGCGGCATGGGTGACGCCCCGGTGCCGCCCTCGCCGCCATCCAGCGTGATGAAGTCCGGCGCGCTTTCGGGGCCGCGCTCGTTGATCAGGGCAAAGAGTTCCTCGAACGGTTCGCGCCCGCCCGCGACGGTCTTGATGCCGACGGGCTTGCCGGTGACCTCGCGGATATGGGCGATCATGTCCAAGAGGTCGGCGTGGGTCTCGATCTCGGGGTGGCGGTTGGGCGACAGGCTGTCCTGGCCGATCGGGATGCCGCGGATCTCGGCGATCTCGGCATTGACCTTCTCGCCGGGCAGGATGCCGCCCTTGCCGGGTTTCGCGCCCTGCGCCAGCTTGATCTCGAACATGCGCACGGTTACATGCGCCGCGATCTTGCGCAGCCGGTCGTCGTTCAGCGTGCCGTCAGGGTTGCGCACGCCGTATTTCGCGGTGCCGATCTGAAAGACGATGTCGCAGCCGCCCTCGAGGTGGAACGGCGACAGCGCCCCCTCGCCGGTGTTCAGCCAGATATTGGCCGCCTTCGCCCCCCGGCTCAGGGCGCGCACGGCAGGCTTGGAAATCGCGCCATAGCTCATGCCCGAGATGTTGAAGAAGGACGGGGCCATGTAAGGGTGGCGCGCATAGGGGCCGATCTCCATCGGCTCGGTCGAGGCATATTGATCGTCCAGCGGCGGGAAGGGCGAATTGACGAAGATCGGCGTGCCGGGGATCTCCAGGTTGCGGGTGGAGCCGAAGGCCAGCGTGTTCGACCCGCCATCGGCGGTATGCTTGACCCAGTCGCGCTGCGCCCGGTTGAAGGGCAATTCCTCGCGGTCCATGGCGAAGAAATACTGCCGGAAGAACTCGCCCAGCGCGGTAAAGATGTGCCGGAACCGCCCGATGACGGGGTAGTTGCGCCGGATCGCGTCGCCCGTCTGCACCCGGTCGATGATCGCCAGCACCACGATGATCAGCGCGACCAGCCCGAGGATGAAGACGAAAGCCTGCGCCAGAATCTCCAGAAATGCGTTCATCATCGGCCTGCGTCCCCCCTCGCGGTGCCCGGCCAGCTTGCCCGCTGGCGGCGCATCGCGCAATCGGCCATCGCGAAGCACGATCAGCCCGGCCCACCGACATCCCGATGATGCTGCTCCATGAACGGGGTCATACAAACCCTGATCGGGGTTCCGCCGCCCGGCAGATAGCAAAACGCCCCCGAGATCATCGGGGGCGTTTCATTCTTCAGTGAACCACGGCTTCCTCGGGCGGTTGCCGGTTCGAGGAACTGACGCGGTCGCCCACGATCAGCCCGTCGGTTCCGGCGCTCACCGGCACGGTCTCGCAATCCTTGACCTCAGCCGCCAAAAGCATCTCGGCCAGCGGGTTCTGCAACGCGCGTTGGATCACCCGCTTGAGGGGCCTTGCGCCGAAGACCGGGTCATAGCCCTCATCGGCCAGCCACTTGATCGCGCCCTCATCCAGCTCCAGCGTGATCTTGCGATCCGCCAGACGGCGGCGCAGATGGCCAAGCTGGATCTCGACAATCCCATCCATGTCATCGCGGCTGAGCCGGTCGAAGATGATGGTCTCGTCCAGTCGGTTGAGGAACTCGGGCCGGAAATGCGCCCGCACCGCGTCCATCACGTCGCGCTTGGCGTCGCTGGCATCCGCCCCTTCCGGCAGTTGGCTCAGCGCCTGCGCGCCCAGGTTCGAGGTCAGCACGATCAGCGTCTGCTTGAAATCGACCGTGCGGCCCTGACCATCGGTCAGCACGCCATCGTCCAGCACCTGCAACAGCACGTTGAACACATCCGGATGCGCCTTCTCGACCTCGTCGAACAGCACGACCTGATAGGGCCTGCGCCGCACGGCCTCGGTCAGCACGCCGCCCTCGTCATAGCCGACATAGCCCGGAGGCGCGCCGATCAGGCGGGCAACGGCGTGTTTCTCCATGAATTCGCTCATGTCGACCCGCACCATCGCGTGTTCGTCGTCGAAGAGATAGGCGGCCAGCGCCTTGGTCAGCTCCGTCTTGCCGACACCCGTGGGGCCAAGCATCAGGAACGAGCCCAGCGGCCGGTTCTCGTCATGCAGACCCGCCCGCGCGCGGCGCACGGCGTCCGAGACGGCCTTGACCGCCGTGCGCTGACCAATCACGCGCTTGCCAAGCTCGGCCTCCATGCGCAGCAGCTTGTCGCGCTCGCCCTCCAGCATCTTGGAGGTCGGGATGCCGGTCCAGCGCTCGACGACGCTGGCGATCTGCTCGGGCCGCACGGCTTCCTCGACCATGACATCGTCGTCATGATCCTCGGCTTCCGCCAACTGCTTCTCAAGCTGCGGAATGACGCCGTAAGACAGCTCGCCCGCCTTGGCCAGATCGCCCGCCCGCTTGGCCTGGTCCAACTCGGCCCGCGCATGGTCCAGCCGTTCCTTGAGGTTGCGCGCGCTTTCCAGCTTGTCGCGTTCCGACTGCCATTGCGCCGTCATCTCGGACGAGCGCTCCTGCAACTCGGCCAGGTCCTTCTCCAGCTTGACCAGCCGATCCTTGGAGGCCGCGTCATCCTCTTTCTTCAACGCCTCGGCCTCGATCTGCTTTTGCAGGATGTCACGGTCCAGCGCGTCCAGCTCCTCGGGCTTGCTATCGACCTCCATCCGCAACCGGCTGGCCGCCTCGTCCATCAGGTCGATGGCCTTGTCGGGCAGGAAGCGGTCGGTGATGTAGCGTTCGGACAATTGCGCGGCGGCCACAAGCGCGGCGTCGCTGATCCGCACCCCGTGGTGCAACTCGTACTTCTCCTTGATCCCGCGCAGGATGCTGATCGTGTCGGCCACCGTCGGCTCTTCGACCAGAAGCGGCTGGAACCGGCGGGCAAGGGCCGCGTCCTTCTCGACATATTTGCGGTACTCATTCAGCGTGGTCGCCCCGACGCAGTGCAACTCGCCCCGCGCCAATGCCGGTTTGATCAGGTTGGCCGCATCCATCGCGCCATCCGATTTACCCGCGCCCACCAGCGTGTGCATCTCGTCGATGAAGAGGATGATCTCACCGGCTGCCGCCGAGATTTCATTAAGGACGGCCTTCAGCCGCTCCTCGAATTCACCACGATATTTCGCGCCCGCAATCAGCGCGCCCATATCCAGCGACATCAGCGTCTTGTTGCGCAGGCTTTCGGGCACATCGCCATCGACGATGCGCATGGCAAGGCCCTCCGCGATCGCGGTCTTGCCCACGCCCGCCTCACCGATCAGGACCGGGTTGTTCTTGGTCCGGCGGGAAAGCACCTGCATCGCCCGACGAATTTCCTCGTCACGGCCGATAATGGGGTCGATCTTGCCCTCGCGCGCAGCCGCTGTCAGGTCGCGGGCGTATTTCTTGAGGGCCTCATAGTTGTCCTCGGCACTGGCGGAATCCGCCGTGCGCCCCTGCCGGATATCGTTGATCGCGGCATTCAGCACCTGCGCGTTGACGCCTCCGGCCTCCAGCGCCTCGCGCGCCTTGGACTTGACCATCGCCAGCGCGGTCAGCAGCCGTTCGACGGCGACGAAACTGTCACCGGCCTTCTCGGCCAGCTTCTCGGCCTCGCCCATGACCTTGGCGGTTTGGCTGTCCATGTAAAGCTGCCCGCCACCGTCGCCGGTCACCTTGGGCAGTTTCGACAGCGCCAGGTTGGCGCTTTCAGCCACGCGCGCCACATCCCCGCCCGCGCGGGTGATGAGGTTGGCGGCCATGCCCTGATCGTCGTCAAGCAGCGCCTTCAGCAGATGTTCGGGAACCAGTTTCTGGTGGTCTTCACGCTGGGCAATGGTCTGCGCCGCCTGAAGAAAACCGCGTGCGCGGTCGGTGAACTTCTCCAAGTTCATGTGCTCTCTCCTTTTCACAAGCGCCCGGGATCTGCCCGCCCGTCAAAGCGGCGCGCGGCAAGGTTCGGGCCTTGTCAGATAGATGGGGAGCAGGGCACGCGTTCGCAAGAGTACAACCCGCGCGAAGAGCCGCGTCAGACAAGCACCCAGATCAGCAAGATCAGGGCGATGACCAGGACACCGCCCCACAATGCCCCCGGACGGAACGCGCGGCGCTGCTGGGTCATCAGCCGCTCTTCCTCGGATTGGGGCGGGTGTGCGCCGGGGTCGACGCCGTGGGTCGGGTCATCCGTCACCGCCCTGTTCGGCGGGGTCGCGGCCTCACCGGAGAGGGGGTCGCGGCGGACATATTCGGGGTCATGGCTGGTTTCGCGGGCAGGCATGGCTTCGGTCTCCTTTCGGCAAAGGGTCTCGAGACCAAACCCCTTGCCGGTGGCCTTTGTTCCGCAGTCCTGCGAAACTGGGGGGAGAGGCACCATATTCGCGCCAGGGCGGTCCGGGTTTCAGGCGCCGGCGAAGGCACAGGGCCGGTTTGCAACTGGTCCGGCAGGCATATTTCGCGCGTCCCTGACGATTTCTGAAAAAACTTTGAAACCTTTTGCCGCGCCCGCGCGTCTTACAGGTATCAGACGATTGAAACCACGAAGGAGCCGGAGACAATGCGTATCGACCTGACCCATGTCGCCTATGACGCGCAGCACGCCTGTTTCCGGGCGGATGCCATCCTGCACCACGGCTCGCACCACCGCGCCATCACCTGTGCCTGGCACGGGCCGCGCGACGCCTCCTTCCCCGAAATCAGCGTGGGCCTCAGCAACGAGGCCAGGCGCGCAAGGAAATAGAGTTCCCCAAGGCGCGGCCCTTTTGAGGCCGGGGTTGTCCCTCCCCCGCTTCTTTCCCCGGGGGCCGCGCCACCTAAGAACACCCAGGCGGACCCCTGCCCCTCCGTCCTGCTTGGGTTCCCGGCCCGGATCCGCGGTTTGTCCCTCCCGCGCATCCGGGCCGAAGTCTGTCTGGTGGATGGACAGCCACGCCGCCCGCGACTAATCACGCGAGGAGTGCGGAAAACGGGGGAGAATGGCATGAGCGATGACCGGCTGATCGTGGGGCTCGACCTGCCCAACGCCATGGCGGGGCTGGAGATGGCGGAGCGTCTCGGCGATACCGTGGGGTTCTACAAGATCGGGCTCGGCATGCTGACCGGCGGCGGCCTCGCGCTGGCCAATGAGCTGAAGCAGGAGCATGGCAAGCGCATCTTCCTGGATATGAAGCTGTTCGATATCAGCGCCACGGTCGAGGCGGCGGTGCGGGGCCTGACGCAGTTCGACCTCGATTTCCTGACCGTGCATGGCGACCCGCATGTGGTGCGCGCCGCCAAGCAAGGTGCCGCGGGAACCGGCCTCAAGATCCTCGGCGTGACCATCCTGACCTCGCTGGACCGGGCCGACCTGGACGCTTGCCTGATCCGCGACGGCGATATGGCCGACCTGGTGGTCGAGCGCGCGGGCCGGGCGTTTGAAGCCGGGGCCGACGGCATCATCGCTTCGCCGCAGGAGGCCGCCCGCATCCGCGCCCTGCCCGAAGCCCAAGGCCGGTTGATCGTCACCCCCGGCGTGCGTCCGGCGGGCAGCGACCTGGGCGACCAGAAGCGGATCGCGACCCCGGCCCGGGCAATCGCCGACGGGGCCGATCACATCGTTGTGGCGCGCCCCGTGATACGGGCCGCGGACCCGGCCGCGGCGGCGCGGACCATCCTGGACGAGATCGCGGGGCTCTGAGCGCAGCGCAAGTGGGGGCCAGCCCCCACACCCCCGAGGTATTTCTGGCAAAATGAAAGACAATTTTAGTCGAATTGTCCCGAGTTGGGGCCGCGTCAGTTCTCGTTGATGTCGCTGTCGAAGGTTTTCACCTGGCCCCGGCGCACGCCCAGAACCTTGCGCAGCGCCAGCCAGGCAATCAGCGACAGTACCGCGTAGCCCAGGATCATCGCGGGCACGGATCCGACCAGCAGCGCCGCCAGCGGCCCGCCGATGATCAGGACCAGCGCCACCGCCGCCGCCCCGATGGCGAAGCCGAGCAGCACATAGGCCGGCATCAAGACCTCACCGATGGCCAGCACGATCGCGGCTGCGGCCCAGAACCACCATTCCGACAGCATCAGCCCCGTCCTTTCAGCATCTGGAACGCCTTGCCGAAGGCATCGGCGGCATCGGCGGGCACCACGATGGTCTGGGTGCCGGCGCTCTGCCCCATCAGGGCAATCGATTCGACCTGTTTCAGCGCGATCTGGTATTGCGCCGCTTCCAGCCCGTTCTCGGCGATGGCGGCGGCAACGGCGCGGGTGGCATAGGCCTCGGCATCGGCCTGGATCTTGCGCGCCTCGGCGGTCTTCTCGGCGGCGTAGAGCTGCGCGTCGGCGGCCAGTTCGACGGCCCGTTTCTGGCCCTCGGCCTCGGTCACATGCGCCCGCCGCGCGCGCTCCGCGTTCAACTGCTGCAACATCGCATCCCGCGTCGCCTGGTCGAGGTTCACATCCAGCAACTCGGCCCGCGTCACCTCGATTCCCCAGTCATCCACCGCCTGTTCGACGCTGCGCTTGATCTGCACGATCAGCTGGTCGCGGTTCGATTGCACCTCGTCGAGGTCCATCTTGCCGATCTCGGCGCGCACGATCCCCGCAACGGTGGTCGAGATCGCGGCATCCACGTCGCGGATCCGGTAGACGGTCTTTTCAGGCTCCAGGATGCGGTAGAACACGGATGTGTCGATCTGCACCAGCACGTTGTCCTTGGTGATCGCGTCCTGACTGGCATTGGGCAATTGCCGCTCCAGGATCGAGATCTTGTGCGCCACCCGGTCGAGGAAGGGCACGATGAAGTTGATCCCCGGCCCAAGCACCGATTTCAGCCGTCCGAACCGTTCGACGACGAATTTCTGGCTCTGCGGCACGATGCGAATGCCAAGGTAGACGCAGAGCAGGATGAAGCCTGCCAGCAGGAGTATCACGATGTTGCCGCCAAGCAGCCCATCCAGAATGGCTTCGAAATCCATGATGCTATCCTCGTTTTTCATCTATGCGACTATGCAATGGGTCCATGAAACGTGCTAGATCAGTTTTGGCCCCGAACGGCCCCTGCCACAAGCCTTGATTGCCCGATGCCCGCCCTTTGCCGCGATTGCCTGACCCGGTTCGATGCCGGACGACGCTGCCCCGCCTGCGGGCGGCCCCGCATCGTGGCGCATGCGGAGCTCTTCGATCTCGCCATCGCGCATATGGATTGCGACGCCTTCTATGCCAGTGTCGAGAAACGCGACAACCCGGAGTTGCGCGACAAGCCGGTGATCATCGGCGGCGGCAAGCGCGGCGTGGTCTCCACGGCCTGCTACATCGCGCGCATCAAAGGCGTGCGCTCGGCGATGCCGATGTTCCAGGCGCTGAAACTCTGCCCCGAGGCGGTGGTGGTGCGGGGCCGGATGGAGGTGTATGTCGAGACCTCGCGCCGGATCCGCGCGATGATGGAGGAGATGACCCCAGCCATCGAGCCGCTCTCCCTGGACGAGGCGTTCATGGACCTCACCGGCACCGAGAAACTGCACGGGGTGCCGCCTGCCGTGATGCTGGCCCGCCTTACCCGCCGGATGCAGGCAGAGCTTGGGATCACCGGCTCGATCGGCCTCAGCCACAACAAGTTCCTGGCCAAGATCGCCTCGGATCTCGACAAGCCGCGCGGGTTCTCGGTGATCGGCGCAGCCGAGACGGTGGAGTTCCTCGATCCCAGGCCGGTCGGCCTGATCTGGGGCATCGGCGCGGTCGGGCAGGCGGCGCTGGACAAGGCGGGCATCCGCACCTTCGCCGATCTCAGGCGATGGGACCGGCAGGATCTGCATGCGCGCTTCGGATCCATGGGGGATCGCCTCTGGCACCTCGCGCGCGGGCAGGATCACCGCCGGGTCAGCCGCAATGCCCCGATGAAAAGCCTCTCATCAGAGACCACGTTTTTCGAGGACACCTCCGACCCCGATCTGCTGGACGGCCATATCTGGCGGCTGGCCGAGAAGGTCTCGGACCGCCTCAAGGCCAAGCGCATCGCGGGCCGGGTCGTGGTGCTGAAACTCAAGCGGGCCGATTTCACCCTGATCTCGCGCCGCCGCAGCCTGGAGGACGCAACCCAACTGACCGACCGCATCTACCGCGCAGCAAAGGCGATGTTCGACCAGGTGCCGCAGGGAAAACCCTACCGCCTGCTCGGCGTCGGCGTATCGGATATGGTGGCCGAGGACCACGCCGACCGCAGCGGCAACCTGCTCGACCCGCAGGAGGCCGCCCGCATAAAGGCCGAACGCGCCAGCGACGAGATTCGGCGCAAATTCGGTGCCGATGCGATCGTCAAAGGCCGCTCTCTGCGTTAACCCCACATCAAGGTTCAAGCACTTTGAGTTTGTCTTGAATCGATAGACGCTGCCTCTCCCTGCGGTCGAACGCGCCTTTCGATGCAGTCGGGATCAGATGAAACGCAGAATGCTGTAACGCCCGCCCCTTCTTTCATTTTGCCCAAAATACCTGCGCCCATTGCCCGGTAGGCGGCGAATGCCGGCGTAAGGGGAGGCTCCCGACCCCCGCAACCTACTCCGCCGCCAGCGGCATCGCACCATCGTCGGCCCCGATCATCTGCCGCAACACCCCGGTCATCAGTGCCTTCACATGGCGGAAATTCCCGTTCGGGCGGATCGTCGCCTCATCCATGTATAGCGACCGGTCGATCTCGATCTGGATCGCATGGGCCCCGCGTGAGGGCCGCCCGTAATGCTGCGCGATATAGGCCCCGGCAAAGGGGGTGTTGCGGCTGACCACCAGGCCGCTGCCCTGAAACGCCGCCTCCAGCGCGTCGACCGTCATCGCCCCGGCCGAGGCCCCGAAGCGGTCGCCGATCACCACGTCGGGGCGCGGGGTGCCGGGGCTGCGGGCAACGTTTTCCAGCGCCTCATGCGGCATCGAATGGATGTCCAGCAGCACCGCCTGGCCGAACCCCGCCAGCGTGTCGGTCATCAGCCGCTCCAGGCAATCGTGATAGGGGTGCCAGACCGCGTCCAGCCGCGCCTCGGCCTCGCGCCTCGTCAGCTTGCCGCGATAGATCAGCCGCCCGTTCGCCACCACGCGCGGGATCACGCCCAAACCGGAGGACACGCGCGGATTGGACGGCACGCGGGCCACGCCCTCGATCACGGCGGGGTCCAGCTCGTCGCTGCTGCGGTTGAGGTCGATATAGGCGCGCGGGTACTCGGCGGCCAGCAAGGGCGCGCCAAGCGCCGGGGCCTCGCCCACCAGCATATCGACAAAGGCATCCTCGGAGGACCGGATGCTGCGTTCGTCCAGGATCGTGCTGCGCGCAAAGCTCCACGGGTAGTGCCGGCCCGAATGCGGCGAGGCCACAATGACCGGTCCGGCCTGCCTGTCGGGCAACTCGAGCCGGTAGGCCGGACGGGAGGGGGAACGCTCTGTCATCGCCTGTCATATTGCGCGATTCTGACGCGCTTCAAAAGCCCTTGAACACCTGCCCGACTCCTTTTATAGACCCCCTACCCAACGTGGCGATGCTGCGGCTGGCCGGTGTCCGGTTTGTCCAGTTTCGCGATTTAGGGGGTGATTAGCTCAGCGGTAGAGCACTTCGTTGACATCGAAGGGGTCACTGGTTCGATCCCAGTATCGCCCACCATTTTCCGCCCTTGTCCCAAGGGCATAACCCCAAGGCGCATCGCCGCGCCGCGATAGAGGAGAGGACCGATGAAGGTCAGAAACTCGCTCCGTTCGCTCAAGCAGCGTCACCGCGATTGCCGCGTCGTGCGCCGTAAGGGCCGTGTCTATGTGATCAACAAGACGCAGCGCCGGTTCAAGGCCCGCCAGGGCTGAACCTGCCACCAGAGCAGACTCGAAAAAGCGCCGCGAGGGACATCCCCCCGCGGCGCTTTTCTTGCGGTGCGGCGATCCGCATTTCTGCCTGACCCAAGACCCGAGGTGGATCGAAAAGCGCGTTCCGCCGGACGGGCAGGCAATGTTGGACAATCGCGAACCTGGCGCGCAACGGCATCGGGCGCGGGTCAGTTGTTCCCGCCCAATGCCTCCACGGTCAACAGCGCCATGGTCTGCCGATCCAGCATGCCGGTCTCCTCCAGGCCCCGCGACCGCTGATAACGGCGCAGCGACGCGACGATATCGGCCTCGGACACATTGCCATTCGGCAACAACCCCACGCGGCGCAATCCGGTGGCCGCAAGCTGAAGCTGCGCCTGCGACATCTGCCCGATCGCCGGATCGCTGGGGCCGCCGGTCAGCGCGTCGATCCGGGTCTGCGCCTCGGCGGCATGGGCGCCCTCGCTGAAATCGTCCAGATACTGGCGATAGGCCGCGACGGTGTCCTGGTCGCGCGCAGTGCGCCAGGCCTGTTCGTCGGCGTTCCCGGTCTGCAATCGCTGCCGCGCGTCGTCGGCATGGCGGCCGTCGGGGTAGATGTTCAGGTAATCGCGATAGGCCTGCGCGGTGCCCGCATTCACGGCCGCCTGCCAGGCCTGGTTATCGGCCTGGATCTCGTTGATCCGCGCGCGGGCCCGCTGGACATGCGGGCTGTCCGGATAGGTGTTGATGAAGGCGCGATAGGCGTCCAGCGTGTCTTCGGCGCGCGCCTGCTGCCACGCCTGCCCGTGATTGCCCGCCGTGACCAGCGCATTCAACTGCTGGCGCGCGGTCTGGTTGAAGATGCCCTGCGGATAGCTTTGCAGATAGGCGCGCAGGCCCGCCTCGGTGCCATTCGCCCCGGTCTGGCTCCAGTAATCGCGATCCTGCTGCGCATTGATGTCCTCCAGCCGCTGGCGGGCGAGCCCCGCGAACTGGCCCTGCGGATAGCGTTGCAGGTAGGCGCGCAAGCCCGCCTCGTTGGTGCCGCGCCCGGTCTGGTTCCAATAGTCGATATCGGCCTGCTCGGCGCGCGCCTCCTCGATGGCGGCGATACGTTCGCGGGCAATCTCGGCGAACTCTCCGTTGGGATAGCGGTTCAGATAGGCGCGCAGGCCCGCCTCGTCATTGCCGCTGCCGGTCTGCTGCCAAAAGGCGCGGTCCTGGGCCTGGAGCTCGGCCCGGCGCACCTCGCCCTGATCGGCCAGGCGCTGCACCTGGGCCGCGTCCAGGTAGCCCGTGGATTGCAGGTTGTTGTCCCGCTGCCAGGCCCGGATGCCGCCGCGCGTGCCCTGGCCAAAGATGCCGTCAATCCCCGCGCTGTAGTAATTCAGAACCGCAAGATCGCGCTGGATCTGGCGGCGCTGGGTGCGGTTGAGGCCAAGCGCGGCTTCCACCTCCTCGGGGGTCAATTGCGGCTGCGGCGGTTGCAGCGCCGCGATGCGGGCCCGCGCCTCGGCGGCGTAATAGCCGTTAGGATAGCGGTTCAGATAGGCCTGGTAGGCGAAGACATTGTTCAGTGCCACCATCGCCTCCCAATAGGATTGGTCGGCGGGCGGCACGGTGGGTGTCACGACGGGCGCGGGCATGAAAGGCTGATCGGGCGCGTCGATCGCCTGCACGCTCAACCCCGGTGCCCGCTCGAAGGCGGCGCGCAGGGGTCGGCCCTGCACCAGCAATTCGCGGGTGGCGAAACGGGCCACGGCGGCGGGGTGGCCGATGGCCAGCGTCACGCCCTCGGGCACCTCCAGGTTGCCAAGACCCTCGTTCAACCCCGGCCCCATCGGCAGGCCCTGGTCCTCGGGGCCCAACAGCACCAGCGCGCGGCCCTCCGAGGCCGCCGCAATATCCAGAAGCAACTGCACCGGGATGCCCGCGCCCGAGACCGAGCCAAGCCCCTGCACCCCGGCCTCGCGCCCGAGGAACCAGGTCAGCCCCTCGAAATGCACGAACCGGCCCGCCAGGATGATGACCATGCGGTCCTCTTCCTGCATGGCGACCAATTCGCCGACCAGCCCGCGTAGGGTCTCGGTATCGGCGTCGATGGCGCTGATCACCTCGAAGCCCGCGTGATCCAGCGGTTGCAGCGCCGTGCCGACATAGCGCGGCGCGCCGTAGCTGTTGGTGGCGATCCCGTCGACGGTGCCGACGACAAAGGCGGTATCGGCCTGCGCAGGCAGGGCCACCGACATCAAGAGCAATGCCCGAACAAACGATCTCATGTGAAAACCTCCTCTTAAATCGGGGGCACACGAGATCAGTCGTAGCTGCGGCGATCCTCGATGACTTTGCCGTCATTCGGCAGGGATCCGACCGGAACGATCTCGATTCGCCCCCTCAACTTTAGCGTATCCAGAACCGATTGTTCATAAACGCTTGCGTCAGTGGCCTCGGTCTCCAGTTGCACCTGCATAACGTCCATCTCGCCTTCTCGTTCCGCGACGATGCGGGCGCGGGTCAGGTCGGGATGGCGCGCGACCAGGTCGGCGACCTGTTCGGGGCGCACGAACATGCCCTTGATCTTGGTCGTCTGGTCGGCGCGGCCCATCCAGCCCTTGATGCGCATATTGGTGCGGCCACAGGGGCTTTCGCCTGCCATGACAGCGCTCAGATCGCCCGTGGCAAAACGGATCAGCGGGTAATCGGGGTTCAGCGTTGTGACCACGACCTCGCCCACTTCGCCCTCGGCGACCGGATCCCCGGTGCCGGGGCGCACGATCTCGACGATCACGCCCTCATCGACGATCATCCCCTCGATCGCGGCGCTTTCATAGGCGATGTTGCCCAGATCGGCGGTGGCATAGCTTTGCAGGCAGGCGATGCCCCGGTCGGCATATTCCTGCCGCAGGCTGGGGAACAGCGCCCCGCCGCCCACCACCGCCTTTGTGATCGACAGCGAAAGCCCCATCTGGTCGGCCTTGTCCAGGATCACCTTCAGGAAATCCGGCGTGCCCGCATAGGCCGTGACGCCGATGTCATGCGCGGCGCGGGCTTGCAGCTCGGTCTGGCCGGTGCCCGCGGGCAGCACGGTCGCCCCCACGGCGCGCGCCCCCGATTCGAAGATCATGCCGGCGGGCGTCAGGTGATAGCCGAAACAGTTCTGCACGATATCGCCCTTGCCCACACCGGCGGCGTGCAGGAACCGGCCCATGCGCCACCAGTCATCACCGATGTTACCGGGCTCATAGATCGGCCCGGGGCTTTGGAAGATATGCGCAAATCCGCTGACCGGGCCCGCGAACCCGCCAAGCGGCGCCTCCCCGGCCTGCGCCTTGCCGATCTCGGATTTGCGCAGCACCGGCAGCGCGGCAAGCGCGGTGCGGTCGGTCACCGAGGCCGGGTCGATCCCGGCCAGAGAGGTTGCATACCCTGCCAACGCCTTGGCCCGCGCGATCTGCTCGGGCAGGGCCCTGGCCATATCGGCGGCCCGCTGATCGGCGCTGCGGGTTTCCAGCTTGTCGAAATGCGATGTCACAACAGCGTCCTTCATCAGCTCAACCACCTCTTGCGGCGACGATACGACCGCACATCGCGGAACGATTTGCGGCCCTCCTCGGACATGCCGAGGTAGAATTCCTTCACATCCGGGTTCTCGCGCAGGCTGGCGGCGGGGCCGTCCATCACGACGCGGCCCGATTCCAGGATGTAGCCGTAATGCGCGAAGCGCAGCGCCACGTTGGTGTTCTGCTCGGCCAGCAGGAAGGTCACGCCCTCGTTCTCATTCAGGCCCTTCACGATGCCGAAGATCTCCTCGACCAGTTGCGGAGCCAGGCCCATCGACGGCTCATCCAGCAAAATGGTCTCCGGGCGGCTCATCAGGGCGCGGCCGATGGCGCACATCTGCTGTTCCCCGCCCGAGGTATAGCCCGCCTGGCTGCGGCGGCGTTCCTTGAGCCGGGGGAAATAGTCATAGACCAGATCGAGATCGGCGGCGATGGCGCCGCGCCCGTCCTTGCGGGTGTAGCTGCCGGTCAGCAGGTTTTCCTCGATGGTCAGGTGTTCGAAACAGTGGCGGCCCTCCATCACCTGGATCACGCCGCGTTCGACGAGGTCCGAGGGGCTGAGGTCCTGCACCCGTTCGCCGCGATAGACGATCGAGCCCTTGGTAACCTCGCCGCGCTCACTATGCAGCAGGTTGGACACGGCCTTCAGCGTCGTCGTCTTGCCCGCCCCGTTGCCGCCAAGCAGCGCGGTGATGCCGCCCTTGGGCACCTTCAGGCTGACGCCCTTCAGCACCAGGATGACGTGATTGTAGATCACCTCGATATTGTTGACCTCAAGCAGCGTGTCCTGATCGGTCGGTGCGGCGTCCAGCATGGCGAAATCTCCGGCCTCTCTCGGCCCAAATCAGTCGTGAAAGTTGGTCCCGGCGGCGGGCGCTGTGCCGCCGCCGGGGATGGTCTGGCGTCGGCTTACATCGCGCAGTCGCGCGGCTCGATTCCGCTTTCTTCCGCGAAGGCCATCGAGTCTTCCTCGATCAGCGGCTGCGTGACGGAATCGTCGGGCGCGATGAAATCGGTCAGCGTGACCCATTCCTGATCGGCGGCGTTCCACTGCTGGATACGGCCCATGCCGGGGCCGCCATGGTTGGCGCAGGTCACCTCAAAGGCGGGGCCGACGCCGGGCATGCCCAGTTCTTCCATCCGCTCTTCGGTGATTTCCAGCGCTTCCATGCCGTCGCGCATCATGGATGCGTCGATCTGGTCGACACCGTGGATTTCCTGCGCGGTGCGGGCGGCCTCGGCGGCCAGCATCGCGGCATACATGCCACGGGTATAGAGCACTGAGCCGAGGTTCGAGCCGTCACCGGCGGCAAGGCCGGCATCATGCACATACTGCTGGATCTCGTCGAAGACCGGCAGATCGCCCAGCACGTTCATGTTCAGCGACAGGTAGCCATCGGCATCGGCACCGGCGGGCATCACGTCATGTTCGGCACCGGCCCACCAGTTGCCGATGAACTGATCCATCGGATACCGGATGTTGGCGGCTTCCTGCACCGCGACCTGGTTCATCACGCCCCAGCCCCACATCACGACATAATCGGGACGCTCGCGGCGGATGGTCAGCCATTGGTTGCCCTGTTCCTGGCCGGGGTGATCGACGGCCAGTTGCACCAGCTCGAAGCCATGCTCCTCGGCCAGGATCTCCAGCGTGCGGATCGGCTCGCGGCCATAGGCCGAGTTGTGGTAGAGCAGCGCGATCTTCTGGCCCTCCAGCGAGCCCTCATTCTGCTCCAGCAGGTAGTTGATGATCACCGATGCGCCATCCCAGTAATTCGCCGGGTAGTTGAAGACCCATTCGAACACTTCGCCATTGGCGGCCGAGGTGCGGCCATAGCCCATCGTGTGCAGCGGGATGCCATCGGCGGTCACGCGCGGGATCAGCTGGTAGGTGATGCCGGTCGATAGCGGCTGATAGACCAGCGCGCCTTCACCGCGGGTGGCCTCGTAGCATTCCACGCCGCGCTCGGTGTTATAGGCGGTCTCGCATTCGGGCACGCGCGTCATCACGCCGCCGATGCCGCCGTCACGCTCGTTCAGCAGCGTGAAGTAGTCGGCATAGCCATCGGCAAAGGGGATGCCCCCCGCCGCATAGGGCCCGGTCCGGTAGCTCAGCGACGGGAACACGAGCTCGGCCATCGCCGGTCCCGCGGCCATCAGGCCCGCCACGGTCAGTGTCAGAAGTTTCTTCATCTTTGGTCCTCCCTTGGATCCTTTGGATGTCGTTGTTGTTGTGGCCCCACCCGTCAATGCGGGAACGGCCAGAGTCTCAGTTTTTCCTTCGCCAGGCGCCACAGCTGCGCCAGGCCATGCGGCTCGACGATCAGGAAGAAGACGATCAGCCCGCCGACGATGACGAATTGCAGATGCTGCACGATATCGGTGGGCCAGCCGAACATGTCGACGCCGACGATCTTCAGCACCACCGGCAACAGCACCATGAAGGCCGCCCCCGCGAAGCTGCCGAAGATCGACCCCAACCCCCCGATGATCACCATGAACAGCACGAGGAACGACTTGGAGATGCCGAAGGCTTCGCCGACCTCGACCGCGCCCAGGAAGATCGAGAACAGCAGCGCCCCGGACACGCCCACGAAAAACGAGGAGATCGCAAAGGCCGTCAGCTTGGCCTTCAGCGGGTTCACCCCGATGATCTCGGCGGCGATATCCATGTCGCGGATCGCCATCCATTGCCGCCCGACCGATCCGCGCGTCAGGTTGCGCGCGACCCAGGACAGCACGATGACAAAGCCCAGCGCAAAGAGGTATTTCACCCAGACCTCGGCATTCGGCCCGGTCACCGGCACCCCGAACATCATCCGCTCGGGCGCGTTGATCTGGCCCGAGGCGGAATAGTTGTAGAACCACGGCACCCGGTTGAAGATCCAGACCAGGAAGAACTGCGCCGCCAATGTCGCCACCGCCAGGTAGAACCCCTTGATCCGCAGGCTCGGCAGGCCAAAGAGAACGCCCACCCCCGCCGTGATCAGCCCCGACAGAAGCGTGATCGTCACCATGTCCATCCAGACAAAGGCCGTCATCAGCTTGTAGGTCGCATAGGCCCCCACCGCCATGAACCCGCCGGTGCCAAGGCTGACCTGCCCGCAATAGCCGGTCAGGATATTCAGCCCGATGGCGGCAATGGCATAGATCAGGAACGGGATCAGCAGCGCGTTGGCCCAGTAATCGTTGATGACAAGGGGAATGACGAAGACCGCCACGAATAGGACCGCCCAGTAGCGCCACCGGTCGAAGGCGATGGGAAAGGTCTGGTTGTCGGCGGCATAGGTGGTCTTGAAGTCACCTGCTTCACGATAGAACATCAGACGGTTTCCTCATCTTCGATTGTATGATCGGCCCGGTTGGCGGGCGTGGCGTAGCCGGTGCGCTCGGAATGGCGCACCAGCCAGAGATAGGCGAAGAGGCCCAGCCCCGCGCCGATGGCGGCAAGGATGACGGCCACGGTCACATGCCCGGTGTGATCGGCATCCGCGCTCAGCGCGAGATAGCCGAAGGCCCAGAACCCCGACCAGGCGATGACATTCAGGATCGCAATCAGCTTGGCCATGTCGCATCCCCCCTTGGGTGGATGGGTCCGCGCCCGCGCGGGTTCACCCACCATGCCGCACCGGCAGGGGCTCCGCCCGTCCCTCGCTGAAAACGCTCCACCGGAGCCCTTTCCCGGCGCTCGTCACACCCTCTCAATGATCTTCTCCCCAAAGAGGCCCTGCGGCCGGAACACGAGGAACAGCAGCGCCAGCACATAGGCGAACCAGTTTTCCGTCGCCCCCCCGATCAGCGGCCCGACCGAGAACTCGAACAATGCCTCGCCCACGCCGATGATCAGCCCGCCGACAATCGCGCCGGGGATCGAGGTGAAGCCGCCCAGCATCAGCACCGGCAGCGCCTTCAGCGCGATCAGGCTCAGCGAGAACTGAACCCCCGATTTCGCGCCCCACATGATGCCCGCAACCAGCGCGACAAAGCCCGCCAGCGACCACACGAGGATCCAGACGAAATTCAGCGAGATGCCCACCGACAGCGCCGCTTGGTGGTCATCGGCCACCGCCCGCATGGCGCGGCCCTGCTTGGTGTATTGCGCGAACGCCACCAGCCCGGCGACCAGCACGGCGGCCACGATGGTGGCGACGATATCGAGGTTGTCGATGAAGAAGCCGTAGCCGAACCAGTTGAAGGTGGTCTCGTCAATCGCCAGGTTGATGCCCTGAGGCAGGCCCACATCCAGCGTCCGGATCTCGGACCCCCACATCAGGTCGGCCACCCCTTCCAGGAAATAGGCAAGGCCGATGGTGGCCATGAAGAGGATGATCGGCTCCTGCCCCACGAGGTGCTTGAAGATCACCTTCTGCACGAAGAAGGCGAAGCCGACCATCACCAGCACCGTCAGAAGGATCGCCAGCAGCGCCGGCACATCCCAGCCGAAATCGTAGATCTCGGTGCCGAAGATGGCGTTGATCAGGTGACTGAACGGCACCCGCCCCTCCTGGATGCCGACCAGCGTCATGGCGGCGAAAAGGGCCATCACCCCTTGCGCATAATTGAAGATGCCGGAGGCCTTGAAGATCAGCACGAAGCCGAGCGCCACCAGCGAATACATCACGCCGGTCATCAGGCCGTTGAGCGTGACCTCCATCGCGAAGATGAGTTGTTCAGGCATGTCGCGGCCTCATTGCTAGGGTGTTAACGGGTTGGGTCACGATCATTGAAGTCGCTCCGAACAGGCGAGCGGCACATCGTCAAAGAAAACACTGAAAAAGATCCGGTAGCCTGGCACACCGTCCTGATTGACGTCTTCAAAGATCTCGGCATGAATATTCGTCTGCGGCGCTCCTGGTTGGTCCGGATCGATACAGGGGAAGACCCTACGACTGCCTGCGGACTCGTCATGCGGCATGAAGTTGGGCGCGGCGATCGGGTCGCCATATCCGTCCTCCATCAGCGCGCGCACCTCGTTGGCGGTCGCGGGGGCAAGCGGCGCAAAAAAACTGCAGCGCATCAGAAGGCCCTCGCCGTTATGAAACCTGTACTCCGCCAACCCGCTGCCGCCCTGCGTGGCGGAGTGCAGGGTTACATCCAGACGCACCGCACCGTTGGCGGCATCCGCCGCCAGCCCCGCAATCGCGTGCGGACCAATTATCGGGTTAGCGTTCATGATGATTTCGCGGCAAAAGTTGTAGTCGGCATAGATTCGATGCACCGCCCACTCAGCGGGGGTGTCCTGCGCTGCGACAGACGAGGCCAACACCGAAAAGATCGACGCAACTCCGAAACGCCATGCCGTCTGTACAGGGGGTGCATCGGGGGGTGTACGGGGGGTGTACGCCCGTTTCAGAGGAAATTCAGTCATGCGCCACCCCCAGATAGGCGTCGATAACCTCCTGGTTCTGGCGCACCTCGTCGGGGCTGCCATCGCCGATCTTCTTGCCGTAATCCATCACCACGACACGGTCGGACAGGTCCATGACCACGCCCATATCGTGCTCGATCAGGGCGATGGTGGTGCCGAACTCATCGTTCACGTCGAGGATGAAGCGCGACATGTCTTCCTTCTCCTCCACGTTCATCCCCGCCATCGGTTCATCGAGCAGGAGCAGCTTGGGTTCCGCCACCAGCGCGCGGGCCAGTTCGACCCGCTTCTTCAAGCCATAAGGCAGCCGCCCAACAGGTGTCTTGCGGATCGCCTGGATCTCGAGAAAGTCAATGATTTCCTCGGCTTTGCGGCGATGCTCCACCTCTTCGCGCTGCGCCTTTCCCCACCAGATCGCCTGGTCGAGAAAGCTGGAGCTCATGTGGTTGATCCGCCCGGTCATGATGTTGTCCAGCACGCTCATCCCGTCAAAAAGGGCGATGTTCTGGAAGGTCCGCGCGATGCCCTGCCGGGCGACCTGGTAGGGCTTCATCGCCTTGCGGCGGGCGCCGTGATACCAGACCTCGCCCTCCTGCGGATGGTAGAAGCCCGAGATCACGTTCAGCATCGAGGATTTCCCCGCGCCATTGGGCCCGATAATGGCCCGGATCTCGCCCTCGCGGATGTCGAAGGAGATGTCCTTGATCGCCACAACGCCCCCGAACCGCAGGGTAATATTGCGCATCTCCATCATGACGCCGCCAATCGTGCGCCCGTCCTCGGTGACGGTGCTGGTGCTCATGTCATTCATTCCGCAGCCACCCTCGTATGTGCCGTATCCTCGATCACCGCCGCGTCGCGGATCTGGAGCGTGGCCTTGATCTTGCCCTTGCGGCCATCCTCATAGGTCACTTCGGTCTCGGTGTAGATTTCGTCCGACCCGTCATAGAGCGCGGTGATCAGGTCGTGGAATTTCTCCTCGATGATCTTGCGGCGCACTTTTCTGGTCCGCGTCATCTCGCCGTCATCGGCATCCAGTTCCTTGTGCAGGATCAGGAAGCGGTGGATCTGGCAGCCTGACAGCATCTCGTCATTGGCCAGGGACTTGTTCACCGTCTCGACATGTTCCTGAATGGTGTTCAGAACCCGCGGATGCTGCGCCAGTTCCTGATACGACCCATAGGCGATATTGTTGCGCTCGGCCCAGTTGCCCACGGCGGTCAGGTCGATATTGATGAAGGCGGTGCAGCGGTTGCGGCCATTGCCGAAAACCACGGCCTCCAGGATGTCGGGGTAGAATTTCAGCTTGTTTTCAACATATTTCGGCGCGAACAGGCTGCCATCGGCCATCTGCCCCACATCCTTGGCGCGGTCGATGATGCGCAGATGCCCGGTCTCTTCCTCGAAGAAGCCCGCATCGCCAGTGGCCACCCACCCTTCCGCGTCCTTGGTATCCGCCGTGCTTTCGGGGTTCTTGTAATACTCCACGAATGTGCCGGGCGAGCGATAGAAGATCTCGCCATTCTCGGCGATCTTGATCTCGACGCCGGGCGACGGCACACCCACGGTATCGGCGCGCACTTCGCCATCGGGCTGCGCGGTGATGAACACGGTCGCCTCGGTCTGGCCGTAGAGCTGTTTCAGGTTGATGCCGAGCGAGCGGTAGAACTCGAAGATCTCCGGCCCAATCGCCTCCCCCGCCGTATAGCCCACGCGCACGCGCGAAAGCCCGAGCGTGTTCTTCAACGGGCCGTAGATCAGCTTGTCGCCGATCCAGTACTTGATCCTGTCGCCCATGCTGACCGGCTTGCCGTCCAATATGGCGGGACCGACCTTTTTCGCGTGCGCCATGTACTTGTCGAAAAGGCGCTTCTTGAATTTCCCCGCATCCTCCATGCGGATCATCACATTGGTCAATTGCGTCTCGAACACGCGCGGCGGGGCAAAGTAATAGGTCGGCCCGATCTCGCGCAGGTCGGTCATCATCGTGTCGGCGCTTTCGGGGCAGTTGGTGCAGAACCCCGTCCAATAGGCCTGCCCGATGGAGAAGATGAAATCACCGACCCAGGCCATCGGCAGATAGGCCAGGATGTCCTCCGACGGGCGCAGGTGATCGAACTCCGACGAATTCTTGGCCGTCTCGATCACGTTGCGGTTGGACAGCACCACGCCCTTGGGCTTGCCCGTGGTGCCCGAGGTGTAGAGCATCACGCAGGTGTCGTCATATTCCAGCTTGCTCTCGCGGCGCTCAAGCTCTGGCATCAGCCTCACGCGCGCGGCGCGGCCCTCGCCCTGGATGTCAGAGAGCGCGTGCAGCGTGGTGTGGTCGTATTTCCGCAATCCACGCGGATCCTGGTAGATGATGTGCTCGACGCATTTGACCGTCTCCTGCACCTCGATCACCTTGTCGACCTGCTCCTGATCGCCGCAGATGGTAAAGCGCGCGCCGGAATGATCGACGACATAGGCCATCTCCTCGGCGCTGGCATCCTGGTAAAGCGGCACTGGAACCGCGCCGATCTTCATCGCGGCGACCATCGACCAGTAGAGCGCGGGACGGTTGCGGCCGATGATGGCGATATGATCGCCCTCGGCGGCCCCCAGCGCCAGAAAGCCGAGCGCGATGGCCTCGATCTCGTCGGCGGCTTCGCGCCAGGTCCAGCTTTGCCAGATCCCGAATTCCTTTTCCCGATAGGCCGGCTTGCTGCCGAACTGCGCGACATTGCGCGCCAGCAATTCCGGCACGGATTGGGGGCGTCCCCGGACCGCGGTCTTCTCAGCCAAATGTCTTCCTCCCCTGACCGGGCTATCCCCGGCACCGTGGTCACGCCTTCCCCTGCGCGACTCACTGCGCGAAACGTGACCTGCACATCTGTCACCGGCAAATTTGTCCTGACTTTTGCGCAATCCTAACGAATTGTAACAGGGCTTGGCGGCGCCCTGCGCGGCGGTGTAGCCATGACAGGCTGACCCGGAGAGAGCACATGGCCAGATCGGACGCCACCGCCCAGATGACCCGCGCCGGGTTGAACCTGATCCAGCAGGCGCTGTCGATCT
Organism: Alterinioella sp. B-7; assembly: GCF_056857775.1. NCBI lineage: Bacteria > Pseudomonadati > Pseudomonadota > Alphaproteobacteria > Rhodobacterales > Paracoccaceae > Alterinioella > Alterinioella sp. B-7. The sequence goes on from NZ_JBSXNT010000039.1 coordinate 219,294, forward strand.
TCGACAGCAACCTGCGGCTGGCGGTTTGTAACCGGCCCTACCAGACGATGTTCGGACTGCCCCAACATCTTGTCACCCCCGGAGCACCCTTCGACGAAACCATCCGCTACCTCGCCACCACCGGTGAATACGGCGCGGTCGAGGATATTGACGCGTTCGTGCAGGTCCGTGTCGACCAGGCCCGTGATTTCGTGCCGCATTACATGGAACGCACCCGGTCCAACGGGCGCACCATCAGCGTCGAGGGCAGCCCCCTGCCCGGCGGCGGCTGGGTCACGGTCTATACCGACATCACCTCGATCAAGAACCAGGAGGGGCTGTTGCGCGCCCGGTCAGAGGAACTGTCCGACCAGCTTCTGACCCATGCCGAGGAACTGGCCCGCACCAACCGCCAGCTCGAGGCCACCATCGCGCAACTGGAGGAGGCCAAGCGCGGGCTGGCCGAGGCCGAGGCCCGCACCCGCCTGACCACCGAAATGATGCCCGCCCATATCGCCCATATCAGCCGCGACGAGGTCTATCTCTATACCAACAGGCGGCTTTCGACCCTTCTGCCGGGGCGTCGCGCCGACATCACCGGGCTGCATTTCGATGACGCGCTTGGCCCCGCGCTGGCGCGGCGGCTGCGGCCCTTCCTGCACAAGGCGCTGGACGGAAGCGCTTGCGTGTATGAATTCACCGATGCGGATTCGGGCCGCCGCATCCGCACCGCCTTCACCCCGGACACCAGTGATGGCGGGGCCTACCTGCTGTCGACCGACGTGACCGAGGAAACGCAGACCCGCGAGGCGCTGGCCCAGACCCACAAGCGGGAACTGGCGGCGCAACTGACCAGCGGGCTGGCGCATGATTTCTCGAACCTGCTGACCATCATCCTCGGGCTGCAAAGCCGCCTGGAAAAGACCCCGCTCAGCGATGCCGCGCGCGAAATGACCGCCGCGACGACCGCCGCCGCGCGCCGGGGCGGCACGTTGCTGGACCGGATCGCGCATATCTCGGGGCCCCGCGAACTGGCCCCCGCGCCGGTCGAGATGCGCCGGTTCTTCGAGAATTTCGCCGCGCTCGCCCGCGCGCCCCTGCCCGACCATATCGACCTCTCCATCACGCAGAGCCTGCCGGACGAGTTGCTGATGCTCGACGAAGGCTCGCTGCAGGACAGCCTGTTGAACCTCGTCCTCAACGCCCGGGACGCCATCGGGGCGGAACGCGGCACGATCACCCTCCGCGCCCACAAGGTCCGCGACACCTGGTTCGAGATCGTGGTCGAGGATAGCGGGCCGGGATTTTCCCGTGAGGCGCTGGCCGGCGCGCTGGATCCGTTCTTCACCACCAAGGGGCAGGCCGGATCGGGGCTCGGCCTGTCGATGGTGTTCGACATGGCCAAGCTGTCGGGCGGCAATGTCACGCTTGCCAACCACCAGGGCGGCGCGCGCGTCACCCTGCGCCTGCCGCTGCGCCCCGTGCCCGCCGACGCCGCGCAACCCAAGCTGGTGCTGCTGGTGGAAGACATGCCCGCCCTGCGCGTCTCGGTCCGCGAGATGCTGACCGATCAGGGCCACCAGGTGATCGAGGCCGACAATTTCACCGAGGCGCTGACACTGTCGGACCTGCCCGCCATCGACGCGGTGCTGTCCGATATCAAGCTGCCGGGCCACACAACCGGCGTCGACCTGCTGGAGCGCATCGCGGATCAGCGCCCCGACCTGCGGCTGGCGCTGATGACCTCGCTGCCCGAAACGCACCCGTTGCGCGCCCGCGGTGCGACCCGCTGGCCGGTGCTGTCGAAACCCTTCAACGCCGGGCAGCTTCACGCCGTCCTCAGCCAGGAGGTCGCGCCATGACCGCGCCCCTTGTCGCCATCCTGGACGACGAACCCCAGATAAGGCTGATGCTGTCCGAAGCGTTGCAGGAGGCCGGATTCCGCACCGCCACCTATGCCCGCGCGACCGAGTTCGAGGCCGCGCTGCAATCCACCACGCCCGATGTCTGCCTGGTCGATCTGGGCCTGCCCGACCGCGACGGGCTGGCGCTGGTGCATCGGCTGGCGCTGGAATCCGGGGCGGCAATCATCATCATTTCAGGCAGGGCGCAGGTGCAGGACCGGGTGACGGGGCTGGAACTGGGGGCCGACGATTACATCATCAAGCCCTTCGACCCGGCCGAGGTCGTGGCCCGCGTCCGCGTTCGCCTGCGCGACGCCAGGGCCAAGCCCGCCGAGGCGCAAACCGCCCGTTTCGCGGGCTGGACGGCGCATTTCGACCGCTACGTGCTGGTGGCCGAAAACGGCGACGAGGTCAGCTTTTCCCACGCCGAGGGCGAGGTTCTCCGCCTCTTCCTCGACAGCCCCAAGCGCCTGATTTCACGCCAGCAGATGCAGGAAACGCTTGGCGGTGCGGCGGGCGAAAGCTTCGACCGCGCGATGGATGTCCGCGTCAGCCGGTTGCGCACCAAGCTGCGCGAAGACCCCAAGAACCCGCGCCTGATCAAGACAATCTACGGCGCGGGGTATATTTTTCTGGGGGATGTGACCTGGGGGTGAGGCCCTTAGCCCAAGCGGCCAAAAATCTCTTCCCGGTGATACTTTAGGTACTCAGGGTGAGGATGATCTCGCGGGTTTGCTGGGAGTGCCAGACGCTGCCCCGGGTTGATGAGCCGCCTGACCGTGTCTTGAGGAACTTTGTTATGAGAAATCAGTATTTTATGATCTTCCGCAACTGAAATGAGACCACGATCAAACATCCAGTGCAAGGTTCCTGAAAGCGCGAGCCCATTCTGCACGACATCCGGCCCACGCCGGGAGACTGGCCGGATATGCGCAGCTTGAACTTCTGGACGTCCTCCACCGTTTCTTAGATCCAACCCGGAGATTGCGCACTTGCCGCGATAAGCTCGTCTTACCATCCGAGAGAACATAGCGTCGCGCATTGGGCGAGAGGAGAGGATGCTCAGGCGGTCATCCAACAATCCAACATGGCTAAACTCGGCCTGCCCTTCTGAGAAGCCATCGGGCGTTCGCGGCATTGAATACGGACCTGGCTCCTCCACCAATCCTGCGCTGACAATGGAATGGAACTCAGGTGGGGTGAGACGCCGGACTGCTGAGGTGTTGTTTCCACCCGCCATCGGGCGACCATCGCGGCCGCGCAGGTTGATCTCGTAGGCTCGCCCATCGGGACCAGCCCGTCCAACCTTGCTCTCAAGTTGCAGCAGGCTTCCGCGATCCATGACTGCAAAGAACATTCCCGGTTCAGCTGGATCAGGTTTCACATCCTCGACCTTTTGAAGAGCGACATATCCGAACGCCCCTCCCTGTCCTCTCCCTTCGTAGAAAACAATCCAGTCACCGACTGTCTCAAGCACCATCCCAAGGTACTTCTTTTGGAAATGATAAGCTTCACCCGGCCTATCTTTGTATTTCGATTGGGGATTCTGAAAGAACACTGCATGAGCCATGCACCGATACATGCCAAAAACCCGCGCCTGATCAAGACGATCTACGGCGCGGGGTATATTTTTCTGGGGGATGTGACCTGGGGCTAGGCGACGGTATCGCCCTTGCAAATCCGCGAAATCTCGTCGCGCATCTCGACCAGCTCGTCATGTTCCGGCCCGTCGGTGATCTTGCCAAGCGCTTCGCCGAAAGCGTCCATGACCTCCTCTTCGCCGTCGCGGATCGTTTCCATCGAATCGGCGGTGTCATCGTCGAACATCGCCCCGATCTTGCTGAGCGAAGCCGACAGGCTTGAGCCGACCCCGCCGCTGGCATCCGGCTTGCCGCCCTTTTCGGTGATCATGCGGGACAGCTGTTCGGAATGGGCGATATGCTTGGCGATCAGGCTGTCGGCGACGTTCAACGTCGTCCGGTCCAGGTTCTCGCGCACGGTTTGCAGCCGGTCCTTGGCGTGCACGGTATGCGTCAGCACGTTCTGCAATCCGGCGGTATCGACGTTGGGTTCAATATTGGCGGGGGGAATCGGATAGGTATCGACCATTGCGAACTCTCCTCGTGGTTGACGGTCTCTTGCAAGGCAAACGCCCCAGACCGCAGGAGGGTTCCCTACCGTGCCAGCCGCTCTGCCGCCTCCGCCAGCACCGTCAGGCCGGTGACGAGGTCGCCCTCGGCGGTGTCCTCGGCGAAATCGTGGCTGATCCCGCCGATGGAGGGCACGAAGAGCATTCCCACGGGCATCAGCCGCGACACGTTCGACGCATCGTGCAGCGCGCCCGAGGGCATCGACCGCCAGCGCCCCGCCGCGTGGACCTCCGCCGCTTTGCTCAGTGCGGCCTGCATCCCTTCGTCCATCGCCACCGGCACCAGGTCGGCGCGCATCTGCCGTGCCGTCACCTCCAGCCCGGTTTCCTCCGCCACTTCATCCAGAACGGCGCGGATCACGTCCTCCATCCGGTCCAGCCGGTCGCCGTCGCGGTCGCGCCATTGCAGCGGAAACTCCGCCAGCCCCGGCACGATGGAGGACGCACCGGGATGCACCCGCATATTGCCGATGGTCCAGACAGATTCCGGCGTGACCACATTGGCCATCCGCGCGCGCAGACGCACCGCCACCTCGGCCGCGCCCTGAAACGCGTCGCGCCGCATCGCCATCGGGGTGGTTCCGGCGTGGTTCTGCTGGCCTTTCAGAGTCACCTGCAACTGCCGCGAGCCGACGATCGAGGTCACGACCCCCACCGCCTCGCCCGCCATGTCCAGCACCGGGCCCTGTTCGATATGCATCTCCAGGAAACCGCTAAACCGGGCGGGATCGACGAACTCCTCCGCCATCAGATGCGCCAGCCCCTGACGCGCGGTGCCAAAGCGCACGCCATCCCGGTCGGCATATTGATCGGCCTCCGCCATGCTGACAGTCCCAGACCAGACATCGCTGCCGGTGAGCGCGCCAAAGCGTCCCTCCTCATCCTGGAAGCTGACGAAAGAAATCGGCGGCCCGCCCGCCCCAGCCGACGCGCGCGCGATCTCCAGCCCCGCGATGACGCCAAGCGCCCCGTCCAGCCAGCCGCCTTCGGGCTGCGTGTCGCTATGCGAGCCGATCAGCAAGGAGCGCCCCCCGGCCAGCCCGAAGACATTGCCCGCCGGGTCGACATGGGGGGCCAGTCCGGCGGCATTGATCTGGTCGACCAGCCATTCCCGCGCCGCAATATCGGGCGGTGAAAAGGCGCGGCGCACGACGCCGGGGCCGGTCGCGCCAAAACTGCGCAGGTGGTGGAGGTCGGACAGGAAGCGGTCAGGATCTATGTTCATGACCGCCAGATTGCCTCCACTGCGCAGACGTTGCAATCCCCGCAAGAAAACGGCGCGGGGTCGGGCGGTTTATGCTACCTTGCCCGGCATGGACCCTATAACCCTCGGATTCTACGCGACAGTCTGCGGCGCGCTCAGCATCGCCAGTCCGCGCTTCGGCACCTTCCTGCCGCGCCTGGTGATCGGCGCGGGTGTCGGCATCGTCGCCGCCGCGCTGCTGCCGGTAATCCGGCAGGGCCTCGGGTTCTACTGACCGCTACTCCGCCGCGACCTGGCCCGTCTTCTCGACCCGCACGGCGGCGAATTTGAACTCGGGGATCTTGCCGTAGGGGTCAATCGCCGGATTGGTCAGCACATTGGCCGCCGCCTCGACATAGGCGAAGGGGACGAACACCATATCCTCGGCAATCGCGCGATCGGCCCGCGCCATGATCTCGATCGAGCCGCGCCGCGTGGTCAGGCGGATCATCTCGCCGGGTTCCACCCCCATCAATTTCAGCGTGCGGGGGTTGAGCGAGCAGTTTGCCTCCGGCTCCACCGCGTCCAGCACCTTGGACCGCCGTGTCATCGAGCCCGTGTGCCAATGTTCCAACTGCCGCCCCGTGGTCAGGATCATCGGATATTCGGCATCGGGCGCCTCGTCGGGCGCGATCACACTGGCGGGCGCGAACCGGGCGCGGCCATTTGCGCGCGGGAAGCCATCGCCGAACACCACCGCCTGGCCGGGATCTTCCGGGGAGAGCGAGGGGTAGGTCACGGTCTCCTTCTCCAACCGCTCCCAGGTGATGTTGTCGAGGCTGCCCATGTTCTGCTTCATCTCGGCGAAGACCTGGCTGGGATGGGTAAACGTCCAGTCCAGCCCGATCCGCTGTGCAAGCTCCACGGTCACGGCCCAATCCTCGCGCGCCTCGCCCGGCGGGCTGACGGCGGGGCGCACCATCTGCACCTGCCGGTTGGTGTTGGAAACCGTGCCGCTCTTCTCATAAAGCGTCGAGGCGGGCAGGATCACATCGGCGAAATTCGCGGTCTCGGTCAGGAAGATGTCCTGCACGACCAGGTGCTCCAGCTTGGCGAAGGCGTCGCGGGCGTGGTCGACATCCGGGTCGCTCATCGCCGGGTTCTCGCCCTGGATATACATGCCCTTGATATCGCCCGCGTAAACCGCGTCGACGATCTCGGTCACGGTCAGGCCCTTTTCGGCCGAGAAATCCTGCGCGCCCCAGACATCGGTGTAGTTCTTGCGGATCCGGTCATCGGTGACACTCTGGTAGTCCGGCAGAAACATCGGAATCAGACCCGCATCCGACGCGCCTTGCACGTTGTTCTGCCCGCGCAGGGGGTGCAGCCCGGTGCCGGGCCGACCGACATGGCCGCACATCAGCGCCAGTGCGATCAGGCAGCGCGAGTTATCCGTGCCGTGGATATGCTGGCTGACGCCCATCCCCCAGAAGATCATCGCCGATTTCGCCCGCGCGAAGGTCCGCGCCACGTCGCGGATCACGTCCGGCGCAACGCCACAGATGGCCTCCATCTTCTCGGGGCTGAAATCGGCCAGATGCGCCTTCTCGGCCTCCCAGTTCTCGGTATAGGCTTCGATATATTGCTTGTCGTAAAGCTCCTCCTCCACGATCACATGCATGATCGCGTTCAGCATCGAGACATCCGCGCCGGGGCGGAATTGCAGCATGTGGCTGGCGAACTTGCGCAGGCCCACGCCGCGCGGGTCCATCACGATCAGCTTGCCGCCGCGCTTGGTGAACTGCTTGAAATAGGTCGCGGCAACGGGGTGGTTCTCGACCGGGTTCGCGCCAATGACAATCGCCACATCGGCGTTCTTGATCTCGTTGAACGTGGCCGTGACCGCGCCCGAGCCGACATTCTCGATCAGCGCCGAGACCGAGGACGCATGGCAGAGCCGCGTGCAGTGATCGACATTGTTGTGCCCGAAGCCTTCACGGATGAAGCGCTGGAACAGGTAGGCTTCCTCATTCGTGCACTTGGCGCTGCCGAACCCCGCGACGGACCGCCCGCCATGGGTCTCGCGCAACCGGCTGAGGCCCCCGGCTGCGACCTCCATCGCCTCTTCCCAACTGGCCTCGCGGAAATGCGTCTGCCAGTTGGCGGGGTCCACGTTCAGCCCCTTCGCGGGCGCATCCTCGCGTCGGATCAGCGGCTTGGTCAGGCGGTGCGGATGGTGGATATAGTCGAACCCGAACCGCCCCTTGACGCAGAGCCGCCCTTCATTGGCGGGCCCGTTGATGCCCTCGACATATTTGATGCGGCCATCCTTGACCTTGAGGCTGACCTTGCAGCCGACGCCGCAGAAGGGGCAGACGCTTTCGGTCTCGCTGTCGTAATCGGCCCGGTCACCGACCTGGGCGTCATCCAGCACAGTCGCCTCCATCAGCGCGCCGGTGGGACAGGCCTGCACGCATTCGCCGCAGGCCACGCAGGTGCTGTCGCCCATCGGGTCGGCCTGATCGAAGACCGGATAGGCATCGTGACCGCGCCCCGCCATACCGATCACATCGTTGACCTGCACCTCGCGGCAGGCCCGAACGCAGAGCCCGCATTGGATGCAGGCATCCAGGTTCACGCGCATCGCGATATGGCTGTCATCGAGGATCGGGATCCGGTCGGCCTCCAGTGTCGGCAACCGGCTTGTCCTGACGCCGCACAACGCGGCCATGTCCCAGAGGTGGCTGGACTTGTTATGCGCTGCGTCACGCTCGGGCTGGTCGGCAAGCAGCATCTCCATCACCATTCTGCGCGCGGATTTCGCACGGCCCGAGTTGGTCGTCACCACCATCCCCTCGGACGGTTCGCGGATGCACGAGGCCGCCAGCACCCGCTCGCCCTCGATCTCGACCATGCAGGCGCGGCAATTGCCGTCGGGGCGATAGCCGGGCTGCGGCTTGTGGCACAGATGCGGGATGACCAGGCCCCGGCCATTCGCCACCTCCCAGATGGTCATGCCCTTCTCGGCCGTGACCTCTTCGCCATCGAGCTGGAAACGGATTGCGTCGGACATGTGAAGGGGCCTCCCGGTTGCTTGGCCCCATTCTATGCCAAAGCACGGGCAGCGAAAGACCCCCATGCGCGACGGCCCCGCGCGTTTTTCCGTCATCGTGCCTTTTCCCCGCCCTGCCAAACGCCTAGACCATCGGCGAAGGAGAGCCCGCATGTCCCAGATCACCCTTGTCCGCCACGGCCAGGCCAATACCGCAGCCCGAGACGAGGTCAGCTATGACCAACTCAGCGAACTTGGCGCGCGGCAGGCCGGTTGGCTCGGCGCGCATCTGGGCGATGCCGGTGAGGTCTTCGCGCATAGCTATCGCGGCGGGCTGCACCGACACCGGCAGACGGCTGACGCGATGGGGATCGAGGGGGCAGAGACCGATGCCCGATTCGACGAGATGGAGTTCTTCACCATCGCGCATCTGTTCGAGGCGCAGCACGGGGTCGCCATCCCGGACACGCGCGAGGATTTCGTGCAGTTCATGCCCCGGATGCTGGCCGCGTGGCAGGCCGATGAGATCGCCGATACGCCCGAAAGCTTCGCCGATTTCGAAACCCGCGTCGGCGCGGGCCTGCGTGACCTGATGCAGAATGACGGGCGCAGCATCGTGATCACCTCGGGCGGCGTCATCGGCATGGCGATGCGGATCACGCTGGGCCTGTCGCTGGAGGCCATGGCGCGGGTGTGTCTCGCGATCGAGAACACCTCGCTCAGCCGCTGGTTGCCGCTCGAAGGGCACCTCGCCCTGACCCAGTTCAACGCGCTGCCCCATCTGGAAGGCCCCGACCGCCAGTTTGCCCGCACCCATCTGTGAAAGGACCGACATGACGCATCTGTGGATCCGCGCCGAACAACGCGAGAACGAGCAACGCTGCGGCGTCACACCGGATGGGGTTCGCGCGCTGATCGCCAAGGGCCTCCGCGTGACGATGGAAGACAGCTCCACCCGCGCCGCCGGTTTGACGGGCTATGCCGCGGCGGGGGCCGAGATCGCACCGGAGAACGCCTGGCCCGATGCGCCCGAGGATGCGATCATCTTCGGGCTGAAGGAACTGCCCGAGGATGGTACGCCGCTCAAACATCGCCACATCATGTTCGGCCATGCCTTCAAGGGCCAACATTCGGGCCGTATCCTGCTGGACCGGTTCAAGGCGGGGGGCGGCACGCTCTACGATCTGGAATACCTGGTCGATGAGGAGGGCCGCCGCGTCGCCGCCTTCGGCTATTGGGCCGGGTTCGCGGGGGCTGCGGCCTCGCTGATGGCCTGGACGGCGCAGAGACGCGGAGAGATTTGCGGCCCCGTCGCGCCCTATGCCAGCAAGGATGCGCTTCTCGCCAGCCTGGGCGAGGAGCTGCGCAGTAGCGAGGAGCGGCCCGCCGCCCTCGTCATCGGCGCGCTGGGCCGGGTCGGATCGGGGGCCGCCGACCTCTGCAAGGCGATGGACCTGCCCGTCACCCGCTGGGACATGGCCGAAACCGCGTCGGGCGGACCCTTCCCCGAGATCCTCGCCCATGACATCTTCCTCAACTGCATCTTCGCGCGCCCCGGCACGCCGGTCTTTGTCCCGCGTGTGGCGCTCAGCCAATCCCGCACGCTGTCCGTCATCGGCGATGTCGCCTGCGACCCCGACAGCGATTACAACCCGGTCCCGGTCTATTCCAGCGCCACGACATGGGCCGCCCCCGCCCTGCGCGTGGCAAGGGATCCGGTGCTGGATGTCATGGCCATCGACAACCTGCCCTCGCTGCTGCCGGTCGAAAGCAGCCAGGACTTCGCCGCGCAATTGCTGCCGTCGCTGCTGACGCTGGACGATCTCGATGCGGGCGTCTGGGGCCGGGCCAAGGCGGTGTTCGACCGGCACATCTAGGTGCCCCAAAGCTTCAACTATTGCATCAGGTGAAATTCTATTGCACTAAGTGAAATGCCGACGATCAGTCGCGCTTACGCAATACGGGATCCCTGACAATGATCATCGAGGCCGTTACCGTCACCCCAATGCGCGTCCCGCTGGAGCGCGCCTTCCGGGCCGCGACCTTCACCATCGACGTGCGCTGCACCCTCGTGGTGCGGATCGAAACCGACGCGGGCGCGGTGGGCGAGGTCTTCATCGGCGATATCCGCGATCACCAGGGCGAGGTCGTGAAGATCATCCGCGACGACATCGCCCCGCGCCTCATCGGGCTGGACGCGACCCGGCTGGGCCCGTGCTACGCCGCGATGATCGGCCTCTCCGGCGGCGTGCATCACCGGGTGCGCGTGATGGAGGCTATCTCGGCCGTCGATACGGCACTTTGGGACCTGTTCGGCAAGATCACCGGCCTGCCCGTGCATCGCCTTCTGGGCGGCGCGCAGGACCGGGTCCGCGCCGTAGTCAGTTGCGGCTACATGGGCGGGGCCGACGATACCGGCGCGCTGACCGAAGAAGCGGCCGAGCGCCGGGACGAGGGCTATGGCGGCGTCAAGATCAAGGTGGGCTTCTCCGAACCGCATGTGGACGCCGCCCGCGCCCGCGCCGTGCGCGACGCCATCGGCCCGGATCTCGTGCTGATCTGCGACGCCAACCAGGGCTGGGACCGGTATCAGGCCAGCGAATTCGCCCGCTCCGTGGCCGAACTGAACGTCGACTGGATCGAGGAGCCGACCCATTGGCGCGACTATGCCGCCGGAATGGCCCATGTCCGGCAGGCGACAGGGCAACAGGTCGGCGCAGGCCAGAACGAGATGTCGTCCGAGGGCTGCCGCGACCTGATCGCGGCTGGCGCGGTGGATGTGCTGAATTTCGACAGCTCGCTGGGTGGCGGCGTTTCCGAATGGGTGCGCGCGGCGACTCTGGCCGAGGCGCATGAGGTGCGCATCGCCCATCACGAGGAACCGCTGGTCTCGATGCACCTTCTGGGGGCCAAGGCGCGCGGACTCTATGCCGAGTATTTTTCGGACGCACGCGACCCGCTGACACCGCGCATCGCGCCCGAGCAACCGCCCGTGACGGACGGCCATGTTACGGTGCCGCAATCCGCCGGTTTCGGCATCACGCTGGACCGGGACTACATCGCCCGCTACGCCGTGGACTGATGGACCAGGTGCGCGGGGATCTCGGTCAGCGCATGCCGAAGATCGGCGGCGGGAATACCTTGCCCCGCCAGTGCCCCGGCCAATTGCGCCAGCCCCTCCCACGGCAGCGGGTAGCGCGTGTCGCCCAGGTCAGAGGACAGCAGCGCGCGACCGCCACACAGCCTGAACACCTCCGCCGCGCGCCCCAGTTTGGCCGGGTCGATACGGGCGCGGTCGTCCCCGAAGACATTGCGGGCGCAGATCTCCACATGCGCGCCAAGCTCCAGGCACTCTTGCAGCAGGTCATCGCCCATATCGGTGATCGGGGCGGTGGCATGGGTCACCAGCAGGCGGCGCACCCCTGCCGCCTTGGCCAGCCGGAAGACGGCAACCGTCTCGGCGGGGTGCAGATGACCGCTGGCCAGGACCAGGTCATGCCGCGCAATCGCCTCCAGCACCTCCGTAAGCCCCTCGGCGGGGGCAGAGCCATCCAGAACCGGAACCGCCGCGCGGCCCGTGCCCTTGCGGGCGATGTCATGCGCCGCGTCCCGTGTCGGCATCCAGACGATCCGCGCGGTGTCCGGCGTGGCACTGGCAAAGGCCGCGATGGCCCGCGGGTTCAGCCCACCAATGGCGCGGTTCAGGACCAGCCCGCCGATCATCCCCGCCCGGGTCGCGGCCCCGACCATGGCGGCGCGGCCTCCCGTGGGCTCGCTATGGGATTTCAGCGCCGCGCCCTGCCACCCCAGATCCACACAGGCGCGGGCCAGCGACAGGTCGTTGACGCTGCGCGGCTTGATATCGGGGGCGGCGTGGACATGCAGGTCCAGCGTGCCCGGCGGCAGGGCGGTCTCGGGCGGGGTCATGTCTGGGCCATTGAAAGGGTCATGCGCCCATGTCGCCCGAAACAAGCAGCAAGTGCAATCGCCCAACCGCAATTGCGCCCCGGTTCTGAAATGGCTAAAGACGACGGCCAGATGGGTGCTGCCGATGCGGCCCGACCAAGCCGCCGTGCGAAGGAGCGTTGCGACAATGCCTGACAAGCGCAAGCGCCTCGATCCGTTCAGCGGCCCAAGCGAGGAACGCATCGTCTATACCCGGACCGAGGACAATCTGGACCTGCGCGGCGCGTTGATCAGGGCGGCGGGCGATCGGGGCAAGCCCCGGCTGCTGATCCTGTGGGTCCATACGCGGCAACAGAATTTCGCCGAGAAGGAGTATATCGAGATCGGCCGCCGCGTCGTGCGCCCCGGCTGCGCCTTCCTCAGTGTCGATACGCGCGGCCATGATTTCGGAAGCTGGTTCCGGGGCGAGCAACGCCCGGTCCTGCATGGCAGCGCGTGGGAGCTGTTCACCGACTGCATTTTCGACCTCGACGCCTGGGTGGAATGGGCGCGATCGGCGGGCTACACTTCGATCTTCCTGGTCGGTTACGGATTTGGCGGCGCCAAGGTGGTGCATTACCAGGCACAACAGCAACGCCCCGAGGTCGTGGCGCTGGGGCTGGCCTCCTCGGGGGCGGCGGTGCGCGACAAGTTCACCGACGAGGGGCGCGAACTGGCACGCCGGATGGTGGCCGAGGGGCGCGGGCGCGACCTGATGCCCTGGGGCACCGGCGGCGACACCTATGACAGCACGGTCAGCGCGGAATGGTACATGGCACGGGCCGAGATGAACCGCGAGGTCTATGGCGATGGCCGGACACCGCCGGCCATTGCGCGGGTCCGGGTGCCGATCTTTGCCTGGTACGGCACCCGCGAGGAGCGCCCGATGCGCGAAGTCTCCACCTTCCTGGAGCGCCTGCGGCGCGACGCCATCGCAACGCCCGCCTTCGACGGCAAGATGGTGCCCGGTCTGGGCTATTTCTACCAGGGCCATGAGGACAAGATCGTGGCCGTGCTGAACGCGGCGCTTGCGCGGCTCGGGCTGGGGCAACCGGCATGAGCAAGCCGCGCAAGACCGCCCCCACGCCGACCCGCGCCCTGGATCGCGGCCTGCATGTGCTGGAGGTCGTGGCCAACCGGCCCGGCCAGACCCTGGCCGAGATTTCCACCGCCTGCGACCTGTCGCCCGCGACCGCGCTGCGCATTCTCGAAACCCTGCGGGGCCGCGATTTCCTGATCCGCAACGACGAGACCAAGACCTACGGCATCGGCCTGCGCGCGCTGGAGGTCGGCTCGCGGTTCCTGGCCGATACCGGCCTGCGCGAGACCGCGCAGGGCAGCCTGGCAGCGCTGGCCACGGAAACCGGGCTGACCGCGACGCTGGCTGTATTGCAGGACGGCGATGTCGTCTATCTGGACGTGTTCGAGGGCACCGGGTCGCTGCGCTCGGCGGCGCGGATCGGCGGGCGGGCCCCGATCCATGCCACGGCGGCGGGAAAGATCCTGCTGGCCTGGCACTGGTCCGCGGGGCTGGATGACGCGCTGGGCCGGATCGACTTTGCGGCCCTGACCCCCAACACCATCACCGATGCCGACAGGTTCCGCGCCGAGCTGGAGCAGGTGCGCACGGCTGGCCTGGCCTTCGACCGGCAGGAACGCGACGTCGATATCTGCTGCATCTCGGCCCCGATCCGCAAACGCACCGGCGAGGTGATCGGCGCGCTCGGGCTACAGGGTCCAGCGCGCAGTGTCGCCGACCGCGAGGATCACCTTTGCACCGTTCTGGCGGCAGCCGCGGTGCATGTGTCCAGCCGCCTTGGCTATCGCGGCCCCCGGCGCGATCCAGGCGGCGACGACACGGCAAGCACCCTCATCGACTGACCCGATTCGCATCGTTTCGGTCCCGCGCCCGGCATTCCTTTTGCGGGGAGCATCCTTTCGCACGCGCAGCAACGGCTTGATATTGGATATATTTCTCTTGTAATTTCATCTAATGAAATACTATTTCGCTTGTTGACATATGGACAGACTCCCCTAACCTGTTCCCATCGCATTCCGCGATCCCAGGGAGGGGATCGGCGTTTGCCATGGTTTTTCGCCCTGCGGCGAAGCCTGACAGCGGCACCGGTTCTTGGGAAAACTCGAAGGAGGAGTTCGAATGTCATTTGCCGAGCGCATCAGCCAGATGGGGGTCCGACTGGGGACACCGGTTCTGGCCGCCGCCATCATCGCCGTCTCGATGGGTGTCGCCCCCGTGGCCGCACAACCCGCCGAGGGCGAGATCGTTATCGTCCAGTCGTCGGAACCGCCCAATATCGACCCCGGCAATTTCGACTACAGCCAGACCGGCCCGATCCTGCGTCAGAACGTGATCGAGACGCTGACCCTGCTGGACCTCTCCGACAGCTCTCTGCAGCCCCGGCTCGCCACCGCGTGGGAGCAGGTGGACGACACCACCTATCGCTACACGCTGCGCGAGGGCGTCACCTTCCATGACGGCGCGCCCTTCAACGCCGATGCCGTCGTCTACTCGGTCGAGCGCCTGTTCAATACCGACCTCGAGCAGATCGCCCGGAACAAGTACTGGGATCACATGACCTTCACCGCCGAGGCGATCGACGAGTATACCGTCGAATTCTCGCTCAGCCAGGTGCCGATCGTCTCGCCCAACACGCCGTTCGACGCGCTGACCCGCGCACCTGTCGGCACCGGCCCCTACACGCTGGCCGAATGGCAGGCCGGGGTGCAGATCGTGCTGGAACGCAACCCCGATTACTGGGGCGACCAGCCCGAGGTCGAGCGCGCAACCTTCGTGTTCCGCGGCGAAGGCTCGGTCCGCGCCAGCATGGTCGAGGTCGGCGAGGCCGATTTCACCTTCTCGGTGCCCGAGGAACTGGCAACCACCGACATGGACGTCGCCTATCAGAACTTCGAGACGATCTATTTCATCCTCGGCGCATGGGAGGCTCCGCTGGATGACCTGCGCGTGCGCATGGCGGTGAACCTCGCCATTGACCGCGAGGCGCTGCTCGGCACCATCCTGCCCGCCGAAACCGTTCTGGGCACCGCCATCATCGGCCCCTCGATCAGCGGCTCGAACCCCGATCTGGTTCCGCACCCCTATGACCCGGACCGGGTGACCGAGCTTCTGGAAGAGGCGCGCGCCGACGGTGTCGACGTGGATCGCGAAATCACCGTGATGTATATCAACGACCGGTTCCCCGGCTCGAACGAGTTGGTCGAGGCGATGGCGCTGATGTTGCAGGCTGCAGGCTTCAACGCCCGGATGGAGCTGGTCGAATCCGGCGTCTATCGTGAATACCGCGATGAACCCCGCGGCGAAGATCGTGCCGTGATCCTGCTGTCGCGCCATGACAACGACAAGGGCGATGCCGGCTTTTCGCTGACCCGCCACCTCTGCGACTCGAACCGCAACCCGATCTGCCTGCCCGAACTGGACGAGATGATCCAGACCGCGCTGGCCACCCCGCAGGGCCCGGAACGCGAAGCCGCCTGGCAGGAGGTCGTGCGCTTCATGCACGAGGATGTCCAGGTCGACGCCGTGATCGGCCACCAGGTCGCCTTTGCCCGGATCGGGCCCAGGATCAGCTATGATGTGTCGGGCAAGAACCCGTCCACCTTCCTGATCGAGGAAGTGACCTTCAACTGATCGCACCACCGGCAGGGGCCACGCACCCTGGGCCCCTGCCACCCCCTCTACCCGCGCCTTCCCCAGATCACCGCAATCCGGCCCGCCGCTTTCGCCTGTCGTCCCGACGGCGCATCATGCCCGCGCGCACACCGGATACCCGCCAAAAAGGGAGCCCGCACCCCATGGGCAATTTCGTTCTCGCCCGGATGGCCCAAAGCCTGATCTCGCTGATCGGCCTTGTCGTCCTGGTCTTCTTCCTGGTCCGCCTGACCGGCAGCCCCGCCGACCTCTACCTGCCCGACGACGCCTCGGAGGCGGCGCGGCAGGAATACATCCGCATCCACGGCCTCGACCGTCCCATGATCGTGCAGTTCTGGGAATTCTTCAGCGGCCTCTTCCGCCTCGACCTGGGCGAAAGCCTGCGCCAGGCGCGTCCCGCCGCGCAGATCGTGCTGGAGGCCTATCCGACCTCGCTGAAACTGGCCGGGCTGACCATGCTCATCTCCGTCATCGGGGCGGTGCTCCTGGGTGTCTGGGCGGCGGTCCGGCCCACCGGCCTTCTGGATCGGGTGATCTCGATCCTGTCGCTGGCCAGCGCCTCCGCCCCGAATTTCTGGGTCGCGCTGACGCTGATCTCGGTCTTCGCGGTCTGGCTGCGGGTGGTGCCGACCTCGGGCATCGGCGGCTGGGAATACTGGATTTTGCCGATCACCGTGCTGACGCTGCGCCCCCTCGGCCTGCTGGCCCAGGTGGTGCGCGAGGCGATGATCCGCGCCCTGACCGCGCCCTATGTGCGCACCGCGAAATCCAAGGGCGTGCCGTTCCGCTCAGTCCTCTTCGTCCACGCGCTGCGCAATGCGTCGCTGCCGATCCTGACCATGGCCGGCAACCAGGCGGTGGGCTTCATCAACGGGTCGGTCGTGATCGAAAGCATCTTCGGCTTTCCCGGCGTCGGCAAGCTGATGATCGACGCCATCCAGCAACGCGATTTCGCCGTGGTGCAGGCGGGCGTCGTGATCACCGCCGTGGTGATCTTCCTGATGAATATCCTGATCGACGTGGCCTACGCGCTGCTCGATCCCCGGATCCGGCACAAGTGAGGGCGCGATGACCGAGCTGAACAACACCCGCGACAACCCGCCCGGCGCGCCGTCGATCCAGGCCGAGATGGTGGCGACGCGCACCCGCACGCCCTATCTCTACTTCCTGGTCCGCGACCCGGTCGCCGTGCTGGCGGCCCTTTGGCTGCTGTTCCTCCTGTTCTGCGCGCTGTTCGGCGAATGGCTCTTCGGCGATCTGGCCCGTGGCATGAACCTGCGCGCCCGCGCCGCGCCCTTCGGCACCACCGAGGGCGGCCTGGTCAATATCCTGGGCGCCGATGCGCTTGGCCGTCCGATCCTGGCCCGCATCATCGTCGCCACCCGCGTCACCCTGGGTATCGCGATGGCCTCGGCCATCGCGGCGCTGATCATCGGCACGCTGATCGGCCTCTGGGCCGGATTCAAGGGCGGCTGGACGGGCCGAGTCATCATGCAGCTTTCCGACGTCCTGCAAAGCTTTCCCTCGATCCTGCTGGCGATGGTGGTGCTCTACATGCTCAGCCCCTCGCCGCTGAACCTGATCCTGGTCCTCGCGGTGGGGCAATTGCCGGTCTATATCCGCGTCGCACGGGCCGAGGTTCTGGAGCTGCGCGAGCGTCTCTTCGTCGATGCCGCGCGCGTCATCGGGGCCAGGCCATACCAGATCATCGCCATGCATATCGGGCCTATGGTGATCCCGACCGTGATCAATATCGTTACCATCGACTTCGCGTTGATCATGCTGTCGGAAAGCTCGCTGTCCTTTCTGGGCATCGGCGTGCAGGCCCCCAACATCACCTGGGGTCTGATGGTCAGCCAGGGCAAGGACTACCTGGAAACGGCGTGGTGGATGGCCTTCTTTCCCGGCCTGATGATCATGCTCTCGACCCTCTCGATCAACCTGATGGCAAACTGGACCCGCCGCATCCGTGATCCGCGCGAACGCTGGCGCTTTGAAAGGGCGAAACAGGCATGACCCGACACCAGTTCGAACTGAGCAACCTCAATGTCGCCTTCCGCTCACCGGCGCAGACCGTTCACGCCGTGCGCGGGGTCAGCTTCCATGTCGACAAGGGCGAGACCTTCGCCATCGTCGGCGAAAGCGGCTCGGGCAAGACGGTGTCGATGATGGCCGCGATGCGCCTGCTGCAAAGCCCGCCCGCCCATATCACCGCCGACGCGATGCGCTTCAAGGGCGAGGATCTGCAGGCCGTCCGGCAAAGGGACTGGTGGCGCTACACCGGCGAGAAGATCGCCATGGTGTTCCAGGATGCGCTGACCGCGCTGAACCCGGTCTATACTGTTGGCTGGCAAATCGGCGAGATGTTCCGCGTCCACCGACCACAAATGACGCGTCGTGAAATTCGTGCGGCCAGCATCGCGTTGCTGACAAAAGTCGGCATCCCCGAACCGGAGCGGCGGCTGGACGATTATCCGCACCAGTTCTCGGGCGGTATGCGCCAGCGGGCGATGATCGCCATGGGCATCGCGCTGGACCCCGAGGTGCTGATCGCGGACGAACCCACCACCGCGCTCGACGTGACGGTGCAGGCGCAGATCATGGACCTGTTGCAGCAGCTCAAGGACGAACGGCAGATGTCGCTGATCCTGATCACCCATGACCTGGGGCTGGTGGCCGAAACCGCCGACCGCGTGGCGATCATGTATGCCGGCACGGTGATGGAGACGGGCACGATCCGGCAGGTTCTGGGCACGCCGCGCCACCCCTACACGCTGGGACTTCTGGGCTCGCGTCCGCAGGCGATTGAGAAAGGCGACAAGCTGCGCCCGATCCTGGGCTCGCCGCCCAACCTGGCCGCTGCCTCGCGCGGCTGCCCCTTCGCGCCGCGCTGCACGGCGGCGAAACCCGTCTGCTCCGAACAGTTCCCGCCCACGGTCCATGTCCCCTCGGGTCAGGACGTGACCTGCCATGTGGTCGCCGAAGAGGCGGGCCAGGGCAATCGACAGCCCGAGGTGACGACATGACAACCGCGACCCTTGCACCGCTTCTCTCGGTCTCGGACCTGGTCAAGCATTTCGACGTCGGCGGCGGCCTCTTGCGCGGCAAGACCGGCACCGTCAAGGCGGTCGATGGCGTCAGCTTCGACATCCGCCGGGGCGAGACCTTCGGCATCGTCGGCGAATCCGGCTGCGGCAAGTCCACGCTGGCCCGCACGCTCCTGCGGTTGGAAACCCCCAATAGCGGCCGCGTCACCTTCGAGGGTCAGGACATTTTCACGCCACAGGCCCTGTCCGACAAGGCCCTGCGCCGCCGTATCCAGGTCGTGTTTCAGGATCCCTTCGCCGCGCTCTCGCCCCGCATGACGATCTATGACGTCCTGACCGAGCCCCTGAAGATTCACGAAGGCACGCTGGACAAGGCCAGATGGCCCGAACGGGTGCGCGAATTGCTGGAACGCGTCGGCCTGCGCCCCGAATTTGCCAACCGCTTCCCGCATGAGTTCTCGGGCGGGCAGTTGCAACGCATCGGCATCGCCCGCGCGTTGGTGCTGGGCCCCGAGCTGATCATCCTCGATGAACCGGTCTCGGCCCTCGATGTGTCGATCCAGGCGCAGGTGGTGAACCTGCTGGAGGAAGTGCAGGAGGAGTTCGGCGTCGCCTATATGTGCATCAGCCACGACCTGTCCATCGTGCGCCACATCTCGGACCGGATCGGCGTGATGTATCTGGGCGAGATGGTCGAGATGGGCGATTGCGAGGATGTCTACGAGACCCCCGCCCACCCCTATACCAAGGCGCTTCTGTCGGCCGAGCCCGAGATCAATATCGGCGGCGAAAAACGCCAGCAAGTGCTTCTCAAGGGCGAGGTGCCAAGCCCCGTCAACCCGCCCTCGGGCTGCCGCTTCCGCACCCGCTGTTGGAAGGCGCAGGACAAATGCCGCGAGGTGCCGCCGACCACCCGCGTGGGCGACGCCGACCGTGTGGTCAAGTGCCACTTTCCGCTGACCAACGACTGACCCGCGAAAGGCCCGTCCCCATGAAAATCACCCGCGTCACCCCGATCTTTGCGAACCGATACCTCTATGTCCAAATCGAGACGGATGAGGGACTGATCGGCACCGGCGAATGCGGGGCCTGGGGCCATCTCGAGGCCGCCGCCACCGCCGTTGGCAAATTCGCCACCTACCTGATCGGCAAGGATCCGGGCCGGATCGAGACCCACTGGACCGTCATGCACCGCTTCGGCCATTTCACGGGCGCGGCGATCTGCGGCGCGATCTCGGCCATCGACATCGCGCTGTGGGACATCAAGGGCCAGGCGCTTGGCGTCCCCATCCATGTCCTTCTGGGCGGGCCGACCCGCGACAGGGTGCGCGTCTACGCCCATGTCAAATCGCCCACCAAGGAGCAGATGATCGACGCCGCGCTGCAACGCAAGGACCAGGGCTATACCGCGATCGGCCATCTCAACCCGTTCCTGGATGAGGCCAAGTCCGAGGTCTACACCCGCGGCCATGCCCGTAAGATCGACGAGGCAGTGCAGGTCATCGCCGATATCCGCGCGGCGGTCGGCCCCGACATGGACCTCTGCGTCGAGATCCACCGCCGTCTGACCCCGCCCGAGGCGACCGCCTTCGCCCGCGAGATCGCGCAGTTCCGCCCGATGTTCTACGAGGATCCGATTCCGCCGACCAGCACCGAGGCGATGGGTCGGGTCGCGGACAATATCGGCATTCCGCTGGCCACCGGCGAGCGCTTTTTCTCGCTCTACCAGTTCCAGGCCCATATCCAGCGCGGCGCGCTCGACTATGCCCGCGTGTCGCTGTGCCTGTGCGGCGGCATCACCGGTGCGCGCAAGATCGCCGCCCTGGCCGAGGCACATGACATCCAGGTGGTACCGCATAACCCGCTGTCGCCGATCTCGCTCTTGGCCTGCCTGCAACTGGACGCGGCGATCTCCAACTTCGCCATCCAGGAATTGCCGCTGGTCACGCAGAAGGACGGCGCGACAGGGCACGAGAACCGGCTGCGCGGTTCCGACCTGGTTGACTGGACGCCCGACATCCGCGACGGATACCTATCCATTCCGCAAGGTCCGGGGCTGGGGGCGGGGCTTGCCAATGCCGCATACAGTGCCGAAAACGTGGTGCGCGAGATCGAGATGCGGCCGCATCTGGACGGCTCGTTCATCGACCAGTAATCGAACATCACCCCCGGAGCCTTCATGTCCCGTCCGACCCTGTCCTATTTCCGCTGGGCCTTCATCGTCACTGTCGTCGGCCTCTTGCTGGGCGTCTGGGTCGGCTGGGCCTATACCGGCACGATCCGGGGGACGATGGGCATCTTCTTCATCTGCGCGATCCTCGCGGTGCTGGAGATCTCGCTCTCTTTCGACAATGCCATCGTCAATGCCAACAAGCTCAAGACCATGACCCCTGCCTGGCAACGCCGGTTCCTGACCTGGGGCATCCTGATCGCGGTGTTCGGGATGCGGATCGTCTTTCCGCTGCTGGTCGTCGTCGTCGCCGCCAATGTCGGCCCCTGGGAGGCCGTGCGCCTGGCCGCGACCGAGCCGCAGACCTATGCCGACATCATGCACGACGCGCAACTGGGCATCTCGGCCTTCGGCGGCACCTTCCTGATGATGGTGGCGCTGAGCTATTTCATCGACACAGAAAAGGACGTCCACTGGATTCGGCGGATCGAGGAACGGCTCTCGGGTTGGGCCTCGATCAAGGGGATCGAGATCGCCGTGGTCCTGATCTTCATCCTGGGCTTCTCGCGGTTCCTGCCCCCCGAGACCGCGGCCGAATTCGTGACCGCCGCGCTTTACGGGCTGGTGACGTTCCTTTGCGTCGATGTTCTGGGCCATGTGCTGGACAAGCAGGACGCGGCAAGCGGCGTCGCCAAGGGGGGTTTGGGCGCGTTCCTCTACCTCGAAGTGCTGGATGCGAGCTTCTCCTTCGACGGCGTGATCGGGGCCTTCGCACTGTCGCAAAACCTCTTCATCATCGCCATCGGCTTGGGCATCGGGGCGATGTATGTGCGCTCGATGACCATCATGCTGGTCGAGAAGGGCACGCTGAACGAATACCGCTACCTCGAACACGGGGCCTTCTACGCGATCCTGCTGCTGTCGGTCATCATGTATGCCCACACGCTGTTTCAGGTGCCAGAGCTGATCACCGGCCTCGGCGGCGTCGCCTTGATCGGGCTGGCCTTCCGGTCCTCCCTCAAGGTCAACGCCTGACCTTCAAGCTAAAGCAGCGCGTCTTCCTCGTCGCCCGGATCGATCCCCAGTTCCTGCAACCCGCTTTCCAGGTGGTCGGACATGTGCGGCGTGCCGATCAGGTAATCGGCGGTCGGCGTCGTGCGTTCCGAATAGGCGGTGGCCAGCGCCTCGCGGAAATCGGCGGGTTCGAAACTGCCCCGTCCGATCCACATGACGGCGACCAGCTCGGCCTGCTCATCCTCGTTCAGCGCCTCGATGAAGCCGCGCAGCTCTCCCTCCGCGCGGTCCAGTTCGTGCCCCATCAGGATGACCTGAGCGATCTTGCGCGATGATATGGCCAGCATGGCGATTCCCCTTCCCTGACACCTGTTGCACTCCGATCTTGCGCCGCAAACGCGCGGTTCGCAAATGACACGGATCAAACGCCGTGTCCGGGTCTTCGGTGCCACCCGGCGACGGAAATCGCAAGACCGGTCCGGATCTATCCGAGAAACCGGTTTGCAACCGTCCTGTCGCGCATCTGCTCCGCCCCGCCCAGAAGCGACCAGATCCGGAAGGTGGCCATCATGTCGCTGGCATGGCCCTTCTCGTCGGGATACGTGTCCTTCAGCTTGATCACCCGCACTTCGCTTGTGTTGTTCATCATCGGCGCAAACCTTCTTGGCTGACGCCCCCATCCAATCCGTCGACCCTGACGCGGGCCCGGTTTCCGGCGGGTTAACGCGCAGCGTCCCGAATGCCGACAATTCGATCCCACTTGCGCCGATCTCCGACCTGCGCTTGACTGGGCGCCATGGACATCCTCGCCCTCCCCTTCTTCAGCCTGCAAGGCGTGGCCTTCTTGATCTGGGCGATCTGTTCCTTCCGGGCACTCTTTCAGATCCGCGCCATCGCGGCGGCCGAGACCGGCAGCATCAATCCCGGCCCCTTCTCGTTCCTCTCCGCCATGCGGGTCTGGATGCGCGACCCGGCCACACGAACCCTGCGCATCGTCTGGCTGGTGGCCTTCGCCGCGATCGTGGTCAACACCGCCCTCATTGCCACCCGCGCGCCCTTGCAATAGCGGCCCCACGCGCTACACCGCGCGCCATGGCCCATGACTACCGCCCCCCCGACACGCCCCTGGACGTGCTGCACCAGGATCATGAGATCGTGCTGGTCGACAAGCCCGCCGGTCTGCTCTCGGTCCCCGGTCGCGGGGATCACCTGTCCGATTGCCTGCTGACCCGCGTGCAGGCGGCCTTTCCCACCGCGCTGCTGGTGCATCGGCTGGACATGGACACCTCGGGTCTCATGGTCTTCGCCCTCAGCCCCCACGCGCAGCGCGCCCTCAACCGCCAGTTCGAGGCACGCAGCGTCAGGAAAACCTATATCGCGCGGGTCCATGGCGAGGGGCTGGAGAAAACCGGCACCATCGACCTGCCGCTGATCGTGGACTGGCCCAACCGGCCCCTGCAGATGGTCTGCCATGACACCGGCAAGCCCTCGCAGACCGACTGGCGGGTGCTGAAATCTGGCGGAGGCGAGACCCGCGTGCGCCTGACGCCCCGGACGGGACGCACGCATCAGTTGCGGGTGCATGCCCGCGCCATCGGCCACCCGATCCTGGGCGATCCCTTCTATGCGAGCGGCCCGGCGCGCGATTACCCGCGCCTGATGCTCCATGCCGAGACCCTGCGCTTCAACCACCCCGACAGCGGCAAGGGCGTGAAATACACCGCGAAACCCGAGTTCTGAAGGCGAGGAGCGCCCCGGAAACAGGGGGGCGAGGAGCCTTACTGCCTCAACACCCGATCCGTCAGGTTCTGCCGCCCCGCAACGATCCTGGCGACCACCGGCTGCAAGTCCGGCGCGCCCTCCATCAGCACGGCCAGTTCATCCAACCGATTCGCGGCGATCAGATGCAGGATATCCTCGCGTATCTCGACCCCGTCACGCGGAAACTCGGCCACTGCCTGCACCAGGTCGGCGCGGGCCTCCGGCACCAGCGCCCGCAATTCGGACTGCGCCATATAGGTCTCGTAGAACGCATAGACCCCCACGCCGCGCGCGGGCAGCGCATAGGTGCAGAGCACGACATCCGACATCTCGGGCCGCTCCGCGATCTTGCGCAGTTCCGGCCCGTCGCGCGCGATCCGGTCCTCGGTGCCTTCCCCGTCCGACCAGTTCATCAGCCGCCGCGTTACGAAATTATAGGCCCGCTTGCCCGTCGCCATCCAGATCCGCGAGGGCAGCGATTTCTTCGCCAGCACCCTGCGCTCGCTCGGCACCAGCAGACCGGGCGCAAAGGCGCGTTTCTGTTTCAGCAGGTGCCGCAGATCCTCGCGCGCCAGCAGACGGAACCAACATCCCTTGCGCGGATGCACGGATGCCAGTTGAAAGTCGATCACCGCCGCGCGCCCCTCGGGCGTCATCAGCCAGTTCTGCGGCTTGGCAATGTCGTTATGCGCCACGCCGCGCGCCCGCATCTCGCGCAGCAGGCGCTTGGCATCGTGATACCACGCGGCGCTGTCGGGCTTTGCCAGCTGCAGCGGCGTGCCCTCTGACCAGCTGCGCAAAAGCCCCACGCGATCCACCCGCAACAACTCCGGCACCCCCTCGATCCCGGCCACCGCGCGCAGTCCCCGCACTTCCTTGCGCGCCAGGAACCACGCAATCGGGCGCGCATACCACGGCACCCCGTCCAGCTTGCGCAGCACCACCTTGCACGCCGGATCCTCGGCCAGATGGCCCACGATCGTCTCCGAGAAGATGTCGCGTTTCAGCACCGTTTCGGGCACGAATTCCATGGCAGCGGGCCTTGAATGAAAACAACCGAGGCCATTCTCTGCCCCGGTTGCCTCCGTTTTGCAAATGTCAGCGTCTCACGCGTCCTCTGGCGACCAGCCCGAGACCGCCTTGACCTCCAGGAAATCCATCAAGCCCCAGACGCCGCCTTCGCGCCCGTTGCCGGATTTCTTCATGCCGCCAAAGGGCGCGCCCGCGCCGCGCGACTGGCCGTTCATCTCGACCATGCCCGAGCGCAGCCGCCGCGCCATCCGGTTGCGTTTCGCGCCGTCCTGCGATTGCACGTAATTGGTCAGGCCATATTCGGTGTCATTGGCGATGCGCACGGCGTCTTCCTCATCCTCGAAGGGGATAATGCTCAGCACCGGGCCAAAGATCTCCTCGCGCGCGATGGTCATGTCGTTGCTCACATCGGCAAACACCGTGGGCCGGACAAAGTAGCCGCGATTGACCCCCTCGGGCCGGCCCGGACCGCCCGCGACCAGCCGCGCGCCTTCCGCCATACCCTTTTCGATCAGCCCCTGCACCTTGTCCCATTGCGCCTGGCTGACCAGCGGGCCGATATGCCGCCCCGGTTCCGCCGCCATGCCGGTGGCGGTGCTCTCGGCGGTCGCGGCCGCAATCTCCACCGCGCTGTCATAGATCGACCGTTCCACCAGCATCCGCGTCGGCGCGTTGCAGCTTTGGCCCGTGTTGTTGAAACAATGCTGCGCGCCGCGCTTGACCGCCTTTTCATCGGCATCGGCGAAGATCACGTTCGCACCCTTGCCGCCAAGCTCCAGATGGACGGGTTTCAGCGTGTCGGCGGCGGATTTCGAGATCGCGATCCCGGCGCGCGTCGATCCGGTAAAGCTGATCGCATCGACGCCCGGATGGCTGGTCAGCATCGTGCCGACCCCCGCGCCGTCGCCATTGACCAGGTTGAAGACGCCCGCCGGCACCCCGGCCTCATCCATGATCTCGGCAAAGAGAAGCCCCGACAGCGGCGCGATCTCGGAGGGTTTCAGCACCATCGAACAGCCCGCCGCAATCGCGGGGATCACCTTCAGCGTGACCTGGTTCATCGGCCAGTTCCACGGCGTGATCATGCCGACGACGCCGACACCTTCATGGATGATGCGATCATTCGGCGCGTGATCGCCCAAGGGTTGCTCGAATTCGAACCCTTCAAGCGCGCGGATGAAGTTCTGGATATGGAACGCCCCCGCACCGACTTGCGAAGTCTTGGCCAGGTCGATCGGCGCGCCCATCTCGGTCGAGATCGCTTCCGCCATATCCCCGGCGCGGGCCTTGTAGACCTCCAGCACGCGGTGCAGCAGCGCCAGACGCTCTGCCTTGCTGCTTTTCGACCAGGTCTCGAACGCGGCGCGCGCGGCGGCGACGGCGGCATCGACATCGGCCTGGCCGCCCAGGGAAATCGTCGCGCAGACCTCCTCGGTCGAGGGGTTGATCACGTCGAGATCATTGGCTGTCGCGGGCGCGACCCACTGGCCGTTGATGTAGAAATTTCTGCTATCAGGCATTGGCTTTCTCCCAGGCATTCGGTTGCGCGCAACCTGTCACCCGGCGCGGGCCTCCGCAAGCCCGCCCCTGAACACTTCCGCGCACCCCCTTGCCCCTGCACGGGGGAAGGCACATCTTGGCGGCAAGGAACCGCAACCGTAAGAGGAGACCGTCATGGGCCTGCGCATCAACGACACCATCCCCGACCTGAATGTCGAAACCGACCAGGGCAGCTTTTCCCTGCATGAGTTCGTCGGCGACAACTGGGCTATCCTGTTCTCGCACCCGAAGGATTTCACCCCCGTCTGCACCACCGAATTCGGCGCCGTCGCGCAACTTGACGCCGAATGGCAGAAACGCGGCACCAAGGTGATCGGCATCTCGGTGGACGGGGTCGAGGACCACAAGAAATGGAAGACCGACATCGAGAAGGTCGGCGGCGCCAAGGCCGGTTTTCCGATCATCGCGGATAAGGATCTGGAGGTCTCCAAGGCCTTCGACATGCTGCCCGCCGACGCCTACCTGCCCGATGGCCGCACCCCCAATGACACCGCCACCGTGCGCGTCGTCTATATCGTCGGGCCGGACAAGAAGCTGAAGCTCTCCATGACCTATCCGATGAATGTGGGCCGCAACTTCGCCGAGGTGCTGCGCGCGCTGGACGGTTTGCAGATAGCCGCGAAGGAAAACGTCGCCACCCCCGCCAACTGGCAGGTGGGCCAGGATGTCGTGGTGCCCGTCGCCGTATCGGACGAGGACGCGATTGCCAAATACGGCGCGATCGACACCAAGCTGCCCTACCTGCGCATGGCCAAGATCCCCGGCTGACGGATCGGGATGAAAGCGCCGCCCCCGGCCCTTTCGGGTTGGGGGTGGGAACGTGATCGGACGCCGGTGAGCAACGCAGTCACCGCCCGCACCAATGCGTCGCGCATCATTGACAGGGATCCGATCCTCTCGCCCAACCCGGCAACAGTCAGGGTCGCCCGGAAGGTGCGACATGACCATATAGGTCATATCACCGATCATTACCGTCGGGTTCAGTGGTGTCACCACCCGTTCCACCGATTGCACCGGAACCCACGACCAACGCGGCCTTGTCGGTTCGATCGAGGTCGAACTGCGCCGCCAGGATCAGAACTTCCGATACTCAGCCAGAGGCACGCCCTCAGCGTCGATGAACGCATTGAGGTCCGTGATTGCCCCGGCGTTCTCTTCCTTCCAGATGCGCGCCCGTTTCGGCGGCTTGGCTGATATTGAGTCCAGGGCGTTTGGCCTCCTCCAGAACCGCAGCATCCAAGCTCATGCTCGTCGAATTCTTCATGCGTTAACCTCGTGAGACTTGCCAAGAAATCTATCAAGATTCTTACCTGAATAAGTAGGCATCTTCCGTTTGCGCAACATCCGGGTCGCCCTCCACGTCCCTCTCCGCGCATCCTGAGCGTCCACAACAGGGACCGCCCCGATGCTAGAGATCGCCCTCGCCCTCATCGTCTTCCTCTTCCCGCTGGCCTACAGCCCCGGCCCCGGCAACATGGTCTTTGCCGCCAATGGCGCGCGCTTCGGGTTGCGCGCGACGCTGCCTGCGAATGCGGGCTATCACATCGCCACATGGGTGGTGACGGCAGGGATCGGATTGGGCTTCGTTGCCGCCCTCGACATGGCCCCGCGCCTCTTTGCCGTGCTCAAGATCGCGGGCGCGCTCTATGTCCTGTGGCTCGCCTTCGGGCTGATCCGCGCGGGCACGCTGACCTCGGCCCCCGCCCCGCGCCCGGCCAGTTTCGCGGATGGCGCGGTGCTGCTGATCCTCAACCCCAAGGCCTATGTCATCATCGCACTGATGTTCACGCAGTTCCTCGACCCTGCCGATCCGCTGGCCGTGATCTTGCTGATCACCACCGTCTTCACGCTGAACAACCTCATGGCCTTCCTGACCTGGACCGTGGTGGGCGACCGCCTCGCCCGCCGTTTCCGCAGCCCCGCCAGCGCGCGCATCCTCAACCTCACCTTCGGGGCGATCCTGGCCGGTGTCGCGATCTGGATGCTGCTGGCCTAAGCGCGGTGCTTTGCCCGATGCAGCCCGACGGGGCCGGGGCACGGCTGGCGATACCACAGCCCCGATGGCAACTGTCATCAAACCGACACCGGATCGTCACGCGGGTTTTGCCTGCATCGCCTACCCCGCCCGCAGTCACTCACCCTGCAACACGAGGCACGATCCGATGAAAGACACCGACCTGAGCCACCTGTCCTGGGACGACTGGGACGAGCACCACAACCCGCGCCCCGAAGCGCCCGAGTTCGACGCCGTGGTCGAAACCGCCCTGTCGCGGCGGGGCTTCATCGGCTCGGTCCTGGCCTTCGGCTCCGGCGCCGCCGTGATGGGCGTGGGCAGCTTGCTCTCCTCCACCTCCGCCGAGGCGCAGGCCGCCGGCCGCTTCGCCTTCACCCCGATCCCGATCCAGACCGATGCCACCGTGCATGTGCCCGAGGGCTACCGCTGGTCAGTGCTGGCGCGGTGGGGCGATCCGCTGTTCTCGGACGCGGCCCCCGATCTGGACCAGGCCACCGGCGGCGATCTTGCCAGCTCGGACCGGGTCTTCGGCGAAAACACCGACGGGATGGAGCTGTTCAATATCGGCGGCCGCCAGATCATCGCGGTGAACCATGAATACGTGAACAAGGACGTCAACCTGCCCGCCTCGGGCGGCGATGTCGCCAGCGCCGAGGACGTGCGCAAGCTGCAGAACCTGCAAGGCGTCACGGTGATGGAGGTCGCGCAGGGCGCGGACGGCTGGCAGATCGTGGTCGACAGCCCCTTCAACCGCCGCATCCACCACAACACCGAGACGCGCATCGCGGGCCCCGCCGCCGGTGATCCGCTGTTGCAGACCGAGGCCGACCCCGAGGGGATGACCGCCCTTGGCACCCTCAACAATTGCGGCTCGGGCCAGACGCCCTGGGGCACCTACCTGACCTGCGAAGAAAACTTCAACGGCTATTTCGGCTCTACCGACGCCGATTTCGAGCTGCCCGCCGACTATGCCCGCTACGGTATCGGGCACGAGGGGCGCTATGCCTACGAGGCGCATGACGCCCGCTTCGATGTCAGCCAGACCCCGAACGAGCCGCGCCGCTTCGGCTATGTGGTCGAGATCGACCCGGCCAACCCCGACAGCAGGCCCGTCAAGCGCACGGCACTTGGCCGCTTCAAGCACGAGAACGCCGCCTGCGCCGTGGCCCGCGATGGCCGGGTCGTGGTCTATCTGGGCGATGACGAGCGCGGCGAATACCTCTACAAATACGTCTCCAACGGCTATTACCAGCCGGGCGGACCCACCGATCACCTGCTTGATGACGGGCTGCTGCATGTCGCGCGTTTCGACACCGATGGCACCGGCGAATGGGTGGCGCTGACGCCCGAGGCCACGGGCATGTCCGAGGTCGAGATCTGCGTCTTTACCCGGCAGGCCGCCTCTGCCGCCGGGGGCACCACGATGGACCGCCCCGAATGGGTCGCGGTGAACCCCATCGCGGTCGAGGGCTATTGCGCCCTGACCAACAACTCGCGCCGCGCGCCGGGCTGGACCAATGCGGGCGGCGACCTCGTCGAACCCGTGTCCGGCAGCCCCAACCCGCGGGCCGAGAACCGTTACGGCCAGATCGTGCGCTGGTTCCCCTCCAACGACGATCACGCCGCCAACCTATTCCGGTGGGATCTCTACGTCATGGCGGGCAATCCCGGCGTGCATGCGGATGCCAATGCCGGCTCGGGCAACATCCATCAGGGCAACCTCTTCAACTCGCCTGACGGGATGCAGTTCGACACCGCCGGGATCCTCTGGATCCAGACCGATGGCGATGACAGCAACGAGGACGGCTTTGCCGGCATGGGCAACAACCAGATGCTGGCAGGCGATCCCGAGACCGGAGAGATCGTGCGCTTCCTGACCGGGCCGCAGGGCTCCGAGGTGACGGGCCTGACCTGGTCATCGGATCGGCGCACCATGTTCGTCGGCATCCAGCACCCCGGTGCGCCCTTCCCCGATGGCGAAGGCCGGTTGCCGCGCTCCTCGGTCGTGGCGGTCTGGCGCGACGATGGCGGATTGGTAGGCTGACGCCTCGCCCCCCCCCCCAAAAAATGGGGCTTCAGCCGCATATTTCAGCACGTGATTGATTACACTCCTGCCCCCGCAAGCCCCAGCTTGCGGGGGTATTCTTGACCTCTCAGCGCGCCAGCCTGTCCAGCCCCTCGCGCAAGGCATCCTGTATCCCCGCCGCCTCCATATGATCGCGCAGCCGCGCATTGTATCCGCCAGGCGTGCCCAGGTCCGCCATCAGCGGGCCAAGATTCGAGGCCATCAGCGAGGATCCCACAAGGTGTTTCAGGAACGCGGCCCCCTGGTCGGCATCGCTGCCCTGCGCCGCCAGCCAGCCCGCCGCCTCCGCCACCAGCGTGACGGTGGGCAACAGCACCGCCTGCGCCGCCAGGTAATTGGACAGCTCCGCATCATCGGCCAGCGTGTAGACCCGGTTCGCAGGCTCGAACAAGTCGCGCGCCAGATCCGCCGCGCCCTGCACCAGGATCGGCGAGCCGCCCACGGCAATCCCCGGAAACGGCAACATCACCGCGACGGCCCGCGCGGGCGCGACCATTGCCGCCACCTCCTCCAGCGAGGCGCCCGCCATGAACGAGATCACCCGCTGACCCGCGCGAAAGGACAGGCCCGCGAGGATCTCGCCCGCCGCCTCGGCCATCAGCCCCAGGAAGATCACGTCGCTTGCAGCCACGACGCCCGCATTGTCATGCACGCTGACGTTGTCGAACGCGCGCGCCAGGTCAGCCGCACGGGCCGCGCTGCGCTCGGACACGGCGATGTCATGCCCGTCCCCCGCGATGCCCCGGACCACCGCGCTGGCGATGGTGCCTGTGCCGATCACGCCTATTTTCATGTCGTCCCTTCCGATGCTGCGATTTCCTGACAAACCTGTCAGAAAAACCGGACAATCCTGTCAGGAATTTCCTATGAGTGGTCCTGGATGATAGGTGGCAGGGCGATGATTGACCAGAACCCCGACAAGACCCAGGGCTGGCGCGGCTCGCCCGATCTGTGGCTGGATGCGGCCCATCAGGCGCTGGTGTCGGGCGGGGTGGACGCGGTAAAGATCATGCCGCTGGCCAAGGCGCTTGGCCTGTCGCGCACCAGCTTTTACTGGCATTTCGCGGATCGTGACGCCCTCCTGGCGGGGATCGTCGACCGCTGGAAAGCGAAGAACACCGGCAACCTCGTGGCGCGATGCAACGCCCCCGCCGCCAGCATCTGCGCCGGTGTCTACAACCTCTTCGATTGCTGGATCGACGCGCGGCTTTTCGACGCCAAGCTGGACCTCGCGATCCGCAACTGGGGCCAGAATGATGCGGCCCTCCGGGGCCAAGTCGATGCCGCCGATGCCACGCGCATCGCAGCGATTTCCGATATGTTTCAAAGGTTTGACTATACGAAACCGCAGGCCCGCACCCGCGCGCACACGATGATTTTCACGCAGGTGGGCTATTACGCCATGCAGCTGGACGAGAGCCTGCAAACCCGCCTGGATCAGATGCCGCCCTATGTCGAGGTCTTCACCGGCCACGCCCCGACCGAGGCCGAAACCGCCGCCTTCCTCACCCGCCACGCCCCGCTGGACGCCCCTGCCGATTTGGCCTAGAGCCTAGCCCCATGAGCCTAAACCGACGCTTCCGCTCAGGTATCTGGATGTCCGCCCTCGCCTGGGGGGCCGCGGGCCTGTGCCTGCTGCCAATCGTCGCCGTCGCCCTGGCCGCGCTGACCGGCGGGCTGGAGACCGTCACCAGCCTGGCTGAGACCGTCCTGCCCCGCTACGCCCGCGCCACCGCACTGATGGTGCTGATCGTGGCAACCGGCACCGCCATAATCGGCACCGGCACCGCCTGGCTGGTCACCATGACGCGCTTTCCCGGCCGCCGGGTGCTGGAGATCGCGCTGGCCTTGCCGCTGGCCTTCCCGGCCTACGTCCTGGCCTATGCCTATACCGATTTCCTGGATCATCCGGGGTGGGTCCAGACCACCCTGCGTGACCTGACCGGATGGGGGCCGCGCGACTATTGGTTCCCTGAAATCAGGAGCTTGCCGGGCGCCGCCCTGATGCTGATGCTGGTGCTCTACCCGTATGTCTACCTGCTGGCGCGCGCCGCGTTCCTGCAACAAAGCGCCACCGCCTATATCGCCGCGCGCACGCTTGGGCACGGGCCCTGGTCGGCCTTCTTCCGCATCAGCCTGCCGGTGGCGCGGCCTGCCATCGCGGGCGGTGTGCTGCTGACGATCATGGAGACCATCGCCGATTTCGGCACCGTCTCCTATTTCAACGTCCAGACCTTCGCGACCGGCATCTATCAAAGCTGGTTCTCCTTCGCCGATCGCTCTGCCGCCGCGCAACTGGCGCTGGTCCTGCTCGGCGTGGCCCTGCTGCTGGCAGCCCTGGAACGCGCGCAACGCAGCCGGCAGAGGCATCACGGCGCCGGTCGCCGCTTCGAGAGGATGGAGCCGCCCCGCCTGACCGGATACCGCGCCGCGCTGGCCCTGGCCTTCTGCGCCACGCCCGTCCTGCTCGGATTTCTGCTGCCTGCGGGGCTTCTGCTCTGGATGGGATGGGGCTCGGGCCAGTTGATCCTGACCGAGCGCTACCTGGGCTTCCTGCAAAATTCCGTCACGCTGGCCTCGGTCGCGGCACTGGTCACGGTCGCGGCCGCCGTGCTGCTCGGCTTCAACGCGCGGCTGCATCCGACCCGCGCCAACCGCACCGCGATTGCCATTGGCGGGCTTGGCTACGCGGTGCCCGGCGGTGTCATCGCGGTCGGGCTGATGGTGCCTTTCGCCGCCTTCGACAACGCGCTGGATGCCTGGATGCGGGCGACCTTCGACATTTCGACGGGCCTTCTGCTGACCGGGTCGATCTGGCTGCTGGTCGCCGCCTATACCGTGCGCTTCATGGCCGCCGCCCTGTCGGCCTATGATGCGGGCCTGTCCACGATCAACCCCAATATAGACGCGGTGGCGCGCACGCTTGGCCGATCACCATCGACCATGCTGCGCGGCGTGCACCTGCCCATCCTGCGGCCCTCGCTGCTGACCGCGCTGCTGATCGTCTTCGTCGATGTGATGAAGGAGCTGCCCGCGACCCTGATCATGCGGCCCTTCAACTACGACACGCTGGCGGTGCAGGCGCATCGCCTGGCCGCCGATGAACGCCTCGCGCAGGCCGCCGTGCCGTCGCTGGTGATCGGCGCAGTCGGCCTTCTGCCGGTGATCGTTCTGTGCTGGAGCCTTGGCCGCTCCGACCGGACCGAGGCGAATTTCGTGCCGGACCCGGTGGCGGCGGATTGATCCTTCCTTTGACAGGGTGACGCGGCCCGGTGCAGGCTGACCGCTTCAGCCAGAAGGAGCGGCCCCGATGCAGACCGACCTCTATGACCTGCCCATTTCCACCCAATCCGATGCGGCGGCCACGGCCTATCGCCTTGGCCAGCACCGCCTGCTTGGGGCCGAGGCGCGCATCGTCGAGGCGTTCGAGGATTGCATCGCCCATGATCCCGGCTTCGCGCTTGGCCATGCCGGTTTGGCGCGGGCGCGGCAATACGCCAACGACATGGCCGGGGCCAGGGCGGCCACGGCCACGGCGCGCGATCTGGCGCAAGGCGTCACTGATCGCGAGGCCGGGCATATCCACGCCATGGGGCTGCTGACCGACGGAAAATTGACTGACGCCTACGCCGCCATCCGCGCGCATGTCGGGGCGCACCCCCGTGATGCCGTGGTGGCGCAGACCTGCACATCGGTCTTCGGCCTGATCGGGTTTTCCGGCCAGCCGGGGCGCGAGGCGGAAATGCTGGCCTTCAATGCCTCGCTCCTGCCGCATTACGGCGAGGATTGGTGGTGCCTCAGCCAATATGCCTTCGCGCTCTGCGAAACGGGGCAACTGGCCAAGGCGAACCGCCATATCGACCGCGCGCTGGCCCTGAACCCGGACAACGCCAATGGCGCGCATGTGCGCTCGCACGTCCTCTATGAAACCGGCGAGACCGAAACCGGGCGCAGTTACCTGGCCGATTGGGTCGGGGGCCATGACCGCGACGGGTTCCTGCATGGGCACCTGTCCTGGCATGTCGCACTCTGGGCGCTGGAGCAGGGGGATGAGGCCGGGATGTGGGCGGTGATGGATGCCGATGTCGCCCCCGGCACCTGCAAGGCGCTGCCGATCAACGTGCTCACCGACACCGCGTCGCTGCTGTTCCGGGCCGAGGCGGCGGGCGTCGCCGTGGACCCGGCCCGCTGGCGCCAGATCAGCGATTACGCGGCGCAGTTTTTCCCCAGTTGCGGCAATGCCTTCGTCGATACACACGCGGCGCTGGCCCATGCGATGGCAGGCAATGGAGAGGAGCTTTCGCGCATCATCACCTCGCCCAGGGGGAATGCCGCCGATCTGGTGCCGGACCTGGCCGAGGGTTTTGCGCACATCGCCAGGGGCAACTGGGCCGAGGCCACCGCGCATCTGACCGCCGCGATGGCCGATCATGCCCGCATCGGCGGCAGCCGCGCACAGCGTGACCTGCTGGAACTGGCGCTGCTGACCGCGCTGCTGCGCCAGGGCCGTGCCGAGGAGGCCCGCCATATCACCGCGCTGCGCCGTCCGGTCCTGATGCGCGCGGTGGCCTGAGCGAGGAAAGCCCGCCCCCTTGGCAAAAGGGGACGGGCTTGAGGAGCGGCTGGAACCCGTGCAGGATTTAGGGCCAGCCGACCGTGTTGAAGATCTCCTGCGCGGTGGGGATGTTGTCGGCCACGTCGGACAAGTCCACCTCATCGGCCTCGAACGTGCCCAGATAGGCCACGGACTCCGCCACCGGCACACCCTCGACCACGGGGAATTCATCGTTCCCGGCCGAGAAATATTCCTGCGCCTGGTCCGAGGCGAGATATTCCAGGAACGCCACCGCCGCATCGCGATTGGGCGCATGGGCCGCGACCCCGCCACCCGACAGGTTCATATGCGCGCCGCGCCCCTCCTGGTTCGGGAACACCCAACCGATCGTGTCCAGGGCCTCGCTGACGCCCTCGACCTCACGCCGCACGGCGCGGGCGAAATAGTAGCTGTTCGAGACCGCGATGCCACATTCGCCCGAGACCAGCCCGCGTAGCTGATCGGTGTCGCCGCCCTGCGGCGCGCGCGCGAAATTGGCGACGACGCCCTCGGCCCAGTCTGTCGCGGCCTCTTCGCCCTCATGCTCGATGATCGAGGCCAGCAGGGTCTGGTTGTAGGTGTTGGTCGAGGACCGGATACAGACCAGCCCCTGATAGGCGGGATCGGCCAGGTCGGCATAGGTCGCGGGCGGGGTGTCCACGATCTCGGGGTTGTAGAAGATGATCCGCGCACGCTGGCTGAAGCCGAACCACTGGTTCTCGTCATCCTGAAGGTTCGAGAGGATGCGCGCCTCCAGAAGCTCGCTTTCGACCGGCTGCAACAGCCCTGCATCGGCGGCGCGTTGCAGGCGCGAGGTGTCGACGGTCAGGAACACATCGGCGGGCGAGTTCACGCCCTCGGCCTCCATCCGGGCGATCAGTTCGTCGGCATTGCCTTCGATCCGGTTGATGGTGATGCCGGTCGCATCGGTGAAATCGGAATAGAGCCTCTCGTCGGTCTCGTAGTGGCGCGAGGAATAGAGGTTCAGTTCCTGGGCGGAAACGGCACCGGCCAGAACGGTCGTGGCCATCAGCGTGGTAAGGGCGAGTTTCATGTCTGCATCCCGTTGGTTGGTAAATTTGAGCGAAAGACTCGGGCTTTCTGCGCCTCTTGTGGCAAGGCCGGAAAGCGGCGTCAAGGTTATCCGACAAAAATACTTGGGCATAATCCCGCTTGCGCAGTTATCCGCCCGGCGGCAGGCTGCGCGCCAAGAGGGGGCCGTGATGAAAGCAGGCATGTTCTTCCTGGTCACGGCCTATGTGCTGAGCCAGTTCTACCGCGCCTTCCTGGCGGTCCTGTCGCCGGTTCTGGAGGCCGAGATCGGCGCTGGCCCGGAAGACCTGGCCATTGCCTCGGGCCTCTGGTTCGTCAGCTTCGCCGCCATGCAGATCCCGATCGGATGGGCGCTGGACAGTATCGGCCCGCGCCGCACGGCCTGCGGGTTGCTGGCGCTTGGCGGCGGGGGCGGCGCGGTGGTGATGGCCCTGGCGCAGGGGCCTGCCGCGATCTGGGTCGCGATGGTGCTGATCGGGATCGGCTGCGCGCCGGTGCTGATGGCCTCCTACTACATCCTCGCGCGCAATTATCCGCCCGTGGTCTTCGCCACGCTGGCCGGAGTGATCGTCGGCGTCGGATCGTTGGGCAATATCGCCGCCGCCCTGCCCACGGCCTGGGCGGTCGAGGCCTTCGGCTGGCGGCAGACGCTCTGGGGGCTGGCCGCGATCACGCTGATTACCGCCGCCGCCATTGCGCTGACGGTGCAGGACCCGGACATGCCGGAAGGCGGAAAAAAAGGCCGCCTCATCGACATCCTGCGCATCCGAGGGCTATGGCCGGTGCTGGCGATGATGCTGGTCTGCTACGCCCCCGCCGCCGGGATCCGCGGCCTGTGGAGCGGCCCCTACCTGGCCGATGTCTTCGCCGCCGATGTCACCCGGATCGGCACAGCAACGCTGATCATGGGGCTGGCGATGGTGCTGGCCAATTTCATCTACGGGCCGCTCGACCGCCTTCTGGGCACGCGCAAATGGATCATCTTCACCGGCAACCTGATGACGGCCATTTTCTGTGGCGCGCTCTGGCTTGCACCCTCGGGCAGCGAGTGGGGGGCGATCGCGCTTATGGCGGCCATCGGCCTCTTCGGCTCGTCCTACCCGGTGATCATGGCGCATGGGCGCAGCTTCTTTCCGCCGCATCTGGTCGGGCGCGGCGTGACCTTGATGAACCTGTTCTCCATCGGCGGCGTCGGCATCATGCAATTCGCCAGCGGCCCGATCTTTACGAGGCTGTCGGCGGAAAACGCCCCGCCCGAGGCTTACGGCGCCCTCTTCGGTCTCTTCGGTCTCATCGTCGCGGTCGGCCTTGTCTTCTACCTTTTCGCGCAGGACCGCGTGGATTGAGCCTTTCGGGTCACGCGCGCCCGTCAAGCGCGCAAGGGGGTGGCCACCGGCCCCAAGCCGCTTTATGCCCCGCGCAAACGCGAACATTCCCCTGACGGAGACCCTTGCCCCATGTCCCCGGACTTTCTGAACCGGATGCGGGTCGAATGGCTCGGCACCATCCGCGCCGACCTGCTGGCCGGCCTTGTCGTGGCGCTTGCCCTCATCCCCGAGGCCATCGCCTTCTCGATCATCGCGGGCGTCGACCCCAAGATCGGCCTCTATGCCTCGTTCTCCATCGCCGTGATCACCGCCATCGTCGGCGGCCGGCCCGGCATGATCTCGGCCGCCACCGCCGCTACCGCCGTCTTGATGGTGACGCTGGTGCGCGACCACGGGCTGCAATACCTGCTGGCGGCCACCGTGCTGGCGGGCGTCTTGCAGGTCATCGCGGGGATGCTGAAACTGGGCACCGTCATGCGCTTCGTCTCGCGCTCGGTCATGACCGGCTTTGTCAACGCGCTGGCGATCCTGATCTTCATGGCGCAACTGCCCGAACTGATCGGCGTGCCCTGGCTGACCTATGTGATGGTCGCGGGCGGCCTCGCCATCATCTACCTTTTTCCTTACGTCACCACCGCGATCCCCTCGCCACTGGTGACAATCGTGGTGCTGACCGGCATCGCACTGATCTTCGGGATGGACCTGCGCACCGTGGGCGATATGGGTGAGCTTCCCTCGACCCTGCCGGTCTTCCTGATCCCCGACATCCCGCTGAACCTTGAGACACTCCAGATCATCCTGCCCTATTCCGCCGCCGTGGCCGCCGTGGGCCTGCTGGAAAGCCTGATGACCGCGCAGATCGTCGATGACCTGACCGATACGAAATCCGACAAGAACCAGGAATGTATCGGCCAGGGCGTGGCCAATTTCTGCACCGGCTTCATCGGCGGCATGGCGGGCTGCGCGATGATCGGCCAATCCATGATCAACGTGAAATCGGGCGGGCGCGGGCGGCTTTCGTGTTTTGCCGCCGGGGTCTTCCTCTTGATCCTGATCGTGGTGCTTGGCGATATCGTCTCGATCATTCCGATGGCGGCCCTCGTGGCGATCATGATCATGGTCTCGATCGGCACCTTCTCCTGGTCCTCGATCGGGGCGCTGCGCGACCATCCCCGCTCCTCCTCGATCGTGATGCTGGCGACCGTTTTCGTCACCGTCTACACCCACAACCTCGCCATCGGCGTGCTGACCGGCGTGCTGTTGTCGGGCATCTTCTTTGCCGGCAAGATCGCGCAGCTTTTCAGCGTCACGTCGGAGCTGTCGAAGGACGGCACGACCCGCATCTACA
The DNA here is from genome assembly GCF_056857775.1 of Alterinioella sp. B-7. Classification (NCBI taxonomy): domain Bacteria; kingdom Pseudomonadati; phylum Pseudomonadota; class Alphaproteobacteria; order Rhodobacterales; family Paracoccaceae; genus Alterinioella; species Alterinioella sp. B-7. The sequence continues at coordinate 258,204 of NZ_JBSXNT010000039.1, forward strand.
CCGTCCACGGGCAGCTCTTCTTCGCCTCCTCGGATGAGTTTTCCGCCGCCTTCGACTTCGGCGAGGTGCTGGACAAGGTGGTGATCGATGTCTCCCGCGCGCATATCTGGGACATCTCGTCTGTTGCGGCGCTGGACATGGCCGTGCTCAAGTTCCGCAGGGAAGGCGCCGAGGTCGAGATCCGCGGCCTCAACGAGGCGTCGGAAACCATCGTCGACAAGCTGGCGGAACATGACAAACCGGGCGCGATGGACCGCCTGATGGGACATTGAGAGGGCCGATATGAGCAAGGTTATCGCATTGGTGGACGGCTCCACCTATTCGCAAAGCGTCTGCGACCACGCCGCCTGGGTCGCCAAGGGCAAGGGCTGGCCGGTCGAGGTTCTGCACGTGATCGGCCGCCGCGACGAGGCCACCGACCCGCGCAACCTGTCCGGCAATATCGGGCTTGGCGCGCGCACCGCGCTGCTCAACGAACTGGCAGACCTTGACGCGCAGAAGGCCAAGCTTGCCCGCAAGCGCGGCCAGGCGATCATCGAGGATGCCAGCGCGCGCATTGCGGCGGAAGGCGTCGAGGTCTCGGCCCGCCTGCGCATCGGCGACCTGATCGACACGCTGCGCGAGGCCGAGGCGGAGGCCGACCTCGTCATCATCGGCAAGCGCGGCGAAGGTGCCGATTTCGCCAGCCTGCACCTGGGCAGCAACATGGAACGCGTCGTGCGCGCCTCCTCCAGGCCCGTCCTGGTCGCCTCGCGCGCCTTCCGGCCCGTGCAGAAACTGCTGGTGGCCTTCGACGGCGGCAGGTTCGCGATGAAGGCGGTCGATCACATCGCGCGGTCCGAGCTTTTCGCCGGTCTCGCCATCCACCTTCTGACCGTGGGCGATGAGACCCAAGAGGCGCGCCGCGCCATCGAGGGCGCCGCCGCCGTGCTGAAGGGCGGCGGCTATGACATCACCACCGAGATCGCCGAGGGCCAGCCCGAGAAGGAGATCGCCGACCGCGCCGAGGCGCATGATTTCGACCTTCTGGTGATGGGCGCCTACGGCCACAGCCGGATCCGCAGCCTCTTGATCGGCTCGACCACGACCGAGATGATCCGCGCCTGCAAGGTGCCGGTGCTGCTCTTCCGTTAGGTTCCGTTTCGGCCTAGCCTTCGGGCAAACCGAAGGAGACCGAACATGACGGACGACGAATTCCTGATCCTCTCCGACACCGACCTGGAGGGGCTCGGCCTCTCCGGCGCGCAGATCGTCGATGCCATCGAGGAGGCGATCCGGGGCGAGGCGGCGGGTGAGATTTCGACCGCGCCCAAATCCGCCGTGCTGCCGGGCGATGGCCGCTACATGATGACAACGCTGTCCTCGGCGGACACGCCCGACCTCACCATCGTGAAATCGGTCATGGTCAGCCCCCGCAACCCGGCCAGAGGCCGCCCCGGCATCGACGGCGCGATATTGATCCAGGACAGCGAAACCGGCCAGATGCGGGCGCTGTGCGAGGCCGGATGGGTCACGGGCGTGCGCACGGCGGGCCTCTCCGCCGTCGCCGCCCGCCGCCTGGCCAACCCCGAAGCGCAGAGCATCGCCTTCATCGGCTGCGGCATGCAGGCGCGCAGCCATCTTGCCATTTTCAACGACCTCTTCCCGCTGACATCCATCCGCGCCTCGGGCCGGGGCCAGGCCAATATCGACCGGCTCTGCGACATGGGCCGCAGACTCGGGCTGGAGACCAGGGCCAGCACAACCCCGCAAGAGGCCATCGAAGAGGCCGATATCGTCGTCAGCTCGATCACGCTGGATTACGAGGTCGCCCCCTTCCTCGACGCGCGTTGGCTGAAACCGGGCGCCTTCGCCGCCGTCACCGATCTGGGCATTCCGTGGAACCCCGAGGGGATGGAGGCGATCTCCCCCCTCTTCATCGACGACATGGCGCAGGAGGAGGCAAGCCCGAAGAAGCTGGTCGCCCCCGACCTCGTCACCGGGGACCTCAAGCACCTCCTCACCGACGGCCCCGGCGAGATGACGCCAGACACCCCCCGCGCCTTCCTCTTCCGCGGCCTCGCCATCGGCGATTTCGCCATCGCGCGCCTGGGATATCTCGCGGCAAAGAACGCGGGCAGGGGGCAGAAAACCACCTGGTAGCGGCCCCCAATCCCCTCCATCTTCTTGGTCCAAATACTCAAACCCACAGAGACCAAAGGCGCGACAACATATGACGGGCCCCACCGGTCCCATCTTCTTCGTCCAAATACCTGAATCTGACGCAACCCGTTCGCGCCTCCGCCAGAGGCCGCGCATCCCCGGCCCGCCCCCACCGGCAACCCGTCCGTCACAGAACCACCCTTGCAAGGTCTCCATGGCAATGCGGCACAAGGAGGGCTCCCGCAGGGGGCCTGACGCGGGCCGCCCGCCACCGCGATGACGCGACGCGGCGGCGCAACCGCCTCAGCGCAACCGCCGCAGCAGGTCAACCGAGGCGTAGCCATCCGGCACCAGCCCCTCGGCGGCCTGGTACTCGCGCACCGCCTGGATCGTCAGCGGGCCGACGATGCCGTCGATGCGCTCGGTCGAGAAGCCCGCCGCCGTCAGCCGCCGCTGCAACTCGAACCGCTCGTCATTGGTCAGCGCCCGGTCCGCGCGCGGCCAGCCGCCGCGAAAGGCCGGCCCGCCCGCGATCCGGTCGGCCAGGTGGCCCACCCCGATCACATAGGCATCCGCCGGATTATAGGTCTCGATCACCTGGAAATTCTCGTAGATGACCAGCGCCACGCCGGTATGCCCGCCCGGCAGCAGGATCGAGCTCGGCCCGTGATCCGGCACCTCTCCACCGTCCACAAGCCGCACGCCCATCGCGTTCCAATGCGCAGCATCCTCCCGGATCAGCTCTCCGCTCTGGGCAAAATCGAACCCGTCGGGCAGCACCACTTCCAGCCCCCAGGGCTGACCAAATGTCCAGCCGTTCTCGGACAGGTAGCGCGCGGTCGAGGCCAGCGCATCGCCCGGATAATCGCCCCAGATATCGCGCCGCCCGTCGCCGTTGTGGTCGACCGCGTGTTCGGTAAAGCTCGTTGGCATGAACTGCGTATGCCCCATCGCGCCCGCCCAGGAGCCTCGCATGTTGCCCGGTGAAATGTCGCCCGCCTCGATGATCTCCAGCGCCGCCATCAGCTGCGCTTCAAAGAACGCCTGACGCCGCCCCTCATAGGCCAGTGTCGCCATCGCCTCGATGATCGGCACGTCGCCGCGGAAACTGCCATAGGCGCTCTCCAACCCCCAGATGGCGGTCACGATTTCGGCCTCGACGCCGTAGTCCCGCTCGATCTCCGCCAGGGTCGTGCGCCATTCGGCCAGCGCGTCGCGCCCGTTGGCGATGCGCGCGGGCGAGGTGGCAGAATCGAGATAGTCCCACAGCGTGCGCGAAAACTCGGCCTGGTTTCGGTCGCGCTCGATCACCCTCTCATTCACCTCAACCCCGTCGAAGGCGCGGGTCAGGGTGGCCTGGCTGATGCCTCGCGCGCGCGCATGGGCCGCGAATGACGCGATCCAGTCGCGGAAGCCAGCATCGCTGATCGGGCTGTCCCCGCGCGATGGTGTGACGGCAGCCCCGACCTCAAGCGCCGGCGGCTCAACCGCGGGCGGATCGCGCCGCATGACCGGGCGGATATCGCCAAGCGTTTGCGACGCCAGGGCGGCCATTTCGATCACGCCGCCGGTCGCGGGCCGCATCGCAGGGCGCAACGAGTTTTCGGGCGGCGAGGCAAAGGTCGCCCCGGCCCAGACCAGAATCACCCCGACGATAGTGAGAAGAATTTTCATGTCGCTGTTGCGCCTCGCCTTCTGCCAGCACCTCAGATCATATCCGGTTCCGGGGGCTGCAAAAAGCCGCAGGCCAGCGGATCGGCAATCTGTTGCCGGAACCATCGCAGGTAGAGGTTACGCAAATCTGAACGGGACGGGCTTCACCCCTTCTTGCGGCGCAGTTTCTTCTTCACCTTGGCCGATTTCGCCTTGGCCTGCCCCGCCTTGCGGCGCGGGGGTGCGCCCCGGTGCCGTCCCTTGCCGGGTTTGACCGTCTTGCCCTCGATCTCGACCAGTTCCAGCACCAGCCCCCCGGTGACCGGCACCGCCTCGGCCAGCTTGACCTGCACCCTTGCCCCGAGCCCGATCACCATGCCGCTATCGGCCCCGGTCAGCGTCTGCGCCTCGGCATCGTGGTGGAAATATTCCCGCCCCAGGGCACGCATCGGCAGAAGGCCATCGGCCCCGGTCTCGTCCAGCTTCACGAACACGCCGAACCGCGCGATTCCGCTGATCCGACCGGTAAACGTCGCGCCCACCCGATCCGAGAGATAGGCGGCAAGATAGCGGTCATTGGTATCGCGCTCGGCCATCATCGAACGGCGTTCGGTGTCCGAGATATGCTTGGCGGTGTCCTCCAGCCGCTCCACCTCCTGCGCGCTCAGCCCGTCCTCGCCCCACCCGTGCACGGTGATCAGCGCGCGATGCACCACCAGGTCGGCATAGCGGCGAATGGGCGACGTGAAATGCGCATAGGCCCTCAGCGCCAGACCGAAATGCCCGAAATTCTGCGGGCTGTAATAGGCCTGCGTCATCGAGCGCAGCGTCGCCATGTTGATCAACTCGTCGAACTCGGTGCCTTCTGCCGCATTCAGCAGGCTGTTCAGATGCCGCGTCTGCAACACCTGCCCCTTGGCGAGGGTGAAGCCGCTGGCCTGCGCCGTTTCGCGCAGCGCGGTCAGCTTGTCCTGATTGGGTTCTTCATGGACGCGAAGCAGATGCGGCTGGCGCTTGGCGATCAGCGTCTCGGCGGCGGCCACATTGGCCAGCACCATGAATTCCTCGATCAGCTTATGCGCATCCAGCCGATCCTTGAACGCGACCGAGGTGACGGTGCCGTCCTCGGACAGCTCGATCCGGCGTTCGGGCAGGTCCAGGTCCAGCGGCTGGCGCTTGGCGCGGGCGGTTTTCAGCGCGTCATAGGCGGCGAAGAGAGGATGGATCACATCCTCGATGAGCGGCGCGACCTTCTCGTTCGGCTGGCCGTCCATCCCCGCCTGCACCTCCTCGTAATTCAGCGAGGCGGGCGATTTCATCAGGCCACGGACAAAGCGGTGGCCGATCTTCTCGCCGAACTCATCGACCACCATGCGCACGGCAAGGCAGGCGCGCGGCACGCCTTCATGCAGGGAACACAGGTCGCCCGACAACCGGTCCGGCAGCATCGGCACCACCCGGTCGGGGAAATAGGTGGAGTTGCCGCGCTTCCTCGCCTCGCGGTCCAGCGCCGATCCCGGCGTCACGTAATGCGCCACATCGGCGATGGCGACCCAGATCACATGCCCGCCGGGGTTCTTGGGGTCGTCATCGGCATGGGCATAACAGGCATCGTCATGGTCACGCGCGTCGGCTGGGTCGATTGTAACGAGCGGCAGATCGCGCAGATCCTCGCGCCCCTTGAGACCGGCGGGTTTCTTCGCGTCGGCCTCTTCGATCACCGCATCGGGAAAATCGTCCGGTATCCCGTGCTCATGAATGGCGATCAGCGACACCGCGCGCGGCGCTGACGGATCGCCGAGCCGGGCAATCACGCGCGCGCTCGGCAGGCCCATCCGGCCCTTGGGCCCGGCCTGTTCGGCCTCGACCAGCTCGCCATCCTTCGCCCCGTCGCTGGCCCCGGCCTCGACCTGCCATTCCTTGTCGGATCCCTTGTCGATGGGCAGGATGCGCCCGCCCTCGGCGGACTTGCGGAAAATGCCCAGGATCTTGTGCGGGTTGGTCCCGATGCGCCGGATCAGCCGCCCGACATAGGCGTGATCCTCGCCCGTGACCTCCTGCAACCGCGCCAGCACACGGTCGCCCTCGCCAAGCGCGGGGTCGGTCGCCTTGGCCGAGAACAGCACGCGCGGCGCGGGGCCTTCGCCGTGCCATTCCAGCGGGCTGAGATAAATGTCGCCCGCATCGTCGGGCGCCAGCACCTTGAGCACCGAGACCGGCGGCAGCTTGTCGGGGTCGCGATAGGTCTTCTTGCGCTTCTCCAGATGCCCCTCGCCCTCAAGCTCCTTCAGGATGCGCTTGAGGTCGATGCGGTCGGCCCCCTTGATGCCGAAGGCCCGCGCGATGTCGCGCTTGGTGGTCTTGGTGGGGTTCTCGCCGATCCAGTCGAGGATCTCGGATTTTGAGGGGATGCGTGCCATGCGCCATGGCTAGCATGGGTCGCACAGCGCGTCATGCGGATAATCTCCGGAACCTTCCAGTGGGGGAACGTTGTTGACATGTCATGTGACGCAACGAAAAGAGGCACAAATGACCTACACACGCTTCATCGCGATGATCCTGACATCGACCGTGACGATGTTCGGGCTGATGTATCTGAACACCTTTGTCTGGAGCCATGTCCAGTTCAGCGAGACCCGCACCTACATGGCGATCTACATGGGGGCGACCATGGCGGTGATCATGCTGCTCTTCATGTGGGGGATGTATCGCAACAAGGCCTCGAACTACGCCATTCTCGGGGTCAGCGTCGTGGTCTTCGCGGCGTCTCTGTATCTGCTGCGGTCGCAGGCGACTGTGGGCGACATCTCGTGGATGCGCGCCATGATCCCGCACCATTCCATCGCCATCCTGACCAGCGAGCGCGCCACGCTCTCGGACCCGCGCGTGCAGGCATTGGCCGAACGGATCATCGAGGCGCAGCGCCTTGAGATCGCCGAGATGGAGGCGCTGATTGCCGACCTGCAAGGCGGCCCGCCCGCCACGCCCGAGGTGGATGGGGAGTAATGGCTCCGGCGCGGAATCAAGGCGAAGCCGCCGCGCCATCGCCGTCACGCGGGGCGGCGATGGCGCGGCTCAGCGCGGAACGCCCCGCAGCCCTGCCTAGCCGCCGAAATAATCCCGCAAGATCCCGGTATAGACCCGTTTCAGCGCGTGGATGTCGTCGATCCAGACCCGCTCATCGACCTGGTGCATCCGGTGGCCGACAAGCCCGAATTCCACAACCGGGCAATGCGACTTGACGAAGCGCGCGTCCGAGGTGCCGCCGGTGGTGGACAGGATCGGGCTCTGGTTGGTCTCGCGGCTTACCGCGCCCGCCACAAGCGCCGACAGGTCGCCCGGCGGGGTCAGGAACGCCTCGCCCGAGATCTGCGCCCGCATCTCGATCCGCACGCCGGTCTCCGCCTCCACCTTGTCGGCCTCTTCGCGCAGCCAGTCCGTCAGGCTTTCCCCGCTATGGGTGTCGTTGAAGCGAAGATTGACGGCCATCCGGGTCTGGCCGGGAATGACGTTGGTGGCGGTGTTGCCGGTGTCGATGGTGACCACCGAACAGGTCGAGGCGTCGAAATGATCGGTCCCCTCGTCCAGCACATGCGATGACAGCCGATGCGCCAGCAGCGCCACGGCGGGCATCGGGTTCAGCACCTTGTGCAGATAGGCGGAATGGCCCTGCTTGCCCTTCACCGTGAACCAGGCCGACATCGCACCGCGGCGCCCGATCTTGACCATGTCGCCGATGCTCTCGACGCTGGTGGGCTCGCCCACGATGCAGATATCCATCTTCTCGCCCTTGGCCTCCATCCAGTCCAGCAGCGCGGGCGTGCCGTCGACGGAACTGCCTTCCTCATCGCCGGTGATGGTCAGGATGATCGCGCCATCGGGGGGGGTGTCGCGGACGAAATCAATTGCCGCCGCCGCAAAGGCCGCCACGCCCGATTTCATATCCGTGGCCCCGCGACCATAGAGCCATCCATCCACCTCCTCGGCCCCGAAGGGCGGATGCGTCCAGGCGGCCTCGTCGCCCACCGGCACCACATCCGTGTGACCGTTGAAGCCAAATGTGCGCGCGTGTCCCTTGTCGCCCCACCGGGCGAAAAGGTTCGACACCTCGCCCCGATCCGCGCGGGCGCACTCGAACCCGGCCGCGCTCAACACCTCCTCCAGCAGCACCAGCGCGCCGCCCTCCTCGGGCGTCACCGAGGGGCATTTCACAAGGTCGGCGGTCAGTTTCTGGGGGTCGGTCATGGGCTCGGTCCTCGGGATCGGGGCAGTTGCAGAATTGCTAAACCTGCGTCCTGCGGGACACAAGGCCCGCGCCGACCTGCGCAACCCTCTTACTTCATGGCAAAAATCGGGCTATTCTCCGGCAAAACAAAAGAAGCAGAGGCGGTCGGGAAGGCAAAAGACCTTCCATCCGGGCAATCCAGCAGAAGAAAACACCGGGATTGCGACGGGTGCCGCCTGAACAAGGGGCAGTAGAGGCATGGTCGCAGCCAGCGAGTTACCGATCAATACAAATGCGTCGGCCATCCAGATGGCCAACACGATCTTCGGCCCCGGCGTGACGGTGCTGAACGCCAACTATTCCGGCGACAACCGGTCCTCGGGCATCTGGAGCGACGGCGACAGCGTCTCGGGCGAGGTGACGCCGGGCGATACCGGGGTGATGCTCTCCACCGGCAGGCTGTCCAATTTCACCAACGGGTGGGGCAGCTCCAACTGGCGCTCAAACACCTCCTCGAACACCAACGGCGTGAACAACGACGCCGATTTCAACGCCGCCGCCGGGCAGAACACATATGACGCCGCCATCCTCGAGGCGGAGTTCATCCCGACCACCGATTTCATCTCGATCCAGTTCACCTTCGCCTCCGAGGAATATCCCGAATATGTCGGCTCGATCTTCAACGACGCGGTCGGGATCTGGGTCAACGGACAGCTGATCGAATCCCCCATCTTCGAGATCGCCCAGATCAACAACGTCAATGGCGGCGCGAACGAGACCCTCTACAACGACAACACCAATGACCAGGTGAATACCGAGATGGACGGCTATACCGTCACGCTCTCGGTGATGATGCCGGTCAATGCGGGGGTGACCAACTCGATCCGCCTCGGAATCGCGGATGTCGCCGACAGCAGCTACGATTCCACCCTGCTGATCGGCGGGGGCTCGATCCAGGGCGACGTGCTGGCCTGGGACGATTCGCAGACCGTGTTCGAAGGCCAGACCGCCAATATCGACGTGCTCGGCAATGACAGCTCGGTCGGCGTGATGGTCGTGACCCATATCAACGGGCAGGCGGTCAATGTCGGCGACACGATCACGCTGAACAACGGCTTCGAGGTCACGCTGATGGCCGATGGAACGCTCAGCGTCGAGCCGCCCGCGGGCTATGGCAACCTGACCGATCCCGACACGTTCAATTTCTCCTACACCGCCGAGGCGGCCGGCATTTCCGACACCGCCTTCGTCTCGATCACCTCGATCCCCTGTTTCGCCGCCGGCACGCGGATCAGGACCGACCGCGGCGACATCGCGGTCGAGGCGCTGCAGGCGGGCGACCTGGTCGAGACCCGCGACAGCGGCCTGCAACCCCTGCGCTGGATCGGGCGGCGGCGCGTGCCCGCCACCGGCAAATTCGCCCCCATCGTGATCGAACGCGGCACGCTTGGCCTGCATGACACGCTGATCCTGTCGCCGCAGCACCGGGTGCTGATCCGCCACCACATGGCGGAACTGCTCTTCGGCGAGGACGAGGTGCTGGTCGCCGCCAAGGATCTGGTCAATGAATGTTCCATCCGCGTGCGCGAGGGCGGAGAGGTCGAATATTTCCACCTGCTCTTTGACGATCACCAGATGATCTGGTCCGAGGGGCTCTTGACCGAAAGCTTCCAGCCCGGACCGCAGACCCTGTCGGGCTTCGACGATGCGGTGCAGGAGGAGCTCTTTGCGCTCTTCCCCGAGCTGGACCCCGAAACCGGTGCGGGCTACAGCGCCGCCGCACGGCCCTCGCTGCGCAGTTACGAGGCCCGCGCGCTGATGGGGTAGGCGATCCACCGCCGAACACAATCTTGCCTCTTTGTGGTGAAATTCGGCCCGCAATCCCCGGTTAGGGTTCAATCAGCAGCTTATTGAGGCGATTGTTTACATGACATGGTTGGCGATCTGGGACAGCTCCCGCCTGATCCACCCGAAACGGCCCGCGCGCGCGCCGGACCTCTCCATCGGGGCGCTGATCTTCGAGGCGCGTCTGCGTCCGGGGCGCGGTGTGCCCGTGGTGATCTGGCAGGGCCGCACCGGCACCGCCGCCGATTTCCGCGTCATCCATTACCCCAACGGAACCGTTTCCGTCGAACATGGCGGGTTCAGCTTCGAGACCGGGCCGGGGTTCCTCTCGGGCGGCGACCCGCTGCACCTGCATTATTCCTGGGACATCCTGGGCCGCGCCGATGCGCTGATCCTTGAAAACACCGAATCCGGTGACCGGCTGGCCACGCCCGTCGGCCCCCTCTACATCGACGATCCGCGCACCCTGCTGCCCGGTCCGCAGGAGGCCAGGGTTTCCATCGACTTCGCCGGCATCGCCAATCACTTCGTGCCCGCCGTGCCGCTGCCGGGTATTGCGACCGGCGCCTGTATCGCCACGCCCGACGGGCCGCGCGCCATTGAAACGCTGGCCCCCGGAATGCTGGTCGAAACCGTGTCGCGCGGGCCGCAGCCCATTCGCTGGATCGGCCGGACCGAGCCGCTTGCGCGCGGCCACACCGCCCCGATCGAGATGCGCGCGCCCTATTTCGGCCTGACGGGCGATATCTGCGTCGCCCGCAACCAGCGCATCCTTCTCAGCGGTCCCGATATCGAATACCTCTTCGGGGAAGATCACGTGCTGGCCCGCGCGGGCGACCTGGTCAATGGCCGCTCCGCCCGCCTGACGATGACACAGGCCACGCGGGTCTATCACCAGGTGCTGCTGGACGACCACGATTGCCTGATCGCAGGCCGCTGCCGGATGGAATCGGTTCTGCTTGGCGATGTGCTGGCCGCGCAGGGCAAATCCGCCGACAAGCTGGAAGAGGCCGACCGCCTCGCCGCCTGGCCCACTCTGGACCGCGCCTCGGCGCAATCCTATCTGGCGCTTCTGGGGGCGAACGGGCGCATCGCCGCGTAAGCCACCTTCACTCCTTGTCGAAAAACGGCGTCATCTGCGCCACGATCACCGCGTTTTCATCGGCAGCGCGCTGCATCAGTTCCAGTTCATCCTCACCGATCTCGTGACCCAGCTCGCGCCGCTCCTCCAGCGTGCCGTAGCCCTGCACATCCAGCGGGGCCATGTCGGCCTGTTTCAGGACCGCCACGCTTTCGCGCACCGCCTCGGCCTCATCCACGCCCGAGGCATAGAGCATCAGCGCCGCGCCGGTCGCGTCCCTGGGCAAGCCGTCGCCCGCCTTGCGCCCGACCTCGACAACGAGGGTGTAGACCTGTTGCGTCTTTTTCGGCTTGTCGGCCATGCGCGCCTCAGGCCCTGAGCAATTCGTTGATCGAGGTCTTGGCCCGTGTCCTGGCATCGACCCGCTTGACGATCACGACGCAGTAAAGGTTCACCCCGTTCTTGGACGGCATCGAGCCTGCCACCACGACCGATCCCGCAGGCACTTCGCCATAGGAAACCTCGCCGGTCTCCCGGTCCACGATCTTGGTCGATTGGCCGATATAGACGCCCATGCCAAGCACGGATCCTTCGCGCACGATGCAGCCCTCGACCACCTCGGAGCGCGCGCCGATGAAACACTCATCCTCGATGATCGTGGGGCCCGCCTGCATCGGTTCCAGCACGCCGCCGATGCCGACGCCACCCGACAGATGCACGTTCTTGCCGATCTGCGCGCAGGATCCGACGGAGGCCCAGGTGTCCACCATCGTGCCGCTGTCCACGTAGGCACCCAGATTGACGAAGGAGGGCATCAGCACCACGCCGGGCGCGATATAGGCCGACTTGCGGGCGATGGCGCCGGGCACGGCGCGGAACCCCGCATTGCCCCATTCATTCGGTCCCCATCCGGCAAACTTGCTGTCCACCTTGTCGAACCAGCTTGCACCCTGCGGCGCGCCCGACTGCATTTCCATGTCCTTCAGGCGGAACCCCAGAAGCACCGCCTTCTTGGCCCATTGGTTGACATGCCACTTGCCGTCATCCTGTTTCTCGGCCACCCGCAGCCCGCCGCCATCCAGCGCGTTCAGCGTGTCCTCGATCGCCTCGCGGGTCTCGCCGGTGGTCGCGGGCGTGATCTGGTCGCGCGCCTCCCATGCGGCTTCGATGGCGGCTTCCAGTTGGGCATTGGCGGTCATGGCATGTATCCTGTTCTGGCGATGGTCCGGGCTGCTATAGTCAGGCTCCGCGCGCGATGCAATCGCCGCGCGGCGCGGAACAGTTTCTGTCTCACGCGGGCAATCACACGGGGCGACACATTCTTATACAATAAATTGCTGCGCAGCATCGCTGCGCGTCACATCAACCCGTCAAACCCCGCCGCGTTCGCACCGCAGAGCAGCACGGCCACCCGTTCCCCCTTTTCCAGTCGGTACGCCCCGGACAGAAGCGCGGCCATTGCCGTCGCCCCCGCAGGCTCCACCGCCTGGCGCAACTCCCGCCAAAGAAGGGTGCGCGCGGCGGTGATCCGATCATCTTCTACAAGAAGTGACTCGATATTCTGCGCCTGCGCAAGCTCCAGGCAGATCTCCCCGATCCGCCGCGCCCCAAGCGCATTTGCCGCGACACCCGACACATCCACATCCACCGGCGCCCCTTGCTGCAACGCAGCATGGAGCGCACAACTGAGGCGAGGCTCCACCGCCACAACCTTGCGCCGCCCCGCCAGCCAGCCCATCGCCCCCGCGATCAGCCCGCCACCGCCGACGGCGATCAGCACCGTATCGGCCTCCAGCCCCTGCGCCTCCCATTCCGCCATCACGGTGCCCTGCCCGGCCACGGTCTGCACGGAATCATAGGCATGGACCTGCATCGCGCCGGTCTCGGCCTCATGCGCCTCGGCCGCCTCCAGCGCATTGGCATAGGCCCCCGGCACCACCACAAGATCGGCCCCTGCCCGCTCGATCAGCGCGATCTTCGCAGGCCCCGCCATCTCCGGCACGAAGACCTTGGCCCTGTGCCCCAACTGCGCCGCCGCATAGGCCACCGCCGCGCCGTGATTGCCGCCCGAGGCCGCGACGACCCCCGCCTCCGGCACCTCCCGTGACAGCAGCGTGTTGAACGCGCCGCGCGGCTTGAAGCTGCCGGTGTGCTGCACATGCTCGAATTTCAGCGCCACGTCATGCCCGCCAAGAACCGCCTTCATCACCGGCGTCCGCCGCACATGGGCCGCGATTCGCGCCTGCGCCGCCTCGATCTCTCCTGTCCAGTCCTGCATTCCCGGTTCCCTCTGCCTGCTGCCCACGATAGCGTCGGGACAGGTAAACACGAAGGACAGGCGCAATGAAAGACGACCAGCGGCAGGGCCCGTTCCGCAAGGCCCAAACCGACATCAAGAGCGCGCAGGACGTGCCCGACACGGCCCAGACCCGCGCGCCCGCCTATCGGTTGGCCTTCACCGACAGCGATTTCATGTGCCGGGATGAACTGCGCCCGGTGCGCCTGCAACTGGAGCTGCTCAAACCGCAGATGCTGATGGATGAATACGGCGTCGAAAGCACCGTGGTGATGTTCGGCGGCGCGCGCATCCCGGCCCCCTCCGAGGCGCATCTGGCCCGCACCGACACCCTGCGCGACCTGTCGAAATACTATGACGAGGCGCGCAAATTCGCCCGCATCATGACCGAACGCAGCCTGAACACGGGCCGCCACGACAACATCATCGTCACCGGCGGCGGCCCCGGCGTGATGGAAGCCGGATCACGCGGCGCGCAGGACGCGGGCGGCGTGTCGATCGGCCTCAATATCGTGCTGCCGCATGAACAGGCGCCGAACGAATATGTCACGCCCGATCTGTGCTTCAACTTCCACTATTTCGCGATCCGCAAGATGCATTTCCTGATGCGGGCCTGCGCGATCACGGTCTTTCCCGGCGGCTTCGGCACGCTGGACGAGACCTTCGAGGCGCTGACCCTGATCCAGACGGGCCGCATGGAACGGGTGCCCTTCCTCCTCTTCGGCGAGGCGTTCTGGCGCAAGATCATCAACTGGGACGCGCTGGCCGAGGCGGGGACGATATCCGAGGAGGATCTGCACCTCTTCCGCTTTGTCGAAACAGCGGATGAGGCAGTGCAGGTCATCGACACGTGGCCCGAGCCGACCAAACGCAGCGATATTCCGGGCCGCGGCGACGACCGGCTGGAAGGCGACGCCTAACGCCGGGAGATGCGCGGGGTCGATCCCGCGCGAAGAAACCTGGTGTCGACGCAGGTTGCCCCCACCTAGCCCGCCAGTCGCGCGATACAGGCGGCCTGGTAGCCCTTGACCACCGTGGCGGCGGCGGGCCCGTAGCTGGCCACATCCTCGGCCAATTCAGGGAACAGCGCGATCACCTCGGCGCGGCTTTCACGCTCCAGCGCATCAAGGGCACAGTGGCCGGGATGCAGGCTCTCGCTCGGCGCGCCTTCAGCATAGACGATCTGATGCCGGTCAAAGAGGATATGCACATAGGTGATCCACCCGCCGCGTTGCCGCACGATATCGCGGTCATTGACCAGATCGCGCGCCGCGATCAGCGCCCGTGGCTCGCCGGTCAACAGCTCCACCCGCCAATCCGACATCAGCATCCGGTGCAGCGGCGAGACCAGCAGCGGGCGGTCATTGCCCACGGTTCCGGGCTGGAACAGGACCGGGGCCAGGTCGCCCTCGGCGCGCACCCGCCTCGTGCCGATCCAGCGCAGCGGCTGATAGCCGTCATCGCGGGTCAGGACACGGTCGCCCTGCTGAAGCGTCTCGATCGCGCGGGGCCCGTGCTCGGTCTCGATCATGGTGCCCTCGGTGAAGCAGACGATGGTGGCACCCAGATCGGCATGGGGTACGAAATCGTCATTCTCGACGATCCCGTTGACGGTGTAGTTGACCCCCGCGGGCGGCACACCATCGGGGAAGACCAGGTAATAGCCATCCTCGCCGGCATCGTTCAGGTCGTCGTCATTGTTGAGGTCGACGTCGATCACGGCCACGCGGTAGAGCGTGCCATCGGCGGCCTCGATCTCGAACGTGTAATCCCAGATCGTCTGGTAATAGGTGCCGCCGATCAGCGTGACCTGCTCCCACGCCCCGCCGATCTGCTCCTGCCCGCTGACCTGTTCGTTGGTGGGATCGCCGTTATAGAGAGTCGCGCCGTCATTCTCGCGCACATGAAACGAAGTGGTCGAGCCGGTCCAGGTCCAGGTGCCGCCAACGGTCGGGCCAAACGCATAGTTGACCGGCGATCCGTTGACCGTCGACTGGGTGCCAAAGATGGCGTTGGAATAGCCGTAATAGACCGGCATGGCGGGGCCTCATTCTCACTCCCACCTTGTCTAGGAGAAAAATGTGTCAGCAACGCGGAGCGGATGCGGGGAGAACGCGGCCAATTCGCCTATTCCGCAAGGTAATATTCCACCACCTGTGTCGGCAGGAGCGGGCTGAAATTATCGTCCGAGACCATGCTGGCCACCAGCCGCCCCGCCGCGTCCCGCCAGAGGCTCAGGCCCTCCAGGTTGGAATGTTGCCCGGCGCGGGTCTGCAAGAGCACCTCGCCCCTTCCCAGGCCAGACTCCGTGATCTCGAAGCGCCGGATGCGGGTGGCGAAGCCGAAGAACAGGCTGAAATCCCGCTCCAGCAGGTAGAACCGCCCGCGATCGTCGAAATCCGCCCCCACGGCCAGGAAATCCCCCTCGCGGGGGAGGCTCAAATCCCCGTCCCAGGCGCCGTTTCGATAGCGGAAGACCGGGAAGGGGCGGGTCGTTTCGCCGGACCGTTCCGGCAGGGCATAGAGCGTGCCCTCCGCATCCACGGCCAGCGCCTCGAGCGAGGCGTTTTCCTGCAACCCGGCGAAATCGGGATGCGGCGGCAGCGGTTCCGAGGCCCCGCCGCCAATGTAACGCGCCACCCGGTGATCGCCCTCGAACGAGATGAAGAGCGTGCCGTCGGCCCGCATCGCCAGCCCCTCGCTGTCACGCGCCGCCCACGGCCCCCGCTGCCCGTCGCGGCCCGTCAACTCATCCGTGGTGAGCAGTGTCAGGCCGGTGATTTGCCCGCTCTCGTCCCGCGTCACGGTCGCGCGAAACAGGATCCCGCGATCCGAGACCGCGACCAGCGACCCGCCGTCCGCGGCCATTTCGACGCCCGACAGACCGCCCCATTGCGGATGATCCACCCGCAGCGTCAGCGCGCCGATCAGCCGTGCCTCCTGCGCCCAAGCCGGTGCGCCGAGACAGGTCAGCGCGACCAGCGCGGCGCTTAGCCGTCGGCCAGAACGGCGGTGCATTGCGCGGGCAGGTCGCCAAGGGTGATTTCACGGCGCGGCTCGGGCGGCGGTGCGTCCGGGTCGGGCGGCTGCGGCGGCGGCGGGTTCAGGATATTGGCCTGCCATTCACGCGCCTCCGCGCAGCCGTCACCGGGCGGCGGCGGGGTCTGATCCTCGCACCCCGGTGAGCCCGCCGGGCATCTCAGCCGGACATGGAAATGGGAATAATGCCCGTACCAGGGCCGGATCTGGCGCAGGTAATCGCGGTTGCCGGTCTCGTTGTCGCACATCCAGACCTTGGCACCGGGAAACAGGAAGATGCGCGACACGCGCGGATCGCTGGCCGCCTCGCGCAGGATCGCCCAATGCTGCTCTGTCCAGGCATCGTTGACATAGGCCCCCTCGGCCCGCCGCAACGAGACCGAGGAGACAGTCTCGCGTTCCGCCGCGCTCAGGTTCAGCCGGTCGGGCGGCAGCATCCAGATATCGGCATCCATCCCGATCTGGTGGCTGGCATGGCCCGTCACCGGCCCGCCGCGCGGCTGGCTGATGTCGCCGACATAAAGCCCCTCCCACCCCGGTTGCGTGGCGGCAAAGCGCGACAGATCCTGCAGAAACTCCACCATCGCGGGATGCGCCCAGTTGCGGTTGCGTGACAGCCGCATCGCCTGCCATGTCGGACCGGTTTCGGGCAGCTGCGCGGCCCCCGCCAGACAGCCGCGCGCATAGCCGCCAAGGGCCTGCCCGCGCCCCTCGCTGGCATCCGGCACATAGCCGAACAATTCGCGCGCCGGACGGCTATCGGCCTGCCGCACGGCGACATAGCCCGCCGATTCCTCGCCCCCCGGACCGCAGGACGCCAGCAGCGTCACCGCGAAAAGTCCCAGAACTCCCCGGATCATGTTCTTGCCCCCTCTCCGCGCGGATTGACCCAGATTAGCATGATCAGCCCGATTCCGAACAGCACGATCAGCGGCGTCACCCCGAGCCTCTGGTTGTTGGTGATGTCCGTCGTCATCCCGATCAGCCACGGCGCCAGGAAGGTCGTCGCCTTGCCCGACAGCGCGTAAAGTCCGAAAGCCTCGGTCATGCGCGCCGGATTGGCCTGCCGCGTCAGCATGTTGCGGCTGGCAGATTGCACCGCGCCGCCCGCCGCCCCGATCAGCAGCCCGGCCAGGTAGAAGAGCTGATCGGGCAGGCTCGATCCTTCCTCGACCGCCATTCCGAAAACGGCCTCGGGGCTGAGGCCGACGATCAGGCAGGCGGTGAAGATCAGCGTGACACAGCACACCACGATCACCGGCATCGGCCCGAATTTGCGATCCGCATGGCCGCCGACCCAGGCAAAGACCGCGCCCGAGATCGCGGCCAGGATACCGAAGATCCCCACCTCCATGATCGACCAGTCCAGCACGCCAAGCGCGTAGATGCCGCCGAAGGTATACATCCCGTTCAGCGCATCGCGGTAGAACATCGAACTGCCCAGATAGGCCAGCAGGCTGGGATGGCTCGGCAACCCCTTCAGCGTCCGCCCCAGGTCGCGCAGGCCCTGCCCGATCCGGTAATGCGCACCGTCATGCGGCGGCGCCTCGCGCACCCAGAGGAAGAAGGGGATCATGAAGACCGCATACCACAGGCCCGTCAGCGGCCCGACGATGCGCGTATCTTCCCCGGCTCCCGGATCGAGCCCGAAGAGAGGCTCCAGCCCCACCATGGTCAGCCCGTTATCGCCCGCCTGGAACAGGGCCAGCATGATCACCAGCGCCAGCACACCGCCGACATAGCCGAACCCCCATCCCGAGCCCGAGATGCGGCCAAGCTCCTCGCGCGGCCCGAGGCTCGGCAGGAAAGAATTGGTGAAGATCGTGGCGAACTCCATCCCGATCAGGCCCATGCCGAAAAAGACCAGCGCCCAGAAGACCGAGAAATCCTGCGGCACCGTGTACCAGCAGCCGAAGGCCCCCACGACATACATGACCGAGAAGATCCAGACCCAGGGCATGCGCCGCCCGGAACTGTCCGCGACACTGCCCAGGATCGGCGCAAGGATGGCGATGATCACGCCGGTCAGCGCCAGGCCGTAGCCCCACAGCGCCTGCGCCTCGGCCTCGGCGGCCTGTTCGGACATGCCATTCGCCATCAGGGCGGCGGCGGCGGTCTGCCCGAAATAGGGGCCAAAGATGAAGGTCAGCATCAGGGTGTTGTAGGGTTGGCTGGCCCAATCGAAGAAGAACCAGCCCCAGATGCGTTTTTTCTGTGAGATTTCGGCCATGTGCCCCCCGCCCGATCATTGCGGGGCATCCTTGGGGCATTCGGGCCGTTTGGCAATGGGAAAGGGCGCGCGTCGGCCTTACCCGGCCAGACGCCGGGGCGCTTCCGCCTCGGTCTCGTCCTCGCGGACCGGCGGCCAGGGCCGCAGGTTATCCGCCGCGATCCAGGCGCGCACCCATTGCGGCATCTTCGGGCGCGGCCCTTCATGACCCAGGGCCTCCATCAGGCGGTCGGCGGGTACGATCCCGCCCTTGTCCGTCACCGCCGCGCGATAGACGATCTGGTTGCAGCAGGTCTGCCCCCGCCACATGCTCTGTTCGAGGTAGAAGAACCGGTCGTCCCAGCCGACCAGGCGGCTGTGCATCTCGACCTTTTCGAACACCCGCACCCGCGACCGGTAGCGCACCGAGGCCCCGGCCATGGTCATGCCCCAGCCCTTCTCGCGCAGGACACGCAGCAGTCCGGCGCGCCGGGCCCCCGGCACGCGGCCAAGGTCATAGATGGTCAGGGTGCGCCCGTTATTGAGCTCAAGGAACATGTCCAGATCCCAGGGCCAGCAGCGGTGATGGCTGACATGGGTGTCCGTGGGCGCGATCGGCGGGGCGTTGCGGGTAACGAGCAGCTGGTAGGCAAGGCGGAGAAAGGGATACATGGCGCTAACGCGAAAATGGACTGTCAGACCTGTTACGTGGGGCCGATGACCTCATGGTCAACCTCTGCCGTCACGTCACTCCCTTGCCAAGCCCGTCCGCCCCGCTTACCTGTGCAGCCGGTCATGTCCCCAAGCCCCGGAAAGCGCGCCCATGTATTCGATCTACCAGATTCTCCTGATGCTGCTCCAGGTCGCCAAGTTCATCATCCTGGCCCATATCATCATGAGCTGGCTGATCACCTTCGGCGTGCTGAACATGCGCCAGCCCGTGGTGGTGCAGATCTGGACCGGGCTGAACAGGTTGCTCGAGCCGGTCTATGGCCCGATCCGCCGCACCCTGCCGAACATGGGCGGCATCGACCTGGCGCCGCTCATCGTGATCCTGGGCATCTTCGCCGCCGAGATCGTGCTGCGCAACAACGTGGCCGTGTTCCTCTAAGGCCCGAGTCGGCCATCACACACAATCGCGCTTCCCTTTCATTTTGCTGAAAATACCTCGGGGAGCGCGAGGGGTTGACCCCTCGCATCGGTCGGATTGCGCAGCAATTCGAACCCATGAAGAAATCACGCCCTCAATGATCGCCCGCAACCGGCACGGCATCGCCCCAGAGCTCGGCCACCACCCCGACCACACCCGGCACCGATTCGAAATCGCTCTCGACGCACCAGAAACAGCCGCCCGCGACGGCCGTGCCGCGTATCTCCCCGGCATGGGCGCGGCTGCCATGGACAATGACGCCGAGCACGATGGCAAGGCCCAGCGCGGTTGTCCTGACCTTCTCTTTGATGCGAATGCGCGGCATGACGAACCTCCCTTTTCAGCGTTCTCGCCCCATCCTGCGGGCGGCGCATCTTGAAACACAATGCAATCCCGTGTGAGATCACGCGCGGGTGATCCAACGCGAGGACGCGGGCCACCCGCGTATGCACGGGGGGTGCATCGGGGGGTGTACAGGGGGGTGCATCATGAAAATCGCCATGTGGAGCGGGCCGAGGAACCTTTCGACCGCGATGATGTATGCCTTCGCCGCACGCGGCGATTGCGCGGTCTGGGACGAGCCTTTCTACGCCGCCTATCTCAAGGAAAGCGGCTCGGATCACCCCTTGGCGGACGAGATCATCGCCGCCCATGAAAGCGACCCCGACAAGGTCGCCGCGCGCTGCGCCGGGCCGGTGCCCGAGGGCAAAAAGCATCATTATATGAAACAGATGCCGCATCACATGCTGGACGGATTCCCGATGGATTGGGCCGCGAACTGCACCCATGTCCACCTGATCCGCCACCCCGCCCGCGTCATCGCCTCCTATGGTGCGAAACGGGGCAACGCGACGCTGGAAGACCTCGGATTTCCGCAACAGGTGGCGCTTTTCGACCGGCTCGGCGGCATCGTCATCGACAGCCATGACATCCGCGCCAACCCACGGAAAATGCTGCGAAAACTCTGCGCCGCAATCGGTCTCGACTTCACCGATCGGATGCTGGAATGGCCCGCCGGTGGCCACGCCAGCGACGGCATCTGGGCGAAGCACTGGTATGGCGCGATCCATGCCAGCACGGGCTTTGCCGGAGCCGAGGGCGCGCTGCCGGACCTGACCGGCGCGGATGCTGCCCTCCTGGCCCGCGCCATGCCCTGCTACGACCACCTGCGCCGCCACGCGCTGCTTTCCGCCGCACCAGACCCCGTTTGACGCCGGTTGCCTTTCAAACGCCAGATTTCTGTGATGAACTGCCCCCAACGACCGCGAAATCGCGGCACTCGTGCAGTCGAAGACTTACAGGCGTATCATGGGTTACAATATTGCAGATGTCAGTGGCAACGCCACCGGCGGCCCCAATGATTGGGGCCTCACGCTCGATCTGAGCGATCCCTCCGCGACCACGATCAGCGGCGATTTCGACGTCGTCTCGCTCACCTCCGGCAACAGCCAGGGCGAAGCGACCGGCGGCTACAGCTTTTCCGCCCTCAATACAACGGCTTGGGGCACGCTCAGCTTCAACACGGTGACGGGCGAATACACCTTCACCGTGGATCGTTCGGCAGTCATCCAGTCTGGCAGCGACCAGGTGGTCAGCTTCACCATCGTGGGCACGAGCGGCGGCAATTCCGACGATGACACGGTCACGATCAACATCCTGATCTGTGTCGCGCGCGGCACCATGATCGACACGCCCGGGGGCCCGGTGGCCGTTGAAACCCTGGCCACGGGCGATCTTGTCCGCACCCTGGACGGCCCGCCGCAGCGGGTGCGCTGGATCGGCTCGCGCAGGCTGGACCGCGCGGCGCTTGCTGCCGACCCCAGCCTGCGCCCGGTTCGCATCGCACAGGATGCTTTCGGCCCCGCACGGCCCGCCCGCGACCTTGTGGTTTCACCGCAGCACCGGATCTACCTGGATGACTGGCGCGCCGACCTGCTGTTCGGCGAGGCGCAGGTGCTTGCCCCCGCCAAGGGGCTGGTCAACGATCACTCGATCCGCGTCGATACCCAGGCGGAGGAGGTCGAATATTTCCACCTGCTCTTCGACAATCACGAGGTCATCTACACCGAGAACACCCCCACCGAGAGCTTCCATCCCGGCGATTACACGCTCTGCGGCCTCGAAGACGACGTGCGCGAGGAACTGTTCGCCCTCTTCCCCACCCTGCAATCGGACGCAGACCGCCCGCCCGTCACCCGCCCCGCCCTCAAGGTCTGGGAGGCGGCGATGCTGGCGGACGCGTCATGAACGCCAGGACCGACACCACCGGCGCAACGCTGCCGCCACTGGAACGCCCCTCGCGCGACAAGCTGGGGGTTTATGGCGATGTGATGTTCCTGGCCTTCCGGTCACCACGCCACACGCGGATGCAGGTCAGCCTGCTGCGGACCTATTTCGAACCGGCGATCGAGCTTGGCCAGTTTCGTATCTTCCGGTTCGACGACGTGCCGCGCGGCATGTTCACCTGGGGCTGGCTGAACGGCGAGGCCGAGGAAAAGCTGATCACCGGCGAGGCGCTTGAGCCGGAGGATTGGCAATCGGGCGACCGTCTGTGGATCATCGACCTGATCGCGCCCTATAAGGGGCTGACCGCCTCGATGGTGCGCTGGATCATGCAGCGCGGCAATTTCAGCGAGGATCAGTTCTGGTTCCGCCGCGTCGCCGACGACAACAGCACCAGCCGCATCGTCCATATCGACTTTGACCGCACACGGCTGTCGCGCGTCATGGGCGAGGAGGAGTTTCTGCGCGGGCACTGACGCGCGCGCCAAGGCCAAAAAAAAATCCGGCGCCGGTGAAACTCTCTCCGCGGGTCTTTCGTGACTGCCTGTATCGCACGCCCTGAATGCGTGCCTAACAGACACGGGAGATCAACCATGAAGACCATTATCGCAACCACCGCCCTTTGCCTGTCCGCCGCCGCAGCCTTCGCCGCGGCCCACGCAATGGCGCCCGCCGTCACCGCGTCGGATCAGGATACCTCGGGCGGCACCGTTTCCGCCGATAGCGTGATCGCGCCCGCCAATGGCTGGCTGGTCGTCCACCGCACCGACGCAGAGATGGCCCCCGGCCCCGTCGTCGGCCACGCGCCGCTTGGCGAAGGCGAAAACATGGATGTCACCGCGATCCTGACCGAGGACGTTGCCTCGGGCGACATGCTGATGCTGATGGTTCACGGCGAGGATGGCGGCATGTCGACCGGCGTTTTCGAGTATACACTCGGCGCCTCGGAAGACGGCCCGATCCGTCAGGACGGCGACCTTGTGATGGCCACGATCACGGCCGAATAAGCCCCCACCCTGGTTCGGCTGTCTTGGCCCGCGCCGTCGTCCCGGCGCGGGCCTTTTTCATGCCTTCAGAAGCTGCCCCAGTTTCAGCGCGACGGTTGCATCGCCCGAAACCTTCAGCTTGCCCATCATCACGCCCGTCATCGGGTTGAGCTTGCCGAAGATCAGCTTTTGCAGGTTCTCGCGGCTGATGCTCAGGGTGCAGTCGGTCGGTGCATCCTCAAGCGACACGGTCTTGTCGGCGATGACGATCACGCCATCCGCGCCGCAATCGAATTTCAGGCTGTCGGTAAAGCTGCTGGTGGACAGGCCGCGCCCGATCAGCGCGGATATTTCGGTAAGGGTCATGGGTGGCATGGGCTTCCTTCGCGGGGTTGCATCAGTGAGCGCCGCGCGCGGCCCCGCGTCAATGATGACGTTGCGGCGAAGGGCTCACAGGTCGCGCGACAGGACGATCTCATCCTCGATGATCTTGCCCGTCCGCCGGAACCCTGCCGCCTCATACATGGCGATAGCGCTGTTATCGGCCTGCACCACCGACAGGGCAATGCGCGGCAGGCCCCAGTCGCGGCCCTGCCCGATGGCCAGGTCCAGCGCGGCACGGCCATGGCCCTTGCCCTGATACTCCGCCCCGATCATCAGCCGCCAGATATAGGCGGCATCGGGGTCTTCGCCCTCTTCCATGCCGCCCGCCTCATGCGGGTGGATCATGGCCATGAGACCAACGGCAGTGTCGCCCTCCCAGAGGCCCCAGACATACCCACCCGCCTCATAGGCCGCCTGCGCCAATGTGATCTCGTTCGGCGCGACCAGACCCGCCTGATCCTCGGCCACCTTCAGCCGGAAGAGCGCGCGCAGGTGGTCCTTCTCGACCCTGCGGCGCTCCAGCGCCATCACTCCACCCGCCGCTTGCGGGCCGCCAGCAGTTTCAGGCGCAGCGCGTTCAACTGGATGAAGCCCGCCGCGTCCTTCTGGTCATAGGCGCCCGCGTCATCCTCAAACGTCACATGCGCCTCGGAATAGAGCGAGTAGTCGGACCAGCGGCCCACGGTGCGCGCCTGCCCCTTGTAGAGCTTGAGCCGCACCGTGCCGGTCACGTAAGCTTGGCTCGCGTCGATCGCGGCTTGCAGCATCTCGCGCTCGGGGCTGAACCAGAAGCCGTTATAGATCAGCTCGGCGTATTTCGGCATCAGCTCATCCTTCAGATGCATCGCGCCGCGATCCATGGTGATGCTCTCGATCCCGCGATGCGCCTCAAGCAGCAACGTGCCGCCCGGCGTCTCATAGATGCCGCGTGACTTCATGCCGACAAAGCGCCCCTCGACCAGGTCCAGCCGCCCGCAGCCATGCTTGCCGCCAAGCTCGTTCAGCTTGGTGAGGATCGTCGCGGGGCTCATCGCCTCGCCGTTGATGCTGACGGCATCGCCCTTCTCGAACCCGATCTCGACATATTCGGGGGTGTCGGGCGCGTCCTCGGGATGCACGGTGCGCTGATAGACGTAATCGGGCGCATCGACGGCGGGGTCTTCCAGCACCTTGCCCTCCGACGAGGTGTGCAGAAGGTTCGCATCGACGGAAAACGGCGCCTCGCCGCGCTTGTCCTTGGCAATGGGGATCTGGTTCTTCTCGGCGAAATCCAGCAGCTTGGTGCGGCTGGACAGGTCCCATTCCCGCCACGGCGCGATCACCTTGATATCGGGGTTGAGCGCATAGGCCGCCAGTTCGAACCGCACCTGGTCATTGCCCTTGCCGGTCGCGCCATGCGCCACCGCGTCGGCGCCGTGTTCAGCGGCCAGTTCCACCAACCGCTTGGAGATCAGCGGCCGCGCGATGGAGGTGCCGAGCAGGTACTGCCCTTCATAAACCGCATTGGCGCGGAACATCGGGAAGACGAAATCGCGCACGAATTCCTCGCGCACATCCTCGATATGGATATTCTCGCGCTTGATCCCCAGAAGCTCGGCTTTCTCGCGCGCCGGATCAAGCTCCTCGCCCTGGCCCAGATCGGCGGTGAAGGTAATGACCTCGCAGCCATATTCCGTCTGCAGCCATTTCAGGATGATCGACGTATCGAGACCACCGGAATAGGCAAGGACGACTTTCTTGGGCGCGGACATTTCAGGCACTCCGGGAATATGAGATTGACCGCGCGGGCGATACCGGGTTTTCAGGGGGGAAGCAAGGAGGGCGACGGCGATGGATGATGGCTACAAGATGTTGCAGCACGTGGTGCGGCAGGTGTTCGGCAACCTCGGGCAGGCGGTTCGGCTGACCCTGTTCCTGACGGCGGCCCCGATGCTGGTGCTGGTCTGGCTTTCGGCGCAGACGGTGCCGGGGCCCGACGGAATTCCGATGCCGGAATATCCCGGTTTCATATTCCTGGTCTCGATCCTCAACCTGATCCTCTCGGCCTGGGCCGCGGTCGGCTGGCACCGTTTTGTCCTGCGCGAGGAATACGGGGCCGGCATCGTGCCGCAATGGCACGGGCAGAACGTGAAATCCTATATCGGGCGGCTGATCATCCTGGTGCTGGTGATGATCCTGATCGTTCTGGCCATCGGCATCGCGTCCGGGGCCTTGATCCTGGCCACGCAATCGGTGCTGGTGATCTGGTTCGTCGCCATCGGTATCGCGATGGGCATTTCCTGGGTCGCGGTGCGGATCGGGCTGATCCTGCCCGCCGCCGCATTGGGCGAGAAGATGCGGATCGCGGAATCCTGGCAGGCGACCAAGCCCGTCTCGACCGATATCCTGGTGCCGATCGTGATCATCGCCATTTCCATCACTGTCCTCAGCGGCGCGGTCGAGGCGATCTTCGGCAGCACGCTGGTCGGGCTGGTGCTGGTGGCCGGGGTCTACTGGATCCAGATCCTGCTGAACCTGTCGCTGATGACAACCGTCTACGGAATGCAGATCGAGGGCCGGTCCCTGTCATGACGGGGTTCGCCGGAAATGTGCGCCGCGCCACGGACGCGATGCGCGACCTCTTTCCGCCCACGCCGCTTCTGCGCAACGCCTTCCTGTCGGAGAGGTTCGGGGCCGGGATCTGGCTCAAGCGCGAGGATCTGTCGCCGGTGCGCAGCTACAAGATCCGTGGTGCCTTCAACGCGATATCCAAGCATCTGGCCGCGCATCCCGATCAGGACAGCTTTGTCTGCGCCAGTGCGGGGAACCACGCGCAGGGGGTGGCCTATGTCTGCCGCCACCTGAACCGGCATGGCACCATCTTCATGCCGGTCACGACACCCAAACAGAAGATCGCCAAAACGCAGGTCTTCGGCGGCGACGCCATCGAGATCCGGCTGGTCGGTGACTATTTCGACGACACGCTGGCCGCCGCGCAGGCGTTCTGCGCCACCAGCGGCGCGCATTTTCTGTCGCCCTTCGACGATCTCGACGTGATGGAAGGGCAAGCCTCGGTCGCGGTGGAACTGATCGAACAGCTGGGGTCCGCCCCGGACCGTCTGGTGCTGCCGGTCGGCGGCGGCGGGCTGTCCTCGGGCGTCACCGCCTACCTGGCCGGGATCGGCGCGCCCACGCGGCTGAAGCTGGTGGAGCCTGCGGGCGGGGCCAGCCTGAGCGCGGCGCTCAAGGCGGGCGAACCCGTCACCCTGCCGCGCGTCGACAATTTCGTCGATGGCGCGGCCGTGGCCCGGATCGGCGACGCGCCCTTCGAGGTCTTGCGCCAGACCGATCCCGGCGATGTGCTGATCGCGCCCGAAAACCGCATCTGCGTCACCATCCAGGAGATGCTGAATATCGAGGGCATCGTGCTGGAACCGGCAGGCGCGCTGACCATCGACGCGCTGGTTGATCTGGGCGCGGTGATCCAGGGCCAGACCATCGTCTGCGTCACCTCGGGCGGGAATTTCGATTTCGAGCGCCTGCCAGAGGTCGCGGAACGCGCGATGCGCTATCGGGGGGTAAAGAAATACTTCATCCTGCGCCTGCCGCAACGCCCCGGCGCGCTCAAGGATTTTCTGGCGCTTCTGGGGCCGGATCAGGATATCGCCCGGTTCGAGTATCTCAAGAAATCGGCGCGCAATTTCGGCTCGGTCCTGATCGGGATCGAATCCGGCGCGCCGGAGAGCTTCGACACGCTGTTCGCGCAGATGACCGAGCGCGGCTTTGCCTATCGCGACATCACCGAAGATGAGGTTCTGGCGGAGTTCATGATATAGGCCGCCAGCCCCTACGCCGCCTGCGCGGGCAGATCATCCGCCGCCGCCTCGACCGAGGTATGGAAGAGCGCGACGAGCGCCGCTATATCGACCGCGTCCCCCGCCTGGCACTGTTTTTCCGCCTCGCTGCAGGCCGCGGCGAACCCGGCAAACCCCAGGTTGGAGGCTGATCCGCGCAGCCCGTGAAACGCCGCGGGCGTCACCAGGAGGGGGTTCGCGGCCAGCGCATCGAGGGTTTCGGTCATTTCCTCCAGGAAAATCTCGGCCACCTCCTCAAAATCCTCGTCGCCGATCTCATGCTTCAATTCGGCCAATCGGGCTCGATCAATCATGTCACCCTCCTAATGTATCGCCGCCCACCAAGGCGCAGCCTAGGGTTGCATAGCTTAACAGGGCCTTGCCGCGACAGCGGTGTTTGGTTCGGATTTTATCATTCACGAGGGCTTAAGACATATCGGGCAACAAGAACCGACATGGTAGTCAAAGGGCCAGACGTGCCGGACGATGCGATTCAGATCAGACCCGTAGACCGGCCGCCCATGCAGGCGGATCCGGCGCATGTGCTGGTGCTGGATGACAGTCGCGCGCAACGGCGCCTACTGGCCACGCTCTTGCGCAGATGGGGCCATCCCGTCACCGTCTGCGAAACCCCCGGCGACGCGCTTGAGGCGCTGACCGATCAATCCATCTCCATCATCCTAACCGACTGGATGATGCCCGGCATGACCGGCCCCGAATTTACTCGTGCCTTCCGCCGAACCCCGCGCGAAGGCTATGCCTATGTCATCTTGCTCACCTCCAAGTCCGAAAAGGCCGAGATTGCGCATGGCCTGGATGCGGGGGCCGATGATTTCGTGTCCAAGCCCGTCGATCCGCATGAGTTGCGCGCCCGGATGCGGGCCGGGATCCGCATCATCGAGATGCAGCGCGAACTGGTCTGGCAGAACCAGCGCGTGCGCAGCACCCTGGCCGAGATCCGGGGGCTCTATGACGCGCTGGACCGCGACCTGCTGGAGGCGAAACGCCTGCAGGACACGCTGGTGCGGGAACGGTTCCGGCAATTCGACACCGGCTCGATCGCGCTGACGCTGCGTTCCAGCGGCCATGTCGGCGGCGATCTGATCGGGTTCTTTCCCATCGACGCGGCCCGCATCGGCCTCTTTTCGCTGGACGTCTCGGGCCATGGCGTGACCTCGGCGCTGCTGGCGGCGCGCATGGCGGCTCTTCTGGGAACGGCGGCACCGGAGCAGAACGTCGCAATGGTGCAGAAACGCGGCGGGGCCTGGGACGCGCTGCCACCCGACCGGGTCGCCGCCAAGCTGAACCGCATGATGTTCGAGGAGATCGAGACCGACCTCTATTTCACCCTCGCGCTGGCCTATCTGGACCTGACCACGGGCGCCGTCCAGATGGTGCAGGCGGGCCATCCGCATCCGGCGGTCCTGCGCCCGGATGGCGCGGTGACCTGGGTCGGGGAAGGCGGGATGCCCATCGGCCTGCTGGAAGAGGCGCAGTTCGACAGCGTCACCTTCCACCTTGAACCCGGCGACCGGCTGATGCTCTATTCCGACGGCATCACCGAATGCGAGAACCGCGCGGGCGAGGAATTTGGCGAGGATGGGCTGGCGGCCCTCCTGCGCCGGACCGCCGAGGATCAGGGCGAGGCGTTGCTGGAGACCATCGTCACGGCTGTGCAGGACTTTGCCGGTCGGACCGAATTTGCCGACGATGTCTCGCTGGTCGCGTTCGATTTCACAGGCCCATCCGCCGCCTGACCTGCGCCACGAAATACCGGTCGCCCTCGACGCCAAGCCTCTCTTCCGCGACATGCCAGGGCAGGAAGACGGGGATATGGCCGGGTTCGGACGGCACCGTCACGCAAGGGCCGATCTGCGCCAGGTAGACATGGCATTGCTTCTGCGCCCAGATCTCGTAATCCGGCATATAGGTGAACCGGTGGAACATGCCCAACCGGCGCGGGGCGTGGATGCGGTATCCGGTCTCCTCCAGCACCTCGCGATGCAGGGCGCGCACCGCGCTTTCGCCGGGGTCGACGCCACCACCGGGCAGTTGCAGCTCGGGCGTCGGACGCTCCTGGAACGTCGCCAGAATCCCATCGCCCGCCAGCACGATCGCATAGGCCCCCATGCGGGGGCAGTAGTAGCGGTCTGGGTCCGGTTTGGGGCCGAAGCGGCGGTTCATCTCGGGCGTGTCTTGTCAGGCTCGGGGTTGGCAAGGCGCTTGCCCCGCATATATGGGCGCGGTATGCCAGCGCGCGCCGCGGAAGGAAAGCCGATGACCACAGCCATGAAACTCGCCTGGGACGATACCGTCCTGCCGTTCCAGCTGGACCGGTCCGACATTCGTGGCCGGGTCGCGCGGCTGGACGGCACCATCGACCAGATCCTGTCGCAGCACGACTATCCGCGCGGCGTCGAAAGCATGGTCGCCGAGATGGCGCTGCTGACGGCCCTCATCGGCCAGACCATCAAGCTGCGCTGGAAACTGTCCCTGCAAGTGCGCGGCGACGGCCCGCTGCGCATCCTGGCGACCGATATCTATGCCCCGTCTGAACCCGGCGGCAAGGCGCGGATCCGGGGCTATGCCAGCTATGACGCCGAGACCTTCGATGCGGATGCGGACCCGTTTGCCCAGATCGGCAAGGGGTATTTCGCGATCCTGATCGACCAGGGCAAGGGGATGGAGCCCTACCAGGGCATCACGCCGCTGTCGGGTGGCTCGCTGGCCGCCTGCTCCGAGGCCTATTTCGCCCAATCCGAGCAACTGCCGACCCGCTTTGCGCTGTCCTATGGCCACAGCTCGGAACCCGGCGGAGTCACCGGCTGGCGTGCGGGCGGCGTGATGCTGCAACACATGCCCAAGGCCAGCCCCCATGTGACCGGTGAAGGCGGCTCGGGCGAGGCCGGGTTGCTGACGGCGGAAGATATCCTGACCGACGATGAATCCGAGAACTGGACCCGCGCCAACCTGCTGCTGGACACGGTCGAGGATCTGGAGCTGATCGGGCCGAGCGTCGCGCCGACCGACCTGCTGCTGCGCCTCTTTCACGAGGAAGGCCCGCGCGTCTTCGACGCGCTGCCGGTCCAGTTCGGCTGCACCTGTTCGGCCGATCGCGTGCGCCAGTCGATGTCGATCTATTCGGCCAAGGACATCGGCCACATGACCACGGATGAGGGCACGGTCACCGCCGATTGCCAGTTCTGCGGCGCGCATTACGTGTTCGACCCGAAAACGCTCGGCTTCGAGGCGGAGAATCCCGCTGACTGACCTGGCCCGCATAACCGAGGTGCTGTCGGGGCCTGCCCCGGCCTCCTCGGATTATGACCTGAATCCGGACGTGCTGCTGCCCGCGGGGCGCAAGCTGCGGCAGGCGGCGGTGCTGATGGCGGTCATGGGCGAGGGGGCAGAGGCGCGGGTGATCCTGACGCAACGCGCCTCGACCCTGAAGCACCATCCCGGCCAGATCGCCTTTCCCGGCGGCAAGATCGACGCAAGCGATGCGGATGCGACCGCCGCCGCCCTGCGCGAGGCGTGGGAGGAGGTGGGGCTGGACCCCGCCAATGTCGACATCCTCGGCCCCCTGCCGCCCCATGAAACAGTGACCAGCTACACCGTCACCCCCATCGTGGGCCGGGTCCGCGCACCGTTTGAACCGGTTTCCGAACCCGGTGAAGTGGCCGAGGTCTTCACCGTGCCGCTCACCTTCCTGATGACGCCCGCGAATTACCGGGTCGAGAAACGCCGCTGGCAGGGCAAGTGGCGGGCCTATTACGTGGTGCCCTATGGCCCCTATTACATCTGGGGCGCGACCGCGCGAATGCTGAAGGGCCTCGCTGATCGGGTGGGATCATGAAGTTGGAGGCGGATTGGTTGACCCGTCCCGCGACTCAGGCGCTCTGCGCGGCGCTTGAGGGGGCGGGGTTTCACGCGCTCTTCGTGGGCGGTTGCGTGCGCGACGGAATCATCGGGCGGAGCGTCTCGGATATCGACATCGCCACCGATGCGCGGCCCGAACGGGTGATGGGGGTCACGCAGGCGGCCGGCATGAAACCCGTCCCGACCGGCATCGACCACGGCACCGTGACGGTTGTGGCCGGGGGCTTTCCGCATGAGGTCACCACCTTCCGCCGCGACGTCGAGACCGATGGCCGCCGCGCGGTTGTCGCCTTCTCGGAGAGGGTCGAGGAAGACGCCGAGCGCCGCGATTTCACCATCAACGCGCTCTATGCCGATGCCCGCGGGCAAGTGCTGGACCCGCTTGGCCAGGGCCTGCCCGACCTTGAGGCGCGCCGGGTGCGCTTTATCGGCGATCCACGTGACCGGATCGAGGAAGACTACCTGCGCATCCTGCGCTTCTTCCGCTTCCACGCCCATTATGCCGATCCCGCCGGAGGGTTGGACGCCGAGGGCCTCGCAGCCTGCGCCGGGATGGCCGAGGGGCTGGACGGGTTGTCGCGCGAACGGGTGGGGGCCGAGATGGTCAAGCTGCTGTCCGCCCCCGATCCCGCGCCAGCCGTCGCCGCGATGACGCAGGCGGGTATCCTGGCGCGCGTGTTGCCGGGGGCGGATGCGACCGCGCTGCCGGTGCTGGTGCATCTGGAGGGTCAACATGGGCTGTCTCCCGACCCGGTCCGGCGACTGGCGTTGATCGGGGGAGAGAACGCGACGGACGCGCTGCGCCTCAGCAAATCGCAGGCATCGTGCATCGCCAACCGCCGCGCGCGGATCGGGGATGTGGCGGGCGCGGGCGCGCTTGGCTATCACCTCGGCGACCAGGCGGGGCGCGACGTGGTGCTGTTGCGCGCGGCCCTGTTCGGAACCGGTGTGACGCAGGCCGATCTGGACGCCGTCGCACATGGTGCCGCGCAGACCCTGCCGATCCGCGCCGCCGATCTACAGGCCAAGGGGCTCTCTGGCCCCGCACTGGGGGAAGCCCTGCGCGCGGCGGAGGCACGCTGGATCGCCTCGGGCTTTACCCTCACCAAACCCGATTTGCTGGCTTGACAGAGTAGCCCCCGCGCCCTCCATGTCGCGCGCATGGATCCGCTCTATCCCTTTGTCTTTGCCGGGCTGTTTTCCCCCGGTCCCAATGTCATCCTGATCACCGCCTCGGGCGCGCGGTTCGGCTTTCGCGCCACCCTGCCCCATGTCGCGGGCGTGGCCTTTGGCGTGGGCATCACGGCGGGGCTGACCGGGCTTGGTATCGGCGCGCTGCTGGCGGCGCGTCCGGGGCTGACCCTGACCCTCAAGATTGCCGCTGCGGCGTGGATCCTGTTCATGGCCTGGCAATTGCTGAACGCCTCGCGGCTGAAGGCGAAGCGGTCGCGCGAGCGCCCCTTCACCTTCATCGAAGCGGTCTTGTTCCAGTGGGTCAATCCCAAGGTCTGGGCCGTGGCGATGGCGGCGGCGGCGGGCTATGGCGCGGGGCTTGGGCCTTGGGTGGACGCGCAGCGTCTTGCCAGTGCCTTCTCGGGCCTCAACCTCTTCGTCTGCCTGTTCTGGAGCTTCGCCGGCACGCTGCTGGCGCTGCTGCTGACCACACCGGCAGCCTGGGCCGTTTTCCGCACCGTGATGGCCACCGCCCTCGCCGCCTCGGCCCTCATGGTCTTCCTGTAGCACGCGCGCTATATCTTCCGTCTGAACCCCAATTCCTGGTCAGCCCCATGTTTCGTTTCTTCGAAAATATGGTCGATCCCTTCACCGACTACGCGGAAGAGGATCAGCCCCCGCGCAAGATCGGCCCGTTTCTCTGGGCCTATTCGCAGCCGTTCAAGAAGGTCTTTGCGCTCACCGCGCTCATGTCTGTCGTGGTGGCGGCGCTGGAGCTGTGGCTGATCGCCTATATGGGCCGCCTGGTCGACATCCTGAGCGGCCTCAGCCCGGACACCGTGTTGTCGGAATACGGGTGGGAATTGCTGGCCGTCGCCATCTTCATCCTGTTCATCCGGCCAATCATCCAATGGCTGGACGTGGCCCTTCTGAACAATGCGATCATCGTCAATTTCGGCACGCTGATCCGCTGGCGCGCGCATCGCCATGTGCTGCGCCAATCCGTGGGCTGGTTCGAGAACGACTTTGCCGGACGGCTGGCCAACCGGATCATGCAGACGCCGCCCGCCGCGGGGGACGCCATTTTCCAGGTCTTCGACGCGATCACCTTTTCGCTGGCCTACCTGGTGGGGGCTGCCCTGCTGCTCTTCGATGCGGATCCGCGCCTCGTGATCCCGCTGCTGGTCTGGTTCGTCCTCTACGCGATCCTTGTCCGCTGGACGATGATCCGCGTCGGCCCCGCCTCCAAGGCCAGTTCCGACGCGCGCTCGGAGGTCACAGGGCGGGTGGTCGACAGCTACACCAATATCCATTCGGTCAAGCTCTTCGCGCATCACGATGATGAGCTGAATTACGCCCGCGAAGCCATCGAGCACACCCGCCGCACCTTCGCCAACGAGATGCGCATCTACACGACGATGGATGTCGCCCTGACCGCGCTGAACGGCTTTCTGGTCGTGGCCGTCGTCGGGTGGGGCGTGTGGCTGTGGATGCAGGGCAC
Source organism: Alterinioella sp. B-7 (assembly GCF_056857775.1). Classification (NCBI taxonomy): domain Bacteria; kingdom Pseudomonadati; phylum Pseudomonadota; class Alphaproteobacteria; order Rhodobacterales; family Paracoccaceae; genus Alterinioella; species Alterinioella sp. B-7. The sequence goes on from NZ_JBSXNT010000039.1 coordinate 291,883, forward strand.
GGCCAGCGTCGGCATCGTCGCCGCCGCCACCGCGCTGACGCTGCGGCTGAATGCGATGACCGGCTGGTTCATGTGGGCGCTCAGCACCTTCTTCCGCTCTCTCGGCGTCGTGTCCGAGGGGATGGAGACCATCGCGCAACCCATTGAGCTGATCGACCGGCCCGGAGCCTTTGAACTTGACCTGACCAAGGGCGAGATTGAGATCAGCGGCCTCAGCCACCATTACGGGCGTGAAAGCGGAGGCCTTCAGAACCTCAACCTGACCATTGCGGCAGGCGAAAAGGTCGGCGTCATCGGGCGCTCCGGCGCGGGGAAATCCACGCTGGTGAAACTGCTCTTGCGCTTCTACGACGCCGAGACCGGACGCATCCTGATCGACGGGCAGGACATCGCGGAGGTGACGCAGGACAGCCTGCGCCGTCAGATCGGCATGGTCCAGCAGGACAGCTCGCTTTTGCATCGCTCGGTGCGTGAAAACATCCTCTACGGTCGCCCCGACGCGAGTGAAGCGGAGATGATCGACGCCGCCAAGCGGGCCGAGGCGCATGATTTCATCCTCGATCTGGCCGACCCCGAGGGGCGGCAGGGATATGACGCGCAGGTCGGCGAACGCGGCGTGAAACTGTCGGGCGGGCAACGGCAGCGCGTGACGCTGGCGCGCGTGATCCTGAAGGACGCGCCGATCCTTGTGCTGGACGAGGCGACAAGCGCGCTGGACTCTGAGGTCGAAGCCGCCATTCAGGACACGCTTTACGGCGTGATGGAGGGCAAGACCGTGATCGCCATCGCGCATCGCCTGTCCACCATCGCCCATATGGACCGGATCGTCGTGCTGGAGGATGGCCGCGTGGCCGAGGAAGGCACGCATGCGGAGCTTTTGGCGCAGAACGGCCTCTATGCCGGGTTCTGGGCGCGGCAATCGGGCGGGTTCATCGGCACCGAGGCCGCCGAATGAACCGCCTCGCCAACCTCATCGACGCCTTCCGCCCGGCGGATGGCCCGCCCCCCGACACGCTCGGCGCGTTCATCTACTGGTGCCTCAAGGGGGCGTGGCCGGTCTTGATCATGGCGGGGCTGGTCTCGGCCATCGCGGGCATTTCCGAGGTTCTGTCGGCGCTGCTCCTGGGTCTCATCATCGACGCCGCCAGCACCGGCCAGCCCGACACGATATTTCAGGCCGAATGGCCCCTCCTTCTGGCCGCGCTCGGGTTCTTCTTGGCTCTGCGCCCGCTGGCCTTCGCGGCGTCATCCGCGGCCTCGGCGCTGGTGGTGCAGCCCAATGTGCATGTGCTGGTTCTGGCGCGGCTCAACCGGCACACGCTTGGCCAGGCGGTGACCTTCTTCGACAACGATTTCGCTGGCCGCATCGCGCAGAAACAGATGCAGACCTCGGGCGCGGTCACCAATGTGGTGGTGGAATTCGTCAATGTCGTCGCCTTCGCGCTGGCCTCGCTCATCGGCTCGTTGATCCTGCTGATCTCGATCGACATGCGGATGGCCGTGGCGCTGGTCGTCTGGCTCGCGGCCTATTTCGCGCTCATCCGCTGGTTCATGCCGCGTGTGCGCAAACTGTCCAAGGCGCGGGCGGGCAGCCGTGCCGCCGTGTCCGGGCAGGTCGTGGACACGATCACCAATATCAAGACCGTCAAGCTCTTCGCGCATCACGATTTCGAGGATCGCTCGGCCCTCGATGCGATGGCCAATTTCCGTCAGAAGGCAATCGGGTTCGGGCGCATCTCGGCCCTCTTCCGGCTCTCGCTGATGACGGTGGCGGGCGCGCTGCCGGTGATCCTGATTGGCGGCACGCTCTGGCTCTGGTCGCTCGGTCTCGCCTCGACGGGCGAGATCGCGACCACCGGGGCCATTGCCATCCGCATCGCGCAGATGACGGGTTGGGTCAGTTTCGTGCTGATGGCGATCTATTCCCATATCGGCGAGATCGAGGACGGGATGCACACGCTCTCGCCCGCCCATGCCCTGACCGACCGTGACAGCGCGCTGGAGGTCGAGCGGGCCAAGGGACGCATCCGCTTCGATGAGGTAAGCTTCGCCTATGGCGGCGATACGGGCGGCATTGTCGATCTGTCGCTGGACGTGAAACCGGGTGAGAAACTGGGCATCGTCGGGGCGTCGGGCGCGGGCAAGTCCACCCTCGTGGCGCTGCTGCTCAGGCTCTACGACACCGAGGGCGGGCGCGTGATGCTGGACGAGACGGATGTGCGCGACCTGACGCAGGAAAGCCTGCGCCGCCAGATCTCGATGGTCACGCAGGAAACCGCGATGTTCAACCGCTCGGCGCGTGACAACATCCTTTATGGCCGTCCGGGGGCGAGTGAGGACGAGATGATCGACGCCGCCCGCCGGGCCGAGGCGCATGAGTTCATCCTGGACCTTCGCGACCATACCGGGCGGCGCGGCTATGACGCCCATCTTGGCGAACGCGGCGTGAAACTCTCGGGTGGACAGCGCCAGCGCATTGCCCTGGCCCGCGCGTTCCTGAAGGATGCGCCGGTGCTGGTGCTGGACGAGGCGACATCGGCGCTGGACAGCGAGGTCGAGGCCGCGATCCAGGACACGCTGGCGCAGGTGATGGAGGGCAAGACCGTCATCGCCATCGCGCACCGCCTGTCCACGATCTCCGCCATGGACCGGATCGTGGTGATGGATGCAGGCCGCATCGTCGAGGACGGCACGCATGACGAATTGCTGGCGCGGAACGGCCTTTACGCGCGCTACTGGAACCGGCAATCAGGCGGCTTCATCGGGATTGACGAGGCCGCCGAATAGGAGCGTGAGGCGATGGATCTGGAAACAATCTCAGCCGAGGCGTTCGGGCGCAGCCTGACAGGGCTCGGCGTCAACCTGCTGAGCCCGGATGTGGGGGCGTTGGCCAGGTTCCTGACCGAGGTTCTCGGCCTCACCGCGCATCACGTGTCGGAGGATTTTGCCATCGTCCGGCATGGGCAGATGATGATGCAGCTGCACGCCGACGCCACCTATGGTGCGCATCCCCTGCTTGGGCTGGTGCCGGAAACGCCGCCGCGCGGGTCCGGCTTGCAACTCTACCTCTTCGGGATCGACCCCGACGCCGCCATCGCAAGGGCCGAAGCGCGCGGCGATGTGGTGCTGGAGCCCGTTCGAGACAAGCCGCACGGGCTGCGCGAGGGCACCGTGCTCAGCCCCGAAGGCTATGCCTTCAGCCCCGCGATCCCAAGCGGTTGAACCATCTTTCGCGCGCGCCGGTTTGCAGATATGGCGGGGGCCATGACGGATCACGTAATCGAGCGGCTCGGCCACAAGGGCGACGGTATTACCGGCGACGGCCTGCGGGCCGCACTGACGCTACCGGGCGAGGTCGTATCCGGCGCGCCCGAGAATGGCCGCATCACCGACCCGCGCATCGTGGCCCCCTCGCCCGACCGCGTCCGCGCGCCCTGCGCCCATTTCCGCAGTTGCGGCGGCTGCGCGTTGCAACACGCCTCGGATGATTTCGTGGCCCGCTGGAAGGCGCAGGTGGTCGAAACGGCGCTTGCCGCGCAGGGCATTGTCGCGCCCTTCCGCCCCATCCACACGTCACCGCCGCGCACCCGCCGTCGCGCCACGCTGGCCGGACGGCGCACCAAGAAGGGCGCGCTGGTCGGCTTTCACGCCCGCCGTTCGGACACCATCGTGCCGATCACGGAATGCCACGTGCTGCATCCCGATCTTCTGGCGCGGGTCCCGGTGTTGGAGGAAGTCACCCGCCTTGGTGCCTCGCGCAACGCGGTGTTGGGTTTTGCCCTGACCCGGTCCGATGCCGGCGTCGATTGCGCCGTCACCGGGGGCAAACCGCTGGATGAGGCGCTGCGCCTTGCCCTGCCCCGCTTCGTGCCGCATTTCGCGCGGCTCACCTGGGGGGATGAGACCGTCTTCACCGCCAACCCGCCCGCGCAGCGTTTCGGCCCCGCGCAGGTGATCCCGCCACCGGGGGCCTTCCTGCAAGCCACCCCGGATGGTGAGGCCGCGCTGGTCGCAGCCGTGCAGGAGGCCGTGGGCGAGCCGCGTCATGTCGCCGACCTCTTCGCCGGGTGCGGCACCTTCACCCTGCCGCTGGCGCAAACCGCCGCCGTTCATGCCGTCGAAGGGGCCGCCGACCTGACCGAGGCGCTCGACCACGCCACGCGCCACGCGACGGGGTTGAAACCGATCACGTTTGAAACCCGCGACCTCTTCCGCCGCCCGCTCCTGCCCGATGAGCTGACCCGCTTTGATGCGGTCCTCCTCGACCCGCCCCGCGCCGGGGCCGAGGCACAGGTGGCGCAGATCGCCGAGGCTGGCGTGCCGCGCATCGCCTATGCCTCCTGCAACCCGGTGACGTTCGCCCGCGACGCCAGGGCGCTTTGCGATGCGGGCTACCGGTTCGACTGGGTGCAGGTCGTCGACCAGTTCCGCTGGAGCCCACATGTGGAGCTTGCGGCCAGCCTGTCCCGAGCATCTTCATTTTGCTGAAAATACCTTGGGGGTGTGGGGGTGAAACCCCCACGGATCGGCGCGCCGAAGGCGCGGCGACACATGCTTCCTTCAAGCCCGCTTCCCCAAACTCGCAACACCCAACACATCCAGCACCTTGGCCTCGATATGTTCGGCATTCATCGCGGCCACGGCATACATGTCCGCCGGACTGGCCTGGTCGATGAACACGTCCGGCAACACCATGGACCGGTATTTCAGCCCCCGGTCGAACACCGCGTTCTCGGCAAGCAGCTGCGCGACATGGCTGCCGAAACCGCCGATCGCGCCTTCCTCGATGGTGATCAGCGCCTCGTGATGGGCGGCCAGTTGCAGGATCATGTCCGCATCCAGAGGCTTGGCAAAGCGCGCGTCCACGATGGTCGGCGTGATCCCCTTCTGCATCAGACCCTCGACGGCCTTTTGCACTTCGGAAAGGCGCGTCCCGAAGGAAAGCAGCGCCACCCGGTTGCCTTCGGCGATCATGCGCGCGCGCCCGATCTCCAGCGGTACGCCCCGTTCAGGCATATCGACACCCACGCCCTCGCCGCGCGGATAGCGGAAGGCGATGGGGCCGTCGTCATGCGCGGCGGCGGTGGCGACCATGTGGATCAGCTCGGCCTCGTCAGCGGCGGCCATGACGGTGAAACCCGGCAGGTTTGAGAGGTAGGCGACATCGTAGCTGCCGGCATGGGTCGCGCCATCGGCACCCACCAGCCCGGCCCGGTCGATGGCAAAGCGCACGGGCAGGCGCTGGATTGCCACGTCATGCACGACCTGGTCGTAGCCGCGTTGCAGGAAGGTCGAATAGATCGCGGCAAAGGGCTTCATCCCGCCCGCCGCCAGCGCGGCGCAGAAGGTCACCGCGTGCTGCTCGGCGATGCCGACATCGAAGCAGCGTTTGGGGAAGCGTTCGCCGAACAGGTCCAGCCCGGTGCCATCGGGCATCGCCGCCGTCACCGCGACGATCTTGTCATCGGCCTCGGCCTCACGGATCAGGGCCTTGGCGAATGTCTTGGTGTAGCTCGGCGCGTTCGAGGGGGCCTTGCGCTGGTCGCCGGTCGCCACGTCGAAGGGCGCAGAGGCATGGCCCTTGTCGGGGCGGTGTTCGGCGTGTTTGTAGCCCTTGCCCTTCTTGGTGATCGCATGGATCAGGATCGGCCCGTCGGCGCGGGCCTTGACGGTGCGCAGGACGGACAGAAGCTGCTCCATGTCATGCCCGTCGATGGGGCCGACATAGGAGAACCCCAGTTCTTCGAACAGCGTCCCGCCCACGGTGGCCGATTTCAGCAACTCCTTGGCCCGGCGCGCGCCTTCCTGGAAGGGCGGCGGCAGCAGCGAGACGGCGCCCTTGGCGGCGGCCTTCAACTCCTGGTACGGCGCACCGGCATAGAGCCGCGAGAGGTAGGAGGACATCGCCCCCGTCGGCGGCGCGATCGACATCTCGTTGTCGTTCAGGATCACGATCAGGCGCTTGCCCAGGTGACCGGCATTGTTCATCGCCTCATAGGCCATGCCACCCGAGAGCGCACCGTCGCCGATCACGGCAATCGCGTCGCCCGCGCCGGTATCGGGCACGCCGCCAAGATCGCGCGCCACGGCAAAGCCGAGCGCGGCGGAAATCGAGGTCGAGCTATGGGCCGCGCCGAACGGATCATAGGGCGACTCGGACCGCTTGGTGAAGCCCGACAGCCCATCCTTCTTGCGCAGTGTCGGCATCAGATCGCGCCGCCCGGTCAGGATCTTGTGGGGGTAGCATTGGTGGCTGACATCCCAGACCAGCTTGTCACGCGGCGTGTCGAAGATCGCGTGCAGCGCCACGGTCAGTTCGACCACGCCAAGCCCCGCGCCCAGATGGCCGCCGGTCTGGCTGACGGCGTGAATGGTCTCGGCGCGCAGCTCATCGGCCACGCGGCGCAGGTCCATATCGCTGAGGCCCCGCAGATCGGCGGGGGAGGCGATGCGGTCCAGGTGGGGCGTGGCGGGGCGTTGGCTCATCGGGCCGGTCTCCAAGGGTCTAGGTATCGCGCGCGATAACGAAGCGCGCGAGATCCTGCAAGGTTCCCGCCGCAGCGCCATAAGGCTGCAGCGCGGCCTCGGCCTCTTCGACCAGCGTTTGCGCGCGCGCCTTGGCGGCATCCAGCCCAAGCAGCGACACGAAGGTCGCCTTGCCTGCCTCGGCATCCTTTTGCAGCCGTTTCCCGGCCTTCGTCGGATCGCCTTCTACATCCAAGATGTCGTCGGCGATCTGAAAAGCAAGTCCAATCGCCCGCGCGTAGTGCCGCAGGGGGGCGGCATCGGCCCGGCCCAGGATCGCCCCGGCATGGGCCGGCCATTCCAGCAGCGCGCCGGTCTTGTTGGCCTGGAGTGTGGTGATCTGCTCCAGCGTCAGCGGGGTCGCGGCGGTTTCGGCGGCGATGTCCTGGCTTTGTCCCAGAACCATGCCGCGCGGGCCTGCGGCACGGGCCAGCGTGCCCATCAACTCAGCCCGTTGGTTGGCATCACCTGTCACCGGGTCGGCCAGCAATTCAAAGGCGAAACTCTGCAATGCATCGCCCACCAGAACCGCCGTCGCCTCGTCCCATTTCCGGTGAACGGTCGGCTGCCCCCGGCGCAGGTCGTCATCATCCATGCAGGGCAGGTCGTCATGCACGAGGGAATAGGCGTGGATACATTCCACCGCGCCCGCCGCCTGCATCGCGGCGTCCCGGTTCACACCGAACAGCGCCGCGCTTTCCAGCACCAGGAACCCGCGCAGCCGCTTGCCGCCGGCGCTGGCATAGCGCATCCCCTCGACGATCCGGTCCCGCCCAAGCGCGCCGATCCGCGTGGCCAGAAACGCCCCGATCGCGTCTTGGGTGGATGTCAGCTTTGCCTGGAACAAGGGGTCAGAGCCCCTCGACCGGCTTGGCCCCATTGGGCTGCCCGTCGGCGTCCAGCGTGATCTGCGCGACCTTTTCCTCGGCCTCTTTCAGCTTCGCCTCGCAGCGCGCCTTCAGCTTGGCCCCGCGCTCATAGAGCGAGATCGAATCCTCCAGCGCCACATCGCCCTTGTCCAGCGCGTTGACCACCTGTTCCAATTCGCGGATGGCCTCTTCAAAGCTCATCTCGTCGATCTTCGTCTCGTTGCTCATCCGGCTCGCTCCGTCAAAACCCTCACATGCGCCGCGACCGATGCGGCCAGCGCGTCCAGATCATAGCCGCCTTCGAGAGTCGAGACCACGCGACCGTTGCAATGCGTATCGGCAATGTCACAAAGGCCCTGCGTGAGCCACGTGTAATCCGCCTCATGCCAGGTGAGATCGGCCAGCGGATCGGCGGCATGGGCGTCGAACCCCGCCGAGATCAGCAGCAATTCCGGCGCAAAATCATGCAGGCGGGGGAACACCAGCCGCTCATAGGCTTCGCGCATCTCGATCCCGCCTGTTCCGGGGGCCAGCGGCACGTTCAGAACGTTCTCATGCCCGCCGGTCTCGGACGGATAGCCGGTATCGGGCCACAGCGGCATCTGGTGTGAGGTGACGGTCAGCACGCGCGGCTCATCCCAGAGCAGCGCCTGCGTGCCATTGCCGTGATGCACGTCGAAATCCACGATGGCGACGCGGGACAGGCCGTGTCGGTCCAGCGCATGACGCGCCGCCAGCGCCACGTTGCCGAGAAAACAGAACCCCATCGCCAGCGCCTGTTCGGCGTGATGGCCGGGGGGACGGATGGCGGCGAAAGCGTTGCGCGCCGCGCCCGACATGACCAGATCGACACCCATCTGCGCCGCCCCCACGGCGTGCAGGATCGCGGGGAGGGAAGTCGGGCAAAGCGCGGTTTCACTGTCTGTGTCGGCGTCCAGCATGGCAAAGCCTTCGCCCGGAATGCTGGCCTTGATCCGCGCGACATAGGCGGCGTCATGCAGGGCAAGGATGCTCGCCTCCTCCGCCAGGGGGGCCTCGTGACGCTCCAGCGGCAGACCCTCCAACACGCGCAGCACATAGGCCAGGCGGGCGGGCTGTTCCTCGACATCGGCGGGCGTGACATGCGCCAGGCAATCGGCGTGCGTGATCAGCGCGGTGGTCATTGCTCCATCAGCACGCTGACATGCGCCGCCACCGCCTCGGCCAGCGCGTCCAGGTCGTATCCGCCCTCAAGCGAGGACACCACGCGACCGCCGCAAACCCGCTCGGCCACCGCGCAGATCTTGCGGGTGAGCCAGACGAAATCTTCGGTCGTCCAATTGAGGTTCGCCAAGGGGTCATCGGCATGGGCATCGAAACCCGCCGAGATCAGGATCAGGTCGGGGGCGAACGCCTCCAACCTCGGCAGGATGCGATTGGCGTAAACCTCCCGCATTGCATCGCTTCCGCTTCCCGGTGCCAGTGGCACGTTCATGACATTGTTCGCCGCGCCGCGCTCGCTGGCCGACCCGGTGCCGGGGAAAAGCGGCATCTGATGGCTGGAGATGAACAGCGCGCGATCCTCCTCCCACAGCAGATCCTGCGTGCCATTACCGTGATGCACGTCGAAATCGACCACCGCGACGCGGGAAGCCCCGAGCCGTTCCAGCGCGTGTTTCGCCGCAATCGCGACATTGCCGAACAGGCAGAACCCCATGGCGCGGGCCTTTTCGGCGTGGTGGCCGGGGGGGCGCGTGCCGACAAAGGCGTTCTTCACCTCGCCCGCCATCACCGCATCGACGGCGGCAGTGCAGCCGCCGACCCCGCAGAGCGCCGCCTCCAGCGTGGCCGGTGACATGCTGGTATCGGGATCGAGGCTGATCATCCCCTTGCTCGGCGCGACGCGCCGGATCCCTTCAAGATAGGCGCGCGGATGGGCCAGCATGATGTCTGCCTCCCCGGCCATCGGGGCGTGGTGCATGCCCAGCGCAAAGAACCCTGGCCCCTCCAGGGCCGCGTTGACCCGCTCCAATCGGGCGATCTGCTCGGGGTGGCCTGCGGGCATCTCGTGTTCTGTGCCCGCCACGTTCTTCATCCAGATTGTCATCAGTCAGGTGCCAGCATATATCCCGCGCCCCGCACAGTTTGCAGGTAGCGCGGCTGTTTCGGGTCAGCCTCGATCTTGCGCCGAAGCCGGGTGATCTGCACATCGACGGCGCGTTCTTGGCTCTGCGCCGGGCCGCCGCCCTTGTCTCGGCCCAGATCCTCGACCAGCTGCGCGCGGCTGACCGGTTCATTCGGGCAGCCCGCGAAAATCCGCATCAACGCCGCCTCGGTCGCGGTCAGGCGGATCGGCTCAGAGCCGTGCCACATCTCACCGCGCTCCAGGTCATAGCGGATCGGCCCGAGGTTCAGCATGTTCGGCGTACCCTGCGGCTCCGCCACGGCGGGCATCCGGCGCAGGATCGCGTTGATCCTGAGCAGCAGTTCCTTGGGCTCGAACGGCTTGGGCAGGTAATCGTCGGCCCCGGCCTCCAAGCCGCCGATCCGGTCGCTGGCCTCGCCGCGCGCCGTCAGCAGCAGGATCGGCGTCATGATCTCTTCGCGCAGGGATTTGGTCAGGCTGATGCCGTCTTCACCCGGCATCATCACGTCCAGCACGATCAGGTCAAACTCCAACCCCTCGACCAGCCGCCTGGCATGGGCCGCGTCGCGCGCGGCGGTCGTCAGGAAGCCGTGCCGGACAAGGAATTTCTGCAACAGCCCGCGGATGCGCTCGTCGTCATCGACAATCAGCAGATGGGCGGAGGGGTCGCTCATGTCTCACCTCCCGGTCCGGCCCTGAACTGGCGGCGCAACTCGGGATCCATCATCGCCTCAAGCACGGTGCGGAACCCCGCGACCGCCTCGGGGCCTGCCGCCCGGAACGCCGCCCGCATCCGGGCCCGCTGCGCGTCCGATAATTCGCGTTCCAGCGCGATCCCCTCCTCGGTCAGATAGAGGTGGCGTTCGCGCTTGTCATGCGTGCCGACCCGGCTTTCGACGAGGCCATCCTGCACCAGCGTCCGCAGGACACGGTTGAGCGATTGCTTGGTGACACCCAGGATGGTCAGCAGGTTGTTCACCGTGGTGCCGGGGCTGCGGTTGATGAAGTGGATCGCCCGGTGATGCGCCCGGCCATAGGCGTAATCCTGCAGGATCTTGTCGGGATCGGCGGTGAAGCCGCGATAGGCGAAGAACATCGCCTCGATTCCGCGCCTGAGTTGTTCGTCGGTCAGGAACAGCAGCCCCTCGCCGCTGAACACCGCGTTTGCAGCCCCTCTTTCGGCCATATCCGGATTCCCCCATGCCTCTGCTCTGGATCACAGTTTATGTCAGCCTTGTTGACTTTCCAAGAATCAATTGGTAGCGAATGGCCGGTTTGGCGAAATATTATGTCCGATACGGCCATAAGAGGCGCAACAAACCGTAAAATTGCGACCCTTGGCGAAGGACAAGACAATGAGCGCATATGACGACCGCGATGGCTACATCTGGATGGATGGCAAACTGATCCCCTGGCGCGAGGCCAATGTGCATATCCTGACCCATGCGATGCACTACGCGTCCTCGGTCTTCGAGGGTGAGCGCTGCTACAACGGCAAGATCTTCAAGTCGGTGGCGCATTCCGAACGGCTGAAGAAATCCGCCGAGATGATCGATTTCGAGATCCCCTGGTCGGTCGAGGAGATCGAGAAGGCCAAATACGACGTGCTCAAGGCCAATGGCTGGACGGATGCCTATGTGCGCGCCGTCGCGTGGCGTGGCGTGGGCGAGGACATGGGCGTTGCCTCGGCCCGTAACCCGGTTCGTCTGGCTGTCGCGGCCTGGGAATGGGGCGCCTATTACGGCGATGCCAAGATGAAGGGCGCCAAGCTCGACATCTCCAAGTGGAAACGCCCGAGCCCCGAAACCATCCCCGTCCATGCCAAGGCCGCCGGTCTCTACATGATCTGCACCATGTCCAAGCACGCCGCCGAGGCAAAGGGCTGTTCGGACGCGCTGTTCATGGATTATCGCAACTACGTGGCCGAGGCGACGGGGGCCAATATCTTCTTTGTCCAGGACGGCGAAGTGCACACGCCGCTCGCCGATGCCTTCCTGAACGGCCTGACCCGCCAGACAGTGATCGGGATGCTCAAGGACCGTCAGATCAAGGTCCATGAACGCCATATCGAACCCGGCGAGATGGAAGGCTTCCAGCAATGCTGGCTGACCGGCACGGCGGCCGAGGTCACACCGGTGGGCCAGATCGGCGATTACAATTTCGAGGTCGGCGCCCTGACCCGCGACATCGCGGAAGGGTATGAGAGGCTGGTGCGGGAGTAGCCCTCCCCCACACCCCGACCTTCGCAGCGCATCGGGTCGCGGCGGAGGTCAGAGGGTCTTTGCGCCCGAACCGGGAATCAGCTGTTCTCCCGCTCGATCCGGGCGAACTCCTCCACCCGTTTCTGACTGTCGCGGCTGCGCGGGCGGCGTTGCAGGGCCTTGGTGGCGGCATGCGGCCCTTTCAGGCGCTCTTGACGGAGATATTCTTCCATTCTCGGCGACGATTCACGCTCGGCGGGCTTGTCGATGATGTGTCGGGACATGTGGCACCTCCTCCGATTCCATTGGCTTTCTGACCCGAGCTTAACACGGGATCTGCGATATCCGGCAACCTTGCTCGGCAAAAGGCGGAAACTCGGCTGGCAATGGCGGTTCGGGGGGAAGGTGTAGTCCCCGACGGCACGGACTGGGTGGGGGCAAGAAAACCGCGCCGTCGGGGGTGAGCCAATGCTCATCACTACGAGAACCGTTATGACGCCGCCGAAAGGCGAGATCAGGGTGCGCGGGCGGCAGGTGCGGGGCATCTTCGGGGCAATTGCGTGGCAGCGCTTGCGTTACGCGGGAAACAGCGCCAATCTGCCTGCAATGGTGATGCATCTACAGCCCGGCGGTGTCTTCAACCCGCTTGAAGAGGTCGCGTTCGACCGCAAGGAACTGGGCGTGATTCTGGGCCTTTACGGGCGCATGGTGGCGGCAGGCGAATGGCGCGACTACGGCATCTCGCACTTGCGCGACGCGGCCATCTTCTCGGTCTTCAAGCGCACCGCGGAACACCCGATCTACCGGATCGAGAAACGGCCCAAGCTGGCGCAGCGGCAGGGGCAGTATTCCGTCATCGGCATGGACGGCCAGATCCTGAAACGCGGCCATGACCTGAAGACCGTGCTGCGCGTGCTGGAACGCAAGCTCATCCGCGCGGTCGAGTGACCTCAGTCCTTTCATTTTGCTAAAAATACCTTGGGGAGCGCGAGGGGTGAAACCCCTCGCCCGGGTCGGCGCGCAAGCGCCGAAACCCTCACGCATTGAACCTACGGCTTCAAGAACCGCCGCCGCGCCGTGATCGGCCCGCCGCCATCCTCCTCGATCCGCGCGGCGGCCTCCTTCAACGGCTCATAGGCCACGGCCATGTGATAGGCATTCGCGTGCAAGAGCATCCGCTCATTCGCCATGAAGCCGATATGCCCCTCCCAGAACACGAGGTCGCCGCGCACCAGTGGCTCACCATGATAGAGGTCGCGGCCAAGCGCCATCTGCTGGTCGCTGTCGCGCGGGCAGTCGATGCCGCAGGCCATGAGCGCCATCTGCACCAGCCCGGAACAGTCGATCCCCCACCGGCTGTTGCCGCCCCAGAGGTAGGGCGTGCCGAGGAACAGGTCCGCGACCCCGACCGGATCGGCAAAGCGCGCCTTGATCGGCTGCAGATGCGGGCGCGGGATGAAATGGCCGGTATGGATGCGCAGATGCGCCTCGCGCTCGGCCACCACCTTGACCGGTGAACCGAAGAAGATCGAGACCTCGGGCGGCACCTTCAGATGCGCCTTGGGATAGAGATGGGTCGCGGGGGCCGTAACCCAATGCGTGGGGGCCTCGGGGCTGGCCAGCGCGCCGGTCAGAACATAGCCCACCTGCCCGTCGCGTTCGGCCTGGCCGAAGCTGAAGCCGTCATAGGTCTCCAACTCGCGGAACACCTCGCCGAACAGAAGCTGGCTGACCCGCCGCCCGCGCGGCGCGTCGGTGATGTTGGCCATCGGCTGCTGCACCATCAGGCGGCGGCCTTCGACAAAGCGCTCGGCCTCGACCTCGCCTTTCAGCGAGACATGGGCGACACGGCCATTCGACGGGGTGACGCGCGGGTCGCTCATGACACGATACCCTGGCGCAATGCCGCGAAAATGGCGCGCGCCGCCTGCCCGGCGCCACCCTTGGGCCGGGCGGGGGCCGCGTCGGGCTGCCAGCCGTAGATGTCGAAATGCGCGAAACGCGGGGTGCCTTGCGCGAAGCGCCGCAGGAACAGCGCCGCCGTGATGGAGCCCGCGAATCCCCCCTTGGGCGCATTGTCCAGGTCGGCGATCCCCGGTTCGATCATCGCCTCGTAGGGCGCGTGGAACGGCATCCGCCAGAGCGGATCGGACTGCGCCCGCCCTGCCGTCATCAACGCCTCGGCCAGCGCATCGTCATCGGTGTAGAACGGGGCGAGGTCCGGCCCGACCGCCACCCTTGCGGCGCCGGTCAGCGTCGCCATGCAGATCATCAGATCAGGCGGGGTTTCCGCCGCCAGCGCCAGCGCGTCGGCCAGCACCAGACGGCCTTCCGCGTCGGTATTGTTGATCTCGACCGTCAGCCCGTTGCGCGCGGTCAGAATATCGCCGGGGCGGAAAGCATTGCCCGCAACGCTGTTCTCCACCGCCGGGATCAGCACCCGCAGGCGTAGCGGCAGGCCCGCCCCCATGATCATCCGCGCGAGGCCGAGGACAGTGGCCGAGCCGCCCATGTCCTTCTTCATCAGCCCCATCGACGACCCCGGCTTGAGGTTCAGACCGCCGGTGTCGAAACAGACCCCCTTGCCGACCAGCACCAGCGCCGGCCCCTCGCTGCCCCAGGCCATGTCAATGAGACGCGGGGCCGAGGCCGAGGCGCGGCCAACGGCGTGGATCATCGGAAAGTTCTGGTCGAGCAGATCGTCGCCCGCGATCACCGAGACCGTCGCGCCGTGATCCTTTGCCAGCGCACGCGCCGCGGCCTCAAGCTGGTCCGGCCCCATATCCGAGGTCGGCGTGTTGATCAGGTCGCGGGTCAGGTATTCGCCCGCCGCCATGTGCTCCAGCAGCGCGGTATCGACCCCGTCGGGGCCGACCAGCGCGGCTTTCGCCGCGGGGTTGGACTTGTAGCGGTCGAAGCGGTAGCAGGCCAGCAGGTAGCCAAGGGCGGCTTCCTCGGCCTCGGCCTGTGGAAGACCCTGTTCCAGTTGGTAGAGCCCCTCCGGCAATCCGGCGATCGCGGCCCCCAGGGCGAAGCGCTTGCGGGCGCGCGCATCCTCGGTCCCGCGTCCCGCCAGAACGCCCGCAATGCCCCCCTCGGGGCCGGGATAGGCGCAGGTCTGACCAAGATCGGCGGCAAACCCCTGCGCCCCGACCCAGGCGCGCGCGGCATCGGACAGCCTGTCCAGATGCGGGGCCAGCGCGTCGGGCGCAAGCGGGGTTACGGGAATGGCATCGGAGGTGGCGGGGGAAAATCGGGGGCTCATCACGGTCCGTCAGGTTGGGAATTCGGCGACAGCCTAACGACACGAGCGGCCACTGCAAGCCGGATCGGCGCGCTACTGCGTGTGATCCTCCAACACCGGGTGGGCCCCCGACCCTCAGCCCGACAGATCCTCCAGATCCCAGATCGCGCGGATCGACCGGTCGCCCACCCGCATCAGCCTTGCATGGGTGGACATGAGGGCCACGACATCGGCCCGGTGCAGACAGGCCAGCACATCGCGCCCCACGCGGGCCAGCGTCGCCATGCCGATATGGTCCGAGGTCGCGACCAGCGCCCGCAGCACGCGGGCCAATCGGTCGGCATCCGATATCGGGTCGATCTGCGCGACCTTGTCCAGCTGCGCGGTCAGGTCCTCCAAGGCGCGCGCAACCTCATGTTCGGCGCGCAGCTCTCCGATCTCATCGCAAAGGCGTTCCAGCCGGTCGGGATTGAACCGCGCGGGTTCCTCCGGTTTCAATACAGTTACGGGCCGCTTCATCATCCACTCCACTTCCGCCCCCACGGATGCCGCCACCATCGCCGCGCATGTTGAAGAAAGCGTTGAGGCCGCGCCAAGAAAAGGCTCGAAATTACATGGAATGCCTAGTATCCGAAGGGTTCAGTCAACAGGGAAGAGGTCCCCCGATGTCGCATGTCTCGCCGCTGCCCGCCTACCTCATTCGCCGCTACCAGGCATGGAAGGCCACCACCTATGCCGAGAACCACGCCTGGTTCCAGCGCCTGGCCGAGGAAGGCCAGCGCCCGCGCGCAATGGTGATTTCCTGCTGCGACAGCCGGGTGCATGTCACCTCGATCTTCGGCGCGGAAACGGGTGAGTTCTTCATCCACCGCAACATCGCCAACCTGGTCCCGCCCTATGAGCCCGATGGCGACCACCACGGCACCTCGGCTGCGGTGGAATACGCCGTCAAGGCGCTGAAGGTCTCCAATATCCTGGTGCTCGGTCATTCCCGCTGCGGCGGGGTGCAGGGCTGCATCGACATGGTGTCGGGCAACGCGCCCGAGCTTGAGGAAAAGGAGAGCTTCGTGGGCCGCTGGATGGATATCCTGCGCCCCGCCTGCGAGGGCACCGCCGAGATCACCGACAAGGCCGAACGCCAGACCGCGCTGGAGAAGAAGGGCGTGCTGGTGTCACTGGACAACCTGATGAGCTTTCCCTTCGTCGCCGAGGCGGTGAAGGAAGACCGTCTCAGCCTGCATGGGCTGTGGAAGGAAATTTCCAGCGGGGCCTTGGAAATGTATGATCCCGACGCTAATTCCTTCGTGAAAGTGTAAGGTATTTCCGTCCCGCAGCCGTCGGGGTCCGGGGGGACCGGTCCGACCTGGGCTGGAAAGGGAGGGAATGGACGCGATCCTGTCGTTGGCGGCGGATAACCTGCTGTCGCCGATCATCCTGTCATTCGTATTGGGGCTTGCCGCGGCCTATGCGCGCTCGGACCTCAGTGTGCCCGAGGCCGTGGCGAAGGGCCTGTCGCTCTACCTGCTCTTCGCCATCGGCTTCAAGGGCGGGGCCAGCGTGGCGGCGCATGGCATCGACCAGACGCTGATCCTGTCGCTGGTCGCGGGGCTGGTGCTGTCCTTCTCCATCCCGGTCGTCGCCTTCGGGCTGTTGCGGGTGATGTCCGGGCTGGACACGGTCGATGCGGCGGCGGTGGCGGCGCATTACGGCTCGATCTCGATCGTGACCTTCGTGGCCGGGTCGTCGGTGCTGACTTCGGCGGGGCTGGAGGGCGAGGGCTACATGGTCGCCGTCGCCGCCGTGATGGAGGCCCCCGCGATCCTCTCGGCGCTCTGGCTGATCGCGCGCAGCGGCGCGAGCCGCGCGATGGATGGCGAGCTGATGCGCGAGGTGATGCTCAATGGCTCCATCGTCCTCCTGGTGGGCGCGTTCCTCATCGGCTGGATCACGGGGGCCGACGGGCTGGCGCAAATCGAAAGCTTCATCGTGGCGCCGTTTCTGGGCGTGTTGTGCCTGTTCCTGCTGGATATGGGGCTGGTCGCGGGGCGGGGCTTGCGGCAATCGGCGCGCCTGCTGACGCCGGGGCTGTTACTGTTCGGCGTGGTCATGCCGCTGATCGGCAGTCTCGCGGGCCTTGCGGCTGGCATGCTGATCGGGCTGTCGGCGGGCGGCGTGTCACTGTTCATGATATTGGCGGCCTCGGCCTCCTATATCGCGGTTCCGGCGGCGATGCGCGTGGCGCTGCCCGAGGCGAACCCGTCGATCTACCTGACGCTCTCGCTTGGCGTGACATTCCCCTTCAACCTGACCTTGGGCATACCGATCTACCTGGCCATTGCCCGCTTCGCGACCGGAGGCTGACCCCATGCAGACCCACAAGGCAAAACGGGTGGAGATCATCATCGAGGCGGTGATGGAGAAGCGGCTGACCGACGCGCTGGAAGGCGCGGGTGTGACCGGGTTCACCGTCCTGCCGGTGCGCGGCGGATCGGGCCGGTCGGGGGCCTGGAGCCGCGCCGGACAGGTCAGCCGCGCGGGCGGCATGTCCTGCGTCGTCTGCCTGATCCGCCCCGAAAAGCTCGACCCGCTGCTGGAAGCCGCCTTCAAGGTGGTCGAGCGCCATATCGGCGTGGTCAGCGTGACAGATTGCGACGTGCTGCGGGCGGAGCGGTTTTAACCGCGCCTTAACCGGCTGCGCGACAGAGTTCCCGCCATGATCAGTGGTGACGTGAAACTCAGGCTTGACCAGCCATTGCTGGCCGATCTCCTTGCGCTGGCCGATGCCGAAGGCTGCGACCTGGCGTCGATCATGACCCGCGCCCTCAAGGCCGAAATCGCCCGGACCCGGGCAAGGGCGAGGACGCCCGTCAGGGCGGAGGAGCGGCTCCTCGCCCCCTTGCGGGCGCTCCTCGCCCGCGATCTTGCCGCCGCCACGGGGTGGGAGGATTTGCAGACGCGCCTGGCCGTCCACGGCTATCGCCTGCGCGAGGCGGGCGGCGGGCTGGTCCTGGCCACCTCACCGGGCGGCAAACGGATATGCAAGGCATCCGAGCTTGGCTTTGCCTATAGCGACCTGATGCGCCGCTTTGGCCGCCCCTTCCCCGGCCACAGCCAGCACAAGCTGGCTGCCCGCATCCTCGACCCCATGCGCGTGGCCCGATGCCCACTGCCGCCCGACGATGACGATTTCGACCTGATCGAACCGTTCTGACCCGCCGCTGTTCCTGCAAACCCGCGAACCGTGCTACGTTCGGACCACCGGAACCCGCGAAAGGTGTCCCCCATGCGTATGTTCAAACGGATTGCCCTCGGCCTGCTCATCGTGATCGCGGTCTTCGTCGCCGTCTCCTACCTGCTGCCGCGCCATGTCATCGTCGAACGCCAGGTCACCATCGACGCCCCGCCCGAGGAGGTGTTTCCTTTCGTGAACTCGCTGCAAAGCGGCACCGAATGGTCGCCCTGGACGGTGCGCGACCCGGATATGGAGGTCACGTTCGAGGGGCCCGAGGAAGGCGTCGGCAACACCATGGTCTGGCGCTCTGATGTCGATACGGTCGGCAATGGCCGCCAGGAGATCGTCGAAAGCATCGAGAATGAACGCGTCGAGACGCTGCTCGATTTCGGCGATATGGGCACCGCCGATGCCTGGATCGACCTGGAGGATGTCGGGGGCGGCACGCAGGTTACCTGGGGCCTTGATGTCGATATGGGGATGAACCCGATCGGGCGCTGGATGGGGCTGATGATGGATCGGCTGGTCGGCCCCGATTACGAGGCCGGTCTGATGAACCTTCAGGATATCGTGGAGGAGGGCCAGGGCGACACCTGACCCTCACCCCGGATCAGGGCCGCCAGTCCAGCACCTCGCCCTCGGGCCAGGAGAACTCCACATCCATGCGGATCGTCCGGGTCTCGCCGGGCTCCAGCGTCAGCTCCCAGGCATGCACTCCGCGCTGGCCGTCCACATCGCGCGCGTCCGGCGTGACGCTCAGGTCGAGGTCAAGCTCCAGCTCCTCCTGCTCGGCGAAGGGCACGGCATAGAGCAGGCGCACCTCCTCGGCCTCGTCGGACGTATTCTCGACCGAGAACTCGACCGCGCGCATCTGCGTGTCGGCACTGGTGAAAATCCCGGTCTGCCCCTCGTCGCGGGACAGATCGCGCCAGTCCAGTTGCAGGTGATCCAGCGCACCGAAGGCCAGGTCGGTCTCGGCCCCGTCGGCCAGAAAGCCAAGCTGTGCCTCGCCCAACAGCTCACCATCCCGGTAGAAGGCCGCGTTGCCCGAAAGCAGCGCCTCGCCGCTGTCATTCTCGACTTCGGCCACCAGGAAGGCGGTGGCGTCATGGCGTGGCACGGCGCGGTTGGTCAGGTCGACATCGAAGCTCAGCGTATCCAGCGGCTGGCGGCTGCTGTCGCGCGGCGTGATCGTCACCGCACCGGGCAGCCTGTAGGTCAGCGAGGCCCCCACGGCCTGCACCTCCACCGGGGCCATATCGGCCGCCGGGGCCGGAGAGGGCCTTGCCAGCGTGGTGTTGAAACCACCCGCATTGCCATTGCCGAGCTGGACGATGCCGAAACCGACGCCCCGGCTTTCCTCCGTCTCGGGCGGGTGGATGCGGGCCGGTTGCGCGCTCAGATCGCTCGGCGCGCGCTCACGCCCCGGATCGGCGGTCGAGACCGAGACCCCCACATCGTGCCAGCGTTCATTGCCGGTGAGTTGCAGCGTGACGGCGCGTTCCACGGCCAGCTCCTCCGCCGTGCTGTCCAGGCGCAGCGTATAGACCGGCGACCAAGTGGCGGCGGTCGAGAAATGGCTGAGCGTCAGGGTCACATCGGCCTCGGCCTCGGCGCTGACGGGCACGCGCATGACCGTCACCGAGGTGCCGAACGGGTAGAGCTCGTTCAGCGCGGTGCGCGCGGCATTGAGGTCGGTATTCACCTCGGCAAGCTCTTCGCGCAGCGCGGTCTGTTCCTCTTCGGCCAGTCGCGCGGCCTCGGCGACATTGGCCATCTGGGTGCCGAGCGTGGTCAGCATCTGGCCCAACAGCTCGGGTTCGGTCGGAAACGGCGCCGCGTTGTCGCCACCCGCGGTCACGCTTTGCAGATAGGCGCGTTGCAGGGCGGCGGCCTGGACGGCGGCACCGGCCTCGGCAATGCGGGCATTCACCGCGTCGACCCGGGCCTCAAGGTCTTCGACCCGCGCGCGGGCCGCGGCAACGTCCGGCCCGTCCAGCGCGCCTTCCTCGATAGGATGCGCGGTCTCGACGCTGTAGCTGCCCAGGGTCACGGGGCCAGTGCCCGCGATATCCGCGCGCTGCAACTGCACGCCCGAGGGCAGCGCCAGCAACACATCATGGTCGCCTTGCGGAACGGTCAGGCTGACCTCGCGCACAATCTCGGTCACGCCGCCGAGAAACACGGTCGCTTCGGTCACGTCGGCGCGGACAAGGAATTCATCCGCCTGCGCGGCGAAGGGGAGGGTGGCGCAAATCGCCGTGGTCAAGAGAAGTCGTTTCATTGCAATAAATATCCTTCATATGGGTTCAGACAGCATCAGCCCCGACTTGCGCCCAAAATAAGGGCGAAGGTCCGGGTGTCCGGTGTCGACTATAGCATATGACGGACAGGACCGCCCGATCCTTGGCCGGGCGGTCTTTTTTTTCGACGGACGCAGCAATCGTCCCGAAACGGTCAGCCCTTCTTCAGCACCCGGTTGCCAAGCGTCTCGGCGATCTGCACCGCGTTCAGGGCCGCGCCCTTGCGCAGGTTGTCGCTGACGCACCAGATATTCAGCCCGTTCTCGATGGTCGAATCCTGGCGGATGCGGCTGATGAAAGTGGCGAAATCGCCGACGCATTCCACGGGCGTGACATAGCCGCCATCCTCGCGCTTATCGACCACCAGGATACCGGGGGCCGTGCGCAGGATGTCGCGGGCCTCTTCCTCGTCCAGGAACTCCTCGAATTCGATATTGATCGCCTCGGCATGACCGACAAAGACCGGCACTCGCACGCAGGTGGCCGTCACCTTGATGGAGGGATCGACGATCTTCTTCGTCTCGACCACCATCTTCCATTCTTCCTTGGTCTGGCCGTCCTCCATGAACACGTCGATATGCGGAATCACGTTGAAGGCGATCTGCTTGGGGTAGACCTTGGGGGCCCTCTCTTGGCCCGGCACATACATGCCCTTGGTCTGGTCCCACAGCTCGTCAATCGCCTCTTTCCCCGAGCCGGAAACCGACTGGTAGGTCGAAACCACCACCCGCTTGATCTTCGCCCGGTCATGCAAGGGCTTCAGCGCCACGACCATCTGCGCGGTCGAGCAATTGGGGTTCGCGATGATGTTCTTCTTGGCATAGTCATCGACTGCCTCGGGGTTCACTTCCGGAACCACCAGCGGCACGTCGGGGTCGTAGCGGTAGAGCGACGAGTTGTCGATCACGATGCAGCCCGCCTTGGCCGCCTTGGGCGCGTATTGCTTGGTCGCGTCCGAGCCGATGGCGAAGAGCGCGATATCCCACCCGGTGAAGTCGAACTGGTCCAGGTCCTTGGTCTTGAGCGTCTGATCGCCAAAGGACACCTCGGTGCCCAGAGACCTGCGCGAGGCCAGCGCCGCGATCTCATCGACCGGGAACTGGCGTTCGGCCAGAATGTTCAGCATTTCGCGGCCCACATTGCCCGTGGCGCCGACGACGACAACTTTGTAACCCATGGTCCTGCTCCTTCTCGTCAGGGATTAGGCGCCACATATGCCAGTGCGCGGCAAAGGGAAAGGGTCGGTGGCGGATGTGGCGGAGGACCGGGCGACGATGTCGGTGGAAACAGTACGTGCGATTGTTTCCGCGATGGAAATGGCGGGGGTGGTAAATTTCGTTAAGATTGTAACCGACTGAGTCGCATGTATCGGGTATCGGGGGGTTTTTCGATGGGGTTTGAACTGGCAATTCCGCTTTTGCTGGCGGTTCTTGGAATGGCGTTCCTGTTCGATGACGGCAATGACGACGCGGAGGAGTCCGCAGGCCCGGTCGGACCGGATGACCCCACCGGGCCAACCGGCCCCATTGGGGCCACTGATGGCGACGATATTCTCTTCGGCGGGCCGGGCGATGACGATATTTCGGGCCTTGCCGGGAATGACCTGCTCTGGGGCTATGACGGCAATGACCGGCTGGATGGCAACGAGGGCGACGACACGGTCCGTGGCGGGCCGGGAGATGATACCGTTCTGGGCGGCCGGGGCCTAGATGCGCTCTTCGGTGGTGACGACGACGACCTGATTGACGGCGACGCGGGGGACGACACCATCAACGGCGGCGCGGACGACGATTTTGTCTATGGCGGCACCGGGGATGACAGCCTTTTCGGCAGCACCGGCGATGACACGGTGAACGGCCAAGAGGGCGACGACCGGGTGGAGGGTGGCTTCGGCGATGATCTGCTGTCCGGCCACGCGGGCAGCGACACCCTGCTTGGCGGGGCCGGGAACGACAGGCTCACCGATTCCGACGGTCTGACTGCCAGCAGCGATACCCTGAATGGCGGGGCCGGAAACGATACGCTTTCCGGCGCTGGCGGGGGCGACCTGTTTTTGGGCGGCGACGGCGATGACCGGATCATATCCACCGACCGCACCAATGGCGAAGTGGGCGATGCCGATGACACGGTCTCGGGCGGCGATGGCGACGACAGCATAGATGGTGATCGCAACGACACCCTGTCCGGCGATGGCGGCACCGACAGTTTCACCGTCTTCGGCGATGGCACCGGAACCGTGACGATCACCGATTTCGACCCCGCGACCGAAACCCTGCAACTGGTTCTGGAAAACACCGGCGGCACGGCCACGGATCCGACTAGTTTCACCACCCGTGACAGTGCCGATGGCACCGCGCTGGAAATCGTCAGCGGCGACCATGTGGTTGCCCGACTGGAAGGTCTGACGACAAGTGACGATGTGACCTATGACCTGCTGATCAGCGACACCTTCGTGGAAAATGGCGTCGAGGGAGATCGCGACTCCAGCTTTATCCTGTCCGGTCAGGAGAACACCGTCACACTGAGCGGCGGGAACGACACGGTGATCGGGTCAGAGGAAGATGACCACATCAACGCGTATAGCGGGCTGGATGGCGATTCCCTCGACGGGCGGGGCGGGAACGACACCCTGTCGATGGGCGATGGCGATGATATCGCCAGCGGCGGCGGCGGGAATGACCGGCTGATCGGAAGTGGCGGCAATGACACCCTTGACGGCGGGGCGGGCCGCGACTTCCTGAGCGGTGGCGAGGATGACGACACGCTGGACGGTGGCGCCGATGAAGACACGCTCAGAGGCGGCAATGGCGACGATCTGTTGAACGGCGGCGCGGGCGATGACGAACTGGTCGGCTTCTACGGAAATGACATCATCAACGGCGGCACGGGAAATGACGCCATCTTCACCGGCAATATCGTCGAACTGGGCGGAGACACCGGCGCGGACACGGTCGATGGGGGCGCAGGCGACGACCTCATCGTGATCGGCGAGAGCGATGGCGGCCATGTCCTGACCGGCGGTGAAGGGGCTGACCGTTTCTATTTCCGCCAAACGCAGGACGGCAATGCCACCATCACCGATTTCGATCCGGCGGCGGACAGGCTCGAATTCCCCATCGAGCTTCCGCAGTCGGTGATCGATCTAGGGCCCATCACGTCCGCGCTGGTCGATAATGGCAATGGGGGTAGCACGGTCGTGCTGACCATGCCTGACGGAACCACCGTTTCGCCCGTGGTGCTGGAGGGCGTGCCGCCAACAGCCACGATTGACATGCGCATTTCGGCATTTGCCGTATAACCAATTGGTCACAGTGCTTGACTTATGCTGCGTTTGCACACATGTGTTGCGCCAAGCCTGCCCTGCCGCGTGAGCATGCGCGCCGTTGATCGGCGCAGCCAGGCCCCGAAAAACCCCCCAGTCCCCCTCACGCAGGGTCTGACGGCCCGGACGGACCAGCGGGATACGCCCGTTTGTCGAGACCCTGGCCGCACCCTTCGCGGCTCCGGCACCTGCCGGGGCGATGCAGTTACACACCCCGCGCGCGACCCCGCGCCGGAAAGGAATAGATTTGTTCGACTTCGACATGCTCGGCCTCTCGCCGACCCTTCTGACCGCCATCAAGCAGGCCGGTTACGACCAACCCACCCCGATCCAGAACCAGGCCATCCCGCTGGCGCTGGACGGTCATGACGTCATGGGCCTGGCCCAGACCGGCACCGGCAAGACCGCGGCCTTTGGCCTGCCGCTGGCCGAGATGCTGCTGAACGATCCTGGCCGCCCCGACCCGAAATGCGTCAAGGCGCTGATCCTGGCCCCCACGCGTGAACTGGTGAACCAGATCGCCGAGAACCTGAAGCTTTACGTCAAGGGCTCCCGGCTCAAGGTCGGCACGGTGGTGGGCGGGCAGTCCATCAACAACCAGATCCGGTTCCTGGCCCGTGGCATCGACATCCTCGTCGCCACGCCGGGGCGCCTGATCGACCTGATGGACCGCCGCGCCGTGCGGTTGGACCAGGCGAAATTCCTGGTGCTGGACGAGGCCGACCAGATGCTCGACATGGGCTTTATCCACGCGCTGCGCCGGATCGCGCCGGAACTGGGCACGCCGCGCCAGACCATGCTGTTCTCGGCCACCATGCCGAAACAGATGGAGGAGTTGAGCGCCGCCTACCTGACCAACCCGCGCCGGGTGCAGGTCGCCCCTCCGGGCAAGCCTGCCGACAAGGTGACGCAGAGCCTGCATTTCGTTCCCAAGACCGAAAAACCCGTCAAGCTGCGCGAGCTTCTGAACCGTCACCCCGACACGCTGTCCCTCGTCTTTTCGCGCACCAAGCACGGGGCGGAAAAGCTGATGAAGGGGCTGGTCAAGGATGGCTACAACGCCGCCTCGATCCACGGCAACAAGAGCCAGAACCAGCGCGACCGCGCCATCAAGGGGTTCCGCGAGGGGGCGGTCAAGATCCTGGTCGCAACGGATGTGGCCGCGCGCGGCATCGACATCCCGGATGTGCGCACGGTCTATAATTACGACCTGCCGGAAGTGCCCGACAACTACGTCCACCGCATCGGTCGCACCGCGCGGGCGGGCAAGGACGGAGAGGCGATCGCGTTCTGCTGCGCCGAGGAGGTCGGCCTGCTGAACCAGATCGAGAAGGTCATGAAGAAGGACATTCCGGTCGCCTCGGGCCGCAAGCCGGAAGAGGTCAAGGTTGACAAGCCCACGCGCGGGGGCGGTGGCCGTCGCGGCGGGCGGCCCCAGGGCAAACCCGCAGGGGTGGGCGCGCCGTCCGGCAATCGCCGCCGCAGAAGCCGCAAACCGGCGGCCTGATAAGGGGGGCGCGGCCCGTCGACGGGCCGCGCAAGCGCTCGGTCGATCGAGCGCAACCCCGTCGTTACGGGAAACAGTCCACGACAATTGTTTCCCGTTTCGATATGGCAAACCGTTAATGCTCTGTTAACCTCCTCAGATTGCTTGAGTTTTCTTTGGGGTTTTTCGTGATGGGTGGTGAACTTGTCCTGTTGCCGATTCTGGCGCTTCTGGGCCTGGCGTTTCTCTTCGATGACGGAGGCTCCGATTCCGAGGAACCGGCCCCGTCCGGTGACGGCTCCGAAGGGGGCGGCGGCGGCTCAGGCGGCGGCAATTCAACCGGTTTTTTCCTGACCGACAGCGACGACTCGGTCACTCTCCAAGGCGGGGAAGGCACCGTCTTCGCCGGCGACGGCAATGACACGGTCACCGGATCTCTGCTGGATGATATCGTGAATGGCGGCGACGGGGCCGACTACCTGACCGGCCAGGATGGCAACGACACCCTCAGCGGCCAGCGCGGCTTCGACAATCTGCGCGGCATGGATGGCGATGACCTGCTGGATGGTGGGTTCGGCAATGACGACATCCGCGGCGCGGGCGGCAAGGACACGCTCGTTGGCGGCGAGGGTGATGACTACCTCTGGGGCGGGCCCGATTCCGACCGGATCGAGGGCGGCGCGGGCGACGACCTGATGGACGGCTCGGGCGGTAATGACGATATGCGCGGCGGAGACGGCGATGACACGCTGAACGGGCAAGGCAACAATGACCTGCTGGCGGGCAATGACGGCGATGACAGCCTGCACGGCGGTGGGCAGAATGACACGCTTTACGCCGGGGCCGGCACCGACACGCTGGTTGGCGGAACGGGCATCGACAGTGTCCTGGGCGGCGACGGCGACGACCTGCTTTATGCCGGGACGCAGGACGGGCTCTCCACCGATGACGGCGACTATGTGCGCGATGTGTTCGGCGGCAATGACACGCTGATCGGCGACAATGGCGACGATTACCTGGATGGCGGGCGCGGCGATGACAGCCTCGTCGGAAATGGCGGCGATGATTTCTTGCAGGGTCGCAACGGCAATAACGTGCTGGAGGGT
Organism: Alterinioella sp. B-7; assembly: GCF_056857775.1. Classification (NCBI taxonomy): domain Bacteria; kingdom Pseudomonadati; phylum Pseudomonadota; class Alphaproteobacteria; order Rhodobacterales; family Paracoccaceae; genus Alterinioella; species Alterinioella sp. B-7. The sequence continues at coordinate 318,296 of NZ_JBSXNT010000039.1, forward strand.
GGCGACGGTAACGACATCATGAACGGCTCGGGCGGCGAAGACACGCTGAGCGGCGGCGATGGTAACGACCTGATGCGCGGCCAGGGTGGCGACGACACGCTCAATGGCGGTGACGGCAATGACCGGCTCGATGGCGGCCGCGGTGCAGACGTCATCGACGGTGGTGCGGGCAATGACACCCTAAGGGGGGATGAGGACCTGTCGACAGGCTCCACAGCCGCCCCGGACACCCTGATCGGCGGCGAAGGCAGTGACATCATCTATACAAGCGAAGGAGACATCGTCGACCTGAGTGAGTCCAGCCAGGCGATGGACGAACTGCGTATCGGCCCGGGCATTGCGCCGTTCGACCCGGTCCAGGTCTCGGCCTTCGACCCGGACAACGATGTTCTGGCGGTCCGGGTTCGGGGCGGCGGTGATCCGTCCGTGCCCCCCGAAATCACCTTCGAAGAACGCGGCACCGGCACGGCCGATCAATCTCTTGCGGTTGCAGTGGATGGCATTGTCGTGGCCGAGCTGGCCTCACTGACGGCGGCGGATATCCCCGATCTCACCATCGACGCGCAATGGAATACGGTCGCCTTCGGGGTTTGAATCAACGCGGCAAGGTGGCGCTCAGACCGCCGCCTTGCGCATTTCCTCAAGGTAAATCTCGCGGATGCGCGTGGCCATTTTCCCGACATTCCCGTCACTTACGGGTTTGCCGTCGATCTCGACCACGGGCATGACGAAGGCCGAGGCGGAGGTGATGAACGCCTCCCGCGCGGCTTGCGCCTCTTCAATGGTGAAGGGCCGTTCCTCGACCCTGATCTGCGCCTCGCGGGCAAAGCGCAACACGGCGGCGCGGGTGATGCCGTGCAGGATGTCGTTGGAGAGCTGCCGGGTCACGATGGTGCCGTCCTGTGTCACGATATAGGCGTTGTTCGAGGTTCCTTCCGTGACGAACCCGTCCTCGACCATCCAGGCATCGTCACAGCCCGCCGCCTTGGCCATCATCTTGCCCATCGAGGGGTAGAGAAGCTGCACCGTCTTGATATCGCGCCGGGCCCAACGTTGATCTTCGATCGAGATGATCTTGATGCCGGTCCTTGCCGCGGGATTGTCCGCCAGCCCCGGTTTGTCTTGCGTAAACAAGACGATAGTGGGGGGGGTATCCTCGGCCGGAAAGACGAAATCGCGGTCGCCATCCGAGCCGCGCGTGACCTGAAGGTAGATCAAGCCGTCGGTGATGTCATTCCTGCGCACCAGTTCCCGGTGGATTTCCAGAAGCGCCTCCCTGGTGGTCGGATTGGCCATCTGAAGTTCACCCAGGGACCGCTGCAACCGCGCCGCATGGCCGTTGAAATCAATCAGTTTTCCGTCCAGAACCGAGGTCACTTCATAGACGCCATCGGCAAAGAGAAAGCCGCGGTCGAAGATCGAGACCCTGGCCTCGGTCTCGGGCAGATACTCTCCGTTCACGTAGACGGTGCGGGGCATGGCGCGGGCTCCTTTTCGCTTCGGCTCGGCCTGTCATCGGACAGGGCGCGGACGGGGTCAAGCGTTTACGTTTTTGACAGGTTTGTCCGGTATTCCTGACAACAATGTCAGAAATCAAGCCGCCGGTCGGCCCCGATCCGCGAGATCTGACTCCGAGTGGCAGGCGCACCCGCGCGGGCCTGCTGGATGCCGCACGTTTGCTGGTGCAGTTGGGACGGTGACGGGACCGGATGTGCGGTGGTGCGGCCCGTCGACGGGCCGCTTGTGCGCTCGGTCGACCGAGCGCCCGCGCCACTCAGCCCCACAGTTCCGAGCTTGCCGGATGCACACCGCCCGCGTCGAACGTCAGCGGATGGTCCCGATCCTCGGCCAGCAGAAGCGGCCCGTCCAGATCCGTCACCTCGGCCCCTTGCGCCACCAGGACCGCCGGGGCCATCGCGAGGCTTGATCCGACCATGCAGCCGACCATGACCTGATAGCCCGCTGCCCGCGCGGCGTCGCGGAGCGCCAGCGCCTCGGTCAGCCCGCCGGTCTTGTCGAGCTTGATGTTCACCATGTCATATTTGCCCTTGAGGTCGGGCAGGCTGGCGCGGTCGTGGCAGGATTCGTCGGCGCAAACGGGCAGCGGACGCTCGATCTCGGCCAGCATGGCATCGTCCCCGGCGGGAAGGGGTTGTTCGACCATCTGCACCCCGAGGCGCAGGAGGTGCGGCGCGAGGTCGGAATAGACATCCGCCGTCCAGCCCTCGTTCGCATCGACGATTATGCGCGCGTCGGGGGCACCATCGCGCACGGCCTCAAGCCGGGGCATGTCGTCGGGCGTCCCGAGCTTGATCTTCAGAAGGGGCCGGTACGCGTGTTTCGCCGCCGCCGCGCGCATGTTTTCGGGGCTGTCCAGCGACAGTGTAAAGGCGGTGATCTGCGGGCGCGGTTTCGCAAGGCCCGCCAGTTGCCAGACCGGCGCCCCCGTCAGCTTGCCCGCCAGATCCCACAAAGCGCAATCCACCGCGTTGCGGGCCGCGCCTGCGGGCAGGGCGTCTTGCAGATCCTGACGGTGGATGCCCTGCGCCAGCCCCTCGATCTGGGCGGTGACGCTGTCCAGGGTCTCGCCATAGCGCGCGTAAGGAACACATTCGGCCCATCCCATCACGCCATCCTGGAAGGCGCGCACGGTCAGCACCTGCGCCTCGGTCCGCGATCCGCGCGCGATGGTGAAGACCTCGGCCAGCCGGAACGTGTCGCGGGTGACCGAGATCATAGCACCTCCAGCGCGTCGGCCAGACGTTCGGCGCCTTGCCGGAACGGATCGACGGTGGGCAGGCCCATGCGCCCCTCGATCTCGGCGAGGCAGGCCAGCGCCTCCTCCTCATCCATCGCGGCGGTGTTGACCGAGATGCCGACCACCTGGCAGGCCGGGTTGGCGATGCGCGCCAGCGGCAGGGCGGTGTCGCGCAGGGTTTCCAGCGAGGGCAGGGCGTAATCGGGCAGGCCGCGCATATGGGGGCGGGTCGGCTCATGGCTGAGGATCAGCGCATCGGGCTGACCGCCATGGATCAGGGCCATGGTCACGCCGGAATAGGAAACGTGGAACAGGCTGCCCTGCCCTTCGATATGGTCCCAGTGATCGGAGTCGTTGTCAGGCGTCAGCCATTCGACGGCCCCGGCCATGAAATCGGCGACGACGGCATCCAGCGGCACGCCGTTGCCGGTGATCAGGATACCCGTCTGGCCGGTGGCGCGGAAGGTCGATTTCAGGCCGCGTTCCTTCATCACCTTGTCCACGGCGAGGCTGGTATACATCTTGCCGACCGAACAATCGGTGCCCACGGCGAGGCAGCGCTTGCCGGTGCGTTTGACGCCACCCGCGATGGGGTACTCCACCTCCGGCACCCGCACGTCATGCAACGCGCGCCCGCAGGCCTCGGCCACGGCGACAAGGTCGGGTTCGTTGCGCAACAGGTTGTGCAAACCGCTGGCGAGGTCGAACCCCTCCTCCAGCGCCTGCACCAGCACCTTCTTCCACGCCTGCGAGATCTTGCCGCCCCGGTTGGCGACGCCGATCACCAGGGTTTTCGCACCGGCGGCCTTCGCCTGGGTGAGGTCCATGTCGTCAAGCCCGACGCTGGCCTTGCAGCCCTCCATCCGGAACTGGCCGACCGCGTTGTCGGGGCGCCAGTCGCGGATGCCTTGCGCCACCTTGGCGGCCAGTTGGTCGGGCGCATCGCCCAGGAACAGCAGATAGGGGGTCTGGATCATGGCGGCACCTCGCAAGACATGACAACGCGCGCCCCGGTCGTGGGACGCGCTTTTGGCGCTGATAGACCCTAGCCGCACCGGAATGCAAAGGCCAATTTCAGTGTTTCGAGCTGTCCAGAAGTGCGATGGGCGCCTCGGTTTCCTGGTAGAAATCCAGCGCCGCGCGGTCGGCGGCGGCGGTGTTGCGCTTGAATTCATAGCGCATCACGTCGCCATGCAGCTCGGACGCGACGATCAGGGCCTGGTAGAGGTGGCGCGGCCCTTCGTAGATATCGACCAGCCCGCGCAGTTGCGGCGCGTGTTCGGCATCCAGCGCAAAGCCGTCATTGGCAAAGGTCAGGATCGGGTAGACATCGTCGCCGATATGCACGGACCGGCGGCTGCGCTTGCGCTCGGCCTTGCGGCGGGCGGCGTGCAGGCCGTCGAGGACCTCCTTGGGCAGGTATTCTTCGGACATCGGGGGCATCCTTGGCAGTCATTAAGAGGAAAGATGGGGCGGTGGCGGATTCGGTCAACTCGGGCCGCCCCGCCGCAATGCAGCACGCGGCATATGGGCCACAGGTCATGACATCGGCGAAGCGCCGCCTGTCAGGGGTTTTTTTGTCGCGTCACCCTCGTGATTCTGATCCCGGTTGGTTACAGATATGTGAAGAGCAAGAAGACCACCAAGGGCAGCTTTCCATGACAAGAGCAGCGTCGCGCGCTGAACCGGGTGCCGGGCATCCGTTTCTCGAATTTCTGAACACGGTCGGCGATGACGGCAAATCGCGTGGCGAGGACAGTTTTGCCGATGCGCAGGAATTGCGGGAGGTGCTGGTCGCGTCGGGCATCGACATGCCGGCCGATATCTCGGCACGACAACTGGATGCGATGCTGCGCTTGCGCGAATCGGCCTATGCCGTGTTTTCCGCGCTTGCCGCAGGGCGCGATCCGGGGCGCGAGGAGCATCTGTTCCTGGACGCGGAACTGCGCCGCGTGATCGGCGAGGCAGAGCTGCGCATCACCCGCGAGGGGTTGATTACCGCGCCCGGGCCCGAGGCCACGCCGCTGGACCGGCTGGTGCTGTCGATGGACGACCTGATGCGCTCGGACCAGTTCACACGGCTGCGCGAATGCCGCCGCTGCACGCATCTTTTCCTGGACCAGGGGCGCGGTGTCGGGCGGCGCTGGTGTTCGATGGCGCGCTGCGGCAACCGCGCCAAGGCCGAGAAATTCCGCGCCCGCCACCGCGACGCGGCCTGACCTGCGCGAATGTGCACGGCATCCCTGCGATGAAAGGCGTTTGAACGCGCCCGCGCAGCGCCTATCTGTTTGGCAACAGATAAGGGAGCGTATGAGATGGGATTACTGGTAGACGGCACCTGGCAGGATCAATGGTATGATACGGATGCGACCGACGGCGCGTTCAAGCGGCAGGAGTCCCAGTTCCGAAACTGGGTGACCGCCGATGGCAGCGCGGGGCCTTCCGGCGAAGGCGGGTTCAAGGCCGAGAGCGGGCGCTATCACCTCTATGTCAGCCATGCCTGCCCCTGGGCGAACCGCACCATGATCTTCCGCGCCCTCAAGGGGCTCAAGGATCATATCGGCGTCTCGGTCGTTCACCCGGATATGTTGGGCGAGGGCTGGACCTTTGACGAGGATTTCCCCGGTGCGACGGGCGATGACCTCTTTGGTGCGCGCTACCTGCGCGAGGTCTACCTGAAGGCCGACCCGGATGTGACGACGAGGGTGACGGTGCCGGTGCTGTGGGACAAGGCGCGCGGCACCATCGTGTCGAACGAGAGCGCCGAGATCATCCGCATGTTCAACTCGGCCTTCAACGACATCACCGGCGACACCCAGGATTTCCACCCCGAGGCCCTGCGCCCCCGGATCGGACGGGTCAACGCCCGCGTCTATGACGACATCAACAATGGCGTCTACAAGGCGGGCTTCGCCACCACGCAGGCGGCCTATGACACGGCGGTCCATGCGCTTTTCGACGCGCTGGACTGGGTCGAAAGCATCCTGTCGGAATACCGCTACCTGACCGGCGCGCGGATCACCGAGGCGGATTGGCGGCTGTTCACCACGTTGGCCCGGTTCGACGCGGTCTATCACCTGCATTTCAAGTGCAACCGGCGGCGGCTGATCGACTATCCAAGCCTCTGGGGCTATGCGCGGGAGCTCTATCAATGGCCCGGTGTCGCGGACACGATCCATTTCGACCATATCGTGCGGCACTATCATTACAGCCATGACAGCATCAATCCGCACCGGATCATCCCGATCAACCCGCTGATCGACTGGACCGCGCCGCATGACCGAGAGGCATTGCAGGCGGCCTGAAAATGGGCTTTCCCTGTCGGCGGGTGACAGGGGGCCGATGACAATGACACGCGATCATGGCGGCGGGATCGATGCGGCAGTGGCGGCCTATGGCGGCGTCCGGGCCAACTGGCTGGACCTGTCGACGGGGATCAACCCGGTGGCCTATCCGGTCCCTGGCCTGCCTGAGGATGCCTGGACCGCGCTGCCCGATGCGGCCGCGTTCAATGGATTGAACGCGGCCGCAAGGGACTTCTGGCGCGTGCCTGCCGGGGCGGAGGTGCTTGCCGCCCCCGGTGCCTCGGCCCTGATCGCGCGGATTCCGTCACTGATGGCACCGGGCAAGGTCGAGATCACCGCACCCACCTATAACGAGCATCTCGCCGCCTTTCGCGCGGCGGGCTGGAGCGAGGGCACCGGCGGCGCGCGGGTCATCGTGCATCCCAACAACCCCGATGGGCGGGTCTGGGATGAGGGCGATCTTGGCGACAATCCCCTGACGGTGATCGACGAGAGTTTCTGCGACGTGATGCCGGGGGCGAGCCTCGTGCATCTGGCGGCGCGGCCCGGTGTGGTCGTGCTGAAGAGCTTCGGCAAGTTCTGGGGGCTGGCGGGGCTGCGGCTTGGCTTTGCGATTGCGGCGCCCGAGACGATTGCGCGGCTTTCCGAGATGATCGGGCCATGGGCGGTGTCGGGGCCTGCCTTGGCCACGGGCGCCGCGGCTTTGCGCGATACCGCGTGGGCCGAGGCGACGCGGGCGCGGCTGGCGGGGGATGCGCTGCGGCTCGACGGGCTGATGACGCGGGCCGGGGCACGGGTGATCGGGGGCACCGATCTGTTCCGGCTTTATGATGTCGAGAGCGCGGTCGCCTGGCAGGTGCGCCTCGCCCGCGCCCATATCTGGAGCCGCATTTTCCCTTATTCAGAGACGTATCTGCGGCTTGGGCTGCCCGGCCCCGGCGATTGGACCCGCCTGGAAAGCGCGCTGACATGAGCGCCGCGCTGCTGATCGCGGCACTGCTGCTCGATGGGGTGATGGGCGAGCCGAAATGGCTCTGGTCGCGTGTGCCACATCCGGCGGTTCTGATGGGGCGGCTGATTGGCTGGTGTGACACCAGGTTCAATGACGGGACGCGGGCGCGGGGTGCGCTGGTGCTGGCCGCGCTGGTGCTGGCTGCGGGACTGGCGGGCTGGCTGATCGCGGCGCTGCCGCTTGGCTGGCTCTGGTCGATGCTGCTGGCGGCGATCCTCCTGGCGCAGCGCTCGCTGGTAACGCATGTGCGGGCCGTGGCCGACGGCTTGCGTTATGGCGTGAACCCTGGACGGCGGGCGGTGACGATGATCGTGGGGCGCGATACCTCGGCGCTGGACGAATCGGGCGTGGCGCGGGCGGCAATCGAGAGCGCGGCGGAAAACTTCGGCGATGGCGTGGTCGCGCCCGCCTTCTGGTTTCTCGTCGCGGGCCTGCCGGGGATCCTGATCTACAAGCTCGTCAACACCGCCGACAGCATGATCGGCTATCGCACGCCCCGGCATGAGGCCTTCGGTTGGGCGGCGGCAAGGCTGGACGATGTGCTGAACTACATCCCCGCGCGGCTGACGGCGGGGCTGATCGCGCTGGCCTTCTGGTCGGCGCGCGCGGTCGACGTGACGCTTCAGGATGCGCGGCTGCATCGCTCGCCCAATGCCGGATGGCCCGAGGCGGCCATGGCCGGGGTGCTGGACGTGGCGCTGTCCGGTCCGCGCAGCTACCACGGCGAGATGCGGGAGTTTCCGTTCGTGAACGCGGGCGGTGAGCGCGAGATCGGGGTCGCCGAGATCGAGGCGGCCATTGCCGTGTTGTGGCGGGTCTGGTGGGTGATCCTGGGCCTCACGGGGGTGGTTGTGCTGTTCTGACCGCCTGCTACTCTGATCCGCGATTCACACCCTGAGGATTTGACCCATGCGATTGATCTCTGCCGCGCTTTTCAGCCTTGCCCTGACCACCACAGCCAACGCACAGCAATGCGGCGGCAGTTTCTCCGGCTTTGTCGACGGATTGCGGCAGGAGGCGGCGCAACGGGGCCATTCGGCGCAGGCCATCGACGCCTTCTTCAGCGGCGTGCAGCAGGATCAGGCGACGTTGCAGGCCGACCGGCGGCAGGGCATCTTCGCCACGCCCTTCGTGGAGTTCTCGCGCCGCCTGATCAGCCAGAACCGCATGGATAATGGCCGCCGCAATGCGGAACGCTATCGCAACGTCTTTGACCGGATGGAGCGGGAATATGGCGTCAGCCGCGGCGTACTGCTGGCCTTCTGGGCGTTCGAGACCGATTTCGGGGCCTTCCAGGGCGATTACAACACGGTCAATTCGCTGGTCACGCTGGCGCATGATTGCCGCAGGCCCGAGCTGTTCCGCCCGCAGGTCTTTGCGGCCCTTCGCCTCTATGAGAACGGAAACCTGGACCCGCGCCGCACCACGGGCGCATGGGCCGGCGAGATTGGCATGGTGCAGATGCTGCCCGAGGATATCCTGGAACGCGGCGTCGATGGCGATGGCGACGGGCAGGTGGATCTTCAGAACTCGGCGCCCGATGCGCTGCTGTCCGGCGCCAACCTGCTGAGCGAGTTGGGCTGGCAGCCGAACCAGCCCTGGCTGGTCGAGGTGGATATGCCCGCCAATTTCAATTGGTCCGAAACCGGGTTGGAGACGGCGCGCCGGGTGTCAGAGTGGCAGAGCATGGGGGTGCGGGGGCGCAACGGGGCCTTGCCCGCGACGAACCTGCGCGCCTCGATCCTGTTGCCACAGGGGCGCAACGGCCCCGCCTTCATGGCCTATCCGAATTACTCGGTCCTGTTCGAATGGAACCAGAGCTTCGTGTACGTCACCACAGCCGCCTATTTCGCCACGCGGCTGGAGGGCGCGCCGGTCTATAACGCAGGCAATCCCGATCCGGGGCTGGATGGCAACCAGATGCGCGCCTTGCAGACGCGGCTGACGCAGCTTGGCCATGACGTCGGCGGGATCGACGGTATCCTGGGGGCACGCACACGGGCCGCTGTCAGGGCCGAACAGGAGCGGTTGGGGATGCCCGCCGATGCCTGGCCAACGCCGGAACTGCTGCGAAGGCTCTAACAGCCCGACCGCATGCAGGTGGTGATCTGGTCCAGATCGGCCTGATCGGGATAGGTGACGGCCCAGAACGGGCAGGCGCCGATTTGCAGGCTGTAGTCGCGGTTGTCATCGACCTGCATGAAGGCCAGCACGGTCTCGCCGTCGCCCGGCGGGGTGCCACACCAGCTGGCGACACAAGTGACATTGACCTGAACGGGAAACTCGATCGGGGTGCGAAAGCCGACGCGCGAGGCCATGTCGCCCGCGAAATAGGCGGTATAGCTGTAGGGATCGGATCCGGCCGCGTTCTGTTCCGTGACCTGGTCGGGGCCGGTGCGGAAGAAACTGCCCAGGGCGATGACATACCGCTCCTCGGCCTCGGCCGCCGCACGGTAGGTGCTGACCGCGTTCCAGGGCGCGCAGGATAGGGCGAGGGCCTGGGTCGGCAGCGTCAGGCACAGAAGGGCGGATGTGAGGGAACGGATCATGCGGGGCGGGGCCTCCTTGACGGATGGGCGCAGAATAGCAGACCCGGCGCTGCCCGTCAGCCGAGTCCGAATTCCTCCAGCACCCGCGTGTAGATCGGGCGTTTGAACGCGACGATGGCCTCCAGCAGATCGGCGGGCTCCATCCAGCGCCAGTCCGAGAACTCCACGTCCTTGTAGGCGAGGTCGATGACATCGTCCTCGGCCTCAAGGCGCACCAGGAACCATTTCTGCTTTTGCCCGTGATACTTGCCGCCCCACCGCTTGCCCGCGACCTCCGCCGGGAAGTCATAGGGCAGCCAGTCCGTGGTCTCGGCCAGCACCGTCACCTGATCCGGCCCTATCCCGGTTTCCTCGTGCAATTCACGCAGGGCGGCGTTTCGCGCGTCTTCGCCCTCGTCCACCCCGCCTTGCGGCATCTGCCAGGCGGGAATGTCCATATCGGCGCGCTGACCGGCGAAAAGCTTGCCGGCGCGGTTCATCAGAACCACGCCGACACAGGGACGGTAGAGCTTTTCAACCACCTCAGCGCGGGCGCAGCGCGTTCAGCCCGTGCAGGATGTCGATGGCATAGGCCAACTGGTAGTCCTCGGCGCGCAGCTCAAGCGCGGCCTGCGCCTCGGCCTGTTCCTGTTCCAGTTGCTCCCGCTCGTCATCGGTCAGGGTCGAGTTGGAGAGCGCCCCGCGCAAGGTGGCCTCGGTGCGCTGCGGGCGCCCATTGGTCTCGATCTCGCCGATATCGCGCTGTTCGACCAGGATGTCGGGCGACACGCCAAGCGCCTGGATCGACCGGCCCGAGGGCGTGTAGTAGAGCGAGGTCGTCAGGCGCATCGCCCCGTCGCCCTGCACCGGCATCACCGACTGGACCGAGCCCTTGCCGAAGCTGTTGGTGCCGACGACCACGGCGCGGCTGTGATCCTGCAGCGCGCCGGCCACGATCTCGGAGGCCGAGGCCGAGCCGCCATTGATCAGCACCACCAGCGGCAGCCCGTCGATCAGGTCGCCCGGCGTGGCGTTGTAGCGTTCGCCATCGGCGGGGTCGCGGCCACGGGTCGAGACGATCTCGCCCTGTTCCATGAACGCATCGGCGACACGGATCGCCTGGGTCAGCAGCCCGCCGGGGTTGTTGCGCAGGTCGAGGACGACGCCTTCGAGATTCTCGATCCCGCCGACTTCCTCGATCATCTGCTCCAGCCCGTCGCGCAGGTTGGTATAGGTCTGCTCCGAGAAGGTGGCGACGCGCAGGACGGCGGTGTTGCCCTCCAGCCGGTGACGCACGGCAGTCATGCGGATCACGTCGCGCACGATGGTGATGTCGAAGGGCTCATCTTCGCCCTCGCGCACCACGGTGATCACGATCTCGGAACCGATTTCGCCGCGCATCAGTTCGACCGCCTCGCTGAGCGTCAGGCCAAGCAGGCTGGTGCCGTCGACATGGGTGATGAAATCGCCCGCCTCTACGCCCGCCTCGTCGGCGGGGGTGCCGTCCATCGGCGTGATGACCTTGACGAACCCCTCCTCCTGCGTGACCTCGATGCCGAGGCCGCCGAATTCGCCGCGGGTCTGTTCCTGCATCGAATCGTAGTCCTGCGGCGGCAGGTAGGAGGAATGCGGATCGAGCGAGGTCAGCATCCCGTTGATCGCGGCCTCGATCAATTCCGCCTCGTCGACATCCTCGACATAATAGGTGCGGATGCGTTCGAACACATCGCCGAACAGGTCGAGCTGTTCGTAGACGGTAGTGTTGCGCGCGTTTTCCTGCGCGATCAGCGGTCCGGCCACCTGGGTGGTCAGGAGTATCCCGGCAGCGGTGCCGCCAAGGGCCGCGAAAAGAAATCGTTTCATAGCGTCGTTATCCTCACTGATCTGTGGATGCGAACCACGGCGTCGGGTCCACCGGCTCTGCGGCCTCTCTTAGTTCCATATAAAGCGTTTCTGACAGGTCTTCACCAGACGATAGCGCCTCCGGGGTGATCAATTCTTCGCGGTCAGGGGCGGTGCCGCCCATCAAGCCCACCGGCGCGCCCGCCGTCAACAGGTCGCCCGCGCGCACGTAAAGCTGCCCCATGCCTGCCAGAATCAGCATGTAGTCGCCCTCCGGCTCCAGGATGGCGACGTTGCCGTAATTCAACAGCGGCCCGGCATAGCGCACGGTCATGGCCCAGGGCGCGGTGACGATGGCGCGCGGTTCGGTCGCGAGAATCAGGCCGGGCCGGGTGATCCCCGCCGCGTCCGCCGTGTTGAAGCCACGCAGGACGCGGCCCCGCACGGGCATCGGCAGGCTGCCCTCGGCAGCGCTGAAGGCGGGCATGTCGGGCATCGCTCCGCCGACCAGGTCGACACTGCGCAGGGCGATGGCGAAGCTGTCCAGCGTCTCGGCATCGCCAAGCAGGTCTTGCAGCGCCTGCGCGTCTTGCGTGAAGCGCGGCGGCAGGGTGCGGCGTTCGGCCATGGACTGGCTGAGGGCAACGCGCGCCTCCTGCACGCCGGTCAGGCCACGGGCCAGTTGCGCTTCGGCCTCGCCTTGCAGGGCGCGCAGGACGGCCAGCTCCTGCAACTGGTCGCGCAGGGCGGTGGCCTCGGCGGCAACGGCGGGGGTGACATCGGACAGGATCATGCCCGAGCGCGCGGTGCCCACGGGGCCGGAGGGGTGGATCATCAGAAGCGGCGCGGGGGCGGATTGCATGGATTGCAACACGCCCAGGAGGCGCCCGAGGCGGTCCTGTTCGGCCTCGAAGACGATCTCGATCGACTGCTCGCGGATCGCGGCGCGGCGCATGCCTTCGCGGAGCGCGGCCAGCCCTTCCTCATAGGCGCGGATGGTTTCGGTCAGCGCCTCGACCCGGTCGCGCGCCTCCTCGGCCTCGGCCATGCCGAGGGCCGCGCGTTCCAGCATCGCCGACGCGCGCTGTGCGGTCAGTGCGGGGTCGTCCTGCGCGACCACCGCGAGGGGCCACGCGACAAGGGCGAGGACCGCAGGGAGGAGCCGCCACGTCATGCGATCAGGCTTTCGCCCGTCATTTCCGCCGGTTTGTCCAGCCCCATCAACTGCAACAGCGTCGGGGCCAGGTCGGCCAACCGCCCGTCCCGCATCGTCGCGCCATCCGGCCCGCCGAAAAGGATCACCGGCACCGGGTTCAGCGTATGCGCCGTGTGCGGGCCGCCGGTCTCGGGGTCGATCATCATGTCGCAATTGCCGTGATCGGCGGTGACGATCATCGCGCCGCCCACCTTCTCCAGCGCCGCCATCGCCTGGCCAAGACCCTCATCCACCGCTTCGCAGGCGCGCGCGGCGGCCTCGATCACGCCGGTATGGCCGACCATGTCGGGGTTGGCATAATTGACCACGATCAGGTCATAACGCGCTTCGATGGCCTCTTTGAGCTTTGCGGTCACCTCCGGCGCGGACATCTCGGGTTGCAGGTCATAGGTCGCGACCTTGGGCGATTTCGGCATGTAGCGATCCTCGCCCTCGACGGGCGCTTCCTTGCCGCCGTTGAGGAAGAAGGTGACATGCGGGTATTTCTCGGTCTCGGCCAGGTGGAACTGCGTCAGCCCCTTGGCCGCGACCCATTCGGCCAGCGTGTTGACGATCTCCTGCTTGGGGAAGACCACGTCCAGGAAGGTGTCATGCCGGTCCGAGTAGCCGACCATGCCGCAGGTCGCGGCCCAATCGGGACGGGCGGAGGTGTCGAACTCGTCAAACTCGGGGTCCGCGAGGGCCGAGAGGATCTCGCGCGCGCGGTCGGCGCGAAAATTGACGAAGAGCAGCCCGTCGCCGTCTTTCGGTGCGGTGTAGGCGGCAAGGCGGGTGGGGCTGACGAACTCATCCCCCTCCTCGCGCGCATAGGCGGCCTTGAGCGCCTCCTCGGCGGTGCTCGCTTCTTCGCCTTTTCCAGTCAGGATCAGATCGGCGGCTTTCTGCACCCGGTCCCATCGGTTGTCGCGGTCCATGGCGAAATAGCGCCCCACCACGGACCCGATCCGCGCGCCTTCGGGCAATTGCGCCTCGAAGGCCGGCAGGGTGGCGAGGGCCGAGCGCGGGCCGACGTCACGCCCGTCGGTGATGGCGTGGATCAGGACGGGGATACCCTGCCCCACCAGCACGCGGGCGGTTTCCAGCAGATGCGCCTCATGGCTGTGAACGCCGCCCGCCGAGACCAGCCCGGTCAGATGCGCCACGCCGCCCGCGGCCTTCATCTTGGAGGCAAAAGTCGCCAGCGCGGGGCGGGTGGCAAAACTGCCCTCCTCGATCGCCAGGTCGATCTGGCCCAGGTCCATCGCCACGACGCGGCCCGCGCCGATATTGGTATGGCCGACCTCGGAATTGCCCATCTGGCCGCGCGGCAACCCGGCATCGGGGCCGAAGGTGACCAGCGTAGCATTGGGGCAGGTCGTCATCAGCCGGTCGAAATTGGGCGTATCGGCGAGATAGGGCGCGTTGCCGGGGCCGGGCTCGGCCAGGCCCCACCCATCGAGAATGCACAGGACGACAGGCTTGGGAACGGTCATGGAAGCGGCCTTGTTCAAGTTGCTCCCGCGGTTTTAGGGGCGGGGCCGATACGACGCAAGGTGAGCGGTCGGATTGACGGCGGAAAGCTGCATCGACGCGAGCCGGAGGAGCGATTTCGAAATCGCTCATGAGAGCCTTCGAAGGGGGCCTATATACTTAACTAGCCGCACGGGAGGATCGGCTGGCAACTATACCAGCCGATTTGGTTATCCAGTGATGCGCAGCTTATCCAAGAAAGTGAGTTGTAGTTGCTCGTCATAGTGAGGGTATGCGCGGCTCAAGTGTCCTTGGAACGTCTCCCAATCCGGCGAAATTCTCATCAAGGCTTTAACGCCCTCCAAGAACTCTCGGAGTTTTGGGTGGCCTACATGCTCCGTTAACATCTGGTGATAGCGAACTTTCGGCCTACCCTTGGTGTCGCGCGGCACTGTCCGCTGGATTTCGGCCAACACCCCAGGAGCGAGGCGTTCATAAAAGTCGTTCGTCCACCTGCCTACAACGCCGGGTCGTTTTTTGATTGAACTCTCGGTAAATTCCCATCCGTTCAATCGGAAAATGTTCATGTAGAGTTCATCGTCGAACGTAAGCGCCCAAGGAAGAGCCTCGGGGGCCACGTATTCCCGAAGAACTTCTTCCAACACTTTACGGCGTTGCAGGCTGCGGAACCCCGTTGCCTCGTCGACCATGTCATTGATCGCACGATCCGTTAGTCCTCTAAGGAGTTTGGTGCAGGCCTTCGCGATATGCTCTTGGCTAGGCAATAGCTTTTCGGAAAGAAGAGCATCTTGATAGACCCAGCACACTGAAGGCAAAAGCGTTGCACGATAGCCAAACGCTCGTTGCCCCCTCATGGTCTCGTAAACTATCGGTTCTGTCGACCGAACTAAGTTGCTGTCAATAAAGGGAATAAGGTTCTTCGCCCGGAGGAATGGGGGCATCCCGTCGACCGTCGATCCTTCGCCCCCCTTTGCCTTTCCAGCCCGACCAATCGAGGTAAGAAAACCCTCTTGTGTGAGAACGCGAGTATTGTGAACGTCATCCAAGACGGCGCAGGGCAAGCTCTTATCGCCGATCTCAAGGAACCCGTCAGCGATAGCTTTAGGGATTGGACCATCTGTAGACGGTGATTTATGCGCCTCTACGACTGTCTCGACGAGACTATCAAAGTCAGTCTCAATCGGTTCGATCTTGTCAGGTTTTCTAGCCATTTATCAGCCCCTTGTATGTCAGCCGCTTGTCGGCCATTCGCTCGATTGTCATTCCGATGAAGTCCAGCGTTCCGATCTGTGCCGTGTTGTGGCGGAATTGGTATTCCTTCACGTAGCGATGCAGATGCTTCACGCTCATGTAGTGGTAGATGCCAACGTAGCCGCGCTTGAGAAGCGACCAGAAGCTCTCAATACCGTTGGTGTGCGCCATGTCCTTGACGAACTCACCTGCCGAGTGGTTGATGCGAACGTGGCGATAGCCCATCGTTTCAAGGCCAAGGTAGGCGGGGAACTGGTCAGTCACAACCGTGCTTCCCGGCATGACATTGTTGACGACAAACCCATGAACCGTTGCGCGCTTCGTGCTCTTCACGGGGTGTGCGACGACACGGCCCTCCTGATCGCGCATCCCCATCACCGCGACCTTACCCGACATGCCGCGCTTGCCGTCCTTTTGGTTCGCGTGGCGGTTAGCAGCCTTGCCACCAACATAGGTTTCATCAACTTGGACCTGCCCGTCCATGTCGTCATTGCGATCTTTCAGCCAAGTCTCGCGGATTCGCTGCGCCAGAAACCATGCGGTTTTCTGGGTCACGCCCAACTCGCGGGCCATCTGGGTGCTAGGAATACCCTTGCGCGCGCTGGTGAGCATGAAAATCGCCAGCAACCACTTTTGCAGGGGAAGGCGGCTTTCAGCCAGAACCGTGCCGGTGCGGACGCTGAAATGCTTCCGGCAATCCTTGCAGCGGTAAGGCATGGGCTTGTGGTCTTTGCACTCGGCAACATTGACCGAACCGCAGTGTCCGCAAACCGGCTCATTGCTCCAACGCTTCGCTTCGAAGAACTTACGCGCTGCTTCCTCGTCGGGGAACTTGGCGAAGAACTCGAAGGTAGAGAGAGTGTCGGGCTTCGGCTGCGTCATGGGTCAGGCTCCTTATGAAGCCTGTGTAACCTAACTAGCCAACCGGCGCAAGGTCTTATTGGCTAGTTAAGTATATAGTCCCCCTTCGAAGGCTCTCACGCCCGGTGATAGGGGCTGCCCGCCAGAATGGACGCCGCGCGGTAGAGCTGCTCGGCCAGCATCACGCGCGCCAGCATATGCGGCCAGACCATCGCCCCAAGGGAGAGCGTGAGGTCGGCCTGGTCAACCAGGCCGGGGTCGAGCCCGTCCGCGCCGCCGATTACGAACGCGATGTCGCCACGCCCCTGGTCGCGCTTGTCGGCCAGAAGCCCCGCGAAGTCGGGTGAAGTCATGGCCGTCCCGCGTTCATCCAGCGCACAGATCAGCGCGCCGTCGGGCACGGCCTTGCGCAACAGCGCCGCCTCTGCCCCCTTGCCGCCGCCCTTCTTGTCCTCGACCTCCACCACGCGGGCCGGGCCCAGGCCAAGCGCCCGCCCGGTGCGGTCGAACCGTGTCAGGTAGTCCGAGACAAGATCATTCTCGGGGCCGCCGCGCAGGCGACCCACAACGCAAAGATGCACCCGCATGAAAAGTGTCAGGCCTGCCCGGCGGGCAACCACATCTTTTCAAGCTGATAGAACTCGCGTACCTCGGGGCGGAAGATATGGACGATCACGTCGCCCGCATCGATCAGCACCCAATCGCCGGTATCGCGCCCCTCGACACGCGCGGAGAGACCGAAGACCTGCTTGAGCCGGTCGGTCAGCTTTTCCGCCATCGCCGTGACCTGACGCGATGACCGGCCCGACGCGATGACCATGTGATCGGCCATCTGGGTCTTGCCGCGCAGGTCGATCTGCACGACCTCTTCCGCCTTGTCCTGGGTGAGGGAGTCTATCACCTGCTCCAGCAGCGTGTCGCTGGTCAGGTCTCGGGTTTGGCGCAGCACTTGCGCGCCGGATGCAGCCGGGGAAGCGGCCGCTTGAACTGGTCCAGTCAGGACGTCGTCCTCCTACATTGCGCGCCTGTCACAATCCCCGGCGCCGGGATGGGGCCAATATAGCCGTGCGAAAGGCCCGCTTCAACACCGGGCCATGCGCGTGGCCCCCGCCCCAGTGGCGCGATTGCATCGGTCGCATTAACCCCGCCTTAACCCTGCCCGCGTCAGCGTAAGGGCCATGAAACGTCTCCTGCTCCTCCCCCTCCTTCTGGCCGCCTGCGATTCGCCCGCCCCCGCGATGATGGGCGCAGAGGCAACGCAGGTCTCGATCGACAACACCTCCTTCACCGTCCGCGTGCGCGGCAACAGGGCCGAGGCGATCCGCCTGAACACCATGGCGTTTCCCACCATCGGTGAGGTCTATCCGAACGCCCTGGCCGCGATGGAACAGGCCAGCGGCTGCACGGTGATCGAGGATACATTGCGCGGCGACCAGGCGGTGATGCGGGCCGATCTGGCCTGTTAGCCCCTATATATTGTGGATAACCCGGCGATTTACCGCCATATGCGGGGCAAAGCCGTTGACAGCCTGCGCCGCCCTGCCAGAAAGTGGCCCCAACGACCCCAAGAACAACAGGGCAGCGCGTGCGGTTTTCACGTCTCAGGCTGAATGGCTTCAAGAGCTTTGTCGATCCGACCGATCTGATCATCGCCGATGGTCTGACCGGCGTGGTCGGGCCCAATGGCTGTGGCAAGTCCAACCTGCTGGAGGCGCTGCGTTGGGTGATGGGCGAAAACCGCCCCACCGCGATGCGCGGCGCAGGCATGGAGGACGTGATCTTTGCCGGCGCGTCGTCCCGCCCTGCGCGCAATTTCGCCGAGGTCGCGCTGACCATCGACAACACCGAACGTCTCGCCCCGGCCAGTTTCAACGAATCGGACACGCTGGACGTGATCCGGCGGATTACCCGCGACGCGGGCTCGGCCTTCAAGACCAACGGGCGCGACGTGCGGGCCCGCGATGTGCAGATGTTGTTCGCCGATGCCTCCACCGGCGCGCATTCGCCCGCGCTGGTGCGGCAGGGGCAGATCTCGGAGCTGATCAACTCCAAGCCCAAAGCGCGGCGGCGGATCCTTGAGGAAGCCGCCGGGATTTCCGGCCTCTACCAGCGGCGCCACGAGGCCGAGTTGAAGCTGAAGGGGGCCGAGACCAACCTGGCCCGCGTCGATGACGTTCTGGACCAACTGGCCGGTCAACTGGCGCAGCTGGCAAGGCAGGCGCGTCAGGCGGCGCGCTATCGTGAAATCGGGGGAGAGTTGCGGCAGGCGGAGGGGCTGCTCCTTTATCGCCGCTGGAAGGAGGCTGACGAGGCGCGGGCCCAGGCCGAGGCCGCGCTGCGCGAGGCGTTGACCGCCGCCGTCAGGGCCGAAGGATCCGCCACCGCGGCGACACGGGCGCGCGAAGACGCCGAAACCGCCGTGCCGCCCCTGCGCGAGGAGGAAGCGATTGCCGCGGCGCTGTTGCAGCGTGTCACGGTCGAACGCGACAGCGTCAGCGCCGAGGAGGTCCGCGCGCGCAAGGCTATCGAGACGCTGACGGCCCGCATCGCCCAACTGACCCGTGACCTGACGCGCGAGACCAGCCTCAACACCGATGCCGGTGGCACTATCGAGACGCTGGAGGCCGAGGCCGAGGCCTCACGCGCCGCGGGCGAGGGCCATGGCGCGGCGCTGACCGAGGCCGAGGAGGCGGTGCGCGCCGCCACGATCTCGATGACCGATGAAGAGGCGGTGCATTCACGCCTGACCGAGGATGCCGCGCGGCTTGCCGCGCGCCACCAGTCCGCGCAGCGCGCCGTCGATGAAACCAGCCGCGCGGCGGAGCGTCACGCGGGCGAGGCGCAGAAGGCGCTGGCCGAGGCCGAGGCGGCGGAAACCCGGCTGGCCACGCTGGCGCAGGATCACGCGGCGGCGGAAACCGCGCTCTCTGAGGCCACCGACCTGGCCGCCCGTGCCGAGGACACCCTGACCGAGACCGAATCCGCCCGCGCCGCCGCGCAGGCCCGAGAGGGCGAGGCGCGCACCGCGCGGGCCGAGGCGGAGGGCGAGTTCAACACGCTCGATGCCGAGGTGCGGGCGCTGTCGAAGCTCTTGGAACGCGAGGCCGGTCAGGGCAATCAACTGCTCGACCGGGTGCGCGTCGCGCCGGGATACGAGGCCGCCGTCGGTGCCGCGTTGGCCGACGATCTGAAAGCCCCCGAAACGGATGAGGCCGGTGCGACGGGCTGGACCACGCTGAAGCAATACGAGATGCCGCAAGCCCTGCCCGCCGGGGTGCCGTCGTTGTCGGATTATGTCGATGCGCCGCCCGCGCTGGCGCGGCGGTTGCGGCAGGTGGGCGTGATCCAGAATGGCGACGGGCCGGGGTTGCAGGCGCAGCTTCTGCCGGGTCAGCGGCTGGTGAACCGGGCGGGCGATCTCTACCGGTGGGATGGCTATGCGCTGGCTGCCGCCGATGGCTCCTCGACCGCTGCGCGGCGGTTGCAGCAGGCCAACCAGCTGAATGAACTGGCGGCAGAGCTTGAACGCGCGGAACTGGCCGCCGACCGCGCCCGCGCCACCCATTCGGCCAATGCCGCGCGTCTGGCCGAGTTGACGGAGGCCGACAAGCAGGCGCGCGCCGCCCGCCGCGCCGCCGATCAGCAGATGGCCGAGGCCAGCCGCGCGTTTTCCCGAGCCGAGGCCGACCGCAATATCCTGGCCGGACGGCTGGAAACCCTGCGCGCCGCCGCCGCGCGCCATGGCGACGAGGCCGAAGCCGCCCGCGAAACGCTGGAGGAGGCCCGTCGCGCGCAGGCCGAGTTGGACAGCCTCGACGATGCTCGGGCACGGGTCGAGGCGTCAAAGGCAACCGTCGAGACGGCGCGCAGCGCGCTGCTGTCGGCGCGCGCCGCGCATGAGGAGGTCAAGCGCGCAGGCGAGGCCCGCGACAAGCGCCAGGCCCAGATCGCGCAGGAATTGGCAACCTGGCGCAAGCGGCTGGACACGGCCACGACCCGGATAGAGGAGTTGGAAACGCGCCGCGCCGAGTCCGAGGAGGAGCTGGCCCGCGCCCAGGCCGCGCCCGAGGAAATCGCCGCCCGCAAGGACAAGCTGCAAGCCGCCATCGACGAGGCCGAGACCCGCCGAAAGGCCGCCGGTGACGCGCTTGCGGCGGGCGAAACCGCCCTGCGCGGGGCCGTGGCCGTGGAGCGGGAGGCCGAAAAGGAGGCCTCGCTGGCCCGCGAATACCGCGCGCGTGCCGAGGCCAGGCGCGACGGGGCGCAAGAGGTGCTGCAAGCCGCCGCGACCCGCATCGAGGAGGAGCTGGAGACGACGCCCCAGGCGCTCTTGGACACCCTGGATGCCGATCCCGCCAGGATGCCCTCCGCCGAGGCGATCGAGGCCGATGTCACCCGCCTGCGCCGCCAGCGCGACGCGCTTGGGGCGGTGAACCTGCGCGCCGAGGAGGACGCCCGCGAGGTCAGCGAGGAACATGACACTCTGAAGACCGAGAAGGAGGACCTGGAGGAGGCCATCCGCAAGCTGCGCGGCGGCATTGCCAGCCTGAACCGCGAGGGGCGGGAGCGCCTGCTTGCCGCCTTCGACGAGGTGAACCGCAATTTCGGGATGCTCTTCGCCCATCTCTTCGGCGGCGGCGAGGCCAAGCTGGTTCTGGTCGAAAGCGACGATCCGCTGGAGGCGGGGCTGGAGATCATGTGCCAGCCGCCGGGCAAGAAGCTCTCGACGCTGTCGCTTCTGTCGGGCGGCGAACAGACCCTGACCGCGCTGGCGCTGATCTTCGCCGTCTTCCTGGCCAACCCCGCGCCGATCTGCGTGCTGGACGAGGTCGACGCGCCGCTGGACGACGCCAACGTGACCCGGTTCTGCGACCTTCTGGACGAGATGACCCGCCAGACCGACACGCGGTTCCTGATCATCACGCATCACGCGGTCACGATGAGCCGGATGGACCGGTTGTTCGGGGTCACGATGGCCGAGCAGGGGGTTTCTCAACTGGTCTCGGTGGACCTGAAGAAGGCCGAGCAGATGGTGGCCTGACGGGACTCGCGCGATCGTGTCCCGCGGGCCGGACAATCCGCGCTAGGGTCGGTTCATGCGCCTTGCCCTTGTCCTCTTCCTCCTCCTCGCCAGCCCTGCAGTCGCGCAGGAATGGTTCATGCGCGCGGGCGATGTGCTGTTCTCGGAGGTGGAGCTTTCGGACCGGCTGCGGGGCAACACGATCACTTTCCATGACGGCGGCGAGGCACGGTTCTTCGAGGATGAGAGCTACAGCTACACCTATGCCAATGGCGGCGGCACGGCCCAGGGGCAATACAAGGTGAATGATGACAGCACGGTCTGCATCGACTTTGCCAACGGGTTCTCGCGCTGCGATCTCTACGTGCTGAACGGTGAGCGGCTGGTGATGGCGACCGAGGATGGCGTGCGGTTCCCGATCCGGGACGTGACGCCGGGGGTGTCCGATTAGCGAAGATTTCCTTGGCCATACCCCCGCCCCATGCAACCATGCGCGACCGGACAGCGGGAGGGCGCGCCATGAAGATCAATCATCTCTATGCGGATGCAAACGGCGAAAGCCACTGGCGCGATGAAGAGGTCAAGTTACAAGAACGCAGCTTTGCCCCGCCCGCCCGCGACATCCATATCTCGGCGCTTCTGCCCGCTACCGGGCTGGTGTTCCTGCGGCTGAACGCGGGGTGGGATGAGCCGATCCACCCGACTCCGCGGTCACAGACGCTGCTCTGCCTCGCCGGTGCGGTGCGCGTCACCGCCAGCGACGGCGAAGCGCGTGAGATCGGCCCCGGCAGTATCTGGCGCATGGACGACACAACCGGCAATGGCCACCACACCGCCGTGATCAGCGCCGAGGATTTCGAGGCGGCGGTGGTGCAGTTGGGGTGATAGCATCCGGCACGGAGCGATCAGATCCCGTACCGCCCCCGCGCGGCGCCCACATCCTTCATCACGCGGACCAGTTCGGCGCTGATGCCGGGTTCGGACAGGGCGTGGCCCGCCGCGCGAACGATGTGCAGTTTGCCCGCGGTCCAGCCCTGCGACAGCTCATAGGCCGAGCGCGGCGGGCAGATCATGTCGTAGCGGCCCTGCACGATGACGCCGGGGATATGGGCGATGCGGGGCAGGTCACGCAGGATCTGGCCTTCCTCGACGAAGCCCTTGTTGGTGAAATAATGGTTCTCCAACCGGGCGAAGGCGCGGGCGTAATCTGCCGGGGCCTCACCCGCGCGGCCATCGCTGGAGACCGAGGCCAGCGCGTTTTCCCAGGCGGCCCAGGCGCGGGCGAACCGGGCCTCGAGCATCTTGTCACCGGAAAAGAGCCGCCGGTTATAGGCCGCGATCAGGTCGCCATGCTCGGCCTCGGGGACCAGCGATTTGAAGCGCTGCCATTGTTCGGGCCAGAAATGCCCCGCCCCGCCGCCATAGAACCAGTCAAGCTCGCGCTGCATCGACAGGAAGACGCCGCGCAGGGCAAGGAAGGCGACCGCGCCCGGATGCGTCTCGGCATAGATCAGCGACAGGGTGGCGCCCCAGGAGCCGCCGAAGACGGCCCATTTTTCGATGTCCAACGCGGCGCGAATACGCTCGATATCGGCAACCAGGTGCCAGGTGGTGTTGTTCTCGATCTCGGCATGGGGGCGCGAGCGTCCGCAGCCGCGCTGATCGAACAGGATCACGCGCCACTGGGCGGGGTCGAAATAGCGCCGCATCGCGGGGCTGCACCCGCCGCCGGGGCCGCCATGCAAGATCACGACCGGTGCGCCTTCGGGGTTGCCGCATTGCTCGACATAGATCTGGTGGCCGTCGCCCACGTCCAGCATCCGGGCGTCAAACGGCTCCGTCGGCGGAAACAGATAGGCGCCTGCGCGCTTTTGGCCGGAGAATTTGTCCATGACGATCCTATATAGACCTTGTGACGGCAGGCCCATGCCCGTCACAGTGCCAAGACGCCGGAGGAATGTCCATGAACAGCGCCACCAATACCGTGGATGACGCCGAGATCGCCAAATTCGAGGCGATGGCCGCCGAATGGTGGGATCCGAAAGGCAAGTTTGCGCCGCTGCACATGATGAACCCGGTGCGACTGGATTACATCACGGCGCAGATCGCCGCCGAATACGGGCGCGACCTGACCGGCGAGGCCCCGTTTGCGGGGCTGCGCATCCTCGATATCGGCTGCGGCGGCGGGCTCTTGTCGGAACCGATGGCGCGGCTTGGGGCGCGCGTGGTGGGGGCCGACGCGGCCGCGCGCAATATTCCGGTGGCGCAGGTCCATGCCGAGCAATCGGGGCTGGAGATCGACTATCGCCACACCACCGCCGAAGCCATGGCCGAGGCAGGCGAGCAGTTCGACGTGGTGCTGAACATGGAAGTGGTAGAGCATGTGGCCGACCCGCTGGCCTATCTGACCGCCTGTCGCCAGCTTCTGAAACCCGGCGGGCTGATGATCTGCTCGACCATCAACCGCAACGCCAAGAGCTTTGCCATGGCCATTGTCGGGGCGGAATATGTCATGCGCTGGCTGCCCAAGGGCACGCATGACTGGCAGAAATTCATCACGCCCGAGGAGTTGTTCAAGCTGATCGAGGGGGCGGGGCTGGACCCGGTGGACCGCAAGGGCTTCGTCTTCAACCCGATCGCGTGGAGCTGGCGGGTCTCGGACCGGGATCTGAGCGTGAATTACGTGACGGCGTCGGTGAAGCGGTAGGGCTCAACCCTCGTTCGCGGCCTCAAGCTCACGCCGCAATTCGCGGATCACCGGCAGGGCCGAACGAACACGGTCGGCGCCGATCTCCTGCACCACGCGGCTGAGGATCGGGGCAATGGATTGCAAGGCGGCATCGCGCGCGGACCGGCCCGAGGGGCTGATCGCGACGAATTTGCGCCGGGCATCGTCCCAGTCGGGGCGGATATGGACATGGCCTGCAAGCTCCAGCTTGGCCAGCGTATTGCTCATCGCGCCGCGGGTGACGTGAAACACCTGCGCCAGTTGCGCCGGACTGCGTTCGGCACTGCTGCGCGCGAGATGGTTCAGGACCGAGAAATGGCTCAGCTCCATCCCCTTGGGCAGGGCCTTGCTCAGCCGCGCGCGGGCCAGTTGATCGGCCATGAACATCTCGGAGAAGAGGGCGACCGCGAGCGGGTCATCGGCGTTTGTCATGGGGCCAGACTATAGCCGCGATCGTGGGTAAGGGAAGGGACACGCGCGCGCGCTTTCTCCACCTCTCCCATGTCCAGGTCGACGATGTGCAGGCCGGGCTCCTTGCCCGCATCCAGCAGCACTTCGCCCCACGGGGCCACGGCAAGGCTGTGGCCATGGGTTTCGCGCGCCTTGCCCTTCCGCGCGCTGTGCTGGCCGGTCTGAGCCGGGGCCAGGACGAAGCATCCGGTTTCGATGGCGCGGGCACGCAGGAGGCTTTCCCAATGCGCCGCCCCGGTGACGGGGGAAAACGCGGCAGGCGCGGTCAGAATCTGCGCGCCGGCCTGCGCGAGGTCGCGGTAGAGATAGGCGAACCGCATGTCATAGCAGACGGTCAGGCCGAGTTTGGCAAAGGGTGTGTCGGCAATGACGGCGCGATCACCCGGGCGGTAGCCTTCGGACTCGCGGTAGGTCTCGCCCTCATCCACGTTGACGTCGAACATGTGGATCTTGTCATACCAGGCTTTGATCTCGCCGGTGTCGGAAATGACGAAGGACCGGTTGGCAAAGCGCCCGTCCGCATCCTCGGTCTTCAACGCCAGCGACCCGATCAGCAGCCACAGCCCCCGATCCGCCGCCGCCTGCCTGAGCGCGGCAAGCGTCGGGTCATCGTCTTGCAGGTGCAGCACCTCGCGCTGGTGGCTGCGGCTGGTCGAGAGGCAGTTTGTCACTTCGGGCGTCAGCAGCATATCCGCCCCCGCCGCGCGGGCATTGGTCATGGCGGCAAGCACCGTGGCCAGGTTCTCCTCGGGCCGGTCGGAGGAGGTCATTTGCAGGATCGCGGCGCGCATCAGGTCACGCCTGCAACATCGGGTCCAGCTTGCCGGCGCGGTCCAGCGCGGCGAGGTCGTCATAGCCGCCGACATGCGAGTCGCCGACGAAGATTTGCGGCACGGTGTGGCGGCCATTGGCGCGGGCGAGCATCTCCTGCCGCTTGTCGGGCGTGCGGGCCACGTCATACTCGGCGAAGCTGACGCCCTTGTCGGTCAGAAGACGCTTGGCGGCGTGGCAATATCCGCAAAGCGGCGAGGTATAGATTTCAACGGATGGCATGTGAGGTCGGTCCCGGTCCTGTCTTACAATGGGTCCTAATTAGGCATCCTTGGCCACGCGCGCCAGTGCTATCACGTCAACGTTTTCCGCGCCCGCGTCAAAGGCGGCCTGCGTCGCGGCGGCGAAGGTCGCGCCCGAGGTCATCACGTCATCGACCAGCAGCACATTGCGCCCGGCCAGGATATGCGCCCGCCTGGGGTTGGGCTGGATCGCGTCGCGGATATTGGCAAAGCGGGCCTCACGGTCCCTGCCATCCTGGCTGCCGGTGGCGCGCACCCGTTTCAGCGCGTCGGGCGCAAAGAAGCCCTGCGTCTGGTTGGCCAGCGCCTGCGCCAGCAGCGCAGACTGATTGAAGCGCCGCCGAAAGAGACGCCACCAATGCAGCGGCACCGGCACGATCACGGTATCCTCGGTGATGAGGGGGGCCGCGGCACGGGCGAGCCAGGGACCGGCGGCGCGCGCGACATCCGCCCGGTCGCCGTGCTTCAGCGCCAGCACCAGCCTGCGCCCGTTGCCCGCGTAAACCATAACCGCGCGTCCCCTGGACCAGGGGCGCGCGATGGTCATGCAATCGTCGCAACGCAACCCCTCCTCGGGGTCGGTGCCGGGCAAGGGGGTGCCGCAGGCATCGCAGGCGGCCCCGGTGACAAAGGGGGTATCGGCCCAACAGGTGGCGCAGAGGCCAAAGCCGGTTTCGACCGCCGCACCGCAGGAAATGCAATCCGGCGGATAAATCGCATCAACAGCCGTTTGCATTTTCATTGCGTCCCCCTAGGTTGCAGCGCGATGCAAGACGATCCCGCCAAAGACCGCCCCTCCTTCGTGGACCAGGCCGCCCTGACCCGCCAGCGCACCCGCGCGCGGCTGGACCGGGCCGGGTTCCTGCATGACGAGGCGCGCCTTGAACTTCAGGAAAGACTGCTCGACGTTAACAGATCGTTTACACATCCCGCCATCGTGACACCTTTTTGCGATACGTGGGCGGATTTTCTGCCAGATGCGCGCGTGGTGCCGGATGCAGCGGTGCTGGATCTCGACCCCGGCGCGCATGACCTGGTTATCCACACGATGGGGCTGCATTGGGCCGACGACCCGGTGGGCCAGATCGTGCAATGCCGCCGGGCGCTGCAACCTGACGGGTTGTTCATCGGCGTCATGCTCGGCGGTGACAGCTTGCAGGAGCTGCGCCTGTCGCTGGCGCAGGCCGAGGCCGAGGTGATGGGCGGCCTCTCGCCCCGCGTCGCCCCGATGGGCGAGATCCGCGATCTTGGCGGGCTGCTCGGTCGTGCCGGTCTGTCGCTGCCCGTGGCCGACCGGCTGCCGCGCGACGTGAGTTACCAGACGATGTTTCACCTCATTCGCGACCTGCGCGACATGGGCGAGACCAATGCCCTGACCGCGCGCCACCGGGCGATACCGCCGCGTGCCTTCTTCCCCCGTGCGGCGCAGATCTATGCCGACAATCATGGCACGGGCGAGGGCCGCATCAAGGCCAGGTTCGAGCTGGTCTTCCTGACCGGATGGGCGCCGCATGACAGCCAGCAGAAGCCGTTGCGCCCCGGATCGGCCGCCGCCCGTCTGGCCGAGGCGCTTGAGACCACCGAATTCAACGAGGCCGCGAAGCCCGTCCCGCCGAGGAAAGACGACACATGACAGCCCTGCCCCACGCCCCCGCCGATCATCCGCCCGTCAAGTTCGGCAAGATCGGCATCCTTCTGGCCAATCTCGGCACGCCGGACCATTACAGCTACTGGCCGATGCGCCGCTACCTGAACGAGTTCCTCTCGGATCAGCGCGTCATCGACTATCCGAAATGGAAATGGCAGCCGCTGTTGCAGCTGATCATCCTGTCGAAGCGGCCCTTCACCTCGGGCGCGGCCTACAAGTCGATCTGGAACCACGACAAGGGCGAAAGCCCGCTGATGACGATCACAAGGGATCAGACCGCGAAGTTGGCCGAGGTGATGCAGGCCCGCCATGGCGACAAGGTGATGGTCGATTTCTGCATGCGCTATGGCAACCCGTCGACGGACTCGAAGGTCCGCGCGATGGTCGCGGCGGGCTGTGACCGCATCCTTTTTGTGCCCCTCTATCCGCAATATGCGGGCGCGACCTCGGCCACGGCGAATGACCAGTTCTTTCGCGCGTTGATGGCGGAGGCGTGGCAACCCGCCGCGCGCACCCTGCCCGCCTATTACGACCACCCCGCCTATATCGACGCGCTGGCGGGTACAGTCGAGCGTGCCTATGCGGGGATGGAGACGCGCCCGGATGTGCTGGTCGCCTCGTATCACGGGATGCCGGAACGCTACCTGATGCAGGGCGATCCCTATCACTGCCAATGCCAGAAGGTAACACGGCTGCTGCGCGAGAAACTGGGATGGGACAAGAACAGCATCGTCACCAGTTTCCAGTCGAAATTCGGGCCGGAGGAATGGCTGAAACCCTACACGGTCGAGGAGGTCGCGCGGCTGGCCGAGGCGGGCAAGAAACGCATCGCCGTGATTGCGCCCGCGTTTTCCGCCGATTGCATCGAGACGCTGGAAGAGATCAACGAGGAGATCCGCGATGCCTTCATCGAGGCGGGCGGCGAGGGTTTCACCTATATCCCCTGCCTCAATGATGACGACGCCCATATCGCCGCGCTGGCGCAGGTGATCGACGAGAACCTTGGTGGGTGGGTCTAGGGCTGTTCAGGCCGCGACCGGGCGGCCCTGAAACTGGCGTTCGCCAACCCGCACGACGATATGGCCATTGGCCAGCTTGCGGACAAAGATGCCCTGAACGGACACGCATGAGCCGAGAAGTATGGTCTTGAGCACGTAGAAATCCCCCGAATTCTTTGGCTTGCGAAAATAGTTAGACGAGTTTTCCGAAAAATCTCCAAGAAAGGGTTAAATTCCTCGAAAAACCTCTACAGCCAGTCGCGCAGGATCGGGATCAGCGGCAGGTCGGCAGGCGGCATCGGGTAGTCGCGCAAGCGGTTCGGACGCGCCCATGCGAGGGTCTGCCCCTCCCGGCCCGTCACGATGCCTTGCCACTTGCGGCAGGCGAAGAGCGGCATCAGCAGGTGGAAATCCTCGTAGCTGTGGCTGGCGAAGGTCAGGGGCGCCAGGCAGCTTTCCCAGGTCTCGATCCCCAGTTCCTCGTGCAGTTCCCGGATCAAGGCGGCCTCGGGCGTTTCACCCGGTTCGACCTTGCCGCCCGGAAATTCCCACAGGCCGGCCATGGATTTGCCCTCGGGCCGCTGCGCCAGCAGGACGCGGCCATCGGGGTCGATCAGTGCCGCCGCCGACACCAGAATGGTTTTCACGACCGGTAATCCGCGTTGATGGTGATGTATTGATGCGTCAGGTCACAAGTCCAGACCGTGGCTTGCCCGTGACCGAGGCCCATATCGACCGCGATCAGAAGCTCCTCGCGGCGCATGTACTCCGCCCCCGCTTCCTCGGTGTAGCTTTCGGCGACCCATCCCTTTTCCGCGACCAGGATGTTGCCGAAGCGGATATTCAGCAGGTCGCGGTCAGCCGCGGCACCCGATTTGCCAACGGCCATGACGATCCGGCCCCAGTTCGGGTCTTCACCGGCAATGGCGGTCTTGACCAGCGGGCTGTCGGCAATGGCGCGGGCGACCTTCTCGGCATCCGCGTCATGCGCGGCCCCGGTCACGCGCACCTCGACCAGTTTCGTCGCCCCTTCCCCATCGCGCACGATCTGCAGGGCGAGGTCTTTCAGGACGCCATGCAGCGCCTCGGCGAAGGCCACGCCGGTATCGCCGGAGGCCGAGATGATCGGGTCATTGCCCGCGCGCCCCGTGGCACCGACCATCACCGTGTCGGATGTGGAGGTATCGCTATCGACCGTGACCGCGTTGAAGCTGGTCCTGACGCCCGCGCGCAGCATGTCCTGCAAGACCGGCTGCGCAATCGCGGCGTCGGTGAAGATATAGGCCAGCATCGTGGCCATATCCGGCGCGATCATGCCCGAGCCCTTGGCAAAGCCGCCGATGCGCACGGGTGTGCCGTCCAGATCGACCTCGGCCCATGCCCCCTTGGCAAACGTATCCGTCGTCATGATCGCGCGCGCGGCACCGGGCCAGCCATCGGGGGCCAACCCGTCCTTGAGCGCGGCCATCGCGTCGGTGATCTTCTCGGGCGCCAGCGGCTGGCCGATCACCCCGGTCGAGGCGGAGAACACGTGCCCCTTGGGCAGGTCCATCAGCGTCGCCAGCCCGCCCGTGACGGCATCGACCGTCGCCTGGCCCGCATGGCCGGTGAAGGCGTTGGAATTGCCCGCGTTGACGATGATGGCAAAGCCCTCGTCCGGCACGGATGCCAGCGCGGCCAGCTTGGCCTCGCAATCCAGCACCGGCGCGGAGCGGGTCGAGGAGCGGGTGAACACCCCCGCGATCACCGATCCCGGCGCCAGTTCGGCCAGCATCACATCCGGGCGGTCCTTGTATTTCACGCCCGCCGCGAAGGAAGACAGGCGCAAGCCGTCAAGCGGCGGGATGACCGGGAAGCCATCCCTGGGGGCCAGCGGCGATACCGCTGGTCCCGATGTCTTGGCGGGGGCCGTGTTGCGCGCCTGTTTCAGCTTTTTCTTCAGCTTCCGCAGGCGCTTTTTCAGCTTGGCGTTCTCAGCCGCCAGATCGTCCGACTGTGCCATATTGGCCCCCTATATGTGACGATCAGTTGCCGATCAGCGCGGAATCACGGATCAGCGCGGCGTCGATCTCCAGCTCGGGGCGGTCGATCTCGGCATTCTCGGAGAGATCCTCGATATAGGCATCGACGCGCGCCACGCGCAGGCCCTCGACCAGGTCGGCGCGCACTTGGTCAAGCGCAGGGGCGTCCTGTTCACGGGTTTCGTTCAGCTTCACGACATGCCAGCCAAATTGCGTCTCGACCGGGGCGGAAATCTCGCCGACCTCCAGTTCGAACACGGCTTCCTCGAAGCTCGGTACCATCATGCCGGGGCTGAACCAGCCAAGCTGACCGCCATTGGGGCCCGAGGGGCCGGTGGAATTCTGCTGCGCCAGTTCGGCGAAATCGGCACCGCCTTCGAGTTCCTCGATCAGCGACAGCGCCTCTTCCTCGGTTTCGACCAGGATATGCGAGGCGTTGTATTCGGTCGCGGGCGCGGCGTCGCCATATTGCGCGTCGTATTCGGCCTGCACGTCTTCCTCGGCCACATCGGCATTGCCGACCGCGTCCAGCGCCATCGCGGCCAGATAGGCGCGGCGTTCGTTCTCAAGCCCGATCTGCATCGCCTGGCTCATGTCCTCGGCAACGGCGGACGCGACGACCTCCTGCTGGACAAGCTGTTCCAGGATCGCGTCAAGCAGCACGTCATCGGGCAGGGCCTGGTACTGCTCGGGCAGTTGCGACCGCGCCACGATGACATGGCCCAGCGTGATGTCGCTGCCATTCACGGTGGCCAGCACCGTATCGGCATCCTGGGCCATGGCGGGCGTGATCATCAGGGTGGCAAGCGCCACACCGGCGAGAAACTTTCTGGTCATCGATGGAACATCCTTCGTTGGTTGGGCCGGGGCGGTCCCCCGGCTGCGTTGACACATTTCCGGCAGCCCCTTATGTCCCTTTCGGGTTCGGCATCGGGCTTAGCCTTACTTGGGGGTCGTTTTAGACTGCCGCAACCGGCCGAACAACCCGATGCCAACAGGAACGGTCCCATGCGCCCGCATCCGGGGCGCAATTCAGCGGAAGGCGATAGAAAAAATGCTTGGGTTAGGAACACTCACGAAAAAGGTCTTCGGCACACCGAATGACCGCAAGGTCAAAGCCGCCCGTCCGATCATCGAAAAGATCAACGCGCTGGAGCCCGAGTTCGAGAAGCTCTCGGATACCGAGATCGTCGCCAAGACCGCCGACCTGCGCCTGCGCGCCCAGAATGGCGAAGCGCTGGACGATCTCCTGCCCGAAGCCTTTGCCAATTGCCGCGAGGCCGCGCGGCGTGCTTTGGGCCTGCGCGCCTTCGACGTGCAGTTGATGGGCGGGGTCTTCATGCACCAGGGCAATATCGCCGAGATGAAGACCGGCGAGGGCAAGACCCTTGTCGCCACCTTCCCCGCCTATCTCAACGCGCTGTCCGGCAAGGGCGTGCATGTCGTGACCGTCAACGACTACCTGGCCAAGCGTGACGCCGAATGGATGAGCAAGGTCTACACCGCGCTTGGCCTGTCCACCGGCGTCGTCTATCCGCGCCAGCCCGATGCCGAGAAACGCGACGCCTACGCCGCCGACATCACCTATGCCACCAATAACGAGCTTGGGTTTGATTATCTGCGCGACAACATGCGGCCCACGCTGAAAGACATGGCGCAGCGCGGACATAATTTCGCGATTGTCGATGAGGTCGACTCGATCCTGATCGACGAGGCGCGCACGCCGCTGATCATCTCGGGCCCCGCCGATGACCGCTCGGACCTCTATATCTCGATGAACGAGGTCATCCCGCATGTGCAGGAAGGCCATTTTACCCTGGACGAAAAGACCCGCGCGGTGACCTTCACCGACGAGGGCAACGAGTTCATGGAGGAAAAGCTGCACGAGGTCGGCATCCTGCCCGAGGAGCAGAGCCTCTATGACCCCGAGTCGACCACAATCGTCCACCACGCCACCAACGCGCTGCGCGCGCACAAGGTCTTTACCCGCGACAAGGATTACATCGTGCGCGATGGCGAAGTCGTGCTGATCGACGAATTCACCGGCCGGATGATGCCGGGCCGCCGCCTCAGCGACGGTCTGCACCAGGCGATCGAGGCCAAGGAAGGCGCGAATATCCAGCCCGAAAACGTGACGCTGGCCTCTGTGACCTTCCAGAACTATTTCCGCCTCTATGACAAGCTGTCCGGCATGACCGGCACCGCCGCCACCGAGGCCGAGGAATTCGCCTCGATCTACGGGCTTGGCGTGGTCGAGATCCCCACCAACCAGCCGATTGCGCGGGTAGACGAGGATGACCGCGTCTACCGCACCGGCACCGAGAAATACGCCGCCATTGTCGAGGAAATCCGCGAAGCCCACGAAAAGGGCCAGCCGGTCCTGGTCGGCACCACCTCGATCGAGAAATCCGAGATGCTCAGCCAATTGCTGACCAAGGCCAAGCTCAAGCATAACGTGCTGAACGCGCGCCAGCATGAGCAGGAGGCGCAGATCATCGCCGATGCCGGCAAACTGGGCGCGGTGACCATCGCCACCAACATGGCCGGGCGCGGCACCGACATCAAACTGGGCGGCAATGTCGATTTCCAGATCATGGAGGCCATCGCCGCAGACCCCGACGCCAACCCCGACGAGATTCGCGCGCGGATCATCGAGGAACACGCCGCCGATGAACAGGCGGTGAAGGAGGCGGGCGGTCTCTACGTTCTGGCCACCGAACGCCACGAAAGCCGCCGCATCGACAACCAGTTGCGCGGCCGGTCGGGCCGTCAGGGCGACCCCGGCCGTTCCTCCTTCTTCCTCAGCCTCGAAGATGACCTGATGCGCATTTTCGGCTCTGAGCGGCTGGACAAGATGCTGTCGACCCTGGGCATGGAGGAAGGCGAGGCCATCGTTCACCCCTGGGTCAACAAATCGCTGGAACGCGCCCAGGCCAAGGTCGAGGGGCGCAACTTCGACATCCGCAAACAACTGCTCAAGTTCGACGACGTGATGAACGACCAGCGCAAGGTGATCTTCGGCCAGCGGCTGGAGATCATGGCCGCCGAGGATATCAACGACGTGGCCGAGGACATGCGCCACCAGGTCGTCGATGACATGATCGAAACCTACATGCCGCCCCGCTCCTACGCCGATCAGTGGGACACGGACGGGCTGCACGAGGCGGTCAAGCAGGCCCTGTCGCTGGACCTGCCCATCGGCGAATGGGCCGAGGAGGAAGGCGTCGACGATGACGATATCCGCGAACGCATCATCAAGGCGTCGGATGCGTTCATGGCCAAGAAGGCGGTGGATTTCGGGCCCGAGAACATGCGCCAGATCGAAAAGCAGCTTCTCTTGCAGACCATCGACGCGAAATGGCGCGAACATCTGGTGACGCTGGAACACCTGCGCTCGGTCGTGGGCTTCCGGGGCTATGCGCAGCGCGATCCGCTGAACGAATACAAGACCGAGAGCTTCCAGCTCTTCGAGGGGATGCTGGACAGCCTGCGCGCCGATGTGACCGAGAAACTTTCCCGCATCCAGCCGATGACGCCGGAACAACAGGCCGAGGTCATGCGCCAGATGAAGGAACGCCAGGCCGCCGCCCAGGCCGCAGCGCAAGCGACCCCGACACCGGGTTCCGCCCCCGATGACCAGGCCGCCGGGTTCGACGAGAACGACCCCGCGACCTGGGGCAATCCGGGCCGCAACGACCCCTGCCCCTGCGGCTCGGGCAAGAAGTTCAAGCATTGCCACGGGCGGCTGGCCTGACACCGGATCGGGCGATGCGCGGGGGCCACAGCCTGCGCGCATTTCCCCCGGATTACCACCAAGGCTCCGTATTCTCGCCCCAATTGAACGCGATTGTTTCCGGGAAATCGACCCGCCCGGAGGCATGTCCATGATCAGCAAACCCAAAGCAGCGATTGCCCTCACCGTGGGCCTCGGCATTGTCGGCAGCGCCGCGCTCTACATGCAGGCCGGGGGCTCTGCCGAGACGCCCGCGCCCCGGGTTGCCGCGATCACGCCCGTCGCCCCTGCCGCGCCCGAGCCCATGCCGGTGGCGCTGGACGCCGAGGCCGTGACCACGGAGACAGCCCCCACGCCGGTCCCGATCATCGCGCCGATGAACGCGCCCGTCGCGCCCACCCTGCCGATGCCCGGTGCCGCCCGGCCCGAGCGTCTGGCCCAGGCCGACGCGCCCGAGATCGTGACCGATCAGGCGCTCAGCCCCTTCGGCCTGCCCTGCGGCCTGACCGTCACCACCGAGGCCCGCCCCGGCGCCATGGTGGCCCTCGACATCATGGACCCGTGCCAGGGCAATGCCCGTGTCGTGGTGGAACATTCCGGCCTGAACCTGACCGGCCAGACCGACGTGATGGGCATCCTCACGATGGACATCCCGGCCTTTGAAAGCCCCGCCTTCTTTACCGTGCGCATGCCCGACGGGGCCTCGGCCTCGGCGCTGGCGGGCCTGCCCGATATCGGCGATTACACCCGCGTCGGCCTGCAATGGAACGAGGATCGCGCGCTGGAGCTTCACGCGATGGAGTTCGGCGCGACCTATGGCGATCCCGGCCATATCTGGCGCGAGAACCCCGGCACACCCGCCCGCGCGGAGGCGGGCGAAGGCGGCTTCCTGACCCGCCTCGGCACCACCGATGTGGACGCGCCAATGCTGGCCGAGATCTACACTTTCCCGCGCGATACGCTGAACGGCGACGGCACCGTGCGCCTCTCGATCGAGGCCGAAGTGACCGAGGCCAATTGCGGCCAGGACACCCTCGCGCGCACGCTTGAATCGGACGAGGAAGGCGCGGTCGCGGTGATCGAACTGACCTTCACCGTGCCCGGATGCGACGCCGTGGGCGATTATCTGGTGTTGCAAAATCTGTTGCAGGACTTGAGAGTCGCCACCAACTGAGACCTGATCGGCGCTGACACTCCCATGCACTCTTACCTGGGGGCGGCTGTCATGGCCGCCCTTTTGATGTTGAGCACCGCCCTGCCCGCCTCCGCACAGGATGTGGCCCTGCGCAGCCATGACGGAAGCGTCGAACTCTCCGGCACGCTGATCGGGTTCGACGGGGAATATTACCGCGTCGACAGCATCTACGGGCCGCTGACCGTCAGCGCCCAGGGTGTGACCTGCCGTGGCCCCGGCTGCCCCGACCTGGAAAACTACGTCGCCGAGATCCGCTTTGCCGGAGCCTCCGCGATCACCGATCAGCTGTTCCCGGCCCTCGTCGCCCGCTTTGCAGCCAGCCGCGACCTGACCCTGCGGCGGCAGGTGCTGGATGCCGACCGCTCGGTGTTCTCGCTGATCCGCGAGGATGCGCAGGTCGCGGCGCGGTTCCATGTCACCGGGACCAGCACCGATGAGGGGCTGGCGGCCCTTCTGGCGCGCGAGACCGACATCGCGCTGGCCACGCGCCAGCCCGACGAAACCGAGGCCGCCGCCGCCCGCGCCGCCGATCAGGGCGACATCTCGATGGTCGCGCGCAGCCGGATCATCGGGCTGGACGCGCTGGTGCCGCTGGTGGCACCCGGCAACCCGGTGGACGCGCTGTCGCTGGAGGATCTGGCGGGGATCTTCGCGGGCGAGGTGACCAATTGGCAGGACATGGACGGCCCCGACGCGCCCATCGCGCTGCACCTTCTGGAGCCCTCGACCGGCCACGCGCAGGATGTGGAGACCCGCATCCTCGCCCCGTTCGACCGCCAGCCCGCGGCCACGATCATCCGCCATGCCAGCACGGCGGCGCTTGCCGATGCGGTCGCCGCCGACCCCTTCGCCATCGGGATCGGCAGCTATTCCGAGATCGGCAATGCGCGCCTTGTGCCCCTGCGCGGGGTCTGCGGTTTCATCCAGCACGCCACGCCCGACAGCCTGAAATCCGAGGATTACCCCCTGACGGCGCCCTTGTTCGTCTACCTGCCCGTCCGCCGGATGCCGCAGCTTGGCCGCGAGTTCCTGGCCTTTTTCGAAAGCCAGGACGCCGACCGGGTGATCCGCCGCCTTGGCTTCGTCAACCAGGCGATCACCGCACAACCCCTGCGGGAACAAGGCGAGAGGCTGGCCAACGCGGTGGCAGCGGCGGGCGAGGAGGTCGATCTTGAGGATTTGCAGGAGATGGTCGCCGCCATGGCCGGGGCCGAGCGCCTGTCGCCCACCTTCCGCTTCGGCGATGGCACGACCGAGCTGGACGCCCAATCGCTCAGCGCCGTCGCACGGCTGTCCCGCGCCATCGAACGTGGGGCCTATGACGGGCGAGACCTGGTCTTCGTGGGGTTTTCCGACAGCCAGGGCAACGCGGGTGCGAACCTGCGGCTGGCGCGCGGACGCGCCGAGGCGGTGCGGCTGGCGGTGATGGCGGCGGCCTCGGATGGCGATCTCAACCGCATCCGGCTGCGCGTCGAGGCTTTCGGCGAGGCGCTGCCGATGGCCTGTGACGACACCGCCGCGGGGCGCGCGGTGAACCGCCGGGTGGAGGTCTGGCTGCGGTGATCGGCGTCTCGATGGGTTTGGCCGGGCGGCACCGCGCTCGGTCGACCGAGCGCGTTCGCGGCCCGAGGGCGGGCCTCATCCCCCTTACAGATAGCCCGCGCTTCGGAAACTTAACTCGCTCGCCTTGCCGATGATCAGGTGGTCATGGATCACGATCCCCAACACCTCCGCCGCGTCGCGGATCGCGTAGGTCATCGAGATGTCGCTTTCCGACGGCGTCGGGTCACCCGACGGGTGGTTGTGGATCAGGATGATCGCCGAGGCGTTCAACTCCAGCGCCCGTTTCACCACCTCGCGCGGATAGACCGGGACGTGATCGACCGTGCCCCGGCTTTGCTGCTCATCCGCGATCAGCACGTTCTTGCGATCCAGGAACAGCACCCGGAACTGCTCGATATCGCCATGCGCCATGGCGGTCTGGCAATATTCCAGCAGGCTGTCCCAGGAGGACAGGACCGGTTTCCGGATGATCTTGGCGCGGGCCATGCGGTGGCCCACGGCCTCCATCAGTTTCAGCTCGAACACCACGGCATCGCCGACGCCCTCGACATCGCGCAGCCGCGCGGGCGGGGCGGCAAGGACATGGTTGAGGTCGCCGAAGCGCTTGAGCAACCGTTTCGCCAGCGGCTTGGTATCGCCGCGCCGGATCGCCCGATACAGAACCATTTCCAGCAATTCGTAATCCGGCACCGCCTGCGCGCCGCCCTCGGTAAAGCGCTGGCGCAGCCGGACGCGGTGGTTCTTGCGGTGATCCTCGACCAGGGCCGCGCCGGGATCGTGCGGTCGCGACACGGGCGTGGCAAGGTCGAATCCCGGCAGGGGCGCTTCGCTGAATCGGTCGGTCAATCGGGTCATACCCGACCCTAGCCATCCAAAGGTTAACGCCCGGTTAGGGATAGTCCCAGGAGTTCAGCAGCCGACCCGTCAGCGAGGCCGCCAGAGTGACGCCATCCTCGACCGGCACGAGGTCCAGGTTGATGTTCGATATGGTGACGTAGCTTTCCGGCTGATCGGGGTGCAGCATCGCGGTCAGGCGCAGCAGCATCGGGCCGATCGCGGGGTCGGTATAGGTTGCGATCAGATGCACGCCCGTCACGTCGCCAAAGTCGATCTGCTCGACGGCCAGCATCCGCGGCTCCTCGAACCCCTCCACGGCGCGCGGGTAAAGCTGCTCCTGCAAGACCTGCGCGGCGATGGCGACGCGGGTGCGCGGGGGATCCTCCGCCTCCTCGGCCATCGGGATGGAGACGGTCACGACCTGGATGTTCTCCAGGAACTGGCGCGGCTCGGTGTCGGTGGCGAAGGTGAATTTCACGAAAGCCCCGCCATCGGGCTGACCATCGGCGATCAGCGCCACATCGCCGCGCTCGGGCACCGAGACCGAGAACGGCACCGGCACCTCGATGCCGAAGCGCTCGGTATAGCGGGCGTCGAAATGGAAATCCTGCGCGCGGTAGGCGCCTTCGAACTCGAACAGGTTGAACTCGACGCTTGCCTCTTGCGCGGATGCGGCCCCGGCCAGCGCTAGCGCGCCGGCGGTCAGGATGGATCGCAGGATCATGTCAAACCTCATATGTCGGGTGGAATTTGCCGCCCGGCGACAGGGTGAAGATCTCGTACCCCTCCGCCGTCACGCCGATGGAATGCTCGAACTGCGCGCTCAGGCTCTTGTCGCGGGTCACGGCGGTCCAGTCATCGGCCAGCACCTTGGTCTCGGCCCGGCCCAGGTTGACCATCGGCTCGATGGTGAAGAACATGCCTTCCTCCAGCTTCGGCCCCTGCCCCGGCCGCCCGTAATGCAGCACGTTGGGCGGGGCGTGAAACACCTGCCCCAACCCATGCCCGCAGAAATCGCGCACCACCGACATGCGCTGGCTTTCCACGAAGCTCTGGATCGCGTGGCCGATATCGCCGAAGGTGTTGCCGGGCTTGACCGCCTCGATCCCCTTCATCAGCGCGTCATGGGTGATCTGCACCAGCCGTTCGGCCTTGCGCGGGATCCGGCCCGCGACATACATGCGGGATGTATCGCCGAACCAGCCATCGACGATCACGGTCACGTCGATATTCAGGATATCGCCCTCCTTCAGTACCTTGTCGCCCGGTATCCCGTGGCAGACGACATGGTTCACGCTGATGCAACTGGCGTGCTGATAGCCCTTGTAGCCGATCGTGGCCGATTTGGCCCCGGCCTCGGTCACCAGCCGCTCGATCTCGGCATCTATCGCGCCGGTGGTGGCACCGGGCACGACATGGCCCGCGATATCGTCAAGGATGCGGGCGGCCAAGGCCCCTGCCTTGTGCATGCCTGCGAAATCCTCGGGTCCATGAATGCGGATGCCGTCGCGGGTGAGCCGGCCTTTGAAATCGTCCAATGATCTTCTCCACCTCGGGGGTCGGCCCCTAGATAGGCCAAGCGGCGGTCAGTTTCCAGTGATGGAAATCGCGCGTGTCTCTGGCCCTGCGCCGCGCGGCAAGCTAGGATTCCCGCGAAACAGAGGGACAGAGGCGCATGGCAAATCCAACCGCGGCGATGCTGGTGATCGGGGACGAGATCCTTTCGGGCCGCACCAGGGACAGCAACACCAACCACCTGGCGCAGGAGTTGACCAGCCACGGCATCACTTTGGCCGAGGTGCGCATGGTCCCCGACAATATCGCCGTCATCATCGACGCCGTTCGCGCCCTCAGCACCGCCTATGACCATGTCTTCACCTCGGGCGGGATCGGCCCGACGCATGACGACATCACAGCCGATGCGATCGCCGAGGCGTTCGGCGTGGGCCTCGACGTGCGCGACGATGCCCGCGAATTGATGCAGGCGCATTACGACCGCGCGGGGATGGAGTTCAACGCAGCCCGGATGCGCATGGCCCGTATTCCCGACGGGGCGACGCTGATCGAGAACCCGGTTTCCGTCGCGCCGGGCTTCACGGTTGAAAACGTGCATGTCATGGCCGGGGTGCCTGCCGTGTTCGAGGCGATGGTCGCCTCCATCGTGCCGACGCTGGCCAGCGGCGAACAGGTGCTCAGCCAGAGCCTGCGCGTCCTGCGCGGCGAGGGTGACATCGCGGGGCCGTTGGGCGAAGTGGCAAAGGCACATCCCGAAGTCTCCATCGGATCGTATCCCTTCACCCGCGACGGGGTTTTCGGCTCCAACATCGTGGTGCGCTCGACCGATGGCGCGGCGGTCGATGCCGTGATCACCGAGCTTGCGCGGCTTTTCCACGTCCGCAGATGAGCCTGCGCGAAACCGCCCTTTTCGACGCCATCGAGGCCACCTGGCCCGCCCCCGCGCTGCACAGTCACGGTCCCTGGCTGGTGCGCGAGGGGCGTGGCGGGGGCAAGCGGGTGTCTTCTGTCAGTGCCGTGCGGGATTGGGAGCCGGATGACATCCCCCTGGCCGAGGCCGCGCTGGCCAAACTGGGGCAGGAGCCGCTCTTTCAACTGCGCCATGGCGAGGCTGCACTGGACGCCGAGCTTGCCGCGCGCGGCTACGACGTGATCGACCCGGTCGATGTGCTCACTTGCCCGGTCTCCACTCTCACCGCCGATCTGGGGCGGCTCGACACCATCCCCTCCTGGCCGCCGCTTGCGGTGCAGGCCGAGATCTGGGCGTCGGGCGGCATCGGCCCCGCGCGACTTGCGGTGATGGAGCGCGCCACCGGCCCCAAGACCGCGCTGATGGGCCGCCACCGCGACCGCCCCATCGCAACCGGTTTCATCGCCTGTCACGGCCCCATCGCCATGCTGCACGCGCTGGAGGTCGTGCCCGAGGCCCGCCGCCAAGGCATCGCCCGCAAGATGATGCAGGGTGCCGCCAACTGGGCCGCGCGTCAGAATGCGCGGGAAATTGCCGTTCTGGTCGTTCGGACCAACGAGGCGGCGCAATCGCTCTACAGGTCTCTGGGAATGTCGCCCGAAAGCCACTATTTCTACCGCATCAAGAAAGGCCACGCCTGATATGAAACCCGACCCCAACGCCACCGCGCTGGACCTGCCGCCGATGGACCCGCTGCCCGAGCGGACGCAGAAATACTTCGACATCTGCGCCGAGAAACTGGGCCTCATCCCCAACGTGCTGGCCGCCTATGCCTTCGACGAGGCCAAGCTGAACGCCTTTACGGGCATCTATAACGACCTGATGTTGGGTGACAGCAACCTGACCAAGCTGGAACGCGAGATGATCGCGGTCGCGGTCTCCTCGGTCAATCGCTGCTTCTACTGCCTTGTCGCCCACGGCCAGGCGGTGCGCGAATTGTCCGGCGACCCGGCCCTGGGCGAGGCGCTGGTGATGAATTACCGCGTCGCGCCGCTCGATGCGCGCCAGCGCGCCATGCTGGATTTCGCGGTGCAGATGACGGAGGCCAGCTACCGCATCGAGGAACCCGACCGCCAGCGCCTGCGCGATCACGGGTTTTCCGACCGCGACATCTGGGACATTGCCGCCGTGGCCTCGTTCTTCAACATGACCAACCGCATGGCCTCGGCCGTCGATATGCGCCCCAATGCGGAATACCACGGCCAGAACCGGTGATCCGCGCCGCCCTCATATCGCTGCTGGCGCTCGCCACGCCCGCCGCCGCGCTGGAGCTGGAGCTTCCCGGCGCTGCCGAGTTGGCGCATGAGGAGGTGGAGACCGCGACCACCTATAGCCTGCCGGTCTCGCCCTGGCTCGGCTCCAGCGCCGATATGCTGGTGGTCGAAGGTGCGCTGTCCCGCTCGGTCTGGCAGGTGCAGGATTACGCGGGCAGTGCGGCACGGCTCATGGCGCTTCTGCGGGACCAGTTGGAGGCGCAGGGGTATGAGGCCATCTTCGCCTGCGACACGGTGCTCTGTGGCGGGTTCGATTTCCGCTTCGCGATGGACGTGACGCCGGAACCCGCGATGCATGTCGATCTGGGCGAATATTCCTACCTCGTGGCCGAGGCCAGGATCGGCGAGGGCACCGAGTATATCGGCCTGCTGACCTCACGCGGGGGGAACCGTGGCTATGTCCACATGGTGCGGATCAGCCCCGCCGACATGGCCGATCTCGACGTCGGCGTCTCGACCCGCTCGCCCGCCGGGGATGAGATCGTGGGCCTGCATGACCGCCTCGACCGGGTCGGTGCCGCGACGCTGGCGGATCTGCAATTCGACACCGGATCGGCCACCCTCTCGGATCGTGACTATCCGTCGCTGGAAGACCTTGCCGCCTATCTCGCCGACCACCCCGACACCCGCGTGGTTCTGGTCGGCCATACCGATGCCGAGGGGTCTCTGGAAGGCAATATCGCCCTCAGCCGCGCGCGCGCCGTCGCGGTGCGCGAACACCTGATCGACAGCCTGGGGACGGAACCCGCCCAACTGGCCGCCGAGGGCGTGGGATACCTGGCCCCGCGCGCCAACAACGCCAGCGACGAGGGCCGCCAGCGCAACCGCCGGGTCGAGGTTGTCATCGTCGCGCGATGATCCCCTTGACGAAAAAAGCGCCGCCCAGGATATGAGCGGCGCTTCAAGGTGCCCCGCGGGACGGACGCGCGCGGGGTTGGCATGAACTCAGGTCTCGGATGTTACCACTCGTCGGGGCCCTTTTCGCGGAACTTGTCGACGAGGAAATCAATGAAGGCACGCACTTTCGGTTGCGTGTAGCGCCCCGGCGGATAGACGGCATAGATGCCCTGCGTCTCCATCGGCAGATCGGGGATCGCATCCTCCAGCAGCCCGTTGCGCACATAATCGGCGTAGAGGAAGGACGGCAGATAGGCGATGCCAAGCCCGCCCACGGCGGCGTTGAGCAACGATTGCCCGTCATTCACGGTCAGCGACCCGGCGGTGCGCACCTGGCGCTTCTCGCCCGAGGGCGCCGTGATCTTCCACACATTGCCCGCGGCCTGGTTGGAATAGTGCAGCAGCTTGTGATCGTTCAGGTCGTCGATCTTCTGGGGTCGGCCGAATTTCTTGAAATAATCCGGGCTCGCGATCATCCGCTTGGTGGTCTCGGTCAGCTTGCGGGCGCGCAGGGAACTGTCCTCCAGCTCACCCACCCGGATGGCCATGTCGAAGCCTTCGGAAATCAACTCCACGTAGCGGTTGTTCAGCACCATGTTGACAGTGATATCGGGATATTCATGCAGGAACCCGCCCAGGATGGGCGACAGGTGATTGACGCCGAAATCGGTCGCGACGGACACCCGCAGCATCCCCGAGGGCGCGCTTTGCATGGCGGTGACCAGCGCGTCGGCCTCGCCCGCATCGTTCAGCACCCGGCGGGCGCGGTCGTAATAGGCAAGCCCGATCTCGGTCGGGCTGACGCGGCGCGTGGTGCGGTTGAGCAGGCGCGCCCCAAGCCGGGTTTCAAGGCTCGAGACATGCTTGGACACCGCCGACTTGGAGATGCCCATCTTTCTGGCCGCGTCCGTGAAGCCGCCCTGGTCCACAACCGTGGCGAAGGCTTCCATTTCTGTCAGACGGTCCATTCGTTCACCTGTTCACTTGAGTAACTTCAGGAACAGGTATCGTTTCCAAATGCGGCGCGATTACGGAGCGCGGCGGGCCAAACACGGGTATTACGGCGGATCGTTAATGGCGGGGACACCATGATTGTGGCGAAACCCGATACAGTCCGACCGCCACGGCAGGATTGTCCACAAAGAGCTCTGCCCATCTTCTTTGTTCTGAAAATATCCTGGGGAGCGCGAGGGGCAACGCCCCTCGCATCGGTCGGATTGCGCAGCAATTCGAACCCGAAAGCCGCGCACCGGCCAGAGGTTACAGAACCGCCGCCAGATGCGCGCCCTGGTTGATCGCCCGCTTGGCATCCAGTTCCGCCGCCACGTCCGCGCCGCCAATCACCTGGGCCTCGATCCCCGCCGCCTCCAACTCGTCCGCCAGGCTGCGGTTCGAGACCTGCCCG
Source organism: Alterinioella sp. B-7 (assembly GCF_056857775.1). Lineage (NCBI taxonomy): Bacteria > Pseudomonadati > Pseudomonadota > Alphaproteobacteria > Rhodobacterales > Paracoccaceae > Alterinioella > Alterinioella sp. B-7. The sequence continues at coordinate 361,887 of NZ_JBSXNT010000039.1, forward strand.
GCACAGAGCACGATGGTATCGGCCTCGATCAGCGTCGGGTTCTCGCGCGCCTCGCCAAAGCTGATATGCAGGCCCTTTTCGTCGATGCGCTCGTAATTCACACCGGCGGCCATCTCGACCTGTTTCATCTTCAACGCTGCGCGATGGATCCAGCCCGTGGTCTTGCCCAACCGCTTGCCGGGCTTCTCGTTCTTCCTTTGCAACAACGTCACTTGCCGTGCGGGCGCTTCGGGCCGCGGGCCTTCGGGCGCGACGCCGCCGCGATCCCGGGCCGGGTCGCTGACGCCCCATTCGGTCTTCCACAAGGTCAAGTCCTCGGTCGGGCTCTCGCCCTCATGCACCAGGAACTCGGCGACATCGAAGCCGATCCCGCCCGCGCCGATCACGGCCACGCGCTTGCCCACCGGGGCCTTGTGCAGCAGGACATCGACGTAAGACAGGACGTTCGGCCCGTCCTGCCCCGGAATCTGCGGATCGCGCGGGGTGACGCCGGTGGCGATCACCACCTCGTCGAAACCGCGCAGATCCTCGACCCCGGGCGCGGTGCCAAGCTTCAAGGTGATCCCCGCCGTCTCGACCATGCGCGCATACCAATCGACGAGGCCGATGAACTCCTCCTTGCCGGGAATGGCCTTGGCCATGTTGAGCTGCCCGCCGATCCGGTCGGCCTTGTCGAAGATCGTCACCCGATGCCCGCGCTCCGCCGCGATGATGCCGGTCGACAGCCCCGCCGCGCCTGCGCCGATAATGGCGATGGATTTGGGGGTTTCGGTCGGCGCATAGGTCAGCACCGTTTCATGGCAGGCGCGCGGATTGACCAGGCACGAGGTCAGCTTGCCGCTGAATGTGTGATCCAGGCAGGCCTGGTTGCAGGCGATACAGGGCGCGATCTGATCGGCCCGCCCCTCGGCGGCCTTGTTGACGAAATCCGCATCCGCCAGGAAGGGCCGGGCCATCGAGACCATGTCGGCGCAGCCGTCCGCCAGAACCTCCTCGGCCACATCGGGCATGTTGATCCGGTTCGAGGTGATGACCGGAATCCCCACCTTGCCCATCAGCTTTTTCGTGACCCAGGCAAAGGCCTTGCGCGGAACGGATGTGGCGATGGTCGGCACCCGCGCCTCGTGCCAGCCGATGCCGGTATTGATGATCGTGGCCCCAGCCTTCTCCACCTCCTGGGCCAATTGCACCACTTCCTCATGCGTCGAGCCATCGGGGATCAGGTCGATCATGCTGAGCCGATAGATCAGGATGAACTCCGGCCCCACCGCCTCGCGCACGCGCCGCACGACCTCGATGGGCAGGCGGATGCGGTTCTCATAGCTGCCGCCCCACCGGTCGGTGCGCTTGTTGGTATGCGTCACGATGAACTGGTTGAGGAAATAGCCCTCCGACCCCATCACCTCGACCCCGTCATAGCCTGCCTCCTGCGCACGGGTGGCCGCGGTGACAATATCGGCGATCTGCTTCTCGATCCCCTCCTCGTCCAACTCCTTCGGCGGAAAGGGCGAGATCGGGGATTTCACCGGCGAGGGCGCGACGCAATCGGGCGAATAGGCATAGCGCCCCGCATGCAGGATCTGCATCGCGATCTTGCCGCCCGCTTCATGCACCGCATCCGTGATCACCCGGTGGTTCTCGATATCCTGCGGGGTGTACAGCCCCGCCGCCCCCGGAAACACACCACCCTCGGCATTGGGGGCCATGCCGCCCGTCACGATCAGCGCCACACCCCCGCGCGCACGCTCGGCATAGAACTCGGCCACGCGGGGCCAGTCCTTGGTTTCCTCCAGGCCCGTGTGCATCGAGCCCATCAGAACCCGGTTCCTGAGCGTGGTGAAGCCGAGATCGAGCGGGGCCAGAAGATGCGGATAGAGGCTATGTGACATGGCGGTCTCCCAATTTCGCGCCAAGATGACGCGAGGGGCGCGGCTTGTCACGCAGAACGCGGCGTCAGAGGGGTGGGGTGTTGGTGTGATGTCGTGGGGATAGCGGGTCCAAAGCGATCAAGGAAAACCGCCCGAACCCTCGCAGACCAGCGACAGCCGGTAGGAATGGTGAACTACCTGCCTGCAGGACTTCAGGTCGTGCCGAGAAATCCCGACGACCATTGATAAACGGTCGCCGGTATTCTTGATGCCAACTGAGATTCAGTTGTTGGCGGTCAACGGATCAATGATCTGAGAAATCTTGGTGACCTTGGATACGGGGATTCCGCTCAGCTCCGCATGCCTGCTGATTTCTTCCTCACTCTTGGCAAGGTAGACGCAGAAGGTTTTTTCTCCTGCGACATAGGAGTGCTGCCACTGAATGCCAGGGCCGATGGTCTCCAGTGCCTGGTTTGACGCCCGGGCGGCACCGCAAAGTTCGGTCAGGGAAAACTCGCCGATGCCAGGGATGTCGCGTTCGATGATATAACGGTCCATTTACTGATTTCCTTTGATGCTTCAAATGCTGTCGTTCCATGACTCTGCATGGCCATCGGCCAATCTCAAAACTCAATTTTCTTTATACCGGTAAAGGTTTTTTACAATAATCAGCTTTGATATTTTGCGAGCTAAAGGTATTCTTTACTTATGGTCGCCTTAACGCATCTCAGATCCTTACAGGCCGTCGAGCTCGCCATCCGAAAGGGGTCGTTGAAGGCTGCGGCGGACACGCTTGGTATCACACCTGCAGCCGTCGGGCAGCGTGTCAGAACGCTTGAAGACTACCTGGGGTCCGATCTCTTGTTGAGAGGGCGTTCGGGATTGCAACCGACGCCGCAGCTTGAACACGCTCTTGCTGACTTGCAGATGGCGTTTGCCGCACTCGAACGGGTGACAGATGCGCTCGACTTCCAACGTGTCAGCGAAATACAGATGGTCGCAGACCCGGATTGGGCCGAACTCTGGCTGGCACCGCGTATCGGCGCCTTCCGTGCCGAACATCCAAACATCCTGTTCTGCATAAACGGGGCTGGAGATGTCCCTTTGAGGTTGGGTGCGCCCGATATACGTATCGACTACGGAGAAGGCGCTGGCGAGCCCCTGTTTACCGACGTCTTGTTGCCCGTAACCGGCCCCGACAATCCGCGCCGTATTGCAGATTGGGACCCGGTCCTGCAGATGGAGGGGATGCCGCTACTGCACCTCAAAGGACAGCGGGATAGCATTAATCACCCTGGATGGGTCGAGTGGTTTCAGAGGTTTGGCCATCGCGAACGTGGCCCGGATCGCGGGGTCCATTATCCAAATGCCCGGGTCGCGTTGGAGGCGGTGCGCCAGAACGTGGGATTTCTGGTGTGCGGCTTGTCTCTGGTCTTGAACGATCTGGAAGACGGAACCATCGTCCACCCGTTCCCGGTGTCCCAACACCTTGCAGCGCCGCATCCCTACAGGCTCAAGCTTCGTCCTGATGCTGCAAAGAGACCCCAGGTACAAAGGTTTGCCGCATGGCTACGCAGCATGGCCAGCGAGACACGCAGTGAAATCCAGCGATTGGGTAGCCTGTAGGTCAGACAGGGCCATCAACAGATATTGGTCCGGACTGCATTATGCCCCTTCTCGGCAAGGTCGGAGCCTACACAGGACCTCCCCCATCACCGATCCGTCAATCCGCCCCCGTCTCCACGCAATGCCGCCGGAACGCGCGCTTCAACAGCTCCAGCTCCTCCCGCAATTGCACGATCTCGGCGCGGATGTCGTGTTCCAGCGGCTCACCGGCCAGGATCGTGATGCGGTCCAGCACCTCGTTGTCAGCGGCGCTGCGCAAGTTCACCGTCTGCACCCCGTCCGACAGGACCGAGGTGGGCAGGTCGAGCCCCACCAGGTGATGGCCCGGATGGCTCTCCATCTCGCTGACCTCGACGCCGCCCAAGACGCGGTCCAGATGCACCGCCTCGATCACCGGCGGCGTGCCGGAACAGGCCAGCACGCCCTCGTAGCGGCCAGCGGTCAGGCGGGTGCGGGTCAGGGTGATCTCGGCCATCTCGTGCCCTCCTTCAGATATCGGCGCGCGGGGCGCGGGTCAGGGTCAGGTCGCGCAGAAGGACCTGGTTCATGCCGGGATTGTCAAAGATCAGGTCGATCCAGATCTTCTCGACCCGCTTTTCGTTGATGTTGGAATAGGCCAGGTCGAACTCGGCCAGCCCGCGGGTCTCGACGAACTCCACCTGCCGCACGATCTGTTCCGTATTCGGCCCGTGCTGCACGTTGAGCCGCGCATAGACCTCGATCGGGTTTTCCCGCGCCATGTCGCAGCGCAGGGTGATGAAATGGTTGCGGGTCAACTGCCGGATCGCCGGATCGGGCAAGGTCAGCACCAGCGACAGGAACGAGCCGTCGAAGCGGTAGACATCCACCTGCGTGGCATAGCCCGCCGCATCCTCGGGCCGGGCGTTGCGGATCTGGCGCAGGCAGATCTCGGACTGCGCGCAATCGTGAAACAGCGTCACATTGTCCGACAGCTTGTGGGGGCTGTCCGCCGCCACGGTGCCGACGGTCCCGCAAGGCTCGCACCAGGGTGCGGGCCGCCAGGCCCAATCGCATTGGTCGGGGCGCAGGATGCCGCTTTGCGGATCGGGGATCAGCGCCGCCTCGGCAGCATTGGTCAGCTTGTCCAGCCGCACCCGCAAGGCCCGCGCCGTGGCGGTCAGGTCGACCAGTTCCTCGGCGTTCATCCCAGGCACCCTATCGGCCAGCGCGGTCCATTTCCGGATCGACCTGCGCAGCATCCGCTTTTCGATGAACCCGCTCATTCCCGTCATGCCCCCGTTACGGCCCCGTACCCTGGCCGGGTTTATCCCGCCCTTTCGTTAACGCCCCATTATTCTCCGAAACAATCCGACATTCCAGAGTGTTCCGGCGCCGCGCTGCCGTGGGGCCGGAGGCTCCGCCACTTCCGCTGCTGCGGGCAGGGCCTCGACCGGGTCGGCGACGGCCACGGAATTCGCGTCAATCACCGCGTTCGTATAGTCCTGCAACGTGGCCAGCGCCGCCTCGCTTTCGATCGGCGTCTCGATGGTTTCGAGCACCGTCAGCGTGGCGATCCGGTTGCCAACATCGAGGTAGGAGCGCCAGTATTCCGCGCTCACATCCTCGACCTCCCCGGCGCTGCTGTCGCGTGCGCGCAGGAAATAGATGTCACCCTGGTGAAAGCTGTCGAGGATCTCGACCGTCCCGGCATCGCCGTTGCGGCTCAGCAATTCGCGGCCCTCCTCGGACTGAAAGAACTGGTCCAGTTCGGGGATCGTCTCGCGCAAGCTCTGCGGCGGGTCGGGTTGCGAGACCGAGGCCGTCAGAACCGCCGGAACCTCCGGTTGCGCTTCGGACCGGCGGTTGGCAATGACGGCGCAATTGCCAAGCAGGACAAAGGCCGTGGCACCCCGGTCATTGGTCGAGCTTGGGTCGACACAGAAGCCCTGCGGCCCGGTGATGATGACCTGGTCGGTTGTGACGGCTACCTCGCGCGCGGGCGGCGGGCCCGGATCGGGGCGCAGGCCACGCAGAGGCCCCGCGCCGCCGCAGGCCGTGAGAAGCAGAGTGGACACAAGCGCAATCCGTGCCATCGGCGACCCGCGGGGTGGCGATCCGCCGGTGGTATTGACCAATTTATGCCTGCCAAGTCCGAACCTCCTCGGAGCGCAGGGCAAACCTCCCAGTATCGCCGCCCCGTGCGGGCGGGTCGGCGATGGCGCGGCGGCCTGCGGCCTTATTCCGCGCCGCGGCACCAATGAACCGCTTCTAGAGGTCCATATAGACATGCCGCTCCTCTTTGGCGCCGGGATGGGTGACCGCCCCATAGCGCGCCGACCCCACAAGCTGCGCGTATTTCCACAATGCGCCCGAGGCATAGTTGGTCTCTTTCGGCCCGGTCCACTCCGCCTTGCGGGCCTCAAGCTCCTCGGCCGTCAAATCGACCGACAGCTCGCCCGTCTGCGCGTTGATCGTGATCACGTCGCCGTTTCGCAGCAGCGCGATCGGCCCGCCATGCGCCGCTTCCGGCCCGACATGGCCGACGCAGAAGCCGCGCGTGGCACCCGAGAACCGCCCATCGGTGATCAGCGCCACCTTCTTGCCCATGCCCTGACCGGACAGCGCCGCCGTGGTCGCCAGCATCTCGCGCATGCCGGGGCCACCTGCCGGGCCCTCGTTGCGGATGACGATGACCTCGCCCTCCTCATAGGTGCGCGCCTTGACGGCGGCAAAGGCCTCCTCTTCGCTTTCAAAAACCCGTGCGGGGCCGGTAAAGACCTGCTGTTCGGCGCTCATGCCCGCGACCTTGACGATGGCCCCGTCGGGCGCAAGATTGCCTTTCAGGCCGACAACCCCGCCGGTCCTGGTCAGCGGTGTCGCAATGGGATAGATCACGCGGCCATCGGCCTCACGCTCGACCCGGTCCAGTTCCTCGCCCATTTCTCTGCCGCTCGCAGTCATGCAATCCTCGTGCATCAGCCCCGCCTTGCGCAATTCCTTCATCACGACCGGCACGCCGCCCGCCTCGTAGAGGTCTTTCGCCACATATTGTCCGCCCGGTTTCAGATCGACGAAATAGGGCGTGTCTCGGAAGATGTCGCAGACATCCTCGAGGAAAAAGTCGATCCCCGCCTCATGCGCCATCGCGGGCAGGTGCAGACCGGCATTGGTCGAGCCACCGGTGCAGGCCACGACGCGCGCCGCGTTCTCGAACGCCTTGCGGGTGCAGATGTCGCGGGCGCGGATGTTGCGCTCGATGAGGTTCATGACGGCGGCCCCCGACGCCGCCCCGTATTCGGCGCGCGATTCAAACGGCGCGGGCATGCCGGAAGAGTTGAACAGCGCCAGCCCGATCGCCTCGGAGACGCAGGCCATGGTGTTGGCGGTGAACTGCCCGCCACAGGCCCCGGCGGAGGGGCAGGCGACCCGCTCCAGAACCGCCAACTGCGCTTCCGAGACATCACCCGCCTGGTAGCGGCCCACCGCCTCGAACATGTCCTGCACGGTCAGGTCGCGGGTGGCGAAATCTTCCGGCACATCCGCGCCCTCGGGCACCTTGCCCGGCAGGATCGAGCCGCCATAGAGGAACACCGAGGGCGTGTTCAGCCGGATCATCGCCATCATCATCCCCGGCAGGGACTTGTCGCAGCCCGCAAGCCCCACCAGCGCGTCATAGCAATGGCCGCGCATGGTCAGCTCGACCGTGTCGGCGATCGCCTCGCGGCTGGCCAGGGACGACCGCATCCCCTCATGCCCCATGGCGATGCCGTCGGTGACGGTGATGGTGGTGAACTCGCGCGGGGTGCCGCCTGCGCCCAGCACGCCGGTCTTGACCGATTGCGCCTGCCAGTTGAGCGCGATGTTGCAGGGCGCGGCTTCGTTCCAGCAGGTGGCGACGCCGACAAAGGGCTGGTCGATCTGTTCCTCGGTCAAATCCATCGCGTAGAAATACGACCGGTGCGGTGCGCGTTCCGGACCCTCGGTGACATGGCGGCTCGGCAGGCGGGACTTGTCGGTCTTGTTCTTCAGCATCGGTGTGGCTCCTCGGGTCGCATTTCGTGGCTCGGTCGAGGAATAGAACGCGAGGGAAACCCGCACAAGCGCGATTGCCGCCCCGGCGCGGGCAGGTTACAGCACTTTGCGTTTCATCTGAAAACAGACATATCGCAATGCGCGTTCGACCGTAGGCAGAGGCAGCGCATTTCGATTCAATTCAAACGCAAAGTGCTTTAGGCTGACAAAAAAGAACAGGCATTCGAGCTGATGACCACAAAAGCGCATGACGCATTCATCGCCCCGGCGCGGGCGCGGCCTCAGCTTTGGCGGCTGATCGTCGGGCTGATCCTTGTCGGGGTCACGTCCATCGCCTGGTTCTTCACCGTGGTGGGGGTGATCTACCTTGTGTCGGGCAGCGGCGGCCCGGAATGGGTGGCGCGGATGGCTCGCGCCGATACGCCCACATCGACGCTGCTGGTGCTGTCGATGCTTTTCGGGCTCGGTCTCGGCGCGATGCTGGCGGCGCGGCTCCTGCACGGGCGCGGCCCCGACACGCTTCTTGGCCGCCGCCGCCGGGTGATCCGCCATTTCGCCTGGGCCACCGGGGTCTGCGCCGCCGTCCTCATCGTCTCGACCCTCATCCCCTATGGCTACCAGCCCCTTCCCGGCCTAGACCTCAACCTGTGGTTGTCCTTCCTGCCCCTCGCCCTGGTCGCGATCCTGTTCCAGTCCGGGGCCGAGGAACTCCTCTTCCGGGGCTACATCCAGCAGCAGCTTGCCGCCCGGTTCAACAGCCCCCTGGTCTGGATGCTGATCCCCTCGCTCCTCTTCGGGGCGGCCCATTTCGACCCCAACAATCCGCCGGTCCTGGCCTGGATGATTGTGGCGGCGGCGGGCGTCTTCGGCCTCTGCGCCGCCGACCTGACGGCGCGCACCGGCTCCATCGGGGCCGCCTGGGGCTTTCACTTCGCCAACAATGTCGCGGCGATCCTGATCGTGGCGCTGAATGGCAACCTCTCCGGCTTGGCGCTCTATGTGACGCCCTTCGGGCCGCAGGACGCCGAGATCCTGCAACCGCTGATCCTGCGCGACATCGCCACGACCGTGGTGATCTACGCCGCGATCAGGATGGCCCTTTCGCGCCGCGCTGCCTAAGCGTCAATTGCATTTCCCGGCATCGCGCCTTATCTGGACCAAACGACCAAAGGAAGCGTCAGGCAGACCATGAACTGGATCACCAATTACGTCCGCCCCCGGATCAACTCGCTGTTCTCGCGCCGCGAGGTGCCCGAGAACCTGTGGACCAAATGCGACGAATGCGGCTCGATGCTGTTCCACCGGGAACTGTCCGAGAACCTGAACGTCTGCACCAATTGCGACCACCACATGGCCCTGACCCCGCGCGACCGGTTCACCGCGCTTTTCGACAATGGTGTCTTCTCCGAGGTGCAGGTTCCCGTCCCCGTCGCCGACCCGCTGCATTTCCGCGACCAGAAGAAATATCCCGACCGGATGCGCGCCGCCCAGCGCAACACCGGCGAGGCCGAGGCCATGCTGGTCGCAGAGGGTGAGGTCGGGCGCACCCGCATTGTCGCCGCGGCGCAGGATTTCAGCTTCATGGGCGGCTCCATGGGGATGTTCGTCGGCAACGCCATCATCGCCGCCGCCGAGCGCGCGGTGGAGCGAAAGCTGCCGCTGGTTCTTTTTTCCGCCGCCGGTGGCGCCCGGATGCAGGAGGGGATCCTGTCGCTGATGCAGATGCCCCGCGCCACGGTTGCGATCCAGATGCTGCGCGAGGCGGGCCTGCCATACATCGTCGTGCTGACCCACCCGACCACGGGCGGCGTCACCGCCTCCTACGCGATGCTCGGCGATGTGCAGATCGCCGAACCCAATGCGCTGATCTGCTTCGCCGGTCCCCGCGTCATCGAACAGACCATCCGCGAGACCCTGCCCGAGGGCTTCCAGCGCTCCGAATACCTGCTGGATCACGGCATGCTGGACCGGGTGACTCACCGCAAGGACATGAAGGACGAGCTTGTCTCGATCCTGCGGATGCTGACCCATCAACCGCCCCCGGTGCGCGGCGACCTGCCCGCGCCCGAGGATGAGGCGGCGGCGATTGTCCCTCCGAAAGACGCGGCTGAGAACCCGTGACCGAGGCGCGCTCCGACATCCTCCTTGACCGGATGATGACGCTTCACCCCAAGATCATCGACCTGACGCTGGACCGGATGCACCGGCTTCTGGCCCAGCTGGATCATCCCGAACGCCGCCTGCCGCCGGTCATCCATGCCGCCGGGACCAATGGCAAGGGCTCGACGCTCGCCATGATCCGCGCCGGGCTGGAGGGCGCGGGCCACAGCACCCATGTCTACACCTCGCCGCACCTGGCCCGGTTTCACGAACGCATCCGGCTGGCCGGGGAGCTGATCGACGAGGAGGTGCTCAGCGATTTCCTCGATGAATGTCTGGCCGCGAACGGGCCCGACAGTATCACCTATTTCGAGATCACGACCTGCGCCGCGTTTCTGGCCTTCGCCCGCATCAAGGCCGATTTCACCTTGCTGGAGACTGGTTTGGGCGGTCGGCTGGACGCCACCAACGTGGTCGATCAACCGCGCCTGACGGTGATCACCCGCATCGACCTGGACCATGAGCAATACCTGGGCGACACCATCGCCCGCATCGCCTTCGAGAAGGCCGGGATCCTCAAGCGCGGCGTGCCCTGCGTGGTCGGTCCGCAGCATGACGACGCGATGCAGGTGATCGAGGCGCAGGCGGCCCGCCTTGGCGTGCCCCTGATCGCGCAAGGCCAGCACTGGCATGTCTGGGAGGAACGCGGGCGGCTGGTCTACCAGGACGAAACCGGGCTGCTTGACCTGCCGATGCCGATCCTTGTCGGCGCGCACCAGGTCCAGAACGCGGGCACCGCCATCGCCGCCCTGCGCCACCTGGGCAAGGACGAGGCGGCCTGCGAGGCGGCGCTCACCAACGCGGTCTGGCCCGCCCGGATGCAGCGCCTCAAGGCCGGGCCGCTGGTCGACCTGGCCGAGGCGGCGGGGTCCGAGCTCTGGCTCGATGGCGGTCACAACCCGGCGGCGGCGGCGGCGGTCGTCGAATCGCTCTCGCGCCTGCCGCCGCGCCCGACGCATATGATCTGCGGGATGCTGAACACCAAGGACACGGGCGGTTTCATGCGCCCCCTGGCCGGGGTGGCCGAAAGCCTGCACGCCGTCTCGATCCCCGGTATCTCCGCGACGCTCACGGCGGAGGAAACCGTCGCCCATGCCCGCGCCGCGGGGCTTGACGCCGAACCCGCCGAGGATGTCGCCAGCGCCCTGCGCGCGATCCTGTCCAAATCCCCCGGCGCACGGGTGCTGATCTGCGGCTCGCTCTACCTCGCGGGCGTCGTCCTGCAATCCAACCGGTAGGGCGGCGGCGCTCCCTGCGATACGGCTGTCACATGGACGGGCAACCGCCACGGGCCGGTTTGCGTCCGAATCGAAAAAACTCTTCGATGCAGCCAAGGTCAGTTCACGGAAGAGTTGCTTGACCTTCCTGCGGACGGAAGGTCTAGCATCGCGCTCCGAGTTCAACGAATTTCAAGGCGCCTATGGAGATCACCTATCAGACGCTGCTGCTTGCATTCGGCCTCGGGCTACTCGGTTTTGTCGAACCCTGCACCATCGGCGCGCATATGCTGTTTCTGGGCGGCCAGAGAACCCGCCCGATGGGTCAACGGATCAGCGCGGCTTTGATCTTTCTACTGGCGCGACTCGTCGTGATGGGCGGGTTTGGCGGCTTGATCGTCGTGCTGGGCCAGCGCCTCATCGACGTTCAAACCGGCGCGTGGCTGGCGTTTGGCGCGATTTATCTGGGCCTCGGGTTTGCGATCCTCGCGGGGTGGGACAAGATGATGCGCCACCGCATCGGGTTGGCGCCCGAAAGATGGAAGGTCGCCTCCAACCCGCTGCTTCAGGGGTTGGCCTTCGGCCTGAACATTCCCGCCTGCGCCGCGCCGGTCCTTTTCGGGCTTATCGGCACCGCGACCGTCAGCGGCTCGGCCACGACCGGTTTCCTGATGATGGCGGTCTTTGCCCTGGCACTGTCGCTTCCACTCCTGCCGCTCTCCATCGCGCCCGGCCTTGCCCGGCCCCTTGACCGGCTTGCGGACTGGTTGCGGCCACGTCGCTGGCTGCTGGGCATGATCTTTGTCGGGCTGGGTGTCTGGTCGGTCTGGTTTGGCCTCTTCGTGGACCCCCTGGACTGGAGCGGGACGTGACCCCCCGCCGCCGCTTCTGGCACGTCGCGGGCGCGGGCACCGCATTCCAGGCCGGTTCGGCGGCGGTGGACAGTGCAACGGTCATGTCGGCGCTGGTCTTCCAACTGACCGGCAGCGCTGTCGCCGTGGGGGCCGTTTCCACGATCCTGCGCCTCGGCTGGCTCTTGCCGCAACTCTTCGTCGGCTATTTTGCCGGTCGCGGTGCGTCCTCCATGCCGTTCTATGTCCTGGGCGCGTTTGGACGAACGGCGGCCATTGCCCTGCTCGCGATCGCCCTCTGGGTCGGCGCAAATCTCGGCTGGAGCTACGCCGCGCTCGGTGCGGTGACACTTGTGCTGTGGGTGCTTTATGCGTTCCTCAGCGGGATCGTCGGCGTTCCCTACAACGACATCGTCGCCCGGTCGGTTCCGTCTGACCGGCGGAGCCGGATGCTTTCAATCCGCTTCTTCGGGGGAGGGGTCGTTGCCCTTCTTGTCGCCGCGCTGGCGGATAATCTGCTCCGGACGCTCGATTTCCCGATCTCCTATGCCGCGGTGCTTGGGATTGCGGCGTGCCTGATGTTGCTCTCGTCCTTCATCTTCACCGCGATGGGTGAGCCCGCACAAACGACGCCCGCCAAAGCGGCGGCAAGCTTCACCGCCTATCTGCGAGAGGGGGCCGTGACGTTTCGGGACGATCCGGTGTTCCGCCGCTTCGTCTTTGCGCAATGGTGCGGCGGCGCGGTTCTCATTGCCGCTCCGTTCTTCATCGTCGCGGCCAACGGGCTTGGGGTGGGTCTGGAGAACGTGGCGCTTCTGCTCGGTGCCCAGACCGCAGGCGCGCTTGCGGGAAATCCGCTATGGGGCTGGTGGGGCGACAGCCGGGGCAAGTTGAGCCTGATGCGCGGGATCGCCATTGCCCGCACGGCCCCGCCGATCGCGCTTCTCGCTCTTCTGCTGCTGCCCGTGCCGCCGGAGGCAGCCATGCCGATCCTGCTGGCCGTATTCTTCGGTCTCGGCGCATTGGCGAACGGCCTGACGATTGCGGTCATCGGATTGCTGATGGAAATATCGCCGGACGACCGGCGCCCCGCCTATAGCGGGTATTTCAACGCGCTGACGGCACCTGCGTTCGTTCTGCCGCTTGTCGGGGGTTTCGCCGTCGCCGCCCTGGGGACATGGATCGTATTCGCAGCCGCGCTCGCTGCCGCGCTCGGTCAGATCGCGTTCCTTCTGCGCATCGACGTCGGGGAATGAAGAAGATCGACAGGGCCGCTCGGCTATCGGGATGAAAAGCGGGCCCACGGCCAGTTTCTGGAAATTCCGGGGCAGCAAACAGGCGAGGCGATCCGCGAGCTTCTCCCGTCACGCCCAGCGCACAACTCCCGCCCCTTGCCCTCATCTCTGTGCGCAAATCGGTATGAACGGGGGGTGCATCGAGGGGTGTACGCAGGGTGCACGGCGCTTTTCAGTAGCCCGTCATCTCCAGATAGCCCCGCCCCTCGTGGCTGCCGCTGAAGGAAATCGGCCCCTCCCAATAGGCGAAACTCAGGTCCATCCAGGCCCCGGGGTTGAGCGGCGTGGTCACGATATCCACCCCCCTCTCCGGCAGTTCAACGCGCCAGGAAACCGGCACCTCGCGCCCCGCAACCTCGGCCCAGTCCAGCGCCTCCATCCGCAGTTCCCCATCGCCATAAGGCGTCACCGTGCCATCGGGGTCTATCCATGTGGCAGAGGTGAAAACAGTCTCTAAACCGCGCAAACCGAACCCCATCAGCCGCGCGCCATCGGCGAATTGCAGCGAGAACCAGTCCCAACCTTCCTGGTCCGCCGCCAAGGGCTGCGACGACCATTCCCGGTCCAGCCAGCCATTGCCGGTGACCTCCACATCCCCCTCCGGCAAGGTCAGGGTTCCGGTCACGCGGTAGAAGGGCTGCGAGTAGTAATGGCTCGCCTGCCCCTGCGGCGATTTCACCGAATAGCCGTCCTGCCCATGAAAGATGATCGGCCCGTCGGCGGTCAGGTCGAGGTCATAGGAAAAATCCATCCCCCGCGCGAAGAGGGAAAGCTGTTGCAAATCAAGCCCTTCCCCCCGCATCACCCAATCGTCGATGAAGGCCGTGAAGGGCTCCGCCACCACCCCCGCCTGCCCGATTCCGCCCCGCGCGAAGCGCTCGGAACGGTAATGCGTCTCCGCTGTCGTCAGCCCCGCATGGCCCAGATAAACCTGGCCCCCGTCCCATCCCTCAGCCTCCTCCGGGCGCAGGGCGGACCGGAACAGCGTCCATTGCACGCCGAACGCGCGCCCATCCTCGGCCTCCAGCGTCGCGGTCAGATACCACCATTCGATGCGGAAATCGGGGTGTGCGCCGTGATCCTGCGGGAAGGTGATGTCATAATCCGGGTCGGGGATTGAAAACCCCTGCGCCTCGGTGCCCAGGCCCGCAAACCCCTGTGTTAGAGCCTGATTTGCCCAGAAGATTGCCAGCAGAAAGACCCTAACGTTCATTGGAGAACACCTTTAGCAATTGCGCTGGCGGAAGCCGCAGCAACCGCAATGCAGGCAATGCCGCCGCGATGGTCGAGGACAGCATCGCATAGCCCAGAAGCCGCGCGTAGTCGGCGGGGAACAACATCATTGGCAACCGCCAGCCGAACGCCTCCACGTTGACGATGGCGAGCAGCACCCAGGCCAGCGCCAGCCCCACCGGCAGCGCGATGACCCAGGTGACGGCGACGATGCCAAGCGTGCGGATCAACTCGGTCCGCGCCAGCCGCGCCCGCGTCTGCCCAAGCGCCCAGATCGGCGCGACCTGCGGCAGGCGCATGTTTGCAAGGGTCAGAAGGCTCGCCAACAGGGCAAAGCCGGCCACCGCAAGGGTCAGGACATTGAGCGCGCCGGTCACGCGGAAGGTCTGGTCGAAGACACGCAGAGCCACCGCCTTCTGGCTGGCCTGGTCACGGATATGGCCCTGCGGCAGATCAAAGCGCGCCAACACCGATTGCCGCAGCGCCTCCACATCCGCATCCCCGGTGCGAAAGGCGGATCGGGTCTGGTCCGTGTCGGGAAAGGTCTGCTCCAGCAGGTCCAGCGAAATCATCGCCTGCCCGTTCGGGTTGCCGTAATCGGAGTAGATCGCAGCAACCGGGAGTGTCAGATCACGATGCAGCGTCACGCGGTCGCCCAGATCCAGCCCCGACCGGCGCGCGAGTTGCTCGTTGATCAGCAGTCCGGTGCCGTCCGCGAGCCTATCCCATGGGTCGGAAACAGTCTCTAACAAAGGCCAATACTCGTGATAGGTGTCATCGTCCACGATGCCGAAGACGGTTGCGGGTAGCCCGTCGATCCGGGTCTCAGCCATGGCAATCGGCAGGACGGAAGCCACCTGGGGCGCGAGGAAGTCGCGGATTGCGTCGGCCTGATCCTCGTCCTGCGCAGCGATGTAGAGCTCCGACACAAGCCTCTGATCCAGCCAGCCCGTGAAGGTCAGCCGGAACGAGCCGACCATTGTGGAGACGCCGATATTGGCGGCCAGCGCCAGCAGCAGCGCCATCAATGCCAATGACAGGCCGGGCAGCAATTGCCGCGTATCGGCCAGCACCCATTCGCCATAGGCGGAGCGGATCGGGCGTTCTGCAAAGCGCAGGACCACGACGACCACACCGGGCAGAAGCAACGCCGCCCCGATCAGCAGCGCCCCGAGGCTGAGGAACCCGATGGCCAGCGATCCGCCGATCCCCGCCAGGGCCGCGCTGATCACCAGCAGGACCGCGCCCACCCCGGCCTGCCGCCGCGTCGCGCGGGCCGAGCGCATCGACCACGCTCGCGGTTGCGCCGGGGCCAGAAGCGGCATGGTGATGAGGTGCCAGAAGGATTGCGCCGACGAGACCCAGGTGCCAAGCACCGCGATGGCAAGCCCGAGGAGGGCCCAGACCGGTCGGAAGGCCAGTGTGCCGCTGATCTGTGCGCCGTAGAGATTATGCAGCGTTCCCGCGACATCCGGCAGCAACGCCGCCGCGATCACATAGCCAAGGATCACGCCCGCGCTGCCTGCGACCAGCGCGATCAGCGTGACCTCGAAGGCGAGTGCGGTAATCAGGCGGCTGAGCGGCACGCCGATGGCGCGCAGGGTGCGGAACACGGCCCGCCGCTGCTCGAACGCAAGCCCTATGGAGGCGTGAACGATGAAGAGGCCGACCGCGAATGAGAGAAACCCGAAGGCGGTCAGGTTGAGGTGAAAACTGTCGGTCAGGCGCGAGAGATCCTGCTCGCCAGCCGGGGCTTCCCGCCGGAGATCGGTGAGAGTCGAGAGGGGCGGCAGACCGTCGGGTTGCGTGGGCACCAGGGTGAGGAAGGAGAGGGTGTTCCGCTCCAGCAGCCGCGCGGCGGTGCCGATATCGGTCAGCATCAGGCCGGGGGCAATGGCGTCAGAGGTGATGATAGCGGGGAAATCGGGGGGCGCCGCCGGGGCGCTATCAGGGGCGACGAAGACCAGACCGGGGCGCCCGAGGAAGGCGGGCGCATCAGCGGTGGTTTCAAACGCGCCTTGGGGTATCGCACCCGTTGGCGCGGTCAGGGGATCGACCCCGATGACCCGCCATGTGGTGCCGGAGAGGGCAAGCTCGCCCTCCATCACCGGAGACACCAGCCAGCCCGCGCGGCGCAGGGAAACATAGTCTGCAACAGGGATTTCGGCCCCGTCGGGAGAGACCAGCCGTTCGCCCTGTCCGGCCCCGAGCGTGCTGGCGGCGCGGGCGTAGCTCTGCCGCGCCTCCTCGTTGATCGCCTGCACCCCGGACCAGAGCGCGGTGGCCAGCGCGAGACCCAGAACAAGCGTTGCCAATTGGCCGGGGTGGCGGCGCCAGTGCGAGAAAAGCGTCTCTAACACGGGCATATCAGCGGATTTCCAACAGGCCGTGACGCAGGTGGACGCGGCGCGCGAACCCTTCCGCCAACCGCCGCGAATGGGTCGCCATGACCAGCGCCGCGCCCGTTTCGGTGACCAGTTCGTGCATCAAGGCCATGACCGCATCGCCGGTTGCCTCATCCAGGTTTCCGGTCGGCTCATCGGCCAGCACAAGGCGGGGACCGGCAACCAGGGTGCGCCCGATGGCGACGCGCTGTTGCTGGCCACCCGACAGCTGTTCGGGATAGCGATGCTCCAACCCGGCCAGGCCAAGCCGGTCGGTCAGGCGCGCCACGCGCTCCGGGTCGTGCCTGCCCGCCAGCCGCGCCTGAAGCGCCAGGTTCTGCGCCACGGTCAGGGACGGAACCAGGTTGAATTGCTGGAACACCAGCCCGATGCGGCTGCGGCGGACCTTGGCCCGATCGGCGTCGGAAAGGGACAAGAGATCCCGCCCCTCAAAGGTGATCTTTCCGCCCTGCGCATCATCCAGCCCCGCCATCAGGTGCAGAAGGGTCGATTTGCCCGAGCCGCTTTCGCCGGTCAGGGCGAGGGTGTCGCCTTCCTTCACGCTCAAGGACACGCCACGCAAGACCGGGACCGGGCCGTCGGCGGTGTCGAAGCTTTTTTCGAGGGATGTGATGTCCAGCACGGGGGGGGATGCTCGCCTTTGCGGATATGCGTGTAAGGTCGGTCGATCCGCCTCGGTGTCAAGTTGACCGCGACGGGGCGCGACATGCAAGGTTGGATCAGGGCGGACATCGTGGCGATCATCCCCGCCGCGCTGACCGAATCCCGTGCGCCTAGCCTGAGCCGACCATAATCTGCCCGGCGAAGGATCGCCTAGTCTTTCGCCCAATCCGCGCTCTGCATCTCGCGCAGGCGCGATGCGGTGCGTTCGAACTCGAAACTGCCGGTGCCCTCGTCATAGAGCCGTTCCGGCGTCTCTTCGGCCGAGATGATAAGCTGCGTCTTCGCCTCGTAAAGCGCGTCGATCAGGGTGACGAAACGCTTGGCCTCGTTGAAGCGGGACTTGTCCAGTTTCGGTACGTTTTCCAGCACCAGCAGCTTTACTGCACCGGCCAGCGCGAGGTAATCGGCGGGGCCGAGCGGACGGCCACAGAGATCGTCGAACCCGATCCGTGCCATCCCGGCCCAGTAATTCGGCAGATGCACCTCGCGTTTCTTGATCTCCAGCACCAATTCCTCGCTCTTGCCGCCCGTCAAATCCATCCAGATCTCGTCAATCGCGGCCTTCGCGGCATCGTCTGCGGGGTGGAAATAGGTCTGCGCACCCGAAAGGCGATCCTGCCGGTAGTCGGTCAGGGCCGCGATTTCATGCACTGTCAGCGTCTCGTTCAGGAGCTCGATGAAGGGCAGGAAAAGCTGCCGGTTGAGACCATCCTTGTAAAGATCATCCGGCGGGCGGTTCGAGGTCGCAACCACGACCACCCCGGCCTGAAACAGCATCTCGAACAGGCGCCCGACGATCATCGCGTCGGTGATGTCGGTGATCTGCATCTCGTCGAAGCACAGCAGGCGCAGGTTCCTGGCCACCGCATCGGCGACAGGCTTCAGCGCATCATCCATCCCGGTCTTGCGCGCCTCATGCAGGCCGGACTGAATCTCCTGCATGAAAGCGTGGAAATGCACCCGGCGTTTCTCGGCAATCCCGGCATGGGCATAGAACAGGTCCATCAGCATCGACTTGCCGCGCCCGACGCCGCCCCACAGGTAGACGCCGCGAATACCCTCGGGGATGGTCGGTTTGAAGAAGCGGCCAAGCAGGCCCTTGGGCGGCGCGACGGGGCGGTCCTCCAGCGTCTCGCGCAGCTCTTCCAGCACCAGCAGAACCTCGCGCTGGCCGGGATCGGGGCGCAGAAGCCCCTCGGCCACGCGGGTGTCGTAGATTGCCTGAAGATGCTGTCCCATGCCGGTCTTGGTAACGCGAAGCGCGGGGGCCGCGCCACCGGAATTCTAGAGATTGTCCTCGATCGCCTCGGCGACACTGGCGGGATGCGTGTAGGGAAGCCCGTGGTCGGCCCCGTCAAGCTCGACCTGCATCGCCTTGCGGTTGACCTGCGCCAGACGACCCATGGCCGAGATCGGGATCGCGCCATCCTCGGTCCCCCAGATCGCCAGCACCGGCAGCCCCGCCGCGGCGATGGCGCGATGGGTAGCGGATTGATCCTCGGCCAGGATACCGCGGGCCGAGGAGAGCATGGCCGCCAGCGTGCCGGATTTCCCGACCTCCTGGCACATCCTGGCCACGATGTCCCGCGCGGCAGGGTCGGTATAGGGCGGATCGGCATAGGTCGAGAGGAAGACGCGCGCGCCGAACACCTCTTGCAGCCAGTCGCCCAATAGGGGGGCCTTGCGGGTGAAATTGGCCAGCGGGCTGATGTTGAACTCCAACCCTGCGGGGGCCAGCAGTACCAGCGCCTCGACCCTTTCGGGGCTGCGCGCGGCAAAGGCCGAGGCAATGGCGCCGCCCATGGAGTAGCCCATCAGGGTAATCTTGCCGGTGATCCCCTCGGCCTCAAGCAACTGGTCCAGATGGCGCAGGAAGAACCCGGCGTTCTGGCGGCCCATGACACGATCCGAATGACCGCGCCCGAAATGGTCATAGGTGATGACGCGGTAGCCCATGTCGGTGAGGTAGGGCAGGAGCGGATCGAACACATAGGACGGGGTCGAAAGGCCGTGAATACAGACCATGACCGGGCCATCCTCGGGCCCGTGGCGGGTGACATGGGTGGTGCCCATCTTGAGCGGCACCAGGTCGCCCGGCACCTGATCGCGGAATTCCTGCACGCCGGGGCGACGGAACCTGGCCAACAGGTAGGTGCCGCCAAAGAGGATCAGCAGGAGGATGACGATAATCAAAACCCCGGTCATGCGCGCGCCTCCGCCTCGGTCAGCAGCCCTTCGGACACCAGCCGCGCGGCCCATGCCTCCGGTCCGTCGAAAAGATGTGTCTGCCAGCCGCGTGTTTCGGCGGCCTCGATATTCTCGGCCCGATCATCAGTGAACAGCAGGTGCTTGGGCGCAAGGCCGCTATCGGTTTCGACATGGGCGTAGATCGCAGGGTCCGGCTTGGACAGGCGCAGGTGGCCCGAGATATAGGGACGGTCGAAATCGCGCAGGAACGGGTAATGCTCCTGCGCCAGGGCAAAGCTCTCGACTCCGAAATTCGACAGGGCAAAGACGGGGATGTCCTTGGACTGAAGCGCGCGCATCAGGTGCAGCGAGTGCGGAATGACCGGCGTGGCAAGCTCCAGCCAGCGGTCGTGCCACATGCGGATTTCGTCTCGATACTCGGGGTAGCCCTCGGCGGTCTCGTAGATCACGTCGCGGAAATTCTCGCCCAGGTCGACGCGGTCATTCATGCCGTGCAGATCGACGGCCCCGAACATGGCGCGGCGGCGATCCTCGCCGATTTCGGCATCGTAGAACCGCTCCGGCTGCCATTCGATCAGGACGTTGCCGATATCGAGGACAACCGCGCGGATGGTCATTCGGCCACCCCGTAAAGCGCCTCGGCATGAAAGTTGATGTGATCTTCCATGAAGGTCGAGATGAAGAAATAGCTGTGATCGTAGCCCGGTTGCAGGCGTAGCGTGGCGTGTTGGCGGCGCGCGGCGATGGCTTGCGCCAGGGCCTCGGTCTTGAGAAGGTCGCCGAACTGGTCCGCCGTGCCGGTGTCGATCAGGATGGGGCCGGGAAAGCCCGCCTGCCGCATCAGGTGGGTGGCGTCATGGGCGGCCCAATCGGCCTCATCCCCCGCCAGATAGGCGGCGAACTGCTTGCGGCCCCAATCGCTGTCGGTCGGGTTGCAGATGGGTGCGAAGGCCGAGACGCTGGCAAAACGGTCGGGCAGCGTCATGGCGATGGTCAGCGCGCCATGCCCGCCCATGGAATGCCCGGTGATGGCCTGGCGGCCCTCATCCAGCGCAAAATGCCCGAAGACGGCGGCGGGCAGATCCTCGGTGATGTAGTCCCACATCTGGAAATGCTCGGCCCAGGGGTCTTGCGTGGCGTTGATGTAGAAGCCCGCGCCCTGCCCAAGATCAAAGGCCTCGTCATCCGGCACGCCGTCGCCGCGCGGGCTGGTATCGGGGAAGACCAGCGCGATGCCCTGTTCGGCGGCCCAAAGTTGCGCGCCTGCCTTCACCATGGCGTTCTCATGCGTGCAGGTCAGGCCCGACAGGAACCACAGGACCGGTACGGGCAGGTCCGCGGCCTCCTGCGGCAGGAACAGGCCAAAGGTCATGTCGGTCCCGGTGGCCTTGCTGGCATGGCGATAGACGCCCTGGGTGCCGCCGAATGCGCGGTTCTCGGACAGGGTTTCCATGGGATGGGCCTCCTTCATAGCGGTTTAGCCAATGGCCTAACCCGCAGGCGCCGCCCCGGCAAGCCGTCACAGAAGCGGGGTGACCCAGGCGATGACCAGCGACACGCTCAGGATCGAGACCATGGTCGAGATCAGGATCGAGGCCGAGACACGTTGCGGCGCGACGCCGTAATGCTGCGCCAGGATATAGACATTGCCCGCCACCGGCAGCGAGGCCGCCGCGATCATCACGCCCGCGTCGAACGCCGGAACGGGAAACAGGATCAGCGCGGCAAAGGCGACGGCGGCGGGGTGCAGCACCAGCTTGCAGAAGCTGAGCCAGCCCGCGACCGACATGCGTTCCGCCGATTTGCCCGCCAGCGACGCGCCGATGGCAAAAAGCGCGCCGGGCGTGGCGGCGGCCCCCAGGATGGTGAGGAACTCATTCGCCACATCGGGGATCGGGATCGAGAGGCCCGAGAACGCCAGCCCGAGGCTGATCGCCACGATCATCGGGTTCCTGATCAGGCCAAGCCCCACCGTCCGGAAAATCGCCAGCGACATCCGCCCGTCGCGCGACCCCGTGATCAGGATCGTGATGAGGCTGGAGAACACGACAAGATCGACCGCCAGCACCATCAGGACCGGGCCCGCCGCGGCCTCGCCCATCAGCACGACCAGCATCGGCACGCCCAGAAAGCCGGTATTGCCGATTACCGCGCATTGCGCCTCGACCGCGGCCTCGGCAATGCCGATCCGGCGGATCATCGCGACCATGGTGGCCAGCAGGTAGACCACGCCGGAGCCCCAGAGATAGGCGGCCACGAACCACCAGTTGAAGATTTCCGAGATCGACAGGTTGGCGGAGAAGTTGAACAGCATCGCCGAAAGGGCGAAGTAGAAGACGAATTTTGTCAGGTAGGCCGTCGCCTCGGGCGTGAAGAACCCCGTGCGCCCGGCCTGAAACCCGAGCGCGATCAATCCGAAGAAGGGAAGGGTTTTCAGGAAGATCTCGACCATTTGGCAAAGGGCTATGGCATCCGCGCGAGGCTGTCCAGCGGCCAGATCGCTTGCCGAACTGAACCGATCGGTTTAATATCCGGGTTGGACGAGACGAGGGGGTCACGACGTGAACGCACCTGTGCGCAAGGGCCGGAAATACGACCAGGTTCTGGAAGGGGCCCGGTCCGTCTTCATGCGCGAGGGGT
This sequence comes from Alterinioella sp. B-7, assembly GCF_056857775.1. Lineage (NCBI taxonomy): Bacteria > Pseudomonadati > Pseudomonadota > Alphaproteobacteria > Rhodobacterales > Paracoccaceae > Alterinioella > Alterinioella sp. B-7. The sequence continues at coordinate 384,046 of NZ_JBSXNT010000039.1, forward strand.
TCGAAGGCGCCAGCGTGGACCAGATCGCCCGCGATGCCCACGTGTCCAAGGCCACTCTCTACAGTTACTTCCCCGACAAGCAGTCCCTCTTCCTGGCCGTCATCACGCATGATTGCGAGATGCAGGCGCGCGGCGCGATGTCCGCCGATATCGTGCAGAAACCGGTGCCCGAGGCGCTCTATGCCATTGCCCATTCCTTCGTGTCGTTCTTCCTGACCGGGTTTGCGTTGCAGATGTTCCGGCTTTGCGTCGCGGAATCCATGCGCTTTCCTGAGCTCGGGCGCGCCTTCTATGAGACCGGGCCGCAGAACGCGCAGAACCAGATCATCGCCTATCTGGAAACCCCGCGGGCGCGGGCGGAGCTGGAGATCGAGGACAGCTATGTTGCCGCCGATCAGCTGCTGCAAATGTGCCGGACGGATCTCTTGCTGAAGCGGCTCTTCGGCGTCGTCGGTGACGCGTCCGAGGACGAGATCGACCGCATCAGCCGCGAAGCGGTCGCGACCTTCCTGGCCCGATACCAGCGCAGGCCCTGACTACTTGCCGCTATCACCGGCCGGTGCCCCGGCCATCTGCTGATCCCAAAGCTCCTCCAACCGGTCGGCCACGGATTCGCGGGCGTCATTGTCGCTGTCGGAGTTGAAGACGATAAGGAAGGGCGCGACCAGCCCGGCCTCGATCGGACAGATGAACAGGGCATCGACAACCTCGCCGCGCATGTCGTAGCCGCCGATGGTCCATTCGCTGCGCCCGGTGAAACCGTCGCCGCCATAGGCCATGCGGTAGGCATCCACCGTCGCTTCGGCCATTCGCATACATTCGTCGCGATCTTCCATCGACCCCAGGTCGGCAATGGTCCAGCCCTCGGCCCCCGCCGCCCCGGCAGAAAGCGCCAGGGCAATCCCGGCGGAAATCAGCGGCTTTCTCATTTCAAACTACCCTCCCCGGAATGAATCGGGTGCCGGACCGGGTCGGGCCCGGCACCGTCCGTCAGTATACCACAACCGCGCGGATCGATTCGCCTTTGTGCATCAGGTCAAAGCCTTCGTTGATCTCATCGAGGCTAAGGATATGGGTGATCATCGGGTCGATCTCGATCTTGCCGTCCATGTACCAATCGACGATCCCCGGCACCTCGGTGCGCCCGCGCGCGCCGCCGAATGCGGTGCCTTTCCAGGTGCGCCCGGTGACAAGCTGGAAGGGCCGGGTGGAAATCTCGGCCCCGGCGGGGGCAACCCCGATGATCACCGATGTGCCCCATCCCTTGTGGCAGGCCTCAAGCGCGGCCCGCATCACCTGCACATTGCCGGTCGCGTCAAAGGTGTAATCGGCTCCGCCGCCGGTCAGCTCCACCAGATGCGCGACCAGGTCGCCCTCGACCTCTGAGGGGTTGACGAAATCGGTCATGCCGAATTCTTCGGCCATCTTGCGCTTGTCCTCGTTCAGGTCGACACCGACGATCTGATCGGCCCCCGCCATGCGCAGACCCTGCACGACGTTGAGACCGATGCCGCCGAGACCGAAGACAATCGCGGTGCTGCCGATCTCGACCTTGGCGGTGTTGATCACCGCGCCGATGCCGGTGGTCACGCCGCAGCCGATATAGCAGATCTTGTCGAAAGGCGCGTCGTCGCGGACCTTGGCCAGCGCGATCTCGGGCACCACGGTGTGGTTGGCGAAGGTCGAGCAGCCCATATAGTGGTGGATCGGCGTGCCATCCAGCATCGAGAATCGCGTCGTGCCATCGGGCATCAGCCCTTTGCCCTGCGTTTCACGGATCGACTGGCAGAGGTTGGTTTTCGGGTTCAGGCAGTATTCGCATTCGCGACATTCGGGCGTGTAGAGCGGAATCACGTGATCGCCCGGTTTCAGAGAGGTGACGCCGGGCCCGACCTCCAGCACCACGCCCGCGCCCTCGTGGCCGAGAATGGCGGGGAATATGCCCTCGGGATCGGCGCCCGAGCGGGTGAATTCATCGGTGTGGCAAAGGCCGGTGGCCTTGATCTCGACCAGAACCTCGCCCTCCTTCGGGCCTTCGAGGTTCACTTCCATGATTTCCAGCGGTTTTCCGGCTTCCAAAGCCACGGCGGCACGGGTGCGCATGATTGTCCCTTTCCTGATGCTTGCTTGGGTCAAGCCTGTGCCAAAAGCGGTGGCTTTTCAATGGTGGTGATGGTGAGGGTTGTACCGAATCTCTATATGTGTATATTGAACACTAATTAGAGGAGACACCCAATATGAAACGCCTTATTCTTGCCGCAGCCCTTGCCCTGACCGCCGCCCCGATGGCCAGCGCACAATTCATTGCCACACCGGGTCAGTTCATGCCCACCCCCGATGCCAACACGCACCCGGTCATCGGCGTCGGTGGCTGGACCGGCATCCCCCAGCCCCCCCGGAACGATGGTTGCGGTGCCGGTTCCATGCAGTCCTATGTCGGGCAGCCCCTGTCCTATGCCTATGCGACCGATGCCGCCATGAATGCCCGCATCCTGCGCCCCGGCATGATCACCAACATGATGTATGACGCGCAGCGGCTGAATTTCCACGTCGATTCAGGCGACACGATCACCCGCATCGCCTGCGGCTAAGGCAGAAGGATCTTCCAGCCATGAAACGCCATATGCTCGCCACCGCCCTTGCCCTGACCGCCGCGCCGATGGCCAGTGCAGAAATCTTCATCACGCCCATAGCCCCTGAGCTTCCACCGGCAATCGCCTCTGAGCCGGTCGGTTGGGGTAACGATCCAAGCCAGCCCTGCGGGGCGAACTGGCTGCAAGGAATGGTTGGTCAACCCCTGTCCTATGCCTATGCGACCGATGCCGCGATGAACGCCCGCATCTTGCGGCCCGACGCGGTCGTGACGATGGACTACATCCCGCATCGCCTGAACTTCCATGTCGATAAGGCCGATATGATTTCGCGCATCGCCTGCGGCTGAACGCACGCCATTCAAGGAGACCCCGATATGAAACGCCACACCCTTGCCGCCACGCTTGCCCTGATCGCCGCCCCGGCCCTGGCCGATAGCGACCCGCAGCCTCCTGCCATGTTCCTGACGGCCGAGCCCGCCGCCGATACCTGCCATGCCGGTGCGCTGGCCTATCTGATCGGTGTCCCCGCCGAGAATGTCGACGGGCTGGAACAGATGGGCCGCGTCTCGTCCCCGCACTCAATAGGCACGACGAATTATCTGCCAAGCCGCCGGAACATCGGTGTCGATGAAAACGGCATCATCACCGGCGTGACCTGCGGCTGACCCGAAAAAGAGACCATAGACATGAAACATCTTCTCATCCTCACCGCCCTGGCCCTGCTGACAGCAGGGGCCGCACAGGCCAATCGCATCATCCAACCCTATTGTGGCGAAGGCAGCGCCTGCCAGGCAGCGATGGAAAACACCGCAAACCCGTACTATGCCGCCCTGAGCGCCAATGATGCCGGGCCAAGTTGGGAACTGGGCCCTGTCAGCCCAATTGCCGACTCGGTCGCCGTGTGTGCCGCCACCGAAGGCTGCGACCCGGTCCTCGGCACCCCGGTTGTGGTTGGTAACGACTGTTCGCTGTCTGAACCTGAGAGCTTCCTTGGCCATGAAATCTCGATCCTCGCGGACTATCCCGACCTGTGGGTGCGCGTCTTTGACCCTGATCATTTGGTCGGGACGACGGATTACTGGCCCGGGCGGATCAACCTGACCACCGATGCGGATGGGGTGATTGTCACCGCCGGTTGCGGATGACTTGCGCCCGGCGCTGATTCCCCCTATATCCCCCTCAACAGCGGCGCGTCGGCCTCCACCCCCGACGCTCCACCGGGAACTATCAACGGGCCGCGCGCCCGTTTTTTTGTGTTGGACCCATGTCAGACCTGATCGCCAAGACCGCCATCGACAAACGCCTCGCCGAGATCGTCACCCCCGTCATCGAAGGGTTGGGGTTCGAACTGGTGCGCCTGCGCCTGATGAGCGGCAAGACCAAGACATTGCAGATCATGGCCGAGCGCCCCGATGGCAGCATCGACGTCGACGATTGCGGCCAGATTTCCACCGCCGTCTCGGCGCTGATGGATGTCGAGGACCCGATCGAGGACAATTACGCGCTTGAGGTCTCCAGCCCCGGCATCGACCGGCCCCTGACCCGGCTCAAGGATTTCGATACCTGGCAAGGCTACGAGGCCAAGCTGGAAACCACCGAACTGATTGACGGGCGCCGCCGCTTCAAGGGCGAGCTGGCGGGCGTCGAGGGCGATGAAGTGCTGGTCAACCTGCCCGAGGGCGGCGAGACAGTGACGGTCGGGCTGCAATTCGACTGGCTCAGCGATGCCAAGCTGGTGCTGACCGAGGACCTGATCAGTGAAATGCTGCGCCAACGCAAGGCGGCGGGACTTATTGACGAAACCCAATTCGACGAGATCGAAACAGAGATGCCTGACCGGGCGGAGGACTGAAGACAATGGCAATCACGTCTGCAAACCAGCTGGAACTGCTGCAAACCGCCGAGGCGGTGGCCCGCGAGAAGATGATCGACCCCGGCCTCGTGGTCGAGGCGATGGAGGAAAGCCTCGCGCGGGCCGCCAAGTCGCGCTACGGGTCCGAGCTGGATATCCGCGTCCATATCGACCGCAAGACTGGTCGCGCCACCTTTACGCGCGTGCGCACCGTGGTCGAGGAGGTGGAGAATCACTTCACCGAATTGAGCGTGAAGGAAGCGCAGGAATTCAAGGAAGGCGCGGTTGTCGGCGATGAGATCGTCGACGAGGTTCCTCCCGTGGAAATGGGCCGGATCGCCGCGCAATCGGCCAAGCAGGTGATCCTGCAAAAGGTGCGTGAGGCCGAGCGTGACCGCCAGTACGAGGAATTCAAGGACCGCGCCGGCACGATCATCAACGGCCAGGTCAAGCGCGAGGAATATGGCAATGTCATCGTCGACATTGGCCGGGGCGAGGCCGTGCTGCGCCGCAACGAGAAGATCGGCCGCGAAAGCTATCGCCCCAATGACCGCATCCGCGTCTATATCAAGGATGTGCGCCGCGAGCCGCGCGGACCGCAGATCTTCCTCAGCCGCACCGCGCCGGAATTCATGGCCGAGCTGTTCAAGATGGAAGTGCCCGAGATTTATGACGGAATCATCGAGATCAAGGCCGTCGCGCGCGACCCCGGCAGCCGCGCCAAGATCGCCGTGATCTCCTATGACAACGCCATCGACCCCGTCGGCGCCTGTGTGGGCATGCGCGGCAGCCGTGTGCAGGCCGTGGTCAACGAGCTTCAGGGCGAAAAGATCGACATCATCCCGTGGAACGAGGATGCGCCGACCTTCCTTGTGAACGCGCTGCAGCCCGCCGAGGTCTCCAAGGTGGTTCTGGACGAGGATGCGGGCAAGATCGAAGTGGTCGTGCCGGATGACCAGCTGAGCCTTGCGATTGGCCGCCGTGGTCAGAACGTGCGCCTGGCCAGCCAGCTGACCGGGCTCGACATCGACATCCTGACCGAGGACGAGGAAAGCGCCCGCCGCCAGGCCGAGTTCGCCGAGCGTACGCAGATCTTCATGGACAACCTCGACCTCGACGAATTCTTCGCGCAGCTTCTGGTTTCCGAGGGCTTCACCTCGCTGGAGGAGGTCGCCTATGTCGAGCAGGACGAGTTGCTGGTCATCGACGGTGTCGACGAGGACACCGCGCAGGAATTGCAGGCCCGTGCCCGCGACTACCTGGAAGAGCAGAACAAGAAGGCTTTGGAACGTGCCAAGGAGTTGGGCGTTGAGCAGAGCCTCATTGATTTCGAAGGGCTGACCCCCCAGATGTTGGAGGCATTGGGCGAGGACGGCGTCAAGACGCTGGACGATTTCGCCACCTGCGCCGATTGGGAACTGGCCGGCGGCTGGACCACGGTGGACGGGCAGCGCGTCAAGGATGACGGGCTGCTTGAGAAATTCGATGTCAGCCTGGAAGAAGCGCAGAACATGGTGATGACCGCGCGCCTGCAACTGGGGTGGGTGACCATCGAGGAACTGGAAGAACGCGCCGCAGCCGAGGCGGAAGCCGAAGCCGCCGCCGCAGAAGAGGAGGCCGGAGCCTGATCGCAGGCTTCGGAACCTGACCGGAATGACCCGGGGTGGCCAAACCAGAACCAGCGATGAGCCCGAACGGCGCTGCATCGCGACCGGCGAAAGCCAGCCCAAATCCGGGCTGATCCGCTTTGTCGTGGGTCCGGACGAGACGATCGTGCCGGACCTGCTGGAAAAGCTGCCCGGTCGCGGCATCTGGGTCGCTGCCGACCGGGACGCGCTCAAGAAGGCGGTGGAGAAGAACCTCTTCAGCCGGGGCGCGAAACGCAAGGTGGCCCTGCCGGATGACCTGATCGCCCAGGTCGAGGCGGGGCTGGCGCGCCGGGTGGTGGACCTTGTCTCGTTGGCGCGCAAATCGGGCCATGCGGTTGCCGGGTTCGAGAAGGTGAAGATATGGCTCGCCGAGGGGCGGGCCAAGGTATTGCTCCAGGCCGCCGATGGCTCGGAGCGTGGAAAAACGAAACTCTGGACGCCGGAGGGAGGCCGATATTTCGGCTGTCTGACGTCCCAGGAATTGGGTTTGGCTTTCGGCCGCCAAAGTGTGATACATGGCGCGCTGGCGGCTGGTGGACTCGAACGACGTGTTGTAGAGGAGGCCTCGAAGCTGCGGGGCCTGCGCGGCACATACGGCGAAAACCTCGCCGAGAAGGATGCGAAAGACGTATGAGCGATCAAGACGGTAAAAAAACCCTGGGGCTTTCCGGTGGCGCGCGCAATGGCCGCGTGAACCAGAGCTTCTCGCGCGGGCGGACGAAAAGCGTTGTGGTGGAAACCAAGCGCAAGCGTGTGGTCGTGCCCAAGCCCGGATCCTCGGGTGGCGGTGCTGGCGGTGAAGCCGTCAAGCGCCCCTCGGGCGTGTCCGACGCCGAGATGGAGCGCCGCCTGAAGGCGTTGCAGGCCGCGAAATCCCGCGAGGCCGAAGAGGCCGAGAACCGCGCCCGCGAGGAGCGCGAGCGCGAGGAGGAACGCGAACGCCGCCGCGCAGAGATCGAGGCCAAGGAACGCGAAGAGCGTGAGCGCGAAGAGGCGCTGAAGGCCAAGGAAGAGGACGACCAGCGCCGCCTGGCCGAGGAGGAATCGCGCCGCACCGCCGAAAAGGCCGCGACCGACGCCCCTGCCCCCGCGAAATCCGCCGATCCGCAGCGCGCGCCGGTCAACAAGCCCGGTACGCCAACGCCCCGCCGCGACAAGGATCGCGACGACAAGGGCGGGCGCGGCAAGGCCCCCGAGCGCGATGGTCGCCGCACCGGCAAGCTGACCGTGAACCAGGCGCTTGCAGGCCGCGATGGCGGACGCCAGCGGTCGATGGCCGCGATGAAGCGCAAGCAGGAGCGTGCCCGGCAGAAGGCCATGGGCGGCCAGGTCGAGCGTGAAAAAATCGTGCGCGACGTGCAGGTGCCGGATTCGATCATCGTGTCCGAGCTTGCCAACCGCATGGCCGAACGCGTCGCCGACGTGGTCAAGGCGCTGATGAACATGGGCATGATGGTCACGCAGAACCAGCCCGTTGATCAAGATACCGCCGAGCTGATCGTCGAAGAATTCGGCCACAACATGGTGCGGGTCTCCGATTCCGACGTGGAACAGGTCATCGACTCGGTCGAGGACAAGCCCGAGGATCTGGTCTCGCGCCCGCCGGTCATCACCATCATGGGCCATGTCGACCACGGCAAGACCTCGCTTCTGGACGCGATCCGCAACGCCAAGGTCGTCGCCGGTGAGGCGGGCGGCATCACGCAGCATATCGGGGCCTACCAGGTCACCACCGACAAGGGTGCGGTGCTGTCCTTCCTCGATACGCCGGGCCACGCGGCCTTTACCTCGATGCGCGCGCGCGGTGCCCAGGTCACGGATATCGTGGTTTTGGTCGTGGCCGCCGATGACGCGGTGATGCCGCAGACGGTGGAGGCGATCAATCACGCCAAGGCCGCAGGCGTCCCGATGATCGTCGCGATCAACAAGATCGACCGCCCCGCCGCCGACCCCAACAAGGTCCGCACCGACCTGCTTCAGCACGAAGTCGTGGTCGAGGGCATGTCGGGCGACGTGCAGGATGTCGAGGTTTCGGCCATGACCGGCCAGGGCCTGGACGACCTGCTGGACGCCATCGCGTTGCAGGCCGAAATCCTGGAACTGAAGGCCAACCCCGACCGCTCCGCCTCGGGCGCGGTGATCGAGGCGCAGCTGGATGTGGGTCGCGGCCCCGTCGCCACGGTTCTGGTGCAGAACGGCACCCTGAAACAGGGCGATATCTTCGTCGTCGGCGAACAATGGGGCAAGGTCCGCGCGTTGGTCGATGACAAGGGCGAACGTGTGAAAGAGGCCGGTCCGTCGGTTCCGGTCGAGGTTCTCGGCCTCAACGGCACGCCCGAGGCGGGCGACGTCCTGAACGTCGTCGACACCGAGGCACAGGCCCGCGAAATCGCCGATTACCGGACCCAGGCCGCCAAGGACAAGCGCGCCGCAGCCGGTGCCGCGACCACGCTCGATCAGCTTCTGGCCAAGGCCAAGGCGGATGAGAGCGTGGCCGAATTGCCGGTCTTGATGAAAGCCGATGTGCAGGGGTCCGCCGAGGCGATCGCGCAAGCGCTGGAGAAGATCGGAAACGACGAAGTGCGTGTGCGCATCCTTCATGCCGGTGTGGGTGCCATCACCGAAAGCGACATCACCCTGGCCGAAGCGTCCGGCGCACCGGTGATCGGCTTCAACGTCCGGGCCAATGCGCCTGCACGCAACGCGGCCAACCAGAAGGGTGTCGAGATCCGCTATTACTCGATCATCTACGATCTGGTGGATGACGTGAAAAAGGCGGCCTCTGGTTTGCTCTCGGCGGAGGTGCGCGAGAACTTCATCGGTTACGCCGAGATCAAGGACACGTTCCGCGTCACCGGCGTCGGCAATGTCGCGGGCTGCCTGGTGACCGAAGGCGTGGCCCGCCGCTCCGCCGGGGTGCGCCTCTTGCGCGACAACGTGGTGATCCACGAAGGCACGCTGAAGACGCTCAAGCGCTTCAAGGACGAAGTGAAAGAGGTCCAGTCCGGCCAGGAATGCGGCATGGCGTTCGAGAATTACGACGATATCCGCAAAGGCGATGTCATCGAAATCTTCGAGCGCGAAGAGGTCGAGCGCAGCCTGACCTGACACCGGGCTACGGGAACAAGAGAAAGGCGCGCCGCCGGGTCCGGGGGCGCGCCTTTCTCGTTCTCGGTGACGGATCGCCTACTCGGACGCGTCCTCTTCCATTTCATCGTCCTCCATTTCATCGTCCTCCATCTCGTCGGGACCGAGCGAGACAATGAAGGCCCAGAGGTTGGCCACATCCTCTTCATCCACCCGCTGCGGGGACATCGCGCTGCGCAGGCGGCTGTTGCCGGTGTATTCGCGCAGGAACTCGGTGGCGTTCGGGACATACTCGCTGAAGGTCTCCTCATTCCAGACCAGCCCGGCCTCGGCGGCCTCAAGGATGCCGGGACCATAGCGGAAATCCTCGATGCTGGCGGCGGGACGCCCGGAGATGCCGTAGAGGTTCGGCCCGGTACGCCCGTTGCGGCCGGCCAGCACGTTGCCCTCGGGGTCGCGCACGACGTGGCAGGCGATACATTGGCGGAACGCCGCCTCACCGGCTTGGGGATCACCGGACGGGGCGGCCTCATCGCTGTCGGCAAACGCCATCGGCGCGGCCAGCACAGCGGCTGCAAAGCTAAGGGTACGGATCATTCTAGTCCTCCTGATAATCACATTCGCGCAGTGAGTGGGAATATAGTGCGCCATCGCGGCGGGGAAACCCGAAAGAATTGTCACGGGCGGGGCAGGGAGCCGGGTCGTGCCCGTGCCTTGCGGCCCCCTCCCTTGCGGCCACCCAGCCAGATGGTCATATAGGCCACGCAACCAAGGAGATCGGCATGAGCAATTCGGAGTTTCCCGGCTGGCACGGCACCACGATCATCGGCATCCGCAAGGGCGATGAGGTCGTTGTCGCGGGTGATGGCCAGGTCAGCCTGGGTCAGACCGTGATCAAGGGCTCGGCCCGCAAGGTGCGCCGCCTGTCTCCCGGCGGCTATGACGTCGTGGCCGGGTTCGCAGGCTCTACCGCCGATGCTTTTGCGCTGCTGGAGCGGCTGGAGGCCAAACTGGAGGCCACGCCGGGTCAATTGCAGCGCGCCAGTGTCGAACTGGCCAAGGACTGGCGCACCGACAAGTACCTGCAAAAGCTGGAGGCGATGCTGATCGTGACCGACGGGTCGGAACTCTACGTCATTACCGGCGCGGGCGATGTGCTGGAACCCGAACACGGGATTGCCGCCATCGGATCGGGCGGCAACTATGCCCTCGCGGCCGCCCGCGCGATGATCGACACCGACAAGGACGCCGAGGAGATCGCCCGCAGCGCCATGCAGATCGCAGCCGATATCTGTGTCTATACCAACGGAAATCTGACGGTCGAGCGGATCGGCAAATGACCGACATCACCCGCGACGACATCCGCGCCGCCGTCGGCGCGGGCATGATGACCGAGGCGCAGGCGGCCTCGCTGGTGGCGCTTTCGCAGACCCGCAGCGGGGTGCGTCAGCACATGTCGGGGCTGGATGAGCCGTTCGAGCTTTTCCGTGGGTTCAACGAGGTCTTCATCATCGTGGGCCTTGTCATCCTCTATTCGGGCTGGCTTGGCGTCACGGGCATCACGCTGACCAACTTCACCGCCAACGGCTCCACCTGGACCTTGATCTACGCGCTGATCGCCATCGCGGTGATCGGCCTCCTGGCGTGGTATTTCACCCTGAAACGACGGATGGTCGGCCCCTCCATCGTTCTCGCCATCTTCTTCGCGCAGGCGGCGGGCCAGTTGGGGGCGGCGCTTGGCTGGATGATGCAGGCGAACCTGCCGCAATGGCTGACCATGGCGGCGGGCACGGCGACGGTGCTTCTTGGCGGCTATTACGCGATATTCCGGGTGCCGTTCACCATGGCACTGATCGCGGGCGGCGTGTTCCTGACGGCCTTCGGGCTTGTCTCGCTTGGCGGCACCCTGCCCCAGGATCCGCGTGACATGTTCCTGCTGACCAATGACGGCCCCTTCGCGATCCTGACCATGGCGCTTGGGCTTGTCGGCCTGATCGTGGCGCTCTGGTTCGACATGAGCGATCCGCATCGCCTGACCCGCCGCGCGCAAAGCGGGTTCTGGCTGCATGTCATCGCCGCACCCGCCATCGTCAACACCGTGGCGCTGACCCTGTTCGAGATCGGCACCCTGCCCGCGCAGGCCAGCCTGATCGCCTTCGTCGCCGCCATGGCGATCTTTGCCATCGTGATCGACCGGCGGTCTTTCCTTGTCTCGGCGGTCGGCTATATCGTGGCCCTGTCGATGACGGTGATCGAGGATAACGCCTTCTTCGTCATCCTTGGCCTCGGCCTTGTCCTGGTGCTGCTTGGCGCGAAATGGGAAGCGATCCGCCGCACCGTCCTGAACAGCCTGCCCCGCTTTCCCGGCAAGACCCGCCTTCCCCCCTGGCAGATGCTGCCCAAAGAGGAGCCCGCACCATGACCGACATGACCCCGCGTGAAATCGTCAGCGAGCTGGACCGCTTCGTGATCGGCCAGAAGGACGCCAAGCGCGCCGTGGCCGTGGCCCTGCGCAACCGCTGGCGGCGCAAGCAGCTGTCCGACGACCTGCGCGACGAGGTCTACCCCAAGAACATCCTGATGATCGGCCCCACCGGCGTCGGCAAGACCGAGATCAGCCGCCGCCTGGCCAAGCTGGCCCATGCGCCGTTCCTGAAGGTCGAGGCAACCAAGTTCACCGAAGTGGGCTATGTCGGTCGCGACGTGGAACAGATCATCCGCGATCTGGTCGACAACGCCATCATCCAGACCCGCGCCCATATGCGCGAGGAGGTCAAGGCCCGCGCCGAAGCCGCCGCCGAGGATCGCGTGATCGAGGCCATCGCAGGCTCCGACGCCCGCGAGCAGACCCGCGAGATGTTCCGAAAGAAGCTGCGCGACGGCCTGCTGGACGATCATGAGATCGAGCTGGACGTGGCCGACACCTCCAACCCGATGAGCATGTTCGAGATCCCCGGCCAGCCGGGGCAGAACATGGGGATGATGAACCTCGGCGACGTATTCGGGAAAGCCTTCGGGGGCCGCACCACGCGGCGCAAGATGAAGGTGCGCGACAGCTATGACGTGCTGATCGGCGAGGAGGCCGACAAGCTGCTGGACGACGAGACCGTGACCAAGGCCGCGCTGGAAGCGGTGGAACAGAACGGCATCGTGTTCCTGGACGAGATCGACAAGGTTTGCGCCCGGTCGGATGCGCGCGGCGCGGATGTCTCCCGCGAGGGCGTGCAGCGCGACCTGCTGCCGCTGATCGAAGGCACGACCGTCTCGACCAAGCACGGGGCGGTGCAGACCGATCATATCCTTTTCATCGCCTCGGGCGCGTTCCATATCGCCAAGCCCTCCGACCTGTTGCCCGAATTGCAGGGCCGCCTGCCGATCCGGGTCGAGTTGCGGGCGCTGACGGAAGAGGATTTCGTGCGCATCCTGACCGAGACCGACAACGCCCTGACCCGGCAATACACCGCCTTGATGGCGACGGAGGAGGTGAAGGTCACCTTCACCGAGGACGGGATCAAGGCCCTGGCGGGGATCGCGGCGCAAGTCAATCAGAGCGTTGAGAATATCGGCGCACGCAGGCTCTATACCGTGATGGAACGGGTGTTCGAGGAGCTCAGCTTCACCGCCCCCGACCGCCCCGGGGACGAGATTGTCGTGGATGCCACGTTCGTCGACGATAATCTGGGCGAGCTGATGAAATCCGCCGATCTCAGCCGCTACGTGCTATAGGGGCTGCGAGTCTCCCCGCGATCGGTTAGGGCCGTTCAGATGATCCGTCCCCTCTTCCTTGTTCTGGCCGTGTTTGTTGCCTCCTGCGGGCCGCAACCGCGCATCGAAATGGTGCCGGATGAAACCCAGGTGACGGCGACGCGCACCGTCTTCGTCGCCACGAACCGCGCCTTCGAGAACCAGAGCTACAGCGCCGGACGCGAGTCCGAACTGGATTACACGAGGTTCGAGGTCGCGATCCCGCCCGTGCGTGAGGTCGGCGAGATCTCCTGGGCCGAATACCGCTATGATCCGGAGACCGATTTTGGTGTCGTGCGGGCTGACCGCTACGGCAGTGCCGGGGCCTTCCGCAGCCAGATCCGCCGCGAATTGCAGGCGCGACCCGTCGCCGACCGCGAGGTCGTGGTGTTCATCCACGGCTATTACAACAACTTCGCCTCAGGCCTTTTTCGCGTGGCGCAGATGGCGCATGATTACGACACGGCCGGCGTGGTTGCGCATTTCTCATGGCCCAGTGCGGGCAACCCGCTTGGCTATGTCTTCGACCGTGAAAGCGCGACATTCTCGCGCGATGCGCTTGAGGTGTTCCTGCGCGACCTCTCTGCCGCCGGGGCCGAAAGGATCCTCTTGATCGGGCATTCTGTCGGGGCCAGCCTTGCGATGGAAACCCTGCGCCAGATACGGATTTCGGGCAATGACGCGGTGCTGGACGATCTGTCAGGCGTTGTCCTGATTTCGCCCGATATCGACATCGAGGTGTTCCAGACACAGGCCCGCGCGCTGGAACCCCTGCCGCAGCCCTTCGTCATCATGACTTCGCGCCAGGACCGCGCGCTGCGGCTGTCGGCGGGCATTACCGGGCGGCAGAACCGGCTTGGCAGCATCGGCACGCCCGAGGATGTGGCCGAATTCGAGATCACGCTGTTCGACCTTTCGGCCTTCGAGGGCGGGGCGGGCGATTGGGCCAATCACGCGACCTTTGCCACCTCGCCGTCGCTGATCCGGCTGCTCGGGGGCTTCCCGACCTTCGGCGCGGCACAGGAAGAAAGCGCCATCGGTCTCGTGCCCGGAACGGTCCTGACGATCCAGAACGCGACGCAGATCCTGCTCAGCCCCGTCTTGCAATGACGCCGTTCACGACCTTCCTGCGCGACAATGCGGCGTTTCTTTTTGCGGGCGGGCTTCTGGCCTTCACCTCCAGCTTTGGACAGACCTTCTTTATCTCGATCTTCGCGGGTCAGATCATGGAGGAATTCTCGCTCAGCCATGGGCAGTGGGGCGTGATCTATTCCGTCGGCACCGCGGCATCGGCGGCGGTGATGTTGTGGTCGGGTGCGTTGACCGACCGGTTTCGCGTCAGGAACCTGGGGGTTGTTGTGCTGCTTGGCCTTGCCGGGGCCTCGGTCGTAATGGCCGGAAACCCCTGGGGCTGGCTGTTGCCGGTGTCGATCTTCCTGTTGCGGCTGACCGGGCAGGGCATGACCAGCCACATCGCCACGGTCGCCATGGCGCGCTGGTTCGTGGCGACGCGGGGTCGGGCGCTGGCCGTGGCGGGAACCGGGATCGCCCTGGGCGAGGCGCTGCTGCCGCTGCTCTTCGTCTGGGTCATGGCCTTTGTCGACTGGCGGCTTCTGTGGCTGGCGGCGGGGCTGTTCGTGCTGATGGTGGTGCCGCTGATGCACCGGCTGCTGAGGCAGGAGCGTACACCGCAATCGCTGGCGGAATCGGACAATGTCACGGGGATGCAGGACCGGCACTGGACCCGCGGCCAAATGCTGCGCCACCCGCTGTTCTGGTGCATGCTTCCCGCCATCATGGGCCCGTCCGCCTTTGTAACCGCGTTGTTTTTCCAGCAGGTTCACCTGTCCGAGATGAAGGGATGGAGCCATGTGTCCTTTGTCGCGCTGTTCCCTCTCTACACCACCGTGGTGACGGCGTTCATGCTGCTGTCGGGATGGGCCATCGACCGGTTCGGCACCGCGCGGCTGATGCCCTGGTATCAGGTTCCCATCGCGCTCAGCTTCCTCGTCATGGCCAGCGCCGAGAGCCTTCCTGGCGCGGCGCTGGCCTTTGCGCTGATGGGTGTAACCTCGGGCGCGAACGCCACACTGCCCGCCGCCTTCTGGGCCGAGTTCTACGGCACCCGCAACCTGGGCGGGATCAAGGCGGTGGCGACGGCGGCAATGGTCCTCGGGTCGGCCATCGGACCGGCGATCACGGGGCTGTTGATCGACGCGGGCATGCCGTTCACGACGCAAATGTCAGGGATTGCGATCTGGTTCATCGCATCGTCGCTGCTCCTGACCTTTGGCGTGATCCGCGCCCGCGCCAGTCTAGCGCGAGCGGCGTAGATAGACGTAATAGGCGCCAGAGCCACCATGGCGCAGATGCGCCTCGCGGATTTCCAGGACCAGCCCCGACAGGGGGCCCGCACGCAGCCAGGCGGGAACCTGGTGTTTCAACACGCCGCGGCGCGCGGGGATCGGGCCGGGATCATCGCGATGTTTGCCTTTGCCGGTGATCACCAGGACCAACCGCTTGCCCTGCGCCTGCGCGCGCTGGATGAAACCGATCAGCGCGGGATGCGCCTGATCCAGCGTCATGCCGTGCAGGTCGATCCGGCCCTCGGGGCTCAGCTTGCCGCGTTTCATCTTCTTGTGGGTGGCGTGATCCATGCGGACGGGCGCTGCGGCCAGACGGTCCGAGATCGACGGCGACAGGCGGTGGCCGGGCAGGGCGGGCGGGGCGGTCTCGCCGATGCGGAAATCCTGCACCTTGAAATCCGGCTCCGGCGTCCTGGCCGGTGTCGGTTTCGGTCTTGGACGCGATTGGTCAAGAACGGGTTTCTTGGGCTGCGCATTGCGCGTCACGGTCTTGGCGACGGCGGACCACAGTTTCCTGTCCTCATTGCTGAGCGTCCTGGGCGGGCGTCGGGCCATGGCTCAAGCCTCCGGCACGGCCAGATTGGCAAGTTCGATCGGCAAGAGAACGATCATCCGGCCAGGGTCGCGGATGCGGCCCGCCTCGCGCCCCGCCGCGTCGCCAGTGCCGTAGAAGATGTCGGCGCGTTGCGGCCCCTGAATGGCGGACCCGGTGTCCTGCGCGATCATCAAGCGGCGCAGGGGGGCTTCGCCATCCTTCTCGATCCAGACCGGCGCGCCGAGCGGCGTGAAATCGGGATCGACCGCAATGCTGCGCATGGTGGTGATGGAGCGGTTCATCGCACCAAGCGGGCCATCCTCCGGGCTGCGGGTGCGGATGACGCGGAAGAAGACGTAGGAGGGGTTGTGATACAGCAGGGCGCGCCCCTCGACGGGATTGCGCCGCACCCAGTTACGGATCACCTGCGCCGAGACCTGATGCGGCTGGTAGATGCCACGCCGGACCAGTTCCTGCCCGACCGAGCGGTATTCATGCCCGTTGCGCCCGCCATAGCCGACCCGGATCACCGATCCGTCGCGCAGGCGGATGCGGCCCGACCCCTGGACTTGCAGAAAGAACAGCTCGACCGAATCGTCGACCCAGGCGATCTCCAGCCCGCGACCCTCCAGCACGCCGCTCTCCTCGATCTCCTGCCGCGTTCGCCAGAGGCCGGTGACCTCGGGGGGCAGGCGATAGACCGGGTAGCGAAAGCGCCCCGTGCGCACGCGCGAGCCGTCAAGCTCAGGCTCGAAATAGCCGGTAAAGAGCGCGTCACCTTCGCCGCCGAACATCACGGGGCGGAAGAACAGCTCGAAAAACGTGCGGGCGGCGGGGCGTTGTTGGGCAAGTGCACAGAGGCGGAGCCACTCGCCATCCGTCATGTCGGGGCAGGTGTTCAGGAACACGTCGAGCGCGGCCTCGTGATCATCCTCGGCCCAACCATCGAGATCGTCGAAACGGAGGATCTCGGCACTAACCTGGGGCATGGCGGGCGTTCCGATGCTGGCGAAAAGCGATACCAGCAGTGCTATCAGCCCGCCGCGCATGGGTCATCCGCCAGTGGCAACCAGGACCCAGTTCGGATTGTCGCTGCCCATCTCGCGGGCAAAGGTCCAGATATCGCGCTGCCGCTTGATGGCGTTGGGGTCGCCTTCGACAATCTCGCCCTCGGCGTTGCGCACGACCGAGGTCAGTTCGCCGACGAAGCGGATGGTGATCTGCGCCTCGCTGGTGGCGCGGTCAAATTCGGCCTCCTGCAGGGTCAATTCGCGCACACCGACGAAATTGGCGTCGATTGTCAGGCCCTGCGCCTCGCGCTCGGAGATGACGGATTCGAACGTCTCCATCACGTCATCGGCCAGGAAGGGGCGCAGCCCATCGACATCGCCATTCTCGAACGCCATCAGGATCATCTCATAGGCGCCGCGCGCACCGCCGAGGAATTCCGAGACGCTGAAGCCGGGTTCGGCCATCTTCATCGCGGCCAGCGCCTTGGCCGAATTGCTGCCATCCTCGACATGGTCGGTGATGTCGCGGTCGGGGCCACCCTCGATCACCTCGAAATCGCGGCGACGGTCGGGGCGGCTGCGCTCCACCGGGCGCATCGGCTCCGATTCGTGGCCTTCCCGCGTGCCCAACACGCTGCGCAGCTTGAGGATCAGGAATATCGCGATCCCGGCCAGCACCAGCAATTGCAGAAGCGAAGAATTCATCGCGGGACACCTCTTGTCTCGGTTGTGGCCTTACATATTCGGACCAATCACACATATGTAGGCACGGGGGCCGGGCAAGTCCATGTGGCAGAGCCGCGAGTTTCCGCCCTTTTGGCCAGAAAGGAACGCATATGTGGCTGTTTTTTCTTTTCGTCGGTGTGCCGATCCTCGAGATCGCCCTGTTCATCCAGGTCGGCGGCTGGCTTGGCCTGTGGCCGACGCTGGCCATCGTGGTCGCCACGGCGATTGCAGGCACGATGATGGTGAAGTCGCAGGGCGCACAGGCATTGGCGAAATTGCAGCGCAGTTTCAATGACCTGACCGACCCGACCGAGCCGCTGGCCCATGGCGCGATGATCCTGTTTTCCGGCGCTCTGCTGCTGACGCCGGGGTTTTTCACCGATGCGCTTGGCTTTGCACTGCTGTTTCCGGGCGTGCGCCGTTTCGTGATGCGCCAGATCGGCAAGCGGATCGAGGTCCGCTCGGTCGTGTCAGGGCAGGAGCGCTGGCGCGCGCGGCCCGACGACGATGTGATCGACGGCGACTACGAGGTCGAGGGGAGCGAGCGGCGCAGCCCCACGGACCTGACCAGGCATTGAGGCCCCCAGACGGGTCTGGTAAACCGCGCCATGAACATTTGATGGGAGAGCCTGATGGCTGAAGAAAACGGGGCCGAAAGCCCGGAAACCACCGCCGGGCAGGATGCGCCGGTGATGCCGAAGATGCAGATCCTGGGCCAGTTCGTCCGCGATCTGTCCTTCGAGAATATCGCCGCGCAGAAAGGCGTGCAGGGCAATACGCAGCCCGAGGTGCAGATGCAGATCGGCGTCGAGGGGCGCAAGCGTCAGACCGAGAACCAGTATGACGTGATGATCAAGCTGAAGATCGACAGCAAGACCAAGGAAGACAACCAGCAGATTTTCCTGATCGAGATGGAATACGCCGGGATCTTCCAGATCGAGAACATCAAGCAGGAGCAGTTGCACCCGTTCCTGCATATCGAATGTCCGCGGATGCTGTTTCCTTACGTCCGGCGCATCGTGTCCGACGTGACCCGCGATGGCGGTTTCCCGGCGCTGAACCTCGACAATGTCGATTTCATCCAGGTTTACCGCAACGATCTGGCCCGCCGCGCGCAGGCCAAGCCGCACGCCGACGCCTGAAGCATGTCGCTCAAAAGTGGGAACCGGTTTTGAGCTTCTCGGACATGCGACTCTAAGACCGGTTCCAGACAGCGCCGTCGCCCAACTCGTCTACAAAGGCGGCATGGGCGGCGGCTTCTTCTTCTGTAAGACGGGATGGCAGCGGGGTCGGACGGGGCCGGGGGCGCCAGCTCTCGGTATCCTGTCCTAGCCCCTGATCGCGGCTGCGTGTGTTCAGCACCAAACCCGGTTGCCGACCGCCGATCAGTTCCAGATAGACCTCGGCCAGGATCTCGGAATCGAGCAGTGCGCCGTGCTTCTCACGCGCGGAATTGTCGATCCCGAAGCGACGGCAGAGCGCATCGAGGGATGCGGGCGAGCCGGGGAATTTCTTGCGCGCGATGGCCAGCGTGTCCAGCGCCTGGGTGTCGGGCAGCTTGCGCAGTTTCGCCCATTCCAGCTCGGCGTTCAGGAACTTCATGTCGAAGCCCGCATTGTGAATGACCAGCTGCGCGTCGCCGACGAAATCCAGAAACTCCTGCGCGATGGCGCGGAAGACAGGTTTATCGCGCAGGAATTCATCGCCCAAGCCATGGACCGCGAAGGCCGATTCCGGCATCGCGCGTTCGGGGTTGATATATTGGTGATAGACCCGGCCCGTGGGCATGTGGTTGAGCAACTCAACCCCCCCGATCTCGACGATCCGGTCGCCTTCCGCCGGTTCGAACCCCGTGGTTTCGGTATCCAGAACGATCTGCCGCATCACATGCCTTTCGTCAGGTTGTCGATCAACGCATCCACCTTCTGCCGCGTCACGTCACGGTCGTAGGTTTCGATAACATAGTCTGCCCGTTGCCTTTTTTCACGATCCGGCACCTGGCGCGCAAGGATCGAAGCGAATGTCTTTTCGGTCATGCCGGGCCGCTCCAGCACGCGGCGGCGCTGTTCCGTGGCATCGACCGAGACCACAAGAACCGCGTCCATCGCATCCGCCGCGCCGGTTTCATAGAGCAAGGGGATATCGAGGACCACCAGCGGGGCATCGGAATGCGCCGCCAGGAAATCGGCGCGGTCCTGCGCGACGAGGGGATGCACGATGGCCTCGATCTGTTTCAGGGCCGTGTCGTCGCGCGCCATCCAATCCTTGAGCGCCCCGCGATCCACGGCACCGTCCGTCACCGCCTGGGGGCAGATTTCGGCGATTTCGGGACCCGCCGCGCCACCCGCCTGATAGAGGCGATGCACCGCCGCGTCGGCATCCCAGACCGGCACACCGGCGCGGCGAAAGAAATTGGCCGTGGTCGTCTTGCCCATCCCGATGGAGCCGGTGAGACCCAGGACAAAGCTCATTCCTGCCCCAACATCACCGCGCGCAATTCGTCGTCAACCTCGGGCTTCTTGCCGAACCAGCGCTCGAAACCGGGAGCCGCCTGATGCAGCAGCATTCCCAGGCCATCGACAACATGGCAGCCGATCGCGGCCGCATCGCGCAGGAGGTCGGTTTCCAGCGGGTTATAGACAATATCGGCCACGACCGTGCGCGGGTAGAGATTGTCGAGGTTGAAATGCAGCGGCTGGCCGCCCGCCATGCCAAGCGAGGTGGTATTCACAAGAAACGCCGTGTCGGGCAACACATCGGGAATGCGGGTCCAGTCCGTGACCTGCACCCGCGCGCCGAAATGCTGGTGCAGCGCGTCGGCGCGGCTGCGGGTGCGGTTGACCAGGAAGATATGCGGGCATCCCTCGGCCAGCAGGGTGCAAACAATCGCCCGCGCCGCGCCGCCGGCACCCAGGACCAGCGCGGCCCCCTCATCGGCGCGCCAGCCGGGGGTGTATTGTTTCACGTTCTCGATAAAACCCGCGCCGTCGGTATTATCCGCCTGCAAACGCCCGTTCGCCGTGAAGGTCAGCGTGTTCGCCGCCCCGATCAGCGCCGCGCGGTCGGTCACGCCATCGGCGATCTGCAACACGGTTTCCTTGTGCGGGATGGTGACGTTGACGCCGGAAAACCCAAGTTCCGGCAACAGGCGCAGCGTTTCATGCAGATTGTCGCGCGTCACATGCAGCGGCACGTAATGCCCGTCTATGCCATAGCGATCCAGCCAATGGCCATGCAACCGGGGCGAGCGGCTATGCGCGATCGGATCGCCGATCACACCGGCAAGCAGCAATTTGTCACTCATCCCTCGATCACCCCCCTCTGGGTCAGGTAACCGATCAGCTCCAGCAATGGCAAACCCAGAACGGTGAAATAGTCGCCCTCGACCCGCGAGAAGAGGCGCACGCCCTCCTGCTCCAGCTTGTAGGCCCCGACGGAATCGGCAATGCCGGGCCAGTTGCGGCTCATGTATTGGGCGATGTAGTCGTCGCTGAGGTTGCGCATTTCCAGCCGGACCTGGCCGACATGCCGCCAGACAGGTTGTTCGTTCTCGTAGATCACAACGGCGGAGTGCAGCTTGTGGCTATGGCCGCGCAGCTCGATCAGTTGCGAAATCGCGCCTTCCACGTTCTTGGGTTTCGAAAGCAGTTTGCCACGAAATTCCAGCACCTGATCGCAGCCGATCACCATCGCGTCGGCGTGTTTCTGTGAGACCTTGCGGGCTTTGTATTCGGCCAGGGCATCGGCGATGTCATGCGGCGTGGCCCCGTCTTGCAGCATCGAGGACTTGATCGCCGCCTCGTCGATCCGGGCGGCCTGCGTCCTGAACCGGATCCCCGATTGCTTGAGCAGCGACTGACGGACCTCGGACGCCGTGGCGAGGATGAGCGCAGGCATTGGATAACTCTCTGAACAAGTCACGGGAAAACCGCTTGGATGGGATCTGTATAACTGCGCGATTCAGCGAAATCCACGGAAGTTGGCCGGGTTATGCCGCTTTTGCGCGGGAGTTACCCTTGGGGGCAATCGCCGCACCGGAACCGGTGAAGAAACCGGGGCCCCGCGTGAGTCGGCCACAGGATTTCCACAGATTGATCCGGTATGGTTCTTGGATATTTCTTATTGTTATCAGTCATATAAGTGAATTGATCCAAGATTGATCAGATTTGCCTGGATCTCGGATGCCCTGTGGACAGGTCTGTGCAGCGATACGGCCAAACCGAGTTATCCCTGTTATCCAGAGGCCCAACAACAACAACATCTTTTCTTTCTTAAATATTTATTATTGAAGAGGGACAGTGAAGGAGTGTGACATGATCGGTGAATATCTGGCCGCGGCCTACCCCTGGACCAAGAGCTTGCATGTCATCTCGGTCATCGCCTGGATGGCCGGGTTGTTCTACCTGCCGCGTCTTTTCGTCTATCATGCGGAGAAGGTCGGGACCGGCACGGAAACCGACGCTCTCTTTCAGACCATGGAATACCGCCTGCTGCGCGCGATCATGAACCCGGCGATGATCGCCACCTGGGTGTTTGGCCTCGGCCTGGTCTTCACGCCCGGTGTTGTCTACTGGGGCGATGTCTGGCCCTGGACCAAGGCGGCGGCGGTGTTGGTGATGACCTGGTTCCACCATTGGCTGGCTTGGCGCCGCAAGGACTTCGCCAAGGGGGAAAACACCCGTTCCGGGCGCAGCTACCGGATCTGGAACGAGGTGCCGACCGTGTTGCTGATCGTCATCGTTGTCTCGGTCATCGCGCGGCCTTTCTCCTGAGACGGTTGACTTTACGCCCAAGCGGCCTTAACTCGCGGGTCAACGGGGCCGTCCGGCCCATGTTGTTTCCCATTGAAACCTGCTCCATTGGCGCGCCGATACCCGGCTGAGCCATGCGAGGGACGAGATTATCCGCATGACAATTGACGAGCTTGAGCCCATCGAACAACTGAATCTGGCTGACCTGAAAGCCAAGTCTCCCAAGGATCTTCTGGCGATGGCCGAAGAGCTGGAGATCGAGAACGCCTCGACCATGCGCAAGGGCGACATGATGTTCTCGATCCTCAAGGAGCGGGCCGAGGATGGCTGGGAAATCTCGGGCGATGGTGTGCTTGAGGTTTTGCAGGATGGGTTCGGCTTCCTGCGCTCGCCAGAAGCGAACTACCTGCCCGGTCCCGATGACATCTATGTCTCGCCCGAGATGATCCGCAAACACAGCTTGCGCACCGGTGACACGGTTGATGGCGTCATCAACGCCCCGCGCGAGAATGAGCGCTATTTCGGGCTTGTGAAGGCCACCAAGATCAACTTCCAGGATCCCGAGCAGGCGCGCCACAAGATCAACTTCGACAACCTGACACCGCTTTACCCCGATGAGCGGTTGCAGATGGAAACGGCGGACCCCACCACCAAGGACCGTTCGGCCCGGATCATCGACTTGGTCGCGCCCATCGGCAAGGGCCAGCGCTGCCTGATCGTGGCGCCGCCGCGGACGGGCAAGACGGTGCTGTTGCAGAACATCGCCCATTCGATTGAGCAGAACCATCCGGAATGCTACCTGATCGTGTTGCTGATCGACGAACGGCCCGAGGAAGTCACCGACATGCAGCGCTCGGTGAAGGGTGAAGTCGTTTCTTCCACCTTCGATGAGCCCGCGACCCGCCACGTGGCCGTGGCCGAGATGGTGATCGAAAAGGCGAAACGCCTGGTCGAACACAAACGCGACGTTGTGATCCTGCTCGATTCGATCACCCGCCTGGGGCGCGCCTTCAACACGGTCGTTCCGTCCTCGGGCAAGGTTTTGACCGGTGGTGTCGATGCCAACGCGTTGCAACGGCCCAAGCGGTTCTTCGGCGCCGCGCGGAATATCGAGGAGGGCGGATCGCTGACCATCATCGCCACCGCGCTCATTGATACCGGCAGCCGCATGGACGAGGTGATCTTTGAAGAGTTCAAGGGCACCGGCAACAGCGAGATCGTGCTGGATCGCAAGGTCGCCGACAAGCGTGTTTTCCCGGCCATGGACATTCTCAAATCCGGCACGCGGAAAGAGGATCTGCTGGTCGATAAGGCTGACCTGCAAAAGACCTTCCTGCTGCGCCGTATCCTGAACCCGATGGGCACCACGGATGCAATCGAGTTCCTGATCTCGAAGCTCAAACAGACCAAGACAAACTCGGATTTCTTCGATTCGATGAACAGCTGACCGAACGGTCGGAGGCCCCCGCAATGGACACGATCTATGCCCTGGCCACCGCGCCGGGCAAAGCTGGCGTCGGGGTGATCAGGATTTCAGGTGAACAGGCGACCCGGATCGGGCAGGCCCTGGCCGGGTCGCTGCGCGCCATCGGGGCCGCGCGGCTGCGCGTCTTGCGGGACGGGGCAGGCGGGCATCTGGACGATGCGCTTGTGATCCGCTTCGCGGCCCCGAACAGCTTCACTGGCGAGGATGTGGTCGAGTTCCAGACCCATGGCAGCCCGGCGACGATCAAGGCGGTTCTTGGAGCGATTGAGGCGACGGGTCTGGCGCGACTGGCGGAACCGGGAGAGTTCACCCGTCGCGCGCTTGAGAACGACCGGATGGACCTGGCGCAGGTCGAGGGACTCGCCGATCTGCTGGATGCCGAGACCGAGGCGCAGCGGGTGCAATCCTTGCGCGTGCTCTCCGGGGCCTTGGGCGATCTTGTAGAAGACTGGCGCGCCGACCTTCTGCAGGCGGTGGCTTTGCTGGAAGTGACGATTGATTTCGCGGATGAAGAGGTGCCGGTCGACGTGGCCCCTGAGGTGCTGGAACTGATCGGCAGGGTGGGTGCGTCACTGCATCGCGAGATTGCAGGCGTCGAGGTGGCAGAGCGCATTAGAGATGGGTTCGAGGTTGCGATCCTTGGCGCACCGAACGCTGGAAAATCCACACTTCTCAATATGTTAGCTGGTCGTGAGGCGGCCATTACCTCGGATGTCGCGGGCACCACGCGCGATGTGATTGAGGTGCGCATGGATTTGCGCGGCCTGCCCGTGACGTTTCTGGATACCGCCGGATTGCGCGAGTCGAGCGACGTGGTTGAACGGATCGGGATCGAGCGTGCCCGCGCCCGGGCCGAAGCGGCCGATCTCCGCGTTTTCCTGAAGTCCGAGCGAGATGAAGTGCCGCCAATTCCCTTGCGGAAAGAGGATTTGGTTCTGCAAGGCAAAGCTGATAAATACCCCGATCTGGGGGATGGAATCTCCGGTTTGACAGGCGCGGGGGTGGACCGGCTGATCGACACGCTCGCGGCGAGACTTGAGGCGCGGACGGCGCGTGCGGCAACCGCGACCCACCTGCGCCATGCCCAGGCAATGATTGGGGCGGTTACTGCGTTGGAGGCGGCGCAGGCTGAAGTTCAGGCCGGGTCGGAGCGGACAGAGTTGGCGGCGGAGCAGTTACGACACGCGGTGCGGCGCCTGGATGCCCTGATCGGGCGAATGGATGTTGAGACGGTGTTGGGCGAGATCTTCTCGCGCTTCTGTCTCGGGAAATGAGGTGTTTCACGTGAAACATTCGGATTTCGATGTTGTGGTGATCGGCGGCGGCCATGCCGGTGCAGACGCGGCGCATGTTGCTGCGCGGGCCGGTGCGCGGGTTGCTTTGCTGACGCTGCGCGCCGATGCGATTGGCGTCATGTCCTGCAATCCGGCCATTGGCGGCTTGGGCAAAGGCCATCTGGTGCGTGAGATTGACGCGCTTGGCGGCGCCATGGGACGGGTGGCGGATGCGTCTGGTATCCAGTTCCGGCTGCTCAATCGTCGCAAGGGTCCGGCAGTGCAGGGGCCACGGACGCAATCGGATCGCAAGCTTTATAAACAGGCGATGCAAGCCGAGCTTTCCGGTCTCGACGGCCTGACGGTGATCGAAGGAGAGGCCGCCGATTTCCTGATGGATGGGGACCGCGTTCGCGGTGTTCGGCTTGCCGACGGCTCGGAAATTTGGTCCGGTGCCGTGGTTCTGACCACCGGGACTTTCCTGCGCGGTGTCATCCATATCGGCGATGAACAACGGCCCGGTGGCCGGATGGGCGACAAGCCCTCGGTCCTGCTGGCCGAGCGGATCGACAGTTTTGACCTGCCGCTTGGGCGTTTGAAAACGGGGACGCCGCCACGACTGAACGGGCGCAGCATCAACTGGGACGTGCTGGACAGCCAGCCGGCCGATGATGATCCGGTGATGTTCTCGTTCCTGTCCAACGGACCGCAGGTTCGCCAGATCGCCTGCGGCATCACCCACACGAACGCGCAAACACATGAGATCATCCGCGATAACCTCGCGCGCTCGGCCATGTATGGTGGGCATATCGACGGTGTCGGCCCGCGCTATTGCCCCTCGATCGAGGATAAGATCGTGCGGTTCGCCGACAAGGATTCCCACCAGATTTTCTTGGAACCGGAAGGGCTGGATGATGACACGATCTATCCGAACGGAATATCCACGTCGCTGCCCGTTGATGTTCAGGAGGCCTATGTTCGCTCGATCACTGGTCTGGAAGCGGCCGAGATCCTGCAACCGGGTTATGCGATTGAATACGATTACGTCGATCCCCGCGCCCTGACGCCTGAATTGCAGGTCAAGGATGTGCCGGGTCTCTATCTTGCGGGGCAAATCAACGGGACAACCGGATATGAGGAGGCCGCCGCGCAGGGGTTGGTCGCGGGCTTGAACGCCGCGCACGAGGCGCTCGGGCGCGACCCGGTGCAGTTCAGCCGCGCGGAAAGTTATATTGGCGTGATGATCGACGATCTCGTGACGCGGGGGGTTTCCGAACCCTACCGCATGTTTACTTCCCGCGCCGAATTTCGTCTGACCTTGCGCGCGGACAATGCGGATCAGCGTCTGACGCCCCTGGCCATGGCACTTGGGCTCGCCAGCCCGGAGCGAATTACGCGGTTCGAGGACAAGATGGATCGGCTGGCCAAGGGCTATGACGTGATGCGCGGGCAGCGCGTCACGCCGTCAGAGGCCCGCAAACACGGGCTGAACGTCAATCAGGATGGACAGAGGCGCACGGCATTGGAGTTGTTGGGCTTCCCGGATATCAAGATGGATGACCTTGCGGCGATCTGGCCCGAGGTGGACGCGCTGGATGTGGAAACCAAGGCACAGCTTTCGCGGGAGGCCCTCTACGCCAGTTATATCGAACGCCAGAAATCCGATGTCGCCGCCTTGAAGCGGGATGAGGCGCACCGGATTCCGGAGGGGTTCGTTTATGACGGGATTGACGGGCTGTCGAATGAATTGCGCGGTAAACTTGCACGGATTCAACCGCAAACGCTGGGGCAGGCGGGGCGGATCGACGGGATGACCCCCGCGGCGCTGACCTTGTTGCTGATGAAACTGCGCCAGGCGGAGCGCAGGCGCGCATGACGGATGACGCGGCGAAGGCGTGGTTCGCGGCCCATGTTTCACGTGAAACACTGGAGCGCCTGCAGATCTACGCCGAGGAGTTGATGAAATGGCAAAAGGCGATCAATCTCGTCTCAGCCAGCACCTTGCCCGATCTCTGGACGCGCCATTTCCTGGATTCGGCGCAGATTTTCGCCCTTGCCGATGGGAAAACGGGTCATTGGGTCGATATCGGGTCCGGTGCCGGCTTCCCCGGCCTGGTCTGTGCCGCAATGGCAGGCCCCGAGATGCACTTCACCTTCATCGAATCCGACCTGCGCAAGGGCAGCTTCCTGAACAGCACCGCGGCGAAGATGGGGGTGAAGATAAGGGTTCTCTCGCAACGGATCGAAGACGCCGCGCCACAGAACGCCGACATCCTCAGCGCCCGTGCCCTGACCTCATTGAGCGGGCTTTGCGCCTTCGCGGAGCGACATCTTGCCCCTGACGGAGTTGCGCTCTTCCTAAAGGGGGCAACACATGCGAAGGAAATCGAGGAAGCACTTGAGGCCTGGACGATGAAGATGGACAGTCTTCCCAGTCGGACGGCCGATGGGGCCGTGATTCTGAAAATCGGAGAGATCAGCCGTGCCTGAACCCATGCGCCCGCGCTGCATTGCCATCGCCAACCAGAAGGGCGGGGTGGGCAAGACGACCACAGCCATCAACCTGGGCGCTGCCCTTGCTGCCGAAGGCCAGCGCGTGTTGATCATCGACCTGGACCCGCAGGGCAACGCTTCCACGGGTTTGGGAATCGACGCGGATCAGCGAAACTATACCACCTATGACCTGCTGATCGAGGGCATGGCCCTGCAGGAAATCGTGCTGCCGACCGAGGTAGAAGACCTCTGGATCGCGCCTGCGACGACCGATCTGAGTTCCGCCGATGTAGAGCTTGTGGCCAATGAAAACAGGGTATTCCTGCTGAAGGACGCGCTTGCACCCGAGTTCCTGCACGGATTCGACATCGTCCTGATGGATTGCCCGCCGTCGCTGAACCTTCTCACCGTCAACGCAATGGCCGCCGCCGATGCGGTTCTGGTTCCGTTGCAGACCGAGTTCTTTGCGCTGGAAGGCCTGTCGCAACTGATGATGACCATCCGCGAGGTGCGGCAATCGGCCAATCCCCGGCTGCGCATCGAGGGCGTCGTGCTGACCATGTTCGACATGCGCAACAATCTCTGCCGTCAGGTCGAAGAAGACGCGCGCGCAAACCTGGGGGAGCTGGTCTACGAGACGCGGATTCCGCGCAATGTCCGGCTCAGCGAAGCGCCGTCCTACGCAATGCCGATCCTGCAATACGATCCAAATTCGCGCGGCAGCGAAGCCTACATAAACCTGGCGCGAGAGGTTCTTTCGCGGCAGTTGCAACCCGCCTGACAGGAGAAGACCATGGCAAATCGAGACAGACGCGGGCTTGGGCGGGGATTGTCGGCGCTGATGGCGGATATTCCGCAGGGCGATAGTGAAGCGCCGACCCCGGATGCACCGCGTCGCGCGGATATGCAGGTGCCGATCGAACGCGTGCGCCCGAACCCCGATCAGCCGCGCCGCGCTTTCACACAGGAAGCCTTGGAGGAATTGGCCGCGTCAGTGCGCGAGAAGGGGATCATCCAACCGCTGATCGTGCGCCCCGATCCTGACGCCGAGGGGCATTTCCAGATTGTTGCGGGCGAACGCCGCTGGCGGGCGGCCCAGATGGCGCAACTGCACGAAATCCCGGTGATCGTGCGGGAGTTCGACGATACGGAAGTCCTGGAAGTCGCGATTATCGAGAACATCCAGCGCGCCGACCTGAACCCGATCGAGGAAGCGACGGGCTATCGCCAGTTGATGGAGCGGTTTGACCAGACCCAGGAACACCTGGCCAACGCGATGGGCAAAAGCCGGTCGCATATCGCCAACCTGATGCGGCTCCTGTCGCTGCCCGACGAGGTGCAGACGATGCTGCGCAACAGCCAGCTTTCGGCGGGCCATGCGCGGGCCTTGATCGGTCGAGAAGATGCGGTTGACCTGGCGCGCGAGATTGTGCGCAAGGGCCTGTCGGTTCGCGATGTCGAGACCTTGACGCGCAAGAAGAAGAAAGCCGATACCGGTGGTGGCCGGTCTGGTGCGCGGCCCGAAAAGGATGCCGATACCGTCGCGTTGGAGAGCGATCTGAGTGCCGCCATTGGCAAGCCCGTGACCATCGACCATGACGCGGAGAGCGGCAGCGGTCATGTGAGGATCCGCTACATGGATCTGGCGCAGCTGGACGATATCATCCAGATCCTGAACCGCGGCTAGGCCAGAAGTTCCCGCAAGATCGCGTTCAATACGGGGCGGCCCTTATCCGTGGCCGCAATCCGATCCTTCGTGACGGTCAGGAAGCCATCCTCATGAAGCCAGGCCAGCGCACCCTCAGGCAATCCCGCGCCGTTCAGTGCCTCGAATCGGCTGCGGGAGCTGCCTTCGCGCAGGCGCAGGCTCATCATCAGGTATTCGACCGCCTGATCGGCGGGTGTAATCACCTCTGTTGACGCCGTTCCGGTGCCGGTCGTCTCCACCTGGATGAGCCAGGTCAATGGGGCGAGGGCGGTTTCGGTGGCGAGACGACCGCTTGCATCCGTGAGCCGCCCATGCGCGCCTGGACCAATCCCGATGTAATCTCCACCGCGCCAATAGATCAGATTGTGGCGGCTTTCGGCCATGTCGCGGGCGTGGTTCGAGATTTCGTAGCCCGGCATCCCGGCGGCCTCGCACAGCTCCTGCGTGGCGAAATACATTGCCGCGGCATCATCATCGGGCGGCAGGCCGCGCAACCCCCCGCGCGCGTGTCGATCCCCGAAGGCTGTGCCGTCCTCGATGGTCAGCTGGTAGAGCGACAGGTGATCTATCGCCATATCGAGAGCCTGTTTCAACTCCCGCCGCCAATCCTCGATCCCCTGATCCTGACGGGCATAGATCAGGTCAAAACTGACCCTGTCAAAGAGGTTACGGGCGGTGTCATAGGCGGCCAGCGCCTCGGCCACGCTGTGCAGCCGACCGAGCCGCTTGAGGTCCGGATCGTTCAGCGCCTGAATACCCATCGAGATACGATTGACGCCCGCGTCGCGATACCCGGCAAAGCGTCCTGCCTCGACCGACCCGGGATTGGCCTCAAGCGTGACCTCGAAACTGTTGGATACGGGCCAGGTTAGCCGAATCTCTTCAAAAATCGCGTGAACCAGATCGGGATTCATCAGGGAAGGGGTGCCGCCTCCAAAAAAAACCGTATCGAGATGGCGGCCCCTGGTGATCTCTCCATAGCGGCGGATTTCGGACAGGTAGGCGCGTTGCCACCGATCCTGGTCTATATGGGCCGAGACATGGCTGTTGAAATCGCAATAGGGGCATTTCGACTGGCAGAATGGCCAATGCAGGTAGAGGCCGAACCCGCCCTCGGGCTGCATTTCAGCGGTCAAGTGCCGCCACCAGTTTGTGGAAGGCATCGGCGCGGTGGCTGATCCGGTTCTTCTCGTCCCGGTCCATCTCGCCGAAAGTCGTAACATAGCCTTCTGGTTGGAAAATCGGGTCATACCCATGACCCTGATCGCCGCGCATGGGCCAGACCAGTTCGCCCTTCATCACGCCGGGAAAGACTTCATCATGGCCATCGGGCCAAGCCAGGACCAAGGTGCAGCAAAACCGCGCGGTATGCGGGGCGCGGACACCCGACGCGACCAGCCTCTCATGTGTCTTGGTCATCGCCATGACGAAGTCGCGGCCCGCAGGCGTCTCGGCCCAATCGGCGGTGTAGACACCGGGTGCGCCATCCAGGGCGTCAATCTCGATCCCGGAATCGTCGGCCAGCGCGGGCAGGCCGGTGGCCTTCGCGGCGGCATGGGCCTTGATGCGGGCGTTCTCCACAAAGGTAGTGCCGGTTTCCTTGGGTTCGGGCAGGTCGTGGGCTTCGGCGGAGGTCACCGCGATGCCGAGCGGTTGGAGGAGATGCGCAATCTCCTCCAGCTTGCCCTGGTTATGGGTCGCAATCAGCAAGGTATCGCCGGTAAAGCGCCGCATCAGGTAGTGGCCGCTTTCTGTGCCGCGACCAGCTCGGCCACGCCTTTCTCGGCCAGGCCCATCAATTCCAGAAACTGATCCTTGCCAAAGGTCGCGCCCTCTGCACTGGCCTGAAGCTCGATCATCCGGCCCGCGCCGGTCATGACGAAATTGCCGTCGGTCCCGGCCTCGCTATCCTCGTCGTAATCCAGGTCCAGCACCGATTGCCCGGCATAGATGCCGCAGGACACTGCGGCGACGTGATCGGTGATTGGGTCCGAGATCACGTCACCCGCCTTCATCAGCTTGTTCACCGCAAGGCGCAGCGCGACCCAACCGCCGGTGATTGCCGCGCAGCGGGTGCCGCCATCGGCCTGGATGACATCGCAATCGACCGTGATCTGCCGTTCGCCAAGCGCCACCCTGTCGATGCCCGCGCGCAGAGACCTACCTATAAGACGTTGAATTTCCTGTGTTCTTCCGGATTGCTTACCGGCGGAGGACTCCCGCCGCATCCGCGTATGCGTGGCGCGCGGCAGCATCCCGTATTCCGCCGTCACCCATCCCTGGCCAGTGTTGCGCAGGAAGGGAGGCACGCGTTCCTCAAGCGAGGCGGTGCAAAGCACCTGGGTGTTGCCGCATTTGATCAGGCAGGAGCCCTCGGCATAGCGCGTCACATCGGTTTCAATGGAAATCGGACGCATCTGGTCTAGGTTTCGGCCGGAGGGGCGCATATCTGTCTCCCGATAGGGTTGGTTTGGACCGGGGATAGACCCACGCCCGGCCCACACGCAACCCCGATTGACCTTGCGGGCACGACCCCGCTTAATATCCCGGACCCGACCCGGCCCGAAATGATGACAGAAACCACCAAGATCCTTGCCGAAATGAACGACCGCTCCCGCGAGGTGTTCCGCCGCGTGGTCGAAGGCTATCTGGATACCGGCGCGCCGATGGGGTCCCGCACGCTGACCCGCAGCCTGTCCGAGAAAGTGTCGGCCGCCACGGTGCGCAATGTCATGCAGGATCTGGAATATATGGGCCTGCTCGGCAGTCCGCATGTCTCGGCCGGTCGGGTTCCGACGCAGCTTGGCCTGCGGATGTTCGTCGATGGGTTGCTGGAGGTCGGCGACCTGACCAGCGATGACCGCAAGCGACTGGATGACACGCTCGGCGACAACACGGCGGATGTGACGCATAAGCTGGACCGCTTGGGCTCGGCCCTGTCGGGTGTGGCGCAGGGGGCCAGCCTTGTCCTGACGCCCAAGCGCGAGGCCCCGATCCAGCATGTCGAATTTGTCTCGCTTTCCCCCGACCGCGCGCTGGTGGTGCTGGTCTTTGCCGATGGTCATGTCGAGAACCGTGTTTTCAGGCCGCCCCCCGGTCAAACCCCAAGCTCGATGCGCGAGGCGGCGAATTTCCTGAACGCATTGGCCGCGGGCAAGACCGTGACCGAATTGCGCCGCGCGATGGAGACCGAGGTGCAGGCGCGGCGTCAGGAAATCGACAGCCTGGCGCGCGAATTGATCGAGAGCGGTGCCGCCATGTGGGTGGATGAAGGCGACCGGACCGAGCGGCTGATCGTGCGCGGGCGGTCCCATCTGCTCGATTCGGGGCCCGAGACGGAGGAGCTGGAGCGTATCCGCACCCTCTTCGACGATCTTGAGCGCAAACGCGATATCGCCGAGTTCCTCGAACTGACCGAGGAAGGCGACGGTGTGCGCATTTTTATCGGGTCGGAGAACA
This sequence comes from Alterinioella sp. B-7, assembly GCF_056857775.1. Classification (NCBI taxonomy): domain Bacteria; kingdom Pseudomonadati; phylum Pseudomonadota; class Alphaproteobacteria; order Rhodobacterales; family Paracoccaceae; genus Alterinioella; species Alterinioella sp. B-7. Next base: position 416,780 of record NZ_JBSXNT010000039.1, read on the forward strand.
AACTTTTCTCACTTTCGGGTTCCTCTCTGGTGGTTTCCCCATATATGAACGCTGATCGAAAGATCATCGGAGCGGTCGGGGTCATCGGCCCCACGCGGCTGAACTACGGTCGCATCGTTCCGATAGTGGATTACACGGCACAACTGGTCGGAAAGCTGATTGCCGACCAGGGATAAGAGGCAATGGCATGGCTGAACCGAAAGACGATACGTTCCTGGACGACCCCGAGGCCATAGAGGCCGAGATCGAGGCGGCCCTCGAAGGCGAGGAGGCCGCGCTTGATGGCGGCAAGGAGACGGTCGACATCACCGAGGATCAGGGCCCGTCCGAGCTGGAACTGATGCGCGCCGAGCGTGACGAGATGAAGGACCGGCTGCTGCGGGTTCTGGCGGAATCGGAAAACGTGCGCAAACGCGCCGACCGGGACCGGCGCGAGGGTGAGCAATATGGAGGCTCGAGACTGGCCCGCGATCTGCTGCCGGTTTACGACAACCTTTACCGCGCGCTGCAATCGGCGAAGGAAAAGGAAAATGAGGCCGCAACCGCGGTGATCGAGGGCGTGGAACTGACTTTGCGCGAATTGCTCAACGTCTTCTCCAAGCACGGCGTGTCGCCGCTGGTGCCCGAGGTGGGGGACACGTTCAACCCGCAGGAGCATGAGGCGATGTTCGAGGCGCCGCTGCCCAACACCAAGAAGGGCGAAATCATCCAGGTGATGGCCGTGGGCTTCATGCTGCATGACCGCCTGCTGCGCCCGGCACAGGTCGGCGTCTCGTCGAACCCCGGTTAATCGCCGGACAGCTCTTTCAGCTCATAGATCAAATCCAGCGCATCCCGCGGTGAAAGCGTGTCGGGATGGATGGATTTGAGCCGGTCGAGCAGGGGCGAGGGCTTGGACGGGGCAGGGGGCGGTGCCTGCACGGCAGAGAAAAGCGGCAAATCGTCGATCAGCGCCTTTTGCCGTTCACCGCCCTCGCGCTCGCCCTTTTCCAGCGCCTCCAGCACCGATTGCGCACGTGAAACAACCGCCTGCGGCAGGCCCGCCAGTTTCGCCACCTGCACACCGTAGGAGCGGTCCGCACCGCCGGGGCGCACCTCGTGCAGGAAAATCACGTCACCCTCCCATTCCCGCACGGCGACGGTGGCATTCTCGACCCCCTTCATGCGGTCGGCAAGCGACGTCATCTCGTGGTAATGCGTGGCAAAAAGCGCGCGGCACTTGTTCACGTCATGCAGGTGTTCCAGCGTCGCCCATGCGATGGAGAGGCCGTCATAGGTCGCCGTGCCGCGCCCGATTTCATCCAGGATCACAAGCGCCCGGTCATCGGCCTGGTTCAGGATCGCGGCGGTCTCGACCATCTCCACCATGAAGGTGGAGCGCCCCTGCGCCAGGTCGTCCGACGCGCCCACGCGGCTGAAGACCTGGCTGACAAGGCCGATGGTGGCGTTGGAGGCCGGCACATAGCTGCCCATCTGCGCGAGGATGGCGATAAGGGCGTTCTGCCGCAGATAGGTCGATTTACCGGCCATGTTGGGGCCGGTCAGAAGGATCAGCGCGGCCTCGTCCACCTGCGCGGAAAGCTGGCAGTCATTGGTGATGAAGGGCTCACCCGACTTTTGCAGGCTGCGTTCCACGACGGGATGCCGCCCGCCCGCGATCACGAAATCGCGGCTGTCATTCACGACCGGTCGGACCCAGTTTTCCTCCCGTGCGAGCGTTGCCAGCGCGCTGGCAAGGTCGATCTCCGCGAGGGCGCTGGCGGCGGTGCTGACGGCCTCATGCTGGTCCAGAACGGCCTGCTTTAGAGACTGAAACAGGGACTTCTCGATTTCCAGCACCCGGTTTCCCGCGTTCAGGATGCGGGTCTCGATCTCGGACAGGTCTACGGTCGTGAACCGCACCTGGTTGGCGGTGGTCTGGCGATGGATGAAGCGTTCGGACAGCGGCGGCGACAGCATCTTCTGCGCATGCGTGGCCGTGGTTTCGATGAAATAGCCCAAGACGTTGTTATGCTTGATCTTGAGCGAGGTTATCCCCGTCGCCTCGATGAATTCGGCCTGCATCCCGGCGATCACGCCGCGCCCCTCGTCGCGCAGCCGCCGGGTCTCGTCCAGTTCCGCGTGATAGCCGCTGGCGATAAAGCCGCCGTCCCGCGCCAGAAGCGGCGGTTCGGCGATCAGCGCGCTTTCGAGCAGCGCGATCAGCGTGTCATGGCCCGCCAGCCCCGCGCTTGCCTCGGCCAGCAGCGGGGGCAGGTCGGTCCTTTCCAGCATCTTGTGCAGTATCCGCGCCTCGATCAGCCCATTTCGGATCGCGGCAAGGTCACGCGGGCCGGCCCGATCCAGCGACAGGCGCGACAGGGCGCGGTCCATGTCGGGCACCCGGCGCAGGGCGTCGCGCAGATCCTCGGCGATCCGGTCCTGATCCTGAAAGAACCCGATGGAGTCGAGTCGTCCCTGGATCACGTCCGCCTGCGTCGAGGGGCTGGAGAGCCGACGTTCCAGCAACCGCGCCCCGGCGGCGGTGATCGTCCGGTCAATCGTGGCGAGCAGCGATCCCGCACGGCCCCCCGCCAGCGCCGAGGTCAGCTCCAGATTGCGCCGGGTCGCCGCGTCGATCTGCATCATCCGCCCCGGGACCTGACCCACGGGCGGGCGCAGGAGCGGCAGGTTTCCTTTCTGCGTGATCTCCAGGTAATCGACAATCGCACCCATGGCCGAAAGGTCCGCGCGGCTGAACTGCCCGAAGGCATCGAGCGATTTCACCTGAAACAAAGACTGAATCCGTGTCTCCGCAGACCGGCTGTCGAAACTGGCGGGCGAGAGCGGGGCGATCGCGGCGCCGGTCTCCTCCAGCACCTGCATCGCGGCCTGATCCAGCCCGTCGGCGACCAGAACCTCCCGCGCGCCAAGCCGGGCAAGCTCTGGCCCCAACCGTACCAGCGGGCAGGCCATCACGTGAAACGCGCCGGTGGAAATGTCCGTCCAGGCCAGCGCGCCGTCACCGCGAATATCCGCGTAAGCCGCCAGGAAATTGTGGCGACGTGCCTCAAGCAGGCTGTCCTCGGTCAAGGTGCCGGGGGTGACCAGCCGGACAACTTCGCGCCGGACCACGGATTTGGATCCGCGTTTCTTCGCCTCCGCCGGGTCTTCCATCTGTTCGCAAACCGCAACGCGAAACCCCTTGCGGATCAGGGTCAGGAAATACCCCTCGGCGGAATGGGCGGGCACACCGCACATCGGAATATCCTCGCCCTGGTGCTTGCCGCGCTTGGTCAGCGCGATATCCAGCGCCTCGGCGGCGGCGACCGCATCGTCAAAGAACATTTCGTAGAAATCGCCCATCCGGTAGAACAGAAGCGCATCGCGATGCTGCGCCTTGATCTCCAGAAACTGCGCCATCATCGGCGTCACTTGTGCGTTCATCCCCGCCCCCTGGCCCGTTCCGCGAAGTCTACAAATTGTGGCGGGCGGGTGAAAGACCGCAATCCGAGCGGGCGGCTTTAAGGTTGTGGATGAAAGACATCCTGAAACAGCTTTGTTGAGATAGCGCGCGCGGGGCGGTATCACTCGACCGCTGAGCCCCGAAAAAGGATGCACCGGACCCATGGCGACAAAGTCGAAAATCACCCGCGAAGAGGCGCTGTCCTATCACTTGGAGCCGCGCCCCGGCAAGATCGACATCCAGGCCTCGGTGCCGATGACGACGCAGCGCGACCTGAGCCTGGCCTATTCCCCTGGTGTGGCGGTGCCGTGCGAGGCCATCGCCGAGAACCCGGAATGTGCCTATGACTACACCTCCAAGGGCAACATGGTCGCCGTGATCTCGAACGGGACCGCGGTTCTGGGCCTTGGCAACCTGGGCGCGCTGGCTTCCAAGCCGGTGATGGAGGGCAAGGCGGTCTTGTTCAAGCGCTTCGCCGACGTGAACTCCATCGACATCGAGCTGGACACCGAAGACCCGGAGGCCTTCATAAACGCGGTGCGCCTGATGGGGCCGAGCTTTGGCGGCATCAACCTTGAGGATATCAAGGCCCCCGAATGCTTCATCATCGAGCAGACGCTCAAGGAACAGATGGACATCCCCGTCTTTCACGACGACCAGCACGGCACGGCGGTGATTTGCGCCGCCGGTCTGATCAACGCGCTGCATCTCAGCGGCAAGAGGATCGAGGAGGTGAAGATCGTCCTCAATGGGGCAGGTGCCGCCGGGATCGCCTGCCTGGAGTTGCTGAAGGCGATGGGTGCGCGGCACGACAATTGCATCATGTGCGACACCAAGGGCGTCATCTACCAGGGCCGCACCGAGGGCATGAACCAGTGGAAATCGGCCCATGCCGTCAAGACCGAGGCGCGCAGCCTGGAAGAGGCGATGGTGGGGTGTGACGTGTTCCTGGGCGTTTCCGCCAAGGGCGCGGTGACGCAGGAGATGGTGAAATCCATGGCCGACAACCCGGTCATCTTCGCCATGGCCAACCCGGACCCCGAGATCACACCCGAAGAGGCGCATGAGGTCCGCGCCGACGCCATCGTGGCAACGGGCCGCAGCGATTACCCCAACCAGGTCAACAACGTGCTTGGTTTTCCCTATCTCTTCCGCGGCGCGCTGGACATCCATGCCCGCGCCATCAATGACGAGATGAAGATCGCCTGCGCCGAGGCGCTGGCCGAACTTGCGCGCGCCGATGTGCCCGACGAGGTCGCGGTGGCCTATGGCCGCAAGCTGACCTTCGGGCGCGACTACATCATCCCCACGCCCTTCGACCCAAGGCTGATCTACACGATCCCGCCCGCCGTGGCGAAGGCGGGGATGGATACCGGCGTTGCGCGGCGGCCCATCGTGGATATGGACGGGTATGCACATTCCCTGCAGGCCCGGATGGACCCGACCGCCTCGATCCTCAGCGGCATGTATTCCCGTGCCCGCAAGGCGCAGGCGCGGATGATCTTTGCCGAGGGCGACGATATCCGCGTGCTGCGCGCCGCCGTCGCCTATCAGCGCAATGGCATGGGCAATGCCGTCGTCGTGGGGCGCGAAGCGCAGGTGCGCGAGATGCTGGAGACGGTGGGCCTTGGCGATGCCGCGCGCGAGTTGGAGATCGTGAACGCAGCCAACACGCGGCATCTGGAAAGCTACAAGTCGTTCCTCTACCAGCGCCTGCAACGCAAGGGGTTCGACAGCCAGGACATCCACCGGCTGGCCGCGCGCGACCGGCATGTCTTTGCCTCGCTGATGCTGGCGCATGGGCATGGGGATGGGTTGGTGACGGGGGCGACGCGGAAATCGGCGCATGCTCTGGGGTTGATCGGACATGTCTTCGACGCCAAGGCCGAGGATGGCGCGGTGGGTGTGACGGCGCTGTTTCACAAGGGGCGGATCGTGTTGATCTGCGACACGCTGGTGCATGAATGGCCGAGCGCCGAGGATATGGCGCTGATCGCGCGGCGCGGGGCCGCCGTGGCGCGGGGCCTTGGAATCGAGCCGCGCGTGGCCTTTGTCAGCTTCTCGACCTTCGGTTATCCGGTGTCCGAGCGGGCCGAGAAGATGCACCAGGCACCTGCCGTTCTGGACCGAATTGGCGTTGATTTTGAATATGATGGCGAGATGACGGTGGATGTGGCGCTGAACCAGAAAGTCTTGGACAATTACCCGTTCAGCCGCCTCACCGGCCCCGCCAATGTGCTGGTGGTCCCGGCGCGGCATTCGGCCTCGATCTCGGTGAAACTGATGCAGGAGATGGCGGGCGCGACGGTGATCGGGCCGATCCTGACGGGTCTGGATCACCCGGTGCAGATCTGCTCGAACGTCTCCACCGCGAATGACATTTTGAACATGGCGGTGATGGCGGCGTGTGAGATCGGGCGGTAAAAGGGGACGAAAACGGGCGTACACCCCCTGTACACCCCCCGATGCGCCCCCCGTACAGACGGGTCGGCGCCAGAGCCCGGAAATGACGTAGCCCCCGGCGCTGAATCCAAGCCCCTTACATTGTGTTCCTGCTGCTTGGTCTGATTGGTGTGCGATGCGGAAAAGAGGACCGACAAGGTGACCACTATCAAGCTGGCGATTTGCAGCATTTTCGTAGGCTTTGTCGTCCTGGGCGTAAAGGCGCTTGCGTATTGGATGACCGGTTCGGTCGCGCTGTTGTCAGACGCGCTTGAAAGCACGGTCAATGTCGCAACGGCCTTCGCCGCCCTCATTGCCATTCAGGTCGCGGCCAAACCCGCCGATGCCAATCATCCTTACGGGCATAACAAGGCGGAATTCTTCAGTGCGGTCCTTGAAGGTGTGATGATTATCGTCGCCGCGCTGCTGATCTTGCGAGAAGCCTACCACGGCTTCATGGAGCCGATCAGGCTTGATGCGCCGATTGAGGGGCTTCTTGTGAATCTCGGGGCGACCGTCATCAACGGTGTTTGGGCATGGGTTCTGATCTCTCGTGGACGGAAACGACAATCTCCGGCGTTGGTGGCCGATGGAAAACACCTGGTAACGGATGTTCTTACCTCAGTCGGCGTGGCCGTGGGCGTTCTTCTTGCGGTTGCGACGGGGTGGTGGATCCTTGATCCGGCGCTGGCCGTCCTGGTGGCCGTCAACATCCTTTGGTCGGGCTCGAAGATCATCAAGGAATCCTTGAGCGGCCTGATGGATGAAGCCGTGTCAGAGAAAACGCTGAGCAGTATCAGAGAGATCATCGCGGCGGAGGCGGATGGGGCGATGGAGGCTCACGACCTTCGGACACGCCATGCAGGGTCCGTGATCTTCATAGATTTCCACCTCATCGTGCCCGGAGAGACGACCGTGTTCCGCGCACATGAAATCTGTGATCGGATCGAGAATGGCTTGAGGGATGCGTTGGCGGATGCGCGGATTACAATTCATGTCGAACCGGAGCACAAATCGAAGCAATCCGGGATCATCGTCCTTGATTGAGGGATGTTCCTGGCCGCGATGCCAAATATAGTGTGCCGGGCCAAGCAGATTGTGGTGAACGGGCGTCGAAAGACCGCTCTGCAGCGCCAACCGGATGTGCCAAACCAAGATGCCCCCGCAGAAAACCTGCGGGGGCGTTTTGCAAAAGCGGTCCAACACATTCGGCAAAGGGCTGGCGCGACAACCTTTCGCGCACCCCGCCTGGCGCGGGCGGTCAGTCCTTGATCGAATCCCAGAAGCTCTTGACCTTGTCGAAGAAGCTGCTGGCATTGGGGTTGTTCGAGCCCGAGGACGCCTCGTCGAACTCGCGCATCAGCTCCTTCTGGCGGGAGGTCAGCTTGACCGGGGTTTCGACCGCCAGCTCGATATACATGTCGCCCTGACCGGGGCCGCGCAGCGCGGGCATCCCCTTGGAGCGCAGGCGCATCTGGCGGCCCGATTGCGAGCCTTCGGGCACCTTCACCCGGCTGCGGCCGCCGTCGATCGTGGGCACCTCGATCTCGCCGCCCAAGGCGGCCTTGACCATCGAGACCGGCACCCGGCAGAAGAGGTCCAGCCCGTCACGCTTGAAGATGTCGTGTTCGGCCACGTCGATGAAGATGTAGAGGTCGCCCGGCGGGCCGCCGCGCAGACCGGCCTCACCCTCGCCCGAGAGGCGGATACGGGTGCCGGTCTCGACGCCTGCGGGGATATTGACCGAGAGCGCCTTTTCCTTCTGCACCCGGCCCGCGCCGCCGCAGGCCTTGCACGGGTTCTTGACGATCTGACCGGCGCCGGAACAGGTCGGGCAGGTGCGTTCGACGGTGAAGAAGCCCTGCTGCGCGCGGACCTTGCCCATGCCGGAGCAGGTCGGGCAGCTTTGCGGTTCCGCGCCGCCCTCGGCGCCGGATCCGTTACATTCCTCGCAGGTGGCCGAAGCCGGGACGGTGATGGATTTGTGCAGGCCCGTATAGGCATCTTCCAGCGAGATGCGCAGGTTGTAGCGCAGGTCCGAGCCGCGCGCGGCGCGTCGGCCTCCGCCGGGGCCGCGTTGACCGCCCATGAAATCGCCGAACAGATCCTCGAACACGTCCGAGAAGGCGCTGGCGAAATCGCCCTGGCCGCCATGGCCGCCGCCCGCGCGCGGGCCACCGCCCATGCCGCCATCAAAGGCCGCGTGGCCGTAGCGGTCATAGGCCGCCTTCTTGTTGGCGTCCTTCAGAACCTCGTAGGCTTCGTTGGCTTCCTTGAACTGCGCCTCGGCCTCCGGGTTGTCGGAGTTGCGGTCGGGGTGCAGTTCCTTGGCCTTCTTGCGATAGCCTTTCTTGATCTCCTCGGCGGACGCGCCTTTCGAGACTCCGAGCACATCGTAGAAATCGCGTTTTGCCATGTTAATTCAGTTCCCCTCTGAAACGCATCGACCGGCCAGGGGATCCCGGGCCGGTCTCAACGTGGGTCAGGTCACGCGCTTACGACCGGCGGTCGTCGTCGCCCAGATCCTCGAAATCCGCATCGACGATGTCGTCATCGACACTGGACGGCCCGTCGGAGCCTTCCGGCGCCTCTTCGCCCTCGGCCTCGGCCTGTGCCTTGTAGATCGCTTCACCCAGTTTCATGGCCGCTTCGGTCACGTTCTGGATGCCGCCCTTGATCTTGCCGGCGTCCTCGGATTCCATGTTCTCCTCAAGCGCCTTGATCGCCAGTTCGATGGCTTCCACCGTGGTCGGATCGACCTTGTCGGAATGTTCCTCCAGCGATTTCTGGGTCGAGTGGATCAGGCTCTCGGCCTGGTTCCGGGCTTCGACCAGCTCACGGCGGCCCTTGTCGGCCTCGGCGTTTTCCTCGGCGTCGCGCACCATTTGCTCGATGTCTTCATCGCTGAGACCGCCCGAGGCCTGGATCGTGATGTTCTGTTCCTTGCCGGTGCCCTTGTCCTTGGCACTGACCGACACGATGCCGTTGGCGTCGATGTCGAAGGTCACCTCGATCTGCGGCAGGCCGCGCGGGGCGGGGGGGATATCCTCAAGGTTGAACTGGCCGAGCATCTTGTTGTCGGCGGCCATCTCACGCTCACCCTGGAAGACCCGGATCGTCACCGCGTTCTGGTTGTCTTCGGCGGTCGAGAAGATCTGGCTCTTCTTGGTCGGGATGGTGGTGTTGCGGTCGATGAGGCGAGTGAAGACACCGCCGAGCGTCTCGATACCCAGAGACAGCGGCGTCACGTCCAGAAGGACCACGTCCTTGACGTCGCCTTGCAGAACACCGGCCTGGATCGCCGCGCCAAGCGCCACGACCTCATCGGGGTTCACGCCCTTGTTGGGTTCCTTGCCGAAGAAGCTGGTCACCTCCTCGATCACCTTGGGCATCCGGGTCATGCCGCCGACCAGCACGACCTCATCAATGTCGGACTTGGACAGGCCCGCATCCTTGAGCGCCGCCTGGCAGGGTTTCATCGACTTCTTGATCAGGTCGGAAACCAGGCTTTCCAGCTTGGCACGGGTCAGTTTCTGCACCATGTGCAGCGGCTGGCCGCCCTTGGGGTCCATCGAGATGAACGGCTGGTTGATCTCGGTCTGCGTGGCCGAGGACAGTTCGATCTTGGCTTTCTCAGCGGCCTCTTTCAGGCGCTGCAGGGCCATCTTGTCCTTGGTCAGGTCGACGCCGTTTTCCTTTTTGAACTCATCGGCCAGGTAGTTGACGATGCGCATGTCAAAGTCTTCGCCACCCAGGAAGGTGTCGCCATTGGTCGATTTCACTTCGAAAAGGCCATCGTCGATTTCGAGGATGGTCACGTCGAAGGTGCCGCCGCCGAGGTCATAGACGGCGATGGTCTTGGTCTCTTTCTTGTCGAGGCCATAGGCGAGGGCCGCCGCGGTCGGCTCGTTGATGATACGCAGGACTTCCAGGCCCGCGATCTTGCCGGCATCCTTGGTGGCCTGACGCTGGGCGTCGTTGAAATAGGCGGGCACGGTGATGACGGCCTGGGTGACTTCCTCACCCAGATAGCTTTCGGCGGTTTCCTTCATCTTGCCCAAGATCAGGGCCGAGACCTGGCTGGGCGAATATTTCTCGCCGCGCACTTCGACCCAGGCGTCGCCATTGCCGCCATCGACGATGGCGTAGGGCACCAGTTTGCGGTCCTTCTCGACCGCGGCATCGGACATGCGGCGCCCGATCAGGCGCTTGACGGCGAAGATGGTGTTGTCGGGGTTGGTGACCGCCTGCCGTTTGGCGGACTGGCCGACCAGACGCTCATCATCGGTGTAGCCGACGATCGAGGGCGTGGTGCGGGCGCCTTCGGCATTTTCGATCACACGCGGGCGTGCGCCGTCCATGATGGCGACGCAGGAGTTGGTTGTTCCGAGGTCGATACCAATGACTTTGGCCATGTTTTCAGATCCCTTCTTCAAGGCGATGTTGCAGAGGGCAGGTCCGGTTGCGGCCCCCGGCCCCCTTTTAGGTAAAGGCCGGGGCTGCCCCGACCGCGCTTCGCAGGGTATATAAGTGGGGGCCTGCGCCGCTGCAACAGGGGGATGGGCGGAAGGTTTACGATTCTGCAACAGGGGGCGGAGAAACCACGATGCAGGTGCTGAATACGCGGGGGTTCCTGATTTACAAGGAATTTCTTGGGGCGGAAGCGCAGGGCGCGTTGCTGGAGGATATCCGGGGCGTGGTCCGGGCCGCGCCGCTGATGGTGCCGGTGACGCCGCGCGGGCGGGAAATGTCGGTGCGCATGACCTCGGCCGGACGGGTCGGATGGGTCACGGACCGGCGCGGCTATCGCTATGAGGATCGGCATCCGTCGGGCATGGACTGGCCCGCGATCCCGGAACGTGTGTTGGAGATATGGCGCGCCCTATCGGGTGTGGAGCGGCTGCCGGATAGCTGCCTGATCAACTTCTACGGCGACGGCGCGCGGATGGGGATGCACCAGGACAAGGACGAGGGGGATTTCTCAATGCCCGTGGTCTCGGTCTCGCTTGGGGACGCGGCGCTGTTCCGCATGGGCAGTGAGGCGCGCGGCGGCAAGACCGAGTCTCTCTGGCTCAGCTCGGGCGATGTCGTGGTGATGGGCGGTGCGGCGCGGCTCCACCATCACGGTGTGGACCGGATCAGGTTCGGATCCTCGCCGCTCCTGCCCAAGGGCGGGCGGATCAATCTGACGCTGCGGGTGGTGGACTGTTGATACGCGATGTCCGAGAAGCTCAAAACCGGTTCCCACTTTTGAGCGACATGCCTTAACGCGCCAGCGAACAACAACCGTCCAGAAGCACGGTCTGGCCGCCGCTGCGGCGCAGGAATTGGGCGACGATGCCGTAATCCCGGTCGCTCATCCCGTCCGAGCAGATGCCCCGGCGGATGAAGGCGGTCATCGTCGCGGTGCCGCTGTCCAGGTCCAGCGCGAACATCGACGGGCCCCGGCCCGAGGCGCTGCCGGACCACCGTTCGGCATGGGGCTGGTTCTGAACCTCGAAATCGCTCCAGCTGCCGCCGCCGACCTGGCGGTCATAGCTCCAGAATGGCTCGGTCCCCGAGCAATAGAGCGGTGCGGGCAGGCCCTGGTCCCAGGACGGGCCGGTGCGGGTCAGGTAGCGCATCGAGGACCAGCCCGACATCTCGCCCATCGAGACACGGCCCCAACGGCGATCCTCGGTGGTGCCGATAACCTCGACCCCGGTGGCATTGCGCGCGAGCGTGCCGATGATCTGATGGTTGACGCCCGGCCCGGCGCGCACGTTCAGGATGTCGCCGGGGCGCACGTCGGTGACGTTGAAAAGGGCTGGGTAGTCCTGCACCTGGGCCGAGGCCATGGTGCCAAAGATCACGAAGAACAGGGAAAGAAGTAGCTTTTTCATCTATGTGCCATCCAACTAGCCGAGGCGCGCTTGCGCGTGTAAAAATCCCCCATCAGGCCCAATAATAGGAAGGCCAGGGTAATATAGATCGGGTACTGCCAATTCGTATAATGTGGGAAATAGTTGTTGAATGCAAATCCGCGCGACTGGTCGATCAGGTGAAACAGCGGGTTCCAGTCGAACCAGGGGATCATGAAACCCGGCAGGCTGTTGGCGACGAACATCTTGCCCGAGGCGATCATGTTGGCGCGGGTATAGAGCGTCTGGATCAGCGAGATGGCATCCGGAATCCAGGGTTTCAGCGACAGAAGCACCAGACCGATGGCACAGCCCGAGGCCCATCCCAGAAGATACATCATGCCGACCCCGGCCCAATCGTGAATCTCGATCGGGTTGAGGATCGTGTGAATGCCGAACATGATCACGATAAGCGACAGCGTCTGGATATAGAGCGCCGCGAGGGCCGAGGACGCGATTGCCACCAGCGTGTTCATGGGCGCGTGCTGCATCATCGCCGATGTCGGCCCCTCGGCCCCCAGGACGGCCCCGAGTGCCTTGATATGCGTCAGGTAGAGGAAGATCCCCGTCAGCAGGTAAATCATGAAATCGCCGCGGATCATCATGCCGCGCGTGCCCAGGACGGTGAACATGAAATAGAAGGCGAACACGAAAAGCAGCGCCTGCATGATGCTCATGAACAGGGCCATCAGCGCGTTGCCATGCGTTTCACGCACCTTGCGCACGGTGGAATGGTAGGTCAGTTCGCACAGGTTCAGGATGATCCCGAAGGTCGTGCGCCGTGTGTCTTGACGAAATTGCATCTTTAACCTGCTTGCCTGACCGATCTTCGCGGCCCCTGTCTTTGTCGCAGGGAATTCTTGCTCAATCGTTGGTAGGAGACGATAAACGCAAAACCCGGATTTTTCAATCGACGCTATGGAAAGGCACTTGATGGATTTCGACAAGATGGAAACCGTGTTCCGCACCCTCGCATTGCAGGCGGGCGCGCGGATCATGGAGATTTACGACGCCGACGATTTCGAGGTGAAGGCGAAGTCCGATGACAGCCCGGTGACCGAGGCCGACGAGGCTGCCGATGCGCTGATCTCCGCCGGGTTGCGGGCGGCGTTTCCGGAGGTGACGCTGGTGACCGAGGAACAGGCGGCGAGCCATTCCGAGACGGCGGCCAGTTTCCTCATCGTCGATCCGCTGGACGGCACCAAGGAGTTCATCAAGCGGCGCGGCGATTTCACGGTGAACATCGCCTATGTGGTCGACGGCGTTCCGGTGCGTGGCGTGGTCTATGCGCCAGCAAAAGCGCGGCTTTTCTACACCGATGCCGAGGGGCGCTCGGTCGAGGAGGCGGGGCCGTTCAGCGAGGGGGAAAAAGGCTCTGTCAAAGGGATGTCAGTGTCTGACCCGGACAATTCCGCCCTGCTGGTGGTGGCGTCGAAATCGCACCGGGACGCGGCGACCGATGCCTATATCGGGAAATATGAGACAGCCGACATGAAAAGCGCGGGATCGTCCCTGAAGTTCTGCCTGGTCGCGACCGGCGAGGCCGACATCTACCCGAGGCTCGGCCGCACGATGGAATGGGACACGGCGGCAGGCGATGCGGTCTTGCGCGGCGCGGGCGGGCAGATGGTCCGGTTCGAGGATCACGCGCCCTTTACCTATGGCAAGCCGGGCTATGAGAACCCGTTCTTCATCGCCTATGCACCCGGCGTCGATCTGAAAGGCGCGTGACATGACGACCGTCTGCATCATCCCCGCGCGCTATGCCTCGATGCGCTATCCCGGCAAGCCGCTGGCCGAGTTGCGCGGCGCCACGGGGCAGGCGCGCAGCCTGATCGAGCGCAGCTGGCGCGCGGCGCGAAATGTTGCGGGGATCGACGCGGTCTATGTCGCCACCGATGACGCACGGATCAGGGCGGCGGCGGAGGGGTTCGGGGCGCGGGTGCTGATGACTTCGGAAGCGTGCCGCAACGGCACCGAACGCTGCGCCGAGGCGCTCGGGCAGCTTTCGGGTGTCGACATGGTGGTGAACCTGCAAGGCGATGCGCCGCTGACGCCCGCCTGGTTCCTGGAAGACCTGATCGCGGGTCTGCGCAAGGCCCCCGATGCGGCGCTGGCCACGCCGGTCCTGCGCTGCGACGGCGAGACCCATGCCGCGCTGGTTGCCGACCGTCAGGCGGGCCGCGTCGGGGGCACCACGGCGGTGTTCGATGCCGATCACCACGGGCTCTATTTCTCCAAGGAGGTCATTCCCTATACCGGCCAGACCTACGCCCCCGAGGCCGAAACGCCGGTATTTCACCATGTCGGGGTCTATGCCTACCGGCCCGATGCACTCCTGGCCTATCCGACCTGGCCCGTGGGCAGGCTGGAGGTTCTGGAGGGGCTGGAGCAATTGCGGTTCCTGGAGGCCGGGCACAAGGTGCTCTGCGTCGAAGTCGAGGCGCGGGGGCGCAAGTTCTGGGAGTTGAACAACCCCGAGGACGTGCCCCGGATCGAGGCGATGCTGGCCGAGATGGGGGAGCCTTGAGCGAGAGCCCCACCGTCAGCGTCGTCATCGTCAGCCACGGGCGGCCCGAGTTGCTGCGCCGCGCGGCGATCGGGGTCAGCCAGCTGTTCCATCGCCCGTTCGAACTGGTCGTGGTGGCCGATCAGGCCGGGCTGGTGGCGATCTCGGACCTGCCTTTCGCGCAATGGATCAAGACCGGGCATCAGGCCGAGGCGAATATCTCCGCCGCGCGCAACCAGGCGGCGGGTCTGGCGGCGGGCGAGATCCTGGCCTTCATCGACGATGACGCGGTGCCGGAGCCGACATGGCTGGACCATCTGACCGCGCCTTTCGCCGATCCGGAGGTCATGGCCACGACCGGGACCGTGCTTGGCCGCAACGGAATATCCGTGCAGTGGGGCCAGCGGAGCGTCGATGCCGAGGGCGTGGCGCATCCGCTGAATGGGCCGCTGCCCGAGGGGCAAGCGGTCAAGCTGGAAGGCACCAATATGGCGATCCGGCGGCAGGCGCTGCAAACGCTCGGCGGGTTCGATCCCGGTTTCACGTTTTTCCTGGATGAAACCGATCTGGCCTGGCGGTTGCACAAGGCCGGGATGCGGGCGGGTTTCGCGCCGCTCGCCACGGTCCATCACGGCTATGCCGAAAGCCTTCGCCGCAATGCGGGCCGCATCCCGCGCAGCCTGTTCCAGATCGGGGCGAGCAGCGTGATCTACCTGCGCAAGCACAGCGACCGGATGGACCAGCGGCTGACCGAGATCTTGCAGGAGCAATCGGAACGGGTGCAGCGCTTTGTGCGCAGCGGACAGATCGACGTCGAGGAAATGCGCCGCCTGCTGGACGATCTGCGCGCCGGGATGGAGGCGGGCCGCAGCGCCGAGATGGTCCCGCCGCAGGACTTGGCCCCGCCGCCCGATTTCGTCCCGCTGGTGGGCGGCGAAGCGCCCGAACCCTTGGTGCTATCGGGCCGATGGTTCCAGCGCCGCAGACTTATGGAAACGGCACGGCAGGCTGCCGCCGAGGGACGCTCCTCCAGTGTCTTTCTGCTGGCCCCGACCGTGCGCGCGCATCGCGTGAGGTTCACGCGCTCGGGGGTCTGGCTGCAATCCGGCGGCCTCTTCGGTCCCTCCCTGCGCGACCAGCCCCGGTTTCGCCCCTGGGGCTTTGCTGCACGTATCGCGGCAGAAGAGGCACGGCTGCACGGAATTCGCTGGCCATGAATGGACATTCGGGGCCATATTCCGGCAAAAGACACAGAAATGGCCATATCTGGCGCAAGAACTGTCAAGGTTTTCGGGCAGCGTCGGAACATGGGGCACGAACCCCAGGCATTGGTCGCGCAGTAAGTTGGGATAGGTAATGAAGAAAGTCACCAAGGCGATTTTTCCAGTGGCAGGTTTGGGAACGCGGTTTCTGCCCGCGACCAAGTCGATCCCCAAGGAAATCATGACCCTGGTCGACCGGCCCCTGATCCAATACGCCATCGACGAGGCGCGCGCGGCGGGCATCAAGGAATTCATCTTTGTCACCGCTCGCGGAAAAAGTGCGCTGGAAGACTATTTCGATGTCGCGCCCGAGCTTGAGCATTCGCTGCGCAAGAAGGGCAAGCTGGACATTCTTGAGACGCTCAAGACCACCAATATGGATTCGGGCGAAATCGCCTATATGCGGCAGAACAAGGCGCTTGGCCTCGGCCACGCGGTCTGGTGCGCGCGCAGGCTTCTGGGCAATGAATCCTTCGCCGTGATCCTGCCCGATGACGTCATCGCCGCCGACAAGCCCTGTCTGCAACAGATGATGGAGGCCCATGCCGAGCTTGGCGGCAACATGGTCGCGGCGATGGAAGTGCCGCCCGAGAAGGCCTCGGCCTATGGGGTGCTGGACGTCAAGGAAGACATGGGGTCCGTCGTGTCGGTCAAGGGCATGGTCGAGAAACCGGCGGTCGAGGACGCGCCGTCGAACCTGGCCGTGATCGGGCGCTACATCCTGACGCCTGACGTCATGCGCAACCTCAACCGCGCCAAGGCGGGCAGCGGCGGCGAAGTGCAACTGACCGACGCCATCGCGCAGGAGATCGGGCGCGCGGACAATGTCTATGGTTTCCGGTTCCGGGGCCAGCGCTACGATTGCGGGTCAAAGGCCGGGTTCCTGCAGGCGACCGTCGCCTTCGGCCTTGCGCGTGAGGATCTGCGCGATGAGTTCTCACAATTCCTCGACGGTGTCACCTCCATGAAAAACGCAGCCCAGTGACCTGATGGCAGGGGCGGCGCTGTGCCTTGATCTGACGCGGCTTCTGTCCCGCGTCGGGCTTGGGCCGCTGACCGGTGTGGACCGGGTCGAACGGGCCTATGCGGATTGGGTGCTGGCGGTAGACCCCGACCCAAGGTTCCTGGTGCGCACCTCGCGCGGATACCTGATTTGCGGGGCAGACGGCGCGCGGGCCTTCTTGCAGGCGCTGGACGCGGGCGGACCGTGGGGAAAGCCCGATTTCCTGTCGCGCCTGACCGGGAAAGCCGCCAATCCGCGCCACGCGGGTGAGGCGCTGTTGCGCCGTCACGCGCTGGCCCGGTGCCTGCCGGGGGGGTTGCTGCCGCGCCTGTCGGATCACCTGCGCGAGGATACGGTCTATCTGAATACCGGCCACAGCAACCTGAGCGAGCATACGCTGGCCGCCGTCCAGGCGCTGCCCGATCTGCGTGCGGCCGTGTTCATCCACGACATCATCCCGCTGGAGCATCCCGAATATTCCAGCCCCGGGTTTCCCGCGCATTTCGCGCAGATGCTGACCCAGGTGATGACGCGCGCCGATCTGATCCTGTGCAATTCGCAAGACACGGCAGAACGGCTGCGCGGCCGGTTCGTGGATGCGCCCCCCGTCTTGCCCGCGCATCTGGGGGTGCCCGCGCCCGCAAGGCCCGAGCCGCTGGCGTTCGACAAAGATGTGCCGCGCTTCGTCGCGCTTGGCACCATCGAGCCGCGCAAGAACCATGCGCTGCTGCTGGATGTCTGGGAGAAGCTGCCCGAGGCGACCCGCCCGCATCTGCATATCGTCGGGCGGCGGGGATGGGCGGATGCGGCGCTGCTTGACCGGCTGGACAGTCATCCGCTGCGCAACATCGCGATATTCGAGCATGAGGGGCTGAGCGACGGGCAGGTCAGGACGCTGCTGACCGGGGCGCATGGGCTGCTTTTTCCGACCCATGCCGAGGGCTTTGGCTTGCCCGCGGTCGAGGCCGCGCAGCTTGGAACCCTGCCGATTTGCGCCGATCTGCCGGTTTTGCGAGAGATTCTGGGCGACTACGCCGTTTACCTGGACCCGCTGAATGCGTATTCTTGGATGGAAACGATAAAGAAACGGTCAGCGGTTAGCCTTGCGGCGGAATCGGTGGCCGAATTTCGCGTGCCGACATGGGCAGAGCATTTCAGGACGGTCGAAGCGGCGCTTTGGCCGGGTAGGCAGTAGGTGAGGCATGAGGGCGGTCCAGCGATACAAGCTGCGCCTTGAGCGGAAGAGGTTCCTTGTCAGGGCCTGGCGGAAAGCGCGCGAGCTGATGCTTGTCGCCGACCGCACGGATGATATCCGCCCCTCGGACGTGCTGTGTTTTGTCACGCTGCGCAATGAACGCATCCGGCTGCCCTATTTCCTGACCTATTACCGCGACCGGGGCGTGTCGCATTTCATCATCGTCGATAATGACAGCACCGATGGCACCCGCGAATACCTGGCCGCGCAGGGCGATTGTTCGGTCTGGATGAGCCAGGGCAGCTACAAGCGGTCGCGGTTCGGCATGGATTGGCTGAACGCGCTGATGCGGCAATACGCACATGGCCATTGGTGCGTCGTGGTCGATCCGGATGAGTTCCTGATCTACCCGTTTTGCGACACGCGGCCCATTCCGGCGCTGACCGACTGGCTGGACTCCTCCTCGATCAAGTCCTTTGGCGCCATGCTGCTGGACATGTATCCCAAGGGGCCGATCACCGCGCAGCCCTATAATGAGGGGCAGAACCCGTTCGACATCGCCTGTTGGTTCGACAGCGGCAATTACATGATCGAGCGCAACTGGAATTACGGCAACCTGTGGATCCAGGGGGGGCCACGGGCGCGGCTGTTCTTCGACCAGAACCCCGAACGCGCGCCGGCGCTGAACAAGATACCGCTGGTGAAATGGAACAAGGGCTATGCCTTTGCCAGTTCGACCCACATGCTGCTGCCGCGCGGGTTGAACCTGGTCTTCGACGAATGGGGCGGTGAGAAAGCGTCGGGGGTGCTGATGCACGCCAAGTTCCTCGACACCTTCACGACGAAGGCGCGGGAGGAGCTTCAGCGCAAGCAGCACTATGCCAACAGCCATGAATACAAGGCCTATCATTCCGGCCTGAACGAGGATCCGAACCTGTGGTGCAAATGGTCGGAACGCTACATCAACTGGCGCCAGCTTGAGATCCTGGGCCTCATGTCCAAGGGAAACTGGGCATGAGCGTCGGGTTTGTCATGATGTGTCACACCGCGCTGGACCGGGCCGCGCAGGTGGCGCGTCATTGGGCCGAACGGGATTGCCCGGTGGTGATCCATGTCGACAAGCGGGTGGCCAAGGCGTCCTTCGACGGGCTGCGCGAGGCCGTGAAAGACCTGCACAACATCCGCTTTTGCGGGCGGCACAAATGCGAATGGGGCACCTGGTCGCTGGTGGCCGCATCGCAATCGGGCTCCGAGATGATGCTGCGGGAATTTCCCGAGGTCCGGCATGTGTTCCTGTCCAGCGGCTCGTGCCTGCCGCTGCGCCCGGTGGAGGAGCTGCGCGCCTACCTCGCCGCGCGCCCGCGCACCGATTTCATCGAAAGTGTCACCACCGAGGATGTGGAATGGACCGTTGACGGGCTGCATTCCGAACGCTTCCAGCTGCGGTTTCCGTTCTCGTGGAAACGGCACCGGTATCTCTTTGACCGCTACGTCGAGTTCCAGCGCAACATCGGCTTCAGGCGCAAGATGCCGGACAAGCTGGTGCCGCATCTGGGTAGCCAATGGTGGTGCCTGACGCGGCAGACCCTGTCGGCGATCCTGCAAGACCCGTCGCGCAAGATCTATGACCGCTATTTCAAACTGGTCTGGATCCCCGACGAAAGCTATTACCAGACGCTGGTGCGCAAATACTCGACCCGGATCGAAAGCCGGTCGCTGACGCTGTCCAAGTTCGATTTCCAGGGCAAGCCGCATGTCTTCTACGACGATCACCTGCATCTTCTGCGCCGGTCCGACTGTTTCGTCGCGCGCAAGATCTGGTCGAAGGCGGATCGTCTCTATGACACGTTCCTGACCGACCAGGATCGCGGCACCGTCATGGCCGAACCCGCGCCGGGCAAGATCGACCGGGTTTTCGCCAAGGCGCTGGAACGCCGGACCCGGGGCCGCGCCGGCATGTATATGCACAGCCGGTTCCCCAATCCGAACTGGGAAAACGGCAAGACCTGCGCGCCCTATTCGGTGTTCCAGGGCTTCAACGACCTGTTTGAAAACTTCGAGCCCTGGCTGTCGCGCCGCTTGGGCACGCGGGTGCATGGCAACCTCTTCGACCGGACCCGCGCCCGGTTCGCGGGCGATGGTGACGTCTATTCCGGCTGTCTGTCGGCCAGCGCGGCCTTGCGCGACTACAACCCCGAACGATTCCTGACCAGCCTGATCTGGAACACGCGCGGCGAACGGCAGGTGTTCCAGTTTTCCCCCCGCGACAAGCAGCGCATCGCGTGGTTCATGGCCGAGGATGGCAATGCGCAGATCTCGGTCATCACCGGGGCCTGGGCGGTGCCGCTGTTCAATGCCAACAAGGATTTCCTGACCATCCGCAAGCAGGCCGCGCATCTGCAAAAACAGGAGGTCGATTTCATAGATATCCTGCGCCGGGTGCAGACCCGCGCCGAGGTGCGGATATGGTCGCTGGCCGAGTTCATCGAGGAACCGATGGAACATCTGCAATCCATCCTCGATTCGATGGGCGGCCCCGCCGTCGGCCGCCTGACCGAGGCGCCGCGCATGGTCGACCTGACCGGGTTCGGGCAATTCCTGCAAAACCTGAAGAACCAGGGCATGAACCCGCATATGATGGGCGATTTCCCCGTCGAACTGGGCGGGGCGCAGCCGAAACAGGACGGCTCGCGTCCATATCTGGTGAGGTAGGACATGGACCGCAAATTCGACGCTTTCGTGATCTTCGCGGAAATGCGGACGGGCTCGAACTATCTTGAGGCAACGCTGAATGACCTGCCCGATCTGGATTGCCTGGGCGAGGTCTATAACCCCACCTTCATGGGGCACCATAACAGGTTCGAGATGCACGGCATCGACATGGACCGGCGCGAGAAGAAGCCGCTGGACCTGCTGGAGGCCATCATCGACAACGCCGAGGAAGGGGTGACGCCGGGGTTCCGCTTCTTCCACGATCATGACGTGCGCGTGCTGGACCGCATCCTGCCCGACCCGGCCATCGCCAAGGTAATCCTGACCCGCAACCCGCTGGACAGTTACGTGAGCCGCCGGATTGCCTCGGAGACCGGGCAATGGCGGCTGACCGACATGAAACACGCCCGCAGCGCCAAGATCGAGTTTCGCCAGTGGGAGTTCGAAAACATGCTGACCGACCTGCAGGAATTTCAGGTCAGGTTGCAGCGCGGGCTTCAGACCACCGGGCAGACCGCGTTCTACATCCGTTACGATGACATCAACGATGTCGAGGTGATCAACGGGCTGGCGCGGTTCCTGGGGTCGGAGCATGAGCTGGACGGCACCAATTCCAAGCTCAAGAAGCAGAACCCGAGCGATCTGAGCGAGAAGGTCGAAAACTACGACCACATGGTGCGGATGCTGTCCAAGCTGGACCGGTTCGAGCTGGACAAGACTCCGAATTTCGAGCCGCCCCGCCATGCCGGGGTGCCGAATTTCTGCGCGACGCCCGAGGCGGGGTTGCTCTTCATGCCGATCAAGGGCGCGGCGGTGGAGCCGGTCAAGTCATGGATGGCGGCGCTGGAGGGAATCGCGACGGGCGACCTGTTGGGCGCGATGAACCAGAAGGACCTGCGCCAATGGATGCGCAAGCATCCGGGCTATCGCAGCTTCACCGTGCTGCGGCACCCGCTGGAGCGCGCCTATCACGTCTTCAACACCTGCATCCTGCCCAATGACCGGCCCGCCTTCAGCAATATCCGCCGGGTGCTGCGCAAGCGCTATGGCCTGCCGATCCCCGAAGAGGGGGTGATCAAGGGGTATTACGCCGACCAGCATCAGGAGGCGTTCATCGCCTTCCTGCATTTTCTCAAGGGCAACCTGGCGGGGCAGACAAGTGTGAAGGTGGAACCCGTCTTCGCCTCGCAAACCGCGATCCTTCAGGGCATGGCGGGCGTGACGCTTCCCGATCACCTGTTCCGCGAGGAAGACCTGATCGAGGGGTTGCCGCGGCTGGCCAGGGGGCAGACCGGCAAGGAGGTGGAGTTTGATATGCCCGTCGATGACGGGCCATTCCCGCTGTCCGAGATCAACAATTACGAGACCGAGGCGCTGATCGGCGAGATCTATCGCAAGGATTTCGTCAATTTCGGCTTTGCCCCTTGGGAGGGGTGAGTCACGCCGCCTGCGACGTGCGCGCCTCGGTCAGCAGGGCATGGATGGCGTGCGGATCGGTGGTGGCACGCAGTTTCTGACACAGGGCCGGATCGCGCAGGGTGCGCGAGACCAGCGCCAGCGCCTTGAGGTGTTGCGTCCCGGCCTCTTCCGGTGCGAAGAGGGCGAAGACCAGATCGACGGGCTGCTTGTCGACGGATTCGAACTCGACCGGGTGATCGAGCTTCACGAACACACCCTGAACGCCCTCCAGCCCCTCCAGCCGTGCATGCGGCAGGGCGACGCCATGGCCGAAGCCAGTGGGTCCGAGCGTCTCGCGATCCAGAAGGGCGGCGCAGATCTCGGTCGTGCTGTGGCCGGTGACGTCACGCGCCAGGTCTGCCACTGTCTGCATCAGGCGCTTCTTGCTGGTGATGTCCGACACGAGCTTGACAGCCTGCGGGCGCAGTATCGTTGAAAGTTGCATATGGTGTCCCTGTTGGCGGGGCCGGCCCCAATCCGGCCCCGATCTCTGGTTCTATCCGGTCAGCGCGGGTCGATCCAGCCGACATTGCCGTCGTCGCGCCGATAGACCACGTTCACCCCGTCATGGCCCTCGCGGCGGAAGACCAGGACCGGCGCGCCGGCGATCTCCATCTGCATCACGGCCTCGCCGACGGAGAGCGAGGGGATCTTAGCCTCCATCTCGGCGACGATGATGGGTTGCAGCGAATCGGGCTCGTCCGCGTCGCTGTCTTCGGTCCCGGCCAGGATGTAGGACGAGGCGATCATGTGTTCAATGGGCTGCGCCCGGTCGCGGTGATGGTCCTTGAGGCGGCGCTTGTAACGGCGGAGCTGCTTTTCCATCTTCTCGCAGCATTGATCGAACGAGGAATAGATCTCGTGGCTCTTGGCCTTGGCCGAGGCGGTCATGCCGGTGGACAGATGCACAATCGCCTCGCAGGCGTATTCGCTGCCGCTGCGCGAGAAAATGATCGACGCATCGGTCGGGCGCTCGGCATATTTGCTGACGGCGGACCCGAGCCCGTCCTTCACATGAGTCTGAAGAGCATCTCCGATGTCGATCTGCTTGCCGCTAATCTGGTAACGCATTCGGCCTCCAATTTATTTGGGCAGTCCCGCGGGGCAATCCCGCGGTCCGCGTGTCAGTGCCTCGATGTCGGGAAGAAACCGGGAATGATCTTGCGCCTTTGGCGGCCCCCGAAAGGTCCGGTCTGAAGTGGCAATGGTCAGACGCGATTTTGAACATCACCTCCATTTGGCGACGAAACGGGGGGGACTGTCAATGCGGTCGAATGCCTGACGCCGCGAAACGATGTGTTCAGGTGATGCGGAAGGATTGGCCCAGGTAGACGCGGCGCACGTTCTCGTCCTGCACCACCTCTTCGGCGGTGCCGCTCATCAAGACGGTGCCGTCATGCAGGATATAGGCGCGGTCCACGATCTCCAGCGTCTCGCGCACGTTGTGATCGGTGATCAGCACGCCAAGCCCGCGCTTCTTGAGGTCCGAGACCAGGCCCCGAATTTCCGCCACCGCGATGGGATCGACGCCCGCGAAGGGTTCATCCAGCAGCAGGTAGCGCGGGTTCGAGGCCAGACAGCGGGCGATCTCGGCGCGGCGGCGTTCCCCGCCCGAAAGCGACAGGGCAGGGGCCGCGCGCAGATGGCTGATCGAGAAGTCGGACAGGAGTTCCTCAAGCCGCTCATGGCGCTGGTGGCGATGTTTCTCGGTGATCTCCAGGATGGCCATGATATTGGCCTCGACCGTCAGCCCGCGAAAGATCGACATTTCCTGCGGCAGGTAGCCGATTCCGGCCTTGGCGCGGCGATACATCGGAAAGCGGGTGACGTCCTGACCGTCCAGCATCACGGTGCCGCCCTCGGGCGTGACCAGACCGGCGATGGAATAGAAACAGGTGGTCTTGCCCGAGCCATTGGGCCCGAGCAGCGCCACCACCTCGCCCCGGTTCAGCGACAGGGTGACATCGCGGATCACTGGGCGGCGGCGATAGCTCTTGCGCAGGTTGGTGACATGCAGCCCTTGCTGCCCGTCGGCCATGACAAGATCGGGTTTGCCCTCCATCGGGTCATTCCGCCGGTTGCAGGACCGTGCGCACACGCCCCTCGACCGTGCCGTTGCCGGTGGTGAGGTCGATGGACAGGCGATCGCCGGCAATGGCGGTGCGGCCTTGCGTGACCAGGACATCCCCGATCAGCACCATCGCGCCCGAGCCCACGGAATACTCCGCCCGGTCGCCTTCGGCCGCGTCGTCGCCACGGGTCAGAAGGACGCCGCCGGTGGCCACGACCTCGTTGACCTGCTGCGCGCCGCCTTCTTCCGCATAGAACACCGAAACCTCGCCCGCCGCCATGCGCAGATCACCCTGGATGACGATGACATTGCCCGAGAAAATCGCGTTGCCCGTCGCCTGATCGACGCTGAGACTGTCCGACGTCACCTCGACCGGCTGGCTGGCATCATGCGCCACGCCGCCAAAGCCGATTGCCGTCTGGGCAAGGGCGGGAAGGGAAAACACCAGGATCGGAATGAGAGCGGCGACAATGATCCGCATGGAAACTCCATCAATTTTGAGGATCATATAGCATCCGAACCCCGCCGTTGAAAACGACAAGATTGTTGCCTTCCGTTCCCGTCACCCGCATCGAGCCCGCCTCCAGCGTCAGATCGGGTCCGGTGACCGAAACGGCACCGGGCGATTCGGCCATGAACTCGGTCAGGTTGAATTGCAGCATCTCGGTCGAGAGCCGATAGCCGGTCGAGGTGGTCAGCCCCACCGACCGGCTGAGATCGGCCATCTGCGCGGCCAGGTTGAAGAGGCCGGTTTCCGCCACGATGAGCAAGATCGCCTCGGCCGAGATGTCCACCCGCGCCTCGATATCGGTGGCGGCGATATGGTCGGGCTGGTCGGCCACCGGCGTGGCGCGGTCGGCGGTGAAGATCACCTCGCGCCCGTCGCTCAGCGTGCCGGCGAACCGGGGCCGGCCCAGGCTCTGCTCGCGCGCCAGCTCCTCGACATCGACATTGGCGAAGGGAATGGCGCGGTTGGGGTCGGGCGTGCGCGAGAACAGGAACAGCGTCGACAGAAGCGCCAGCGCCAGCAGCGGCAGGATGACCTTCACCCAGGCGACAAATCTCGAATAGGCGTTGGACGCGGCCATCGGTCTAATGCGCGAAGATGTCGATCTCGGGCCACCCGGCCAGATCGAGCCTGGCGCGCGTGGGCAGGAAATCGAAACAGGCCTGCGCCATGTCGCTGCGGCCCTCGCGCTCCAGCATCTCCTGGAAGATCTCGCGCAGGCGGTGCAGGTAGAGCACGTCGGAGGCGGCATAGGTTTTCTGCGCCTCGCTCAGCGTCTCCGCGCCCCAGTCCGAGCTTTGCTGCTGCTTGGAAATGTCGATGTTCAGCATCTCCTGGCAGAGGTTCTTCAGCCCGTGCCGGTCGGTATAGGTGCGCACCAGTTTCGACGCGATCTTGGTGCAGAAGACGGGCGCGGTGAGGGCCCCGAAGGCGTGATACATCACGGCAATGTCGAAGCGCCCGAAATGGAACAGCTTCAGCGTGTCGGGATCTTCCAGAAGGCGGGCAAGGTTGGGGGCCTCGGTCTGTCCCTTCGCCACCTGGATCAGATGCGCATTTCCGTCGCCATCCGACATCTGCACCAGGCACAGCCGGTCACGATGCGGGTTGAGGCCCATGGTCTCGCAATCAATCGCGACGATGGGGCCAAGCGTCAGGCCATCGGGCAGGTCGTTCTGGTAAAGATGGATGGTCACGTCGGGGTCTTCCTTCCTAGCGGCTGCCGGAGGAAGAGTGGTGCCCAGGAGAGGACTCGAACCTCCACATCCTTGCGAATACTAGCACCTGAAGCTAGCGCGTCTACCAATTCCGCCACCTGGGCAGGTGTCGTGAGGCCGCGATGTAGCCCCGCGCGCGATCCGTGTCAACGGGGCTTTCGTGAAAAATGCCGCGCCGGGGGCGAGACGAATTGCGCCTTGTCCGGCAGGCTCCGCGCGCGTATCACCATGGCCAGACAAGACCGGAGGATGAAGGCATGGCAAAACTGGTGACGATCTTTGGCGGATCGGGCTTTTTGGGCCGCTATATCGCCCGGCGGATGGCCAACCAGGGCTGGCGCGTGCGCGTCGCCGTACGCCGTCCGAACGAGGCGATCTTCGTGCGCACCTATGGCACGGTCGGCCAGGTTGTGCCGGTGCTGGCCAATATCCGTGACGATGCCTCGGTCGCCGCCGCGATCGGCGGGGCGGATGCGGTGATCAACTGTGTCGGCACCTTCGACATGAGCGGCCGCAACAATTTCGACGCCGTGCAGGTCGAGGGCGCGGGCCGCGTCGCGCGCCTGACGGCGGAGGCCGGGATCGACCGGCTGGTGCATATTTCCGCCATTGGCGCGGATGCGGAGTCCGACAGCGCCTATGCCCGCAGCAAGGCCGAGGGCGAGGCCGCGATCCTCGATCATATGCCGGGCGCGGTGATCCTGCGCCCCTCGGTCATGTTCGGGACCGAGGATGCGTTCTTCAACCGCTTCGCCCGGATGACCAAGTTCGGCCCGGTCCTGCCGCTGGTCGGCGGTCAGACGAGGTTCCAGCCGGTCTATGTCGATGACGTGGCCCATGCGGCCCAGATGGGTGTGACGGGCAAGGCCGCCCCCGGCATCTATGAGCTTGGCGGGCCGGATGTCGGCACGCTGCGCAGCTTCATCGAGCTGATGCTGCGCCTGATCCGCCGCCGCCGCCTGGTGATGAACATGCCGTTCTGGATGGGCTCGGTCATGGCCTGGGGTCTGAATGCCGCGCAGGTCATGACCGGTGGCCTCTTCCACAACTCGATCCTGACCCGCGACCAGGTGCGCCAGTTGCGCCAGGACAACGTGGTGTCCGAGGACGCGAAGGGGTTTGACGATCTGGGGCTTCAGCCCACGGATATGGAGGCGGTGCTGGATGATTACCTCTGGGTCTACCGCCCCGGCGGGCAGTATGCCGACATTCAGGCCAGCGCGCGCAACATGCGCAACACTCAGGTATAGGCGATCCCCAGCAGGACCAGCCCGAGGATCACCCGGTAGATCACATAAGGCGTGAAGCTGACGCTTTCCAGCAGCCGCATCATGACGCTCAGCGCGGCCAATGCGGCGGCGAAGGAAAAGATCGCGGCAATGGCCATGTCGCGGGCCAGCCCTGCATTTGCATCGCCGATCACCTCAGCCCCCAGCAGCACGCCCGAGGCGATGATCGTCGGAATCGACATCAGCATCGACAACCGCGCCGCGTCGCTGCGGGTGTAGCCAAGCATCCGTGCCCCGGTGATGGTGATGCCGGACCGCGACGTGCCGGGGATCAGCGCCACCGCCTGCCACAGACCCATGATCAGCGCATGGCGGAGCGTCCAGTGCCGCGCCGCCAACCTCTCCTGCCCGCGCTGGTCGGCCCAGTAGAGCACCAGACCGAAGATCAGCATGGTCCAGCCGATCACGGCGATCGAGCGCAGGGCATCGCTATAGCCCGTCAGGTTCAGCGCGAGGCCGAAGAGGATGACGGGGATGGTGCCGATGACCAGCCCAAGCGCAAGCCGCGCCTCGCGGCTGTCGGTGTCGCGCGCGGCAAGCCTGCGAAACCCGGTCAGCGCCATCCGCACATCCGAGCGGAAATACAGCACCACCGCGCCGAGCGTGCCGATATGCACGGCCACGTCGATCACCTGGCCCTGATCCTCCATTCCGGTCAGTTGGGGCAGCAGAATCAGGTGGCCCGACGAGGAAATCGGCAGGAATTCGGTGATCCCCTGGATGATCGCGACAAGAAGAAGGTGAAACAGGCTCATGTGGGGCTATCCTGGTTGGACAGATTCATGTCAGCGTAAGCTATTGATGTTACGTATATTTCTGTATGATAAGTCAACTATACTTACCTTTAATGAGACTCCGGACAGAAATTCGGTGTGGAAATCCACAGGAAATATGAATATAGGTCAGCATCACTGTCTTTTCACGAGAAATCGCACACTTTATAGGGTGGCTTTGGGTCTTATGCCGAAGTTTCGAGGGGCGCGCCATGGCTGAACAGAAGATGCTGAAATTCGTGACCGTGGGCAAGGACATGCCCGAAAAGCGCAGTGCGGATACGCGGCGGCAGGATTTTCACGAGATCTATGGCGAATACGCGCGCGAGAAGGCGGCCGAGCAGGCGGGCCGGTGCAGCCAGTGCGGCGTGCCCTATTGCCAGACCCATTGCCCGCTGCACAACAACATCCCCGACTGGCTGCGCCTGACCGCCGAGGGGCGCTTGCAGGAAGCCTATGAGCTGAGCCAGGCCACCAACACCTTCCCCGAGATCTGTGGCCGCATCTGCCCGCAGGATCGCCTCTGCGAAGGCAATTGCGTGATCGAGCAATCCGGCCACGGCACCGTCACCATCGGCGCGGTCGAGAAATACATCACCGATACCGCCTGGGAGGAAGGCTGGGTCAAGCCCATTGCCCCGCGCGAGGAGCGGCCCGAGAGCGTCGGCATCATCGGCGCGGGGCCGGGCGGGCTTGCCGCCGCCGACCGTCTGCGCGGTGCCGGACTCCAGGTCACCGTCTATGACCGCTACGACCGCGCGGGCGGGCTGATGACCTATGGCATCCCCGGTTTCAAGTTGGAGAAGGACGTCGTGATGCGCCGCAACGATCAGCTCGAACAGGGCGGCGTCGCCTTCCGGCTGAACTGCAATGTCGGCGAGGAGATCGGCTTTGCCGAGATCCGCGAAGCCCATGATTTCGTGGTCATCGCCACCGGCGTCTACAAATCCCGCGATTTGCCGGGGCCGGGTTCCGGGGCTGCTGGTCTTGTCCGGGCGATTGATTTTCTGACCGCGTCGAACCGCAAGAGCTTTGGCGATGACGTGCCCGAGTTCGACTCGGGCGAGCTCAATGCCGAGGGCAAGCGCGTCGTCGTGATCGGCGGCGGCGACACCGCGATGGACTGTGTGCGCACCGCCGTGCGGCAGGGCGCGACATCCGTGAAATGCCTCTATCGCCGCGACCGGGCCAACATGCCGGGGTCGCAGCGCGAGGTTGCGAATGCCGAGGAAGAGGGCGTGGAATTTGTCTGGCTGACCGCGCCCAACGGCTTTGCGGGCGACCCCGTGACCGGCACGATGGTGCAGCGGATGCGGTTGGGACAGCCCGATGTGACCGGCCGCCAGAGCCCCGAATTGATCGAAGGCGCGGATTATGTCGAGGAGGCCGACCTGGTCATCAAGGCGCTGGGGTTTGAACCGGAAGACCTGCCCGCCTTGTGGGACCAGCCGGAGCTGGAGGTCACCCGCTGGGGCACCGTCAAGACCAGTTTCCAGACCCATGAAACCAACCTGCCCGGTGTCTACGCGGTGGGCGATATCGCGCGCGGCGCGAGCCTTGTGGTCTGGGCGATCCGCGACGGGCGCGAGGCGGCGGATGCGATCCTGGAGCGGCTCGCCACATCCGCCTCGGTCGCGGCGGAATAGGGTTAACGGGGCGGATCGGGGCGAATTTCGGCCTGTCACCCCCCGTACACCCCCCGATGCACCCCCTGTGCAGACCGGGATGTGCTATGCGGGCAAAACGGGAAACCGGAGATTTGTTAATGGTCAAGGAGGCTGACATGTTTCTATCCATCCGCGCCGCACTCACCCTTGGGGCGCTGGCAATTGTGCCGGCCCTCGCCCCTGCACCCGCCTCGGCGCAGGGGGCGGGCACGGTCACGCCGC
This sequence comes from Alterinioella sp. B-7, assembly GCF_056857775.1. Lineage (NCBI taxonomy): Bacteria > Pseudomonadati > Pseudomonadota > Alphaproteobacteria > Rhodobacterales > Paracoccaceae > Alterinioella > Alterinioella sp. B-7. The sequence continues at coordinate 446,453 of NZ_JBSXNT010000039.1, forward strand.
CGCCGGGTTGCACGGCGTTCATGACGGTGCAGTCGCGCGGCTGTTTCGTGTCGCATTACTGGACCTGCGAAGGCGATCCCGAGGGCACGCATTGGCGCATGTCGATGGATGGCGACGGGCCGTTTGCCCTGTCGCAAACCGATCGCGAGTTCCGCTGGCTGCTGTCCTATGACCTGCGCAATGGCGGGCAGAACACGCTGATCACGCCCGAGGAAGACCCGGCCTCGGTCACCGAGCTTTTCGCGACCGGCAGCGATTCCATGGTGTTCAGCACGATCTACGAGAGCCCCGGCGGAATGCGCATCCAACGCGATTACACCGGGTTCGACCGGCTGACCGGCGAGACGGTCGAGATCGACGGGCGGGTTCTGAACCGGACCGAGTTCTCCTATCAATACGACCTTGGCGAAGGTCCGCGCCGGGTTGAGGGAAATCAATATGTCCACGAGGGATGGCGCATCTTCTTCGGCGGTCAGGAAGTGACCACGCTGCCGAGCGGCGAAACAATCGAAAGCGACAATTCCCCGATGGAGTTCGCCGAACCCGGCGAGCGCGGCTTCCTGTCGGATCAGCCGCTCTACGATTGCGGAGACATGATGTCATGAGCCGGTCCCCGATCCTTTCGACGGTTGCGATCCTGACCGCGGGCGCGGCGCAGGCCGGGGTGCTGACGCCGCCGCCGGGTTGCACCGCATATCTGACGGTGCAATCGCGCGCTTGCGTGGTGTCGCATTACTGGACCTGCGAGGGCGACCCCGAGGGCGCGCATTGGGAATTGGCGATGGATGGCGACGGCCCGTTCAACCTGTTCTTCACCGATGCCGAATACCGCTGGCTGGTCTCCTATGACCTGCGCCAGGGCGGCGAAACCATGCTGGTCGAGCCGGAGGAGGACGCGGCGTCCTTGTCCACCCTGTTGGCCGACGGCGTCGACAGCTACAGGTTTTCCACCATCCGCACCGGCCCCGGCACGCGGCGCCTGCGCACCGAGTATTCCGGGGTCGACCGGCTGACCGGCGATACCGTCGAGGTCGATGGCCGCGTGTTGCAGGAGACCGAGTTCTCCTATGAGTTCGATCCCGGCGACGGGATGCACCGGGTCGAGGGCAACCAGCTGGTCAGCGAGACCTGGCGCAGTTTCTTCGGCGGCATCGAGGTCGAGACCCTGCCGGGTGGCGAAACGGTCGAGCGCGACTTCTCCCCGATGGAGTTCGCCGAACCCGGCGAGCGCGGCTTCCTGTCGGATCAGCCGCTTTACGATTGCGGAGACATGATGTCATGAGCCGCCGACATCCGCCCGCTTCCCGAGACAAGGACCACCCCGCCGTCGCCCGGACACCCCTGCGCAGGCCCCAGAATGAAGGAACCCCGCAATGACCAAATACGATGCCAACTGGGCCCGCGCCGAGCAGGAAAAGCGCAAGTGGATGGCGGAACACAGTCTCTATTCCGAGGCGGATGAGCATTCCTCCTGCGGGGTGGGCTTGGTCGTGTCGCTGGATGGCAAGCCGCGCCGGTCGGTGGTGGAGTCAGGGATTGCCGCGCTGAAAGCGATCTGGCATCGCGGCGCGGTCGATGCCGATGGCAAGACCGGCGATGGCGCGGGCATTCACGTGCAGATCCCCGTCACCTTCTTCTACGACCAGATCCGCCGCACCGGGCATGAGCCGGATTGGGACCAGCTGATCGCCGTCGGCCAGGTCTTCCTGCCGCGCAACGATTTCGGCGCGCAGGAGACCTGCCGCACCATCGTGGAATCGGAAGTTCTGCGCATGGGCTATTACATCTATGGCTGGCGTCATGTTCCGGTGAACATCGCCTGCCTGGGCGAGAAGGCGAACGCGACCCGGCCCGAGATCGAGCAGATCCTGATCTCGAACAGCAAGGGCGTGGATGAGGAGACCTTCGAGCGCGAGCTTTACGTCATCCGCCGCCGGATCGAGAAGGCGGCCTTTGCGGCGGGGGTGCGCGAGCTTTATCTGGCGAGCCTGTCGTGCCGGTCGATCATCTACAAGGGCATGATGCTGGCCGAGCAGGTCGCCGAGTTCTACCCGGATCTGCAGGATGACCGCTTCGAGAGCGCCTTCGCGATCTATCACCAGCGCTATTCCACCAACACCTTTCCGCAATGGTGGCTGGCGCAGCCGTTCCGGATGCTGGCCCATAACGGCGAGATCAACACGCTGAAGGGCAACCTGAACTGGATGAAAAGCCACGAGATCCGGATGGCGTCGAATTATTTCGGCGATCTGGCCGACGATATAAAACCCATCGTTCCGGGGGGGTCGAGCGACTCTGCAGCACTTGATGCGGTGTTCGAGGTGCTGGTGCGGGCAGGCCGCAACGCGCCGATGGCCAAGACGATGCTGGTGCCCGAGGCCTGGTCGAAATCCACCACCGAGCTGCCCAAGGCGTGGCGCGACATGTATTCCTACTGCAACAGCGTCATCGAGCCCTGGGACGGCCCCGCCGCGCTGGCGATGACCGACGGGCGCTGGGTCTGCGCCGGGCTGGACCGCAACGGGCTGCGGCCGATGCGCTATGTGGTGACGGGCGACGGGCTGCTGATCGCGGGCTCCGAGGCCGGGATGGTGCCGGTCGACGAGGCGAAGATCGTCGAGAAGGGCGCGCTGGGCCCCGGCCAGATGATCGCGGTGGATATGGTTGAATCCAAGCTCTACCACGATGCCGAGATGAAGGACATGCTGTCGGCCTCGCGGCCCTTCGGCGACTGGGTGGGCCGGATCACCGAGCTGGAGAGCGAGACCGCCGGCCTGACCGAGACCCGCGACTACCAGGGCGAGGATCTGCGCAAGCGCCAGATCGCGGCGGGCTACACGATAGAGGAGCTTGAGAGCGTGCTGGCCCCGATGGGCGAGGACGGCAAGGAGGCGCTGGCCTCGATGGGCGACGACACGCCGAGCGCGGTGCTGTCCTCGACCTACCGACCGCTGAGCCACTATTTCCGGCAGAATTTCAGCCAGGTGACGAACCCGCCCATCGACTCGCTTCGCGAGTTCCGGGTGATGAGCCTCAAGACCCGGTTCGGCAACCTCAAGAACGTGCTGGACGAGGATTCGAGCCAGACCGAGATCCTGGTGCTGGAAAGCCCCTTTGTCACCAATGCGCAATTCGACGCGATGCTGGGACATTTCGGCAAGAACGTCACCACCATCGACTGCACCTTCCCGGGCGATGGCGACCGGGGCGCGCTGCGCAAGGCGCTGGACCGGATCCGGGCCGAGGCCGAGGATGCGGTGCGCTCGGGCGCGGGGCATCTGGTGCTGAGCGACCGGGCGCAGGATGAGGACCGCGCCGCCATGCCGATGATCCTGGCGACCAGCGCGGTGCATAGCTGGCTGACGCGGCAGGGCTTGCGCACCTTCTGTTCGGTCAATGTGCGATCCGCCGAATGTATCGACCCGCATTACTTTGCGGTGCTGATCGGGGCGGGGGCGACGACCGTGAACGCCTACCTGGCGCAGGACAGCCTTGCCGACCGGATCGACCGGGGGCTGCTGGATTGCGACCTGACCACGGCGATGGCGCGCTATCGCAACGCGATTGACCAGGGGCTGCTCAAGATCATGGCGAAGATGGGAATCTCGGTGATCTCCTCCTATCGCGGCGGGCTGAATTTCGAGGCTGTGGGGCTGTCACGCTCCATGGTGGCCGAGTTCTTCCCCGGCATGCTCAGCCGGATCAGCGGCATCGGCGTGACCGGTGTGCAGCGCAAGGCCCTTGAGGTTCACGCGCGCGGCTGGAAGGCGGGCACCGACCTGCTGCCCATCGGCGGCTTCTACAAGGCGCGGCGCTCGGGCGAGAAACACGCCTGGGAGGCGCAGACCATGCACATGCTGCAAATGGCCTGCAACACCGCGTCCTACGAGATGTGGAAGCAATACAGCGCCAAGATGAAGGCGAACCCGCCGATCCATCTGCGCGATCTGCTGGAGATCAAGCCGCTGGGCAAGCCGGTGCCGATTGAGGAGGTGGAAAGCATCACCTCGATCCGCAAGCGCTTTGTCACGCCGGGGATGAGCCTGGGCGCGCTGAGCCCCGAGGCGCACCGGACCCTGTCCATCGCGATGAACCGGATCGGCGCGAAGTCGGATTCCGGCGAGGGCGGCGAAAGCCCCGATGATTTCACGCCCGAGCCCAATGGCGACAATGCCAGCGCCAAGATCAAGCAGGTGGCATCCGGTCGCTTCGGCGTGACGGCGGAATACCTGCTGGCCTGCGAGGAGCTGGAGATCAAGGTCGCGCAGGGCGCCAAGCCCGGTGAGGGCGGGCAGTTGCCGGGCATGAAAGTGACCGAGCTGATCGCCAAGCTGCGCCATTCGACGCCGGGAGTCACGCTGATCTCGCCGCCGCCGCATCACGACATCTATTCCATCGAGGATCTGGCGCAGCTGATTTACGACCTCAAGCAGATCAACCCGCGCGCCAAGGTGACGGTGAAGCTGGTGGCAAGCTCGGGCGTTGGCACGATCGCGGCGGGCGTGGCCAAGGCCAAGGCCGATATTATCCTGATCTCGGGCCATAATGGCGGCACCGGCGCATCGCCCGCGACCTCGATCAAGTTTGCGGGGCTGCCCTGGGAAATGGGACTGACCGAGGCGCATCAGGTGCTGGCGATGAACCACCTGCGGGGCCGCGTCACGCTGCGCACCGATGGCGGTTTGCGCACGGGCCGCGACATTGTCATGGCCGCGATGATGGGGGCCGAGGAATATGGCATCGGCACCGCCGCCCTGATCGCGATGGGCTGCATCATGGTGCGCCAGTGCCAGTCGAACACCTGCCCCGTGGGCGTCTGCACCCAGGACGAGAAACTGCGCGACAAGTTCACCGGCAGCGCCGAGAAGGTGGTGAACCTCATCACCTTCTACGCGCAGGAGGTGCGCGAGTTGCTGGCCGCCATCGGCGCGCGGTCGCTCGATGAAGTCATCGGCCGGGCCGATCTGCTCAGCCAGGTCAGCCGGGGCAATGCGCATCTGGACGATCTCGACCTCAACCCGCTTCTGATCACCGTCGATGGGGCGGACCGGATCGTCTATGACCGCGACAAGCCGCGCAATGCGGTGTCGGACACGCTGGACGCCAAGATCGTGCGCGATGCCGACCGGTTCCTGCGTGACGGCGAGAAGATGCAGCTCAGCTATGCCGTGCAGAACACGCTGCGCACCATCGGCACGCGCACATCCAGCCATATCGTGCAGAATTTCGGGATGCGGAACGATCTGCAGCCCGATCACCTGACGGTCAAGCTGGAAGGCTCCGCCGGGCAATCCCTGGGGGCTTTTGCCGCGCCGGGGTTGAAGCTGGAGGTGTCGGGCGATGCCAACGACTATGTCGGCAAGGGCCTGTCGGGCGGCATCATCGTGGTCCGGCAGGCACAGGTCAGCCCGCTGAAGGCCGATGAGAACACGATCATCGGCAATACCGTGCTTTACGGCGCGACCTCCGGCTACCTTTTTGCTGCCGGTCGGGCGGGCGAGCGCTTTGCCGTGCGCAATTCCGGCGCGCATGTGGTGATCGAGGGCTGCGGCTCGAACGGGTGCGAATACATGACCGGCGGGGTTGCGGTGATCCTCGGCTCCATCGGGGCCAATTTCGGCGCGGGCATGACCGGCGGCATGGCCTATCTCTACGATCCAGACGGGGCGTCGGTGGTCAACATGAACATGGAGACGCTGGTGACCGCCCCGGTGATGGACGGCCATTGGGAGGATGAGCTGCGCGGCCTGATCGAGCGTCATGCAGCCGAGACAGGGTCACGCAAGGCGGCCGATATACTGCAGCATTGGGATATGGAACGGGGGCATTTCCTGCAGGTCTGCCCCAAGGAGATGCAGGCCAAGCTGCCCTATCCGCTGGCGGTCGAGGATCAGGCCGTGCCCGCCGAATAGGGGCGGGAGCAAGGGGATAACGGGCGCGCCTCGGCCACCGGGGCGCGCCTTTTTCTTGTGCAATGCGGAAAAGTTGAACGAGAATCCGGGGGCGCGGTTTGCCTTGTCTTCACGACTTGGCCGCTAGGCAGGGGCACATGCGTTTGTCCCGAGGTCGCCCATGCCCACCACCTATACAGACCAGTTCTTTGTCATCGACCCGGCCAACCCGCCCCCCTCCGGCACCAGCCTGACGGTGCAGAATTACGATTTCGTCGACAGTGACGATAATGGTTTCATCCAGCCCGGCGTGGGCGACACCGCCAACGGGGCCGAGGTCACCAGCGTCTGGATTGACGACACGATCACCGTGACGATGGGTGGCAGCACGGTCACCATCACCGGCGTGACGTTCTACCTCGACGGGCAGCCCGCGATCTTCACACCGACCGATGGCACGGTGTTGGAGGACGCGACCTTCCAAAGCGCCACCTATGTCACCGACAGCACCCAGGTGCCGGTGGGTGAATTGGGGCCGCCCTGTTTCACCCCCGGCACGGTGATCGAGACCGAGACCGGCCCGCGCCTGATCGAGACGCTGGCGCCCGGTGACAGGGTGCTGACGCGCGACCGGGGGATGCAGCCGGTCCTGTGGATCGGTCGCCGAACAATGCCCGGAACCGGTGCCTTCGCGCCGGTGCGCTTCGCGGCGGGGGCCATCGGCAACCCCGATCCGCTGACCGTCTCGCCGCAACACCGGATGCTGGTCACCGGCTGGCGGGCGGAGCTTTACTTTGGTGAGGCGGAGGTGCTGGTGGCGGCCAGGCACCTGGTCAATGGCAACACGATCCGGCAGGTGGAGAGGGCCGAGGTGACCTATATCCACCTGCTCTTCGCGGCGCATGAGATCGTGATGGCGGGCGGCGTCCCGTCGGAAAGCTTTTTCCTGGGCCATGCCCTGCGCGCCTGCGATGCCGACACGCGGGCCGAGCTTCTGGCGCTGTTCCCCGACCTCGCCCCCGGTGCGCGCGACCTGGTCCCGGCACGGCAGGTGGCGCGCCGGTTCGAGGGGGCAGTGCTGGCGGCGTGATCAGAGGTCAATCGCCACGGTCTCGGTCTCGGGCCACAGGGCCTCGCTGGTGGCGATCGTCGCGGCGAAGGTGATTGCCATGCCGGCGGCGGCGAGGATCAGGGTAAATCAGGTCATTGCGGGCCATCCTCTTGCGGTTCAGAGGTGACACGGGCCGCCGCCGGGTTTCCGTCTCATTAGGGTCGCAGGTCGGTATGAAGTCGGTGCATGTTTCGGGAGGATGTTGCTGAGATTGGACCCTACCTTCCGGTAAGGCCCAATGCTCTTTCTATGAATGCGGGAATGCCTACGAGAAGCGTTGCACTGCCGCTGCTTGCCGCGAGCCGACATGTTTTTTCTCTGTCAGGACGTCAGCGATACGCCCGCCATTTGTTCCAAAGCGTGCCGCTATCACATGCTGTTTCACGCCAGACCAGTGCATCAACCAGACGGCGACAGCCTCATCAAAGCTGAGGCCTTTGCGAACGATTTGGATTGAGTTAAGCTCAATATTACCAAAATGGTCACTCATCCTTTTTTCCTTTTGATGTGAGTGTCGGAGCGGGACAGTTGCAGCTGTCCCGCTTCACTAATTATAGGGTATTCTGATTTTTGCCGCGAATCTGTTTTTTCGTTTTAAAACAGATACATGGTATTCAATTTCATGAAAAATGATTGATGAAGGCACTTTATAATGGGGAAATCGACCAAGTTTCCACAATATCTTGATGCAGCCGAATCTGTCAGAATAGCTGACGTTTACACGACGAACTCATCCCGGCTGTAGCCCTGCAAATAGAGAAGCGCCGTCAGGTCGCCTTGATTGATACGGATGTCGCACTCGGCCTGGACGGAAGGTTTCGCGTGCAGCGCGACGCCGGTGCCCGCCAGATGCAGCATTCCCAGGTCATTGGCCCCGTCGCCCACGGCGATGACATCCTCGACCCCGATCCCCAGGCGGGCAGTGATCTCCTGCAAGGCCGCGACCTTGGCGTCGCGCCCCAGGATGGGCAGGGCGACGGTGCCGGTCAGTTTTCCGCCCCCTTCCAGCAGCGTGTTGGCCCGGTTCTCGTCAAAGCCCAGATCGGCGGCCACCCGCGCGGTGAAGGCGGTGAACCCGCCCGAGACCAGCGCGGCATAGGCCCCCTGCGCCTTCATCGTCGCCACGAGTTCCGCGCCCCCCGGCATGAGGGTGATGCGGGTCGCCAACACGGTGTCGATGACCGAGACGGGCAGATTCTTCAGCAGGCCGACCCGTTCGGTCAGCGCCGCCTCGAAATCCAGCTCGCCATTCATCGCCCGCGCGGTGATGCAAGCGACATGCGCGCCGACGCCCGCCTCGGCGGCCAGTTCGTCGATACATTCCTGGCAGATCATGGTGCTGTCCATATCGGCCAGCAGCATTTTCTTGCGGCGGTTGCCGTCGGGCTGGATCACCAGATCAACGCCCTGCGCCTGCAGGCTCTCCCAGACCTCCCATTGGTTGGCGGGCAGGGTGGCCAGACCGAATTCGGCGGCCTCATCCGGAGACAGCCAGAGAATGTCGCCGCCGCCCCAGGCATTGCGCAGGCTATCTGCAAGCGCGGGATCGAGGGCACCGGGACGGGCGATGAGGGTGGCGATGAACATTGGGCAGTTCCGAGGCAAGTCGCGTTTCCGACCGCATAGCCGCATTTTCCGACTTGTGCCAGCCGGTGCTTGGCCCTATCCCGGCAGGTGGGACACCCCTCCCCAACGAGGGGCGCTTATCTGGAAGGATACCAGCAATGGTTAAGACGATCCCGGCCGCGCGGCCGGTCACCAAACCTGTCGCCGTTCCGGCGAACCCGCGCTTTTCATCCGGCCCCTGCGCCAAACCCCCCACATGGACACCCGATGCGCTGACCGATGCGCCTTTGGGCCGCAGCCACCGGGCCGCGATCGGCAAGGAGAAGCTGCGCGCCGCGATCGAGGGCACGCGCGAGATCCTCGGGATTCCCGCCGATTACCGGATCGGGATCGTTCCGGCTTCGGATACCGGCGCCTTCGAGATGGCGATGTGGTCGCTGCTGGGGGAACGCCCGGTGCAGATGGTGGCCTGGGAAAGCTTCGGCGCGGGCTGGGTCACGGATGTGGTCAAGCAGCTCAAGATCGACGCCAGCACCCATGTCGCCGACTATGGCCGCATCGTCGACATGGCCGCCTTGGACTATGATCAGGACGTGTGCTTTACGTGGAACGGCACCACCTCGGGGGTGCGCGTGCCCTCGGGCGATGTGATCCCGGCGGACCGCGAGGGCCTGACGCTGTGCGATGCGACAAGTGCGGCCTTCGCGCAGGATCTGCCCTGGGACAAGCTGGATGTGACGACGTTCTCCTGGCAGAAGGTGATGGGCGGCGAGGCGGCGCATGGGATGCTGGTGCTGTCCCCCCGCGCGGTCGAACGGCTGGAAAGCTACACGCCCGCCTGGCCGCTGCCCAAGATCTTCCGCATGACCAAGGGCGGCAAGCTGATCGAGGGGATTTTCGAGGGTGCCACGATCAACACGCCGTCGATGCTGTGCGTCGAGGATTACCTCTTCGCGCTGAAATGGGCGCGCGAGGTTGGCGGGCTGGATGGCCTGCGCGCGCGGGCCGATGCCAATGCGCGCGCGATCTGGGATTTTTGCGTGGGGCGCGACTGGATTGCGAACCTGGCGGAAGACCCCGCGACGCGGTCGAACACCTCGGTCTGCCTCAAGTTCACCGATGACCGGATCACCGACGGCGCGGCGTTTGCCAAGGCGGTTGCGAAGCGGCTGGAGGCGGAGGGCGTGGCACTGGATGTCGGGGCCTACCGGGATGCGCCGGCGGGCCTGCGCATCTGGTGCGGCGCGACGGTGGAGACCGCCGATATCGAGGCGTTGCTTCCGTGGATCGACTGGGCCTATGAGGCCGAGATTTCCAACGCATGACCGGGTGGCGGGGTCAAACCCCGCCCTACCCATGACCTGTAGGGCGGGGCTTTCCCCGCCACCCCTCCATATTCAAAAGGACCAGACCCATGGCCCCCAAAGTCCTCGTATCTGACAAACTCAGCGAAACCGCCGTGCAGATCTTCCGCGATCGCGGCATCGAGGTGGATTTCGAACCCGCGCTTGGCAAGGACAAGGACGCGCTTCTGGCGCGCATCGGCGATTATGACGGCCTCGCCATCCGCTCTGCCACCAAGGTGACGGAGAAGATCCTGGCCGCCGCGCCCAATCTGAAAGTCATCGGGCGGGCCGGGATCGGCACCGACAATATCGACAAGGTCGCGGCCTCCAAGCAGGGCGTGATCGTGATGAACACCCCCTTTGGCAACATGATCACCACCGCCGAGCACGCCATCGCGATGATGTTCGCCGTGGCGCGGCAAATCCCCGAGGCCAGCGCCTCGACCCATCAGGGCAAATGGGAGAAATCCCGCTTCATGGGGGTCGAACTGACCGGCAAGACGCTTGGCGTGATCGGCGCGGGCAATATCGGCGGCATCGTCTGCGACCGGGCCAAGGGCCTCAAGATGAAGGTCATGGCCTATGATCCGTTCCTCTCCGAGGAGAAGGCCGAGAAGATGGGCGTGCGCAAGGTCGAGCTGGAGGAGCTGTTCGCCCATGCCGATTTCATCACCCTGCATGTGCCCTATACCGAGCAGACCGCCAATATCCTCAGCCGCGAGAACATCGCCAAGCTGAAACCGGGCGTGCGTGTCATCAACTGCGCGCGCGGCGGGCTGGTCGATGAGGCGGCTTTGGCCGAGGCGCTGAAATCGGGCCATGTCGCGGGGGCGGGCTTCGACGTGTTCGAGGTTGAGCCTGCCACCGACAGCCCGCTTTTCGGCCTGCCCAACGTGGTCTGCACCCCGCATCTGGGGGCGGCAACAACCGAGGCGCAGGAAAACGTGGCGTTGCAGGTGGCCGAACAGATGTCGGATTACCTGCTGACGGGCGCGGTGCAGAACGCGCTGAACATGCCGTCGGTCACGGCGGCAGAGGCCAGGATCATGGGACCGTGGCTGAAGCTGGCGGGCCATCTGGGCAGTTTCGTCGGCCAACTGACCAAGGAGGCCATCGAGGAGATTCACATCACCTATAACGGTGTCGTCGGCACCATGAACCTTGAGGCGCTGAATTGCGGCGTGATCGCGGGGATCATGAAAGCGGTGAACCCGGATGTGAACATGGTCTCGGCCCCCGTCATCGCGCGCGACCGGGGCATCGAGATCTCGACCACCGCGCAGGACAAGACCGGTGCCTTCGAGGGCTATATAAGGCTGGAGGTGAAGACCGAGCTGCGCCAACGCTCCATCGCGGGGACGGTGTTTTCCGACGGCAAGCCGCGCTTCATCCAGATCAAGGGCATCAATATCGACGCCGAAGTGGGCGAGCACATGCTCTACACCACCAATAATGACATGCCGGGGATCATCGGCACCCTGGGCCAGACCATGGGCGAAAACGGCGTCAACATCGCCAATTTCACGCTGGGCCGGTCCGGTGCGGGCGAGGGCGCGATTGCGCTGCTTTACCTCGACGAACAGCCGCCCGCGCATGTGCTGGAGAAACTGCGCGCCACCGGCATGTTCATGCAGGTCACGCCGATGGAGTTCACCGGTGTCTGACGCCGCGTGACGTGTCGCCGCGCGTCAGATCAGACGATAGCGACGCGCGGCGAATCCTCCTAAGGTTTCGCCAAATCCCCATTGGAGGCACATATGAACGATATTGTAATCCTGTCCGGCGCGCGCACCGCCATCGGCACGTTCGGCGGCTCGCTGGCGGCCACGCCGCCGATCGACCTCGCCAGCACGGCGACCAGGGCGGCGCTGGAACGTGCGGGCGTCGAAGGGGGCCAGATCGGCCATGTCGCCTTTGGCCATGTCATCAACACCGAACCGCGTGACATGTATCTGAGCCGCGTCGCCGCGATGGATGCGGGCATCCCCGACAGCACGCCCGCGATGAACGTCAACCGGCTGTGCGGGTCCGGCGCGCAGGCGATTGTCTCGGTGGTCCAGAACCTCGCGCTGGGCGATGCCGATTTCGGCGTTGCGGGCGGGGCCGAGAACATGAGCCGCTCGCCCTATATCCTGCCCGCCGCGCGGTGGGGCCAGAAGATGGGCGATGCGGGCGCGCAGGACATGATGCTTGGCGCGCTCTCCTGCCCGTTCGGCACCGGCCATATGGGTGTGACGGCGGAAAACGTCGCGGGAGAACATGACATCAGCCGCGAGGCGATGGACGCTTTCGCGATGGAAAGCCAGGAGCGTGCCGCCAAGGCCATTGCCGAAGGCCGGTTCAAGGACCAGATCACGCCGGTGCAGGTGCGGGTCAAGCGCGACATGGTCGATTTCGACACGGATGAACATCCCAAGGCCACCAGCCTCGAACAGCTGGCGGGCCTGCGCCCGGTGTTCCAGAAGGATGGCCGCGTCACGGCGGGCAATGCCTCGGGCATCAATGACGGCGCGGCGGCGATTGTGCTGGCGCGATCCGAGGCGGCGGAAAAGGCCGGGCTGAAACCGCGCGCGCGTGTGTTGGGCTATGCCCATGCCGGTGTGCGCCCCGAGGTGATGGGTATCGGCCCGGTGCCTGCGGTCGAGGCGCTGCTCAAGCGGATCGAATTGAGCGTCGAGGATTTCGACGTCATCGAATCGAACGAGGCGTTTGCCGCGCAGGCGCTGGCGGTGAACAAGGGGCTGGGGCTGGACCCGGCCAAGGTGAACCCCAATGGCGGCGCGATTGCGCTGGGCCATCCGGTCGGCGCGACCGGCGCGATCATCACCATCAAGGCGCTGCATGAGCTTGAGCGTATCGGTGGCAAGCGCGCGCTGATCACCATGTGCATCGGCGGTGGGCAGGGCATTGCCCTGGCGATCGAGCGTATCTGAAAGCCTATCCGACAAACAGAAACGCCCCCCGGCCTTGCGGCTGGGGGGCGGTCCCGTGAGCCAGGTCAGGGGCTCCGCGGGGGGACGCGGCCCAGGACCTGATCGGGGGGGAGACGGGTTATTCGTCTTCCTGGCTCGCGGCGCGCTGTTGGGCAAAGATGCGCGCGGCGGTCGCGTTGGTGCTGTAGCTCTGGGTCGAGATCACTTCCGTCGTGCCGAGACCGGCCGCGGGATAGGGAAACTCGTCACTCGAGCGGGCTTCGGCCTGGAAGATGCCGCCGGCGTCGCCGCTGCTGGAACCTTGCAGGTAGAGCTCCATGTTGTTGGCGGCCTGACGCTCGAAGATGGCCTGGGCGGTGGGGTTGGCCGCGGCCAGGGTCGGAACGGCAAGGGCGGCAATGAGGGCGGTGGTGGTCAGGGTCAGGGTTTTCATAATGTAGTCCTTTCGGAGTGCGGTGTGTGTGTGTCGTGGTGAAGGTCGCTGCCTTCGATACAATCAAACCTATGCCTCCCGCTGCTGTGTTTCACCCAACGAACGCGCGAAAACCGCGTGATATTGGTGCGTTCATGCACATCGCGATCTGCCCCAACGGCGGCACCGTCATAGCCGGTTACAAAGCCGTGATGACGTGAAACTATGTCCCGTCGCACCGCGTTTATCGGCGAGGTTCCGGATGCGGAGGTCTGCCCGTCCGGCTCCGCCATTTCCCTTCTTTTCAGGACAAAAAAAGCCCCCTGCCGATTCGGGCAGGGGGCTGGTTGGACGTGGTCCGGGCAGGGCCAGGGAGAGAACGGGGGGGAGGAGACCCTGCCCGGTTGTCGTCCGGGTCTTATTCGTCTTCCAGGCTCATCGCGCGCTGCTCGGCGAAGATGCGGGCGGCGGTGGCGTTGGTGCCGAAGCTCTGGGTCGAGATCACCTCGGTGCCGATATCGGCGGGCACGGTGGTCAGCTCGTCATTGGACCGGGCTTCGGACAGGAACAGCATTCCGGCGTCGCCACTGCTGCGCTCGGTCAGGGTCAGTTCCTGCTGCGAGGCGCGCTCGGCGGCGAAGATCGCCTCGGCAACGGGATTGGCGGCGGCAAAGGCCGGAGCGGCCAGGGTTGCGATCAGGGCGGTGGTGAGGGTCAGGGTTTTCATGTCGTGTTCCTTTCGGTGTGTGCAGTGTGTGTCATGTGTGGGGAAGGGTTTTGCCTTCCATGACATCCAATCTAGGCGTTCCATTACCGTGTTTCACCCAACAAGACCGCGACAAAGGCGTGAGATGAGTGCATCTGCGCACAACGACATCTGCCGGAATGGCAGGTGGGTAACGGGGGCTTACGGCGCTGTGATCCGGGCGCGGCTGAGGGACGAAAAAACCCCCCGGCCGGATGGCGGGGGGGTCAGTCAGGATCGGGTCGCCACAGGGAGAGAAAGACAACCCGGCCTTACGGGATCGTCCGCTTAGTTGGACGCGGCCTCGGCTGCGAAGATGCGGGCGGCGACGGCATTGGTGTCGAAGCTCTGGGTCGAGATCACTTCGGACCCGGCAGTTGCACCGAAGAGGTTCAGGTCGTCATCGGCCCGGGCTTCTGCGGCGAGGATTGCGTCGGCGGTGGCGTTGCCGACGCTGTTGCCGATCAGAACCAGTTCCTGCGACGAGGCGGCTTCCGCGTTGAAGATCGCTTCGGCGGCGGGGGCCGCGTTTGCCAGAACCGGGGCGGCCAGGGCAGCGACGAGGGCGGTGGAGAGTGCGAGAGCTTTCATTGTCTTAAGTCCTTCAGAAAGTGTGGTGTGTATGGTGTTGGCGGCTCGTGCCGTCCATGCAGTGCTATTTAAGGATCGAAATTCTGTGTGCCACCCCACAATACTTAAAAAGAACATGCTTTTCAGTGCACCTATGCACATAGCTCTCTGCCAAATCTCACCGACGGAAATCAGGGACTAGAGTTCGTCGCGTTCATTCGCATTCACGCAACGCCCTCTAACCACTTGATGACGCATGTCCGAGAAGCTCAAAACCGGTTCCCACCTTTGAGCGACATGCTCTAAGGGGTCACGATCTCAAGGAAGACCGAGGCTGATTGCCCGCGCGCATCTATTACCGTCAGATCGACGAAGCCGGGATCGGGGTTGCCGAGGTCGACCTGCCGGTCATGGCTGGCGATCCGCGCGGGCGCGCCGTTCCAGAGCCATGTGAAGGGCGGCGTGCCCCGTTCGACGCGGGCGAGGAAGGGCAGACCGGACTGGCGGGCCAGTGTCGCGCCATCCGGCGGGAAGGCGATGCGCGGGGCCTCAGCGTTGGCGACAGGTTCGGCGCGGGGGGCGAAGCGGCGCAGGGGTTGGGGAAGCTCGGACAGCGGGACGGTCAACGCGCCGGGGGGTGGCGGTGGCAAAGGCGTGAGGTTGGGGGCGATGCGGGCGAAGGCTTCGAACAGCAGCGGCGCGGCAAGGTCGGCCCCGAAGGCCCCCGGCACCGAGGCGCCATCGGCGCGGCCAAGCCAGATCCCCACCACATGGGCCCCATCAAAGCCGAAGGCCCAGGCATCGCGATGGCCATAGCTGGTGCCGGTCTTGTAGGCCAGCCCGTTGCGCGGCGCGTTTGCGGGCGGTGCGACACCCGAGAGGATATCGCCCAGATACCAGGCGGCAACGGGCGACAGCACCTGCACTGGCGCGCCCCCCCGGTCGCCTTGCCGGTAATGCAGCGGCACCGATCCGCCGCCCGAGGCGATGGCCCCGTAAAGCCGCATCAGATCCTCCATCGTCGTCCCGACCCCGCCAAGGGCCACGGCCAGCCCCGGCTGACCGGCGGGCAATTCCGGCTGCATGCCCGCGCGGCGCATCCGGTTCATCATCTCGGCCGGTCCGATCTCCTCCAGCAGGCTGACCACGGGGGTATTGAGCGAGAATTGCAGCGCGCGGGCCACGGATATTTCATCCCGGAACTGGTTGTCGAAGTTCTGCGGCGCGTAGGAGCCGAAGCGCACCGGGCGATCTTGAATCATGGTTTCGGGGTGGATCAGACCGGCCTCGAAACCGAGCCCGTAGATCAGCGGTTTCAGCGTCGATCCGGGCGAGCGCAGGGCCTGTGTCATGTCGTTGAAGCCTTGCAGCGGATTGTCGGAATAGCCCGCCGATCCGACCGAGGCGAGCACCTCGCCCGTCGCATGGTCCATCACCATGATGGCGGCGTTCATCTGGTCCGATTGGCCGCGCACGGCCTGTACCGCCAGCCGTTCCATCGCGGCCTGCAGCTCGGCGTCCAGCGTCAGGTGATGCTGCGCGGCGGGGCGCTCGGCGATGATCCTGTCGGCAAGGTGCGGGGCCAGCAGCGGGAAGTCATGGCGGGTGCCGGGAAGGGGGGCGCGGTTTGCCCAGGCGGCCTCGTCCTCCTCCAGCATGTCGAAGCGGACCGCGCGCTCCAGCACGCGGCCCCGTGCGGCAAGGGCGGTCTCGGGGTAGCGATCCGGGCGGCGGTAGTTGGGCGATTGCGGCAGCGCCACCAGGAGCGCGGCCTCGGCGGTGGTCAGATTCTGCGGTTCATGCCCGAACCAGGTGAAACTGGCGGCGCGGATGCCCTCGATATTGCCGCCATAGGGTGCGAGATGCAGGTAGAGCGTGAGGATCTCGTCCTTGGAAAGCTGGCGTTCCAGCGCCAGCGCCAGCCGCATCTGGCGCAGCTTGCCGCGCCAAGACCCGGTGCCGCTATCCTCCAACAGGCGCGCGACCTGCATGGTGATGGTGGACCCGCCCGAGACGATGCGCCCGTTGCGGAGGGCCTGTAGAAGGGCCCGACCAAGCGAGCGGGGATCGACGCCGGAATGTTCGTAAAACCGCCGGTCCTCATAGGTCAGCAAAAGCTCGATGAACGCAGGGTCCACCTCGGCCAGCGTGACGGGCAGCCGCCAGCGGCCATCCTCGACCGTGTAGGCCCGCAGGAGGGTGCCGTTTCGGTCCAGCACCTCCACCGATGTGGCGGGCACCAAGGGCGGCAGCACCGTCGCGTCGATCCAGGCATCGGCCCGGTCGCGCCCGAGGGCACCAAGCCAAAGGGCCGCGACCAGAGCGATTAGCCACCTGACGCGCATTACTCGGTGATCACCACGGCGCCGGATGCGGTCTGCGCCCGGAACTGCGGGCGATACATATCCTCGACCGAGGCGGCGGGGTGGTGGAACTGGCCGGGTGTCACCGCGCGCACGATATAGCCCAGCGTGAAGCTCTCGCCGTTGACCCCGTCGATGGCGGCCAGGAAGCGGTCCTGCCGGAACTCGGTATGCTCCGCCGCGTTGCTGACGGGGATCCCCTCCAGTGCGGGCAGGTCGCCGCCTTGCAGGAGGTTCGGATTGTCGATCTCGAAACCCGCGGGCAGCGGATCGCTGACCATCAGCCGTGCGCGGCGGTCATCGAAGGGCGTGACTGTGATCAACGCCACCAGCCGCGTGCCGACGCTGACCTCAGACGGATCGGCAGGCGTGCCCTCCATCGTCACGTAGCGCCGCGCGATGCGGTAGCCGTTGCCGCCCGCCTGCGTCTCGCCCGCCGTTTGGCCATAAGTGGTCAGCAGCAGGGTTTCCTCGCGTTCGCCCGCATTGGTCAGGGTTCGCGTGGTCTGGTCTCCGGCAACAAGGCGTTCCAGCAGCAGCCCGTCAACCGCCGCCCCGTTCAGCGTCAGGCCGGACCAGCTTGCCTGGTCAATGAGCGCGTTTGCGGCCATCAGGGACCACGCGGCCTCCTGCGTCGAGACATGCCGCCCCGGCGCGGGTAGCGCGCGGGCCAGGTCCATCAGCGGGATCGCGTCCGAGGACGAGGCGGCGGCGAGGGTCAACAGCCCCGTCGCATCGCGCGCCCGCGTGCCGTAATCGGCGCGCCAACCGGTTTCCTCGGATCGGGTGAGTTGGCCCCGCAGCAGCGCATAGCCCGCCCGGAACATCGCATCGGCGCGCGGCTGGTCGCCATACATCGCCAAAGCCGCGCCCAACTGACCCAGCGCCAAGGGCGTTGCGAAATCGCTCACCTTCACATCCGCGTAGTAGCGCAGATCGCTCATCGCCGCCGCACCTTCACGGGCCAGCACCATCAGCGCATAGGCAATCGCCTCGCCGCCGTTCTCGAAGTCACTGGCGGTGGCGACCTGGTTGCGCAGGTTGTCGATGGCGGCGCGGAAGGCGAGGTCGGGCACTTCGAACCCCTCGGCCCGCGCGCGGCTGAGGAAATCGGTCACATAGGCATCGAGCCACGGATCGCCGGAATAGGCCCCCCAGAGGCCAAAGCCGCCATTGCCCGCCTGATTGGCCAGGATCGCTTCGATGGCGTCCTGGATACGGGTGGCGAGGCCGGTGGCGGTCTCCAACTCCAGCGTCTCGGCCACATCCGCCATGTAGAGCAGCGGCATCGCGGCAGAGGTCAGTTGCTCGGTGCAGCCATAGGGGTAGCGGTCGAGCATCGCCAAGAGGCCCGGCGCATCGAAACGCGCCAGCGGCCCGGCAGACAGCACCGCCTGCCCCGATCCGGGCCGGTAGCCCGCCAGCACGGCGGCATCGAACCGGTAGCTTTCGCCGGGGGCGAGGGTGAAGCGCGTGGTGGCCGATTCCACCGGGTCATTGACCTGCACCGGCAGGGTCAGGGTGCGGGCGAGGCGCTGACCATTCGGGGTGGTGAGCGTGATGGTGATCTGCTCGACGCCTTCGCGGTCGCCCGCCTGCAGCGGAATGCGCAGGCGCTCGGTCTCCTGGTCGCCAAGCGTCACGGTGGCAAGCCCGGTGCCGAGGCTGAGGCCGCCCGAGGCCGCGATCTCGATGGGCATTTCGCCGGTCGGGCCCTCGGCATGGGTCACCTCCAGCAGCAGCCGGGCAGAATCGCCGGGGGCCATGAAGCGCGGCACGCTTGCGGTGACGACCACGGGGTCGCGCACCAGCACATCCGCAGTGGCCTGCCCGACGCCGGTTTCCGACCACGCCACCGCGCTGACGCGCACGGTACCGTTGAAGGCGGGCATGTCGAACCGGGCGCGAATCATGCCGTCATCGCCCACGGTCAGCGGGCCGGTCTGGAAGGCAACCAGCGCCTCGGTCGGCGGCGGTGCCTGCATCCGCATCCCCAGGGCCGAGCCACCGCCGGAGCGGACCTGCCCCGGCTCGCCGCCGGTCTCGATGATGCGCCCGTAGAGGTCGCGCAGGGCCACGCCAAGGCGGCGCTGGCCGAAGTAATGCCCGCGCGGATCGGGGGGCTCGAACCCGGTCAGGTTGAGGATGCCCAGATCGACGGCGGCGATGGAGGCATGGACGGTATCGCCGGGTTGCAGGTTCTGCGCGCTCAGCGCGACCTCGAAACTGTCGCGGGGTTGCGCCGTATTGGGGGCCTGCATCACAAGGTCCAGCGCATGATCCCCCGGCGCGACGCTGGCATGGGCCAGTCCAAGCGCGCGGGCAGGCGTGCGGGCATCCAGCCCCTCAAGCGGTCGCAGCAGGGTCGCGGTGACATAGGCGCCCGCGCCCCAGTCCTCGGTCACGTCCAGCGCGATCTCGGTTGGATCGTCGCCGACCTCGACCACCTGCATGTCAATCAGCCGGTTCGAGACGACACGGACCAGCGCCGTGCCCCCCCTGCGCGGCACGATGCGCAGGGTGGCGGTGTCGCCGACCGTGTAGCTCTCCGCGTTTAGTGAGACCTCCAGCAGGTCCGGCGTGCCGCTGCTGTCGCCACTGCCATACCACCCGGCGGAAAAGCCGATTGAGCTGCTGGAATAGGGGCCGTCCAGCGTCTCGATCCTCAGCTCGAACTGGCCCCAGTCCACCGGGGCGGCAATGTCGATGGGGGTGCTGCCCGCCACGGCCTCGCCGGTGGCGATCCGGGTGCGCGTGGTGACGGGCTCCCAGTACCAACTGCCGTTCTGCGTATACCATTGATAGCGCCGCTCGACCCGGTTCAGGGTCCAGCGCACCGGCACGCCCTCGGCCCCCACGGCGATGGCCTGGAACTGTGCTTCCGCGCCCTCGGGCAGGGTGCCGTCGAACATCTGGCGAAGGCCCAGAAGCGTGCCGGTCGGTGCCAGCGGGCGGGTGATCTGGCGTTCCACCGGGCGGCCCGAGCCTTCGCTGACGCGCGCGGTGACGATCAGGTTGCGCGGATGCGGCACGCCGGTGATCTCCGGCAGGTCGAGGGGCAGCGCGGCGGCCCCGGTCTGATCCGTGCGCGCGCCCGAAGGCAGAGAGGTGAACTGCGCACCGGGCCGGTCGTCATGCCGCCCGAAGCTGTAGCCGGGATGGGCTTCCAGCGTGGCGGTGGGACGGATCACGATCTCGCCCTCGATGGGCAGATCGGGGGCAGGCGCACCAAAGAGGTAATCGGCCTGCACCTCCAGCACCGGGCTGGCATCGGCGGGCAGCGGGCCGTCCGGCAGGCCAAGCGCCACGTCGATGCGTTCGGGCAAGAAATCCTCGACCAGCAGGGTCTGCGTCGCCAAGGGCGCGGCATCCACATCGGCGTGGACATCCAGCCGCCAGGTGCCGCGCGGGACATTGCCGCCAAGCGGCATGGCCCAGACGTAACCGCCCGCGCCCGCCTCCTCCAGCAGGGTCCGGGCATACTCCACCCCGTCGGCGCGCGTCAGGATCGCGGTCAGCGGTAGGCCGGTGATCGCCCCGGCCCGCCCATCGCGGGCCAGCGCGGTGGCGTGGATGGTCTCGCCCGCGCGGTAGGCCCCGCGTTCGGTGGTCAGGAACACGTCGATGGCAGGCGCGGGCGCACGGCCCTCGACGCCCCGGTCGGAGAGGTCGAACTCGGCCTCGGTCAGCGACAGAAAGGCGAAATCCTGCCCGGTATCCACCGCCACCATCGCGGGCGCGGTCGAACCCCGTCCGGCGGCCAGGTCAGGGGGGAAATGCACGTAGCCCTGCGTGTCGGTCTGCAACGTCGCCAGGATGCGGTTGGAGCCGGAGATCAGTTGCACCGGCGTGCCCGCCAGCGCCGAGGTATCGGACAGCGCGCGCAGGATCACATGCACGCCATCCTCGCCCGTCATTGCCGAAATCCCCAGGTCCGAGACCAGGAACCATTGCGTCGCGGGCGGCTGGTCGCGCGTCACCGGCCCCGGAATCCTTGCCTCAAGCGCGTAGAGACCCGGCTCCAGCCCCGCCAGAACCTCGCCCATCGGCAGGCTGGTGGTGACATCTTCATTGAGGCGCATGGTGACGTCGCCCGTGCCGGTCCAGACGGTCTCGGCCAGTTCGGTGGTGAAGCGGTCGATCTCCCATTCATTCAGGGGGCGGCCGAAATAATCCTCCTGCAAGCTGCGAAGGACGTTGCGGTCGGTGATCGCGTGCAATGACAGGTCCACCGCGTCGGTGTTCACCGTGACGATGGGCAGGGCCCCGTTTGCCGCGCGCGGCAGCACATAGGCACGCCCCGGAAAGCGGACGCCAGGGGTGCGGTCGCGGACATAAAGCGCAAGGGCGGCGGGGTGGCGCAGGGTCTCGCCCGAGGCGGCGGGCAGGCCCGCGCGCAGCGTCACCTCGTAGCGGGCCCCATGCTCAACGCCCGTGATGCAGAACTGCCGCCCCTCGGCCTGCACCGACAGGCCGGACGTGGTGGTTTGCAGGAACGCCCCCATATCGGCGCTTTCCGACAGGTCTTCCGAGAACACGGCGCAAATCCGCGGCGCCTCGGCATCGCTTTCTACCTCGGTGGAGAGCACCCGGAAGCCATAGAGCCGCACGGCCCTGTCCAGCGCCTCCTCCAGTGCCGCCATATCGGCGTTTTCCAATCCAAGCCGCAGCGCCGGGATCATGTCGCGGCCCCTGTCATTCGCTTCCAGCGCCTCGGCCAGCACGGCCAGCGTCAGGGCAAGTTGCGGGCCATCTTCCGCGCGCAGCACGGCATTTGTCGCCGCGCGCAGGGCGGTCTGGTCGAGGTTGCGGCGCTCGCGGCTGGCGGGCGTATCGACGGCCAGCGCGAGGCGGGCGTAATCGGCCCAATGGTTCGGATCATCCGTCAGCGTGATCGCCGCGCCGGTAAAGCGCATCGCCTGCCGCAGATCGCCCGCCACGCGCTGATCGCGCGCCGCGTCCAGCAATTGCTGCGTAGTCCAGTGCTCTGCCGGGTGGTCCTGCGCGAGGCCAGCCGCCTGCTGGCGGGCGCGGCTCAGGTCGGTTTCCGAGAGGAAATCGAGCGCCGCGACGCGGGCAGGCAGCCGGTCCAGCACCCCCGGCACGGTCTGCCGCACGGTGATCGAATCGGCCAGGTCGAAAGGCTCGCTTGCCCCGATCTCGGATTTCGGGAAACAGGCGTTTCTGGCCCGGTTGAAGGTGGCGCCGACGCAATCGGGGTCGTTCAGGCAGGCGGCGGTGCAGGCCGCGAAACTGGTGTCGAAGATCGGCCCCAGATCGCCGCCCGGATAGTCCACGCCGCGCGCCAACGAATAGAATCGCTCGGCCACCGGGGCCTGCTGCGCCAGTGCCGCGCCCGAGATGAAGAGACAGATTATCGCGGCCAGAAACCCTCGCATCGCATCCTCCTGCTCAAAAAAGCGAGATCGTTTCAGGTTCCTATTGCATCGGTTTTCCCTGCCTCATCCCTTTCAGGGCTGAACGCGAAGATCGATCCCTGATTCAATGAGAACCTGAAACGCTCTATATCAAAAATCTTTGTCTCAGCATCGCATGCCGGGCCCGGGTCTGTCCACGGAAAGGCCGCGGCGTTAATCCTATCTCAATCAAATTCACGGCAGTTTACGGGCGGATGACGCTGCGCGAGACAAGAGGGGCCCGATGACGCCTGCCGGAATGGAGGACCGTTTGGCAAAGGAACGCCGCGCGCGGCTGGCCGCCGAACGCCTCCTGGCGCAGAAATCGGAGGAGCTGTTTTCGGCCAACAAGCGCCTCGCCGCCCATGCCGACGCGATGTCGGACCAGGTCATCGAACAGCGCCAGGAAAACGCGGCACTGGTGGGCCAGACCACCAAGGTGCGCGCCGATCTTGAGGTGGCCACCGAACACGCGCAGCGGGCCGAACGGCGGCTCTGGGATTCGCTGGCCATCATCGAGGACGGCTTTGCCATCTATGACCGCGACTGGCGGCTGGTGGCGGCCAATGACGCCTTTATCCAGGTCTTTGACGGGATTGCCGAAATCGGCCCCGGCGCCAGCTATGAGGCGATCCTGCGCATCGCGGTGGACGAAGGCATCATCGACGTCGAGGGCACCGATCCCGATGACTGGATCGACGACATGATCGGGCGCTGGGAACAGGACCCGATCCCGCCCCGCACGCTCAGGCTCTGGAATGGCGGCTATGTCAAGCTGGTCGACAAGCGCTCGCCCGAGGGTGACATGGTCAGCCTCGCCCTCAACATCACCGCCGATATCGAGCGCGAGCAGGAACTGCGCGAAGCCCGCGACCTGGCGCAATCGGCGAACCGGGCGAAATCGGCTTTCCTTGCGAATATGAGCCATGAGATCCGCACGCCGATGAACGGCGTCGTCGGCATGGCCGACCTGCTGCGCGATACCGAACTGGACGAAGAACAGCGGATGTATGCCGATACGATCAAGAACTCGGGTGAGGCGCTGCTGGTCATCATCAACGACGTGCTGGATTACTCCAAGATCGAGGCCGACAAGCTGGTGCTGCATGAGGAGGCGTTCGACCTTGAGGGGATGATCCACGAGATCTTCCGGCTGCTCAAACCCACCATCCAGGGCCGCGATCTGGAATTGATCGTCGATTACGACATCTTCCTGCCCGAAAAGCTGATCGGCGACCGGGGGCGGGTGCGGCAGGTGTTGACCAACCTGATCGGAAACGCGGTGAAATTCACCGAGAAGGGCCATGTCACCGTGCGCGTGCTGGGGGAGGAGGGCGAAGATGGCCAGATCGCCCTGCGCATCGCGGTCGAGGATACCGGGATCGGCATACCGCAGGAAAAACAGGCGCATGTCTTCGGCGAATTCAACCAGGTCGAGGATCAGGCCAACCGCAAATATGAGGGCACCGGGCTGGGTCTGGCGATCTCGGCCAAGCTGATCCGGCTGATGGGCGGCAAGATGTGGCTCGATTCGGTGCCGGGCGAGGGGTCCACCTTCGGGTTCCTGCTGCGGCTTGCCCGCGCCGAGGGTGATGACACAAGGCCGGTGCCGCCGCTGCCCGAGGGGTTGAAGCGGATCGCCGTGATCGGCCCGGAACTGCCTAGCCGCGCGGTTCTTGAACGCCAGCTTCTGAAACTGCGCGCCGAGGTGCAGACCGTGGTGGACCCGGCGCGCCTGAAGGGGCCAGTGGACCTGGCGCTGCTTTGCGCGGGGGATAAGGCCACGCTGTCGGCCTTGCGCGCCGCGGGGCATGACGGGCCGGTGACGCGCTGCTGCAGGGATTCGGGCTGTGACGGGATATTCGCGGGCCTTTCGCTTGCCGATCTGCGCGCGGCCCTGATCGCGGCCTGCGAGGCGGAGGAGGAGGAGGCACCGCCGCCCGACCTCATCATCCCCGAACAGACGCCCGCCCCGCGCAAGCTGCGGTTATTGGCGGCCGAGGACAACAAGACCAACCAGCTTGTGTTCGCCAAGATGATCAAACCGCTGACCCTGGAGATGGAAATGACGGGTAACGGGGCCGAGGCGCTGGCCGCCTACAAATCCGCGCCGCCCGATCTGATCTTCACCGACATCTCCATGCCCGAGATGGACGGGCTGGAGGCCGCCCGCCTCATCCGCGCCCATGAAGCGGAAACCGGCCTGCCCCGCGTGCCCATCGTCGCCATGACCGCCCACGCGATGGATGGCGACGAGTCGCGGATCTTCGAGGCCGGGATCGACCACTACCTGACCAAGCCGCTCAAGAAACCGCTGATCATCGAGAAGATCACCGCCCTTGCCCCTGACACCGTGCTGCCGGTCCTGCCCGAGGGTTAGAGCATGTCGCTCAAAAGTGGGAACCGGTTTTGAGCTTCTCGGACATGCGTCATCAAGAGGTTAGAGGGCGTTGCGTGAATGCGTATGAACGCGACGAACCCTAAAGCGACCAGCCCGCCAGCGCCTCGACCGGCTTCATGTGGCCGGTGTTGATGCCGCGCCGGTTCACGATCGGCCCATGCGTGTATTTCACCGCCACCGGATGGTTCGCGTCCAGCACGCCGAGGCCCACCAGGATCTGCGTCACCACCGCCTCCGCCGCGCGGGTGCCACCATCCTCGATCTTGACGGCGACGCCCATCCGGCGCTCCGGCACGATGGCGACGAAGACGGCTTCGGCCCCGGTCTTGACCGCGACCCGGCCCTCCATCGCGCGCATCAGGTTGGTGCAGGCCTTGCCCTCGCCCGCCACCAGGACCGGGTGCGTGGCCATGGCGCGGGTCAGGCGGGACATCGCCTTGTCACGCACATCGCCATCGCCGGTCGCTGCGGAGAACTTCGCCATGGCGCGGGCCAGCCCGGTCATGGTGCAGGCATGGTTGGGCGCGGAGCAGCCGTCGATGCCGTAGCCGGGGCTGTCCTCATCGGTCGCCTCCTCGACCGCGGCCAGCACGGCCCGTTGCACCGGGTGATCCAGGTCCAGGTATTCCGGCCCCGCGCCCAGGTGTCTGGTCAGCGTCAGGAACCCCGAATGCTTGCCAGAGCAGTTGTTGTGCACCTGGCACGGCGTCTGGCCCGCGCGGATCAAGTCGTTCGCGGTCTGCTTGTCATAGGGCTCATGCGACCCGCAGCGCAGCGCCGCCTCGGGGTCCAGCCCCAACTCATCCAACCATGCGCGCACCATGTCCGTATGCACCTTCGCGCCCTGGTGCGAGGCGCAGGACAGGGCCAGCCGCGCCTCGTCCAGCCCGAAGGCATCCGCGGCACCGCTTTCGACCAGCGGCAGTGCTTGCAGCATCTTGCATGACGACCGGGGCAGGATCACCGCCCGCGGATCGCCCCAGGAGGCCACGATATCGCCGCCCGAATCCCAGATAACGGCGTGGCCGCGATGCTGGCTTTCGCAGATCGCACCGCGCCAGATCTCCACCAAACTCTGTACCTGTCCCATATTCCGCCCCCTCTGCGCTTCACGATCCGGCGATTTTCCGCCGCCGGGGCTTTTCCAGCCGCGTTTTTTCGGGTTAATCTCTCCCCCGCAGTTAAGGATTGGTGGACCTCAGGCGCAAGACCTGATCAACGGGCATGAGTGTCAACCAGAGGCAGAGACGGCTGGAGGCTGGATCATATGAAGAACTGGGTTGCGGGACTGGGTATCGCGTTGATGCTGTCGACGCCGCTTATCGCGCAGGAAGGGGGGGGCGAATCCTCCAACCGCGTCAACGCCGAAACCGATTGGAGCGTCTTTGTCGAAGACGACCCGACGCAATGCTGGGTGGTCTCCGCCCCGCGTGAAACGGTGAACACCCGCGAAGGACGCGTGGTGGCCGTGCGCCGCTCCGCGATCCTGCTTTTCGTCAGCTATTGGCCCTCCGAGAGCCGGATGGGCGAGGTCTCGTTCACCGGCGGCTATCCTTTCGCGGAAGGGTCCACCGTGACGCTGGAGATCGGCAACTCGACCTTTGAGCTCTTCGTCGATGGCGAAATGGCCTGGGCCGCGTCCGAACAGGACGACCAGCGCATCATCACCGCGATGAAGCGCGGCGCCGAGGCGGTTCTGACCGCGCGCTCCAGCCGGGGCACGCAGACGGTCGATACATTCTCGTTGATGGGTTTCACCGCCGCCGTCGAGGATGCCGAGGAACGCTGCGGCGCCTGATAAATCGCGCGGACCGGGTTTGCCATGGGCGTCGGATGCCTATATGTGTCCGCATCCCATCTGACACGGAGTCCGCCCAATGTCCGCCAGCGCCCCGATCACGCAGGATGTCCTGACCATTCCGCGCAAGGCCCCCGAAGGCCCGATGAACATCGTCGGGCTGACGCGGCCTGCCCTGCGCGACGCGCTGATCGCCACCGGCACGCCGGAGAAACAGGCGAAAATGCGGGTCGGGCAGATCTGGCAGTGGATCTATGAAAAGGGCGTGCGCGATTTTGCGCTGATGACCAACCTCGCCAAGGGCTACCGCGCCGAACTGGCGGAGCATTTCGTCATCGAGGTGCCCGAAGTGGTCAGCCGCACGGTCTCGGCAGATGGCACCCGGAAATACCTGGTGCGCATCGCGGGCGGGCACGAGGTCGAGGTGGTCTATATCCCCGAATCCGATCGCGGCACCTTGTGCGTGTCCAGCCAGGTGGGCTGCACCCTGACCTGTTCCTTCTGCCATACCGGCACCCAGAAACTGGTGCGCAACCTGACGGCGGGTGAGATCGTCGGCCAGATCATGATCGCCCGCGACGATCTGGGCGAATGGCCGGAACTGGGCCGCGCGCCGAAGAACGAGACCCGGTTGCTCAGCAACGTGGTCCTGATGGGCATGGGCGAGCCGCTCTACAATTTCGACAATGTGCGCGACGCGATGAAGATCGCGATGGATAACGAGGGGATCTCCCTCAGCCGCCGCCGCATCACCCTCAGCACCTCGGGCGTCGTGCCCGAGATCGCCAAGACAGCGCAGGAGATCGGCTGCATGCTGGCGGTGTCCTTCCACGCCACCACGGATGAGGTCCGCGACAAGTTGGTGCCGATAAATAAACGGTGGCCGATCAAGGAACTTCTTGAGGCGCTCAAGAGTTATCCCAAAGCCTCGAATTCCGAAAGGATCACGTTCGAGTATGTGATGCTCAAGGGCGTGAACGATTCGGACGAGGACGCGCGCCGCCTGGTGCAGCTGATCAAGGGCATCCCGGCCAAGATCAACCTGATTCCCTTCAACGAATGGCCCGGCGCGCCTTACGCGCGCTCGGACTGGGAGCGGATCGAGAAATTCGCCGATATCGTCTACAAGGCGGGCTATGCCAGCCCGATCCGCACCCCGCGCGGGGAGGATATCATGGCCGCTTGCGGGCAGCTCAAATCCGCCACCGAACGCGCCCGCAAAAGCCGCGCGCAGATCGCCGCCGAGGCCGGGATCACCGATTAACCCAGGCCCGGACGCGAAAAAGGCGGCCCCCGAAAGGACCGCCTTTTCCTAACCAAATAACCGTGGCCGGCTGATCAGTCAGCTGCGATTGCTGCTGCGATCAGGATCAGAGCCAGGATCGGAACGATGACGCCGCCAGCGGAGGAAGTGGTTTCTTCCACGATGACGACGGGTTCCAGGACGGGCTCAACATAGCCGCCCGCAAATGCGGACGTGGCGGCGACGGAAAGAGCGGCTGCAAGTGCGAGTTTTTTCATTGTATCCTCCAAGATACGCCCCAAAAGTTTTCGCGCGGTATTACGCATAGCGGGGCACCCAAGACTGTACCTCGTGACCCGTTTTAAGCAGCAATATCCTTGGATTGCAATGGCGTGAAACGGCCCGTTCCCCCAAGATCGCCGCGTTGTCGTCAAATAAGCAACACTTGGGTGCCGTTGCGCATCAGGCCACACAGCGCGGCAATATGCTCATTATAAAGGCCGATACAGCCGTTTGACGACCGCCGCCCGATCTTGCGCGTGTCATGCGTGCCGCGCGGGCGGGGAATATTGCCGGACCGAGGCCAGGCGCGTGCGCCGGAGCCGGCGAAGATGCCCAGGCTCATCCCCGGTATTCGGGGCGCTCGACCTCGACGCCTTGGGAAAACCGCTTCTCTCTATCCTCAAGATACCAGTTGCCTGTTGCACGCTCCATTCACGACCCCGGCGAAATGGCTTGTCTTGCCCGGATGTGTTTGATCGGGCGCGGGTCGGGCTGTATGGCTTTGTCGCAACAAATCACCGATCAGGCAGTCACCCCCATGTTGCGACGCTCCTTCATCATGACGACGGCATTGGCTGCGCTTGCCGCTTGCGGGGCCACCACCACCGCGCCACGGCTGGGCTCTGACGGGCGGCCCCTGCCGACGATCTACCGAATCAATCCGCGCGATGCGGGCGATATCCAGTTCCGCGTCCTCGACAGCGTCAATGCCCTGCGCAGCGCGGCGGGTGTGCCCGAAATGCGCTTGAATGCCGAATTGAACGCCGCCGCCGCCACCCATTCACGCGACATGTCTGTGCAGAACCGGCCCTGGCATTTCGGCTCGGACGGATCCTCGCCCATCGACCGGGCGGAACGGGCGGGGTATCGCGGCCGGGTCCTGGGCGAGAATATCTCGGAGACCTACGAATCCGAGTTGGAGACCGTCGCCGCCTGGATGCAGCAGCCCGATACCCGCGACGTGATCACCGATCCCGCCGCCCGCGACCTGGGCTTTGCCTATTTCCAGGAGCCGAGCGGCAAGATCTGGTGGACCATGGTGACGGGCGATGGCGACGGCACGGGCCAGGGCCTGCCCGCGAACCGGTCGTGAGCGCCGGTTTTTCTGACAAACCTGTCAAGAATCCCTGACAAACCTGTCAGAAATCCGGCCTGTCAGGGCAGGATGTCGATGGGTATCGCGTCCCCCTGTGAGTGCCTGGCAATCCGCGCGCCTCGGGCCTCACGGCTGTTCCCGCTCGGCGGCAAACAGCGCATCCAGCCCCGCCTTGTAGGTCGGGTATTTCAGCGTCACGCCCAGTTCCCGCTTCATCCGCGCGTTGCTGACCCGCTTGCTCTCGGCGTAGAAACTGCGCGCCATGGGGGACAGGTCGGCCTCCTCGAAGGGGGTGGCGGGGGGCAGGGGACGCCCGAGCAGATGCGCCGCATAGCCGATCACATCCTCGGGCGCGGCGGGGTCATCATCGCAGATATTGTAGATCGCGCCGGGATTGGGGGCAGATATGGAGGCCGCAAGCGCCTGCGCAATATCCTCGACATGGATCCGGCTGAACACCTGCCCCGGCTTGATGATCCGCCGCGCGGTGCCATTGCGCACCTTCTCGAACGGCCCGCGACCGGGGCCGTAGATGCCCGGCAGGCGGAAGATATGCAGCGGCAGGCCGTGGTCGCGCATCAATGCCTGCCACTGGCCCTCTGTCACCACCCGCGCCTGCCCGCGTCTGGTGGCAGGATCAAGCGGCGTGGTTTCATCCACCCAATCGCCGCCGTGATGGCCGTAAACCCCGGTGGTTGACAGATACCCCACCCACTTCAAGGACTTGGCGACTGCCGCGATCTGGTCATGCAGGTGTTTCAGAACCGGATCGGCCCCGTCCTCGGGCCCCGCACTGATCAGCAGATGCGTGGCCCTGGCGAGGTCGTTGGCCATGTCGCTGCCGGGAAAGACGCGCGGCGTGACGCCCCGCGCGCGCAACCCTTCGGCCCTTTCTTCGGACCGGGTCGTTGCGATGATCGGCGCGGGCAGGGCGTCGCGGTGGTTTTCCACCAGCACCTTGCAGGAATATCCCATGCCGAAAATGATCAAGCTCATCGCAACCTCTCCACCGCCCAGCGGGCTGCATCCTTCACCGTGTCATCGGGGTCGTCCAGCAGTCCCTGCGCGGTGTCCAGCAACCCGGAATCCCCACTGTTTCCAATTGCATAGAGCACATTGCGGATGAACCGGTTGCGCCCGATCCGCTTGACCGGATTGCCCGAGAACATGGTGCGGAACGCGGCGTCGTCCAGCCTCGCCAGTTCCGCGAGCTTCGGGCCTTGCAACTCGGGCCGCCCTGAATAGCGCATCTCGCGCGCCTCCACCGCGAACTTGTTCCAGGGACAGATCGCAAGGCAATCGTCGCAGCCGAAAATGCGGTTGCCCATCAGGGGGCGCAGTTCCTCGTCCACCGGTCCGTGATGTTCGATGGTCAGGTAGGAAATACAGCGCCGCGCATCCAGTTGATAGGGCGCAGGGAAGGCATCCGTGGGGCAAATATCCAGACAGGCGGTGCAATTGCCGCAATGATCAGACTCGGCAGGATTGGCGGGCAGCTCCAACGTGGTGAAAATACTGCCCAGAAAGAACCAGTTGCCCAGGTCGCGCGCCAGAAGGTTGGTGTGCTTGCCCTGCCAGCCAAGGCCGGACGCCTGGCCAAGCGGTTTCTCCATCACCGGGGCGGTATCGACGAAAACCTTGATTTCTTCCCCTGGCGCCTGCTCCAGCAGCCACCGCCCGACCCGTTTGAGCCGCTTCTTCAGGGCATCGTGGTAATCGCGGTTCTGCGCGTAAACGCTGATCGTGCCGCAATCCCGCGCTTTCAGGGGCTCCAGCGGGTCGATCTCGGGCGTGTAGGGCTCGGCCAGCATGACCACCGATCGCGCCTCCGGCCACAAGGCTGTGGGATCGCCGCGCCAGCCCATGCGCGCCTCGATCCAGCCCATCTGCCCGTGCCGCCCCTTGGCGACATACTCCGCCAGCCGCCCCGCCGCCTGCGGGATCGCATCCGGGCGGCAGACGCGCATCTTGGCAAAGCCCTCCTCCAGGGCCTTGGCCTCCAGTTGCGTCTTCAGATCGGTCAAAAGTCCAGGTTTGCGTAATGTGGCGGCTGGATGAAGCCCGGTACCTGATCGGCCAGGATCGACCGGAAGGCGGGGCGCGACTTGATCTTGGCGTACCAGTCCTTGACGATGGCCGAGCGGTTCCAGTCCACGTCCGAGATGTAATCCAGGCAGGACAGATGCGCCGCGGCGGCGAAATCGGCGAGCGTCAGGCTGTCGCCCGCAAGCCAGCGGCGATGATCCAAGAGCCAATCCATGTAGTCGAGGTGGAACTTGATCTTCTGCGCGCCGGTCTTGACCGATTTGCCGTCGGGGTAGCCGCCGCGCATCACCTTCTTGTTGACCCGTTCATAGACCAGGTTGGCCGTCACCTCGTGATGGAACTTGTCGTCGAACCAGGCGCAGAGGCGGCGCACCTCGGCCCGGCCCTTGGGATCGCCAGGCATCAGCGCGGGCGTCGGGTTGGTTTCCTCAAGATATTCGCAGATCGCCTGGCTCTCGCTCATGTGCAGCCCGTCGATCTTGAGGATCGGCACCTTGGCGGCGGGGTTGCGACGCACGAATTCGTTCGATGGCTCCCAGTACTTCTCCTCGATCAACTCCACGTCGATCTTCTTTTCCGCCAGGACCAGGCGGACCTTGCGGCAGAACGGGGACAGGGCGAAATGGTAAAGACGGGTCATGGCCTGCTCTTCTTGATCTTATGCCCAACCTCTTTCGCCTGAATGCCCCGGAAATTCAACGCGCAAAGCACGCATCGCGGCCATCCGCGCCAATCGTTGCCGCCCCTTCGGCGATAGAGCGCGCACGCATCAGCACGGATTGCGACGGGTTCGAGGCCGATCTGTCCTGCGGATTGGGCAGGACGGCGGCCAACCGCGCGGCCTGTTGCGGGTTCAGATCGGCGGCGGGGATGCCGAAAAAATGCTGCGCGGCGGCCTCGGCCCCGAAAACACCCTCACCGAATTCGACGATATTGAGGTAGACCTCCAGCACGCGGCGCTTGCTCCAGAGCGTCTCCATCACCGGGGTCATCAGCGCCTCGAGCGCCTTGCGGGGCCAGGACCGGCCCTGCCACAGGAAGGCGTTCTTGACTGTCTGCTGGCTGATGGTCGATCCGCCGCGCGCCGCGCCTGCCGCGATGGCCGCGCGGATCGCGTCCATGTCGAACCCCCAATGCAGGCAGAAATTCGCATCCTCCGCCGCCACCACGGCGCGGGCCAGATGCACCGAGATCTCCTCCATCGGTCGCCAGTCCTGGGTCACGCCGACCCTGCGCCCCTCGCTGATCATGTAGGGCGTGGTCGGCGGGGCCACGACGCCATATAGCGCGATCCACGCCACTGCCAGCACGGCGGCCAGCAATATGCCGCGCGTCACCAGCCGCAGCGCGCGCCGCCACAGCGGCCGCCGCTTTGTCTTCCTCTTCCGGGCCAATCTGCCCCTCCTGCCCATCGTCTTCGTCAAAATACCTCTGTCGGAGGCACCTGCGAAACCCCTAATCCTGCGCGCCGTCTGCTGTCATGAAAATGTCGCTTGAAGCCGCAAAAAACCGGTGTCACGCTTGGGCATGGAAAAAGTGACTGAAATCAACACATGGGCCGACTGCGTCGCCGATCTGGTCGCCGTCGCGGCCGGACGCAAACCCGCCGATCTGGTGATCCGGAACACGAGGCTTGCCAATGTGCAGAGCCGCGAGGTGCTGGACGGCTGGGAGGTGGCGGTGATCGCGGGCCGCTTCGCCTATGTCGGGCCGGATGCGGGGCACTGCATCGGGGATGGCACAGAGGTCATTGACGCCAAGGGCCGCTACCTGATCCCCGGTCTTTGCGACGGGCATATGCACATTGAATCGGGCATGCTGACGCCCGCCGAATTTGCCCGCGCGGTTGCGCCCCACGGCACCACCACCATGTTCACCGACCCGCATGAGATCGCCAATGTGCTCGGCCTGCGCGGCGTGCGGCTGATGCATGACGAGGCGCTGATGCAGCCCGTGAACATCTACACGCAGATGCCCTCCTGCGCGCCGTCCGCGCCGGGGCTGGAGACGACAGGCTACGAGATCAGCGCCGAGGATGTGGCCGAGGCGATGACCTGGCCCGGTATCATCGGCCTGGGTGAGATGATGAATTTTCCGGGCGTGGTGAATGGCGACCCCCAGATGCTGGCCGAGATGGCCGAGACGATGCGCGCAGGCAAAACCGTGGGCGGGCATTACGCCAGCCCCGACCGTGGCCCGGCCTTCCACGCCTATGCGGCGGGCGGGCCTGCGGATGATCACGAAGGCACGCGGGAGAACGATTCCATCGACCGCGCGCGGCAGGGCATGCGCTCGATGATGCGGCTGGGATCGGCCTGGTATGATGTCGAAAGCCAGATCACGGCAGTGACGGAAAAAGGGCTGGACCCGCGCAACTTCATCCTCTGCACCGATGATTGCCATTCCGGCACGCTGGTGAACGATGGCCACATGAACCGGGTGCTGCGCCACGCGATTGAGTGCGGTTGCGACCCGATGGTCGCGCTTCAGATGTGCACGATCAACACCGCCACGCATTTCGGGCTGGAACGCGAGCTTGGCTCGATCGCGCCGGGGCGGCGGGCCGACATGATCCTGACATCTGACCTGGCGGCCCTGCCGATCGAGCAGGTCTTCGCGCGCGGGGTGATGATAGCCCAGGAGGGCCGGATGCTGGCCGATTGCCCGCATCTCGACTGGCCCGAGGA
Organism: Alterinioella sp. B-7; assembly: GCF_056857775.1. Taxonomy (NCBI): domain Bacteria; kingdom Pseudomonadati; phylum Pseudomonadota; class Alphaproteobacteria; order Rhodobacterales; family Paracoccaceae; genus Alterinioella; species Alterinioella sp. B-7. The sequence goes on from NZ_JBSXNT010000039.1 coordinate 480,360, forward strand.
CGCCCGCCAGACGGTGCATCTGGGCAAGGAATTGACCGCCGCGGATTTCGAGATCGAAGCCCCCGAAGGGGCCAATTCGGCCCGCGTCAGAGTAATCGGCGTGGTCGAGAACCAGGCCCCGACCGAGGCGCTGGTCAAAGAACTGCCGGTGATCGACGGGCTGGTCGAGGGCGAGGGTGGCACCTGCCAGATTGCGCTGGTGGAACGCCACCGCGCGACAGGCGGCGTGGTCAATGCCTTCGTCTCGGGCTTCAACTACGAGGGCCGGATGGCCATGGCCTCGACCGTGGCGCATGACAGCCACCACATGATCGTCGTCGGCACCGACCGCGAAAACATGGCGCTGGCCGCGATGCGGTTGGGTGAGGTCGGCGGCGGTGTCACCTTTTACAAGGACGCAGAGGAACAGGCGCTGGTCGAACTTCCCATCGCCGGATTGATGTCCGACAGCCCCGCCCACGAGGTCGCCGCCAAGGCCGACAGGCTGGTCGCCGCGATGGCCGCCTCTGGTTGCAGGCTCAACAATGCCTATATGCAGCATTCGCTTCTGGCCCTGCCGGTGATCCCGGCGCTCCGTATCTCGGACCTGGGGCTGGTCGATGTCAGCACATTTCAACTCACCTCCCTTTTCGCAGAGGAACCTGCATGACCCTGCATTCGCGACACTTGCCGATCCAAAGCCCGCCCAAGGCCGAACCGAGGGTCTTTACCGATGCGCGCGAGGCGGTGGCCTATCTGCAGGAGTGCTATGCCCATGCGACGGCGTTCCTGGCGCAGAAATTCAACGCCGTTGTCGGCGGCGAAATGCCCGATTGCCGATTCCGCGCCTTCTATCCCGAGATCCGGATCACCACGACCAGCTTCGGCCAGGTCGACAGCCGCCTGTCCTTCGGCCATGTGTCCGAGCCCGGCACCTATGCCACCACGGTCACCCGGCCCGACCTGTTCAAGCATTACCTGACGCAGCAGATCCAGCTTCTGCTCGACAATCACAGCGTGCCCATCGGGATCGGGCAATCGACCACGCCGATCCCGGTGCATTTCGCGGTGCTGGACGATGCCGATATCCAGATCCCGCAGGAAGGCGCGATGCGCTTTCCGCTGCGCGACGTGTTCGACGTGCCCGATCTCAGCACCACGAATGACCGGATCGTCAATGGCTACGGCTTTCACAACGAGGACGGATCGGGCCCGCTGGCCCCCTTCACCGCGCAGCGCATCGACTATTCGCTGGCGCGGCTGTCGCATTACACCGCCACCGCGCCCGAGCATTTCCAGAACCATGTGCTGTTCACCAACTACCAGTTCTATGTCGACGAGTTCGTCGCCTATGCGCGCGAGGTGCTGCGCGACGCGGCCAGCGGCTACACCGCGCTGGTTGGCCCCGGCAACCAGGTGATCACCGATCCCGACGCGGCGTTGCATGAGCTGGCCAAGCTGCCGCAAATGCCGACCTTTCACCTCGTGCGCGAGGGCGGGGCGGGCATCACCCTGGTCAATATCGGCGTCGGCCCGTCGAATGCGAAGACCGCGACCGACCATATCGCCGTGTTGCGCCCGCATGTCTGGCTGATGGTCGGCCATTGCGCGGGCCTGCGCAATTCGCAGAGCCTTGGCGATTACGTGCTGGCCCATGCCTATCTGCGCGAGGATCACGTGCTGGACGACGACCTGCCGGTCTGGGTGCCGATCCCGGCGCTGGCCGAGGTGCAGATCGCGCTGGAACACGCGGTCGAGGCGGTCAGCGAGTTCGAGGGCTTCGACCTCAAGCGCATCATGCGCACCGGCACGGTGGCCACCATCGACAACCGCAACTGGGAATTGCGCGACCAGTCCGGCCCGGTGCAACGGCTGAGCCAGTCCCGCGCCATCGCGCTGGATATGGAAAGCGCCACCATCGCCGCCAACGGGTTCCGGTTCCGGGTGCCCTATGGCACGCTTCTGTGCGTCTCGGACAAGCCCCTGCATGGCGAATTGAAGCTGCCTGGCATGGCCAGTTCGTTCTACAAAACGCAGGTTTCGCGGCATCTTCTGATCGGAATCCGCGCGATGGAGGCGTTGCGGGAAATGCCCCTGGAACGGCTCCACAGCCGGAAATTGCGCAGTTTCGAGGAGACAGCGTTCCTCTGAATGGGCAAAAAGCCACAAAAAACGCTGTTTTCTTGGGTTTTCGGCACACTAATCGTTGTGTGCCCCCCCTACATTCGGTTACCGTCTTGCCAACGAGCCCCATGGGTTCGGGCAGTTTAGGAGAAAACAAACATGGCACAGAAACCCATGACCAAGACCCAACTCGTGGCCGCTCTGGCAGATGAGATGGGAAGCGACAAGAAAGCGGCCGCCGCCGCGCTGGACGCCGTATCCTCGGTTGTCAGCAAGGAGGTCGCCAATGGCGGCGCGGTGACCCTTCCGGGCATCGGCAAGGTCTATTGCCGCGAGCGGCCCGAACGTATGGTCCGCAACCCCGCAACGGGCGAGCAGATCAAGAAGGACGCCGACAAGGTGGTGAAAGTGACGATCGCCAAGGCGCTGAAGGACAGCGTCAACGGCTGATTGCCTTCCCCGTCAAGAACATGCGAAGGGTCGTCCATCGGGCGGCCCTTTTGCTTTGGATGGAAGAACCATGGATCTGCGCGCCATTGCGATGGGATTGCTCTTCGCGCTTATCTGGTCCTCGGCCTTCACCTCGGCCCGGATCATCGTCGAGGCCGCGCCGCCGCTGGCCTCGCTGGCAGTGCGCTTTGCGATCTCGGGCGGGATCGGCGTGGTGCTGGCGCGCGCGCTCGGCCACAGTTGGTCCCTCAGCCGGGCACAATGGCGCGCCGTGATCATCTTCGGGGTCTGCCAGAACGCGCTTTATCTGGGCCTGAACTTCGTCGCCATGCAGTGGATCGAGGCGGGGCTGGCGGCGATCATCGCCTCCTCCATGCCGTTGATCGTGGCCGCCGCCAACTGGGCCGTCTTCCGCGAGCGCCTGCCTGCCATCGGTGTCCTGGGCCTCTTTGCCGGTTTCGGCGGTGTGGCGCTGATCATGGCGCAGCGGCTGTCTGGCGGGGTCGATGCGACCGGCGTGGCGCTCTGCCTCATCGGGGCGCTGGCGCTGGCGGTGGCAACGCTGTCGGTGCGCGGGGCGTCGACCGGGGGCGGCAGCGTGCTGATGGTTGTGGGGTTGCAGATGCTGGTCGGCAGCGCGGCGCTCTTGCCCTTTGCGCTGGTGCTGGAGACATGGGAGGTCACCTGGTCCTGGCAACTTGGCGTGGCCTTCACCTACACGGTCTTTGCGCCGGGGCTGCTGGCGACGCTCATCTGGTTCGTTCTGGTCAGCCGCATCGGCGCGACCCGCGCCGCGACGTTCCATTTCCTGAACCCGTTCTTCGGCGTCGCCATCGCCGCGCTGGTCCTGGGCGAGGCGCTGACCGGCGCCGACATCCTGGGCGTGGGGATCATCGCAGGCGGTATCCTGGCGGTGCAGTTGGCGCGGGTGGGCAACGCAGGTGTCAGGTGAGGACGAGCGATTGCTGCGCCACCGATCGGGGCGATCTCCAGGGGCTGATGGATCAGGGGGCAGAGTGGCGTGTCAGACGCTGCCGGGATCGTTGGTCGATGTGACCTGGACATTGTCCACGCCCCAGCTTTCATCGCCGACATCTTGGTCGAGGGTTGACCCGAAACCGACGCTCATCGACGGGCCGGGATTCGTGACCTCGACCCGGACCGAGAAACTCTGATCGGTCCAGCCGTTGTTATAGCCGGAGTTTCCGCGTGTCCCGTTCGGTGTCAGGGTCACGGAATAGTTGCCATCGCTCGTCACCCATGACCCGGTCGTGCCGCTGGTGCGATAGTCGAAGTTGTGGGCGCTGATCGGGTTGCCGTCGATGAAGAGGATGAATTCCTCGCTGTCCCAACTGTCGATGGCGTGCATGTCGAACTCGACCACGGCGCTGTCATATCCCGAGAGCAGGTCGTAGGTGCGCGTCACCATTTCTTCGCCGTTCGACCCGCCATAGGGGCCGAGGATGCCGCCGAAGGCGTCCTCGCTGCCATCGACCTGGCCCCCGACCCAGAACCCGGCGGAGTTCTCGAAATCGTCGAAATAGGTCTGGCGGGCAAAGCTTGTATTGACGATATTGCCGCGCAGGGCGGCTTCGATGTCACCGGCGATATTCTCGACACCGACGGCGCTGGAATTGACCGCGGCGAGGCCCGAGCCGACCATGGCGGCGGACAGCACGACGTAATCGGTCGTGACAGCGCCCGATTCAGAGCGGATGAAGTCGGTCAGAAGCATGGTTCCGGTCCCGTATATTGTCCCCCGACAAGGATCAATAAACGGGAATCATGGTTAAATTAGGAAAGAAATCAGCCGATTTGCCCGCGATTTGCCCCAATCTGACCGCGATGCAGCAGCAGGTGATCGAGGATCACGGCGGCCATCATCGCCTCGCCCACGGGCACCGCGCGGATGCCGACGCAGGGGTCGTGACGGCCCTTGGTAACGATTTCGGCGGCTTCGCCCGACTTGGTGATGGTCTTGCGCGGCGTCAGAATGGACGAGGTCGGCTTGACCGCGAAGCGCACCACCACATCCTGCCCGGTGGAGATCCCGCCCAGAATGCCGCCCGCGTGGTTGGAGTTGTAGACCGGGCCATCCGGCCCCATCGCGATTTCATCGGCATTGGCTGATCCGGTCAGGGTCGCGGCGCCCATGCCCTCGCCGATCTCGACGCCCTTGACGGCATTGATGCTCATCATCGCAGCGGCAAGGTCGGTGTCCAGCTTGGCATAGACCGGCGCGCCGAGGCCCGCAGGCACGCCGCGCGCCGTCACTTCGATGATCGCGCCGACGCTGTCGCCGGATTTGCGCAACTCGTCAAGGTATGCCGCCCAGGTCTCGGCGGCCATGGCGTCGGGCGTCCAGAATGGGTTCTGTTCGATCTGGTTCCAGTCGAAATTGCCGCGGTCGATGCCGTGCGGCCCCATCTGCACCATGTAGCCGGTGATCTTCAGCCCCGGCGCCAGTGTATCGAGCGCCGCCCGCGCGATGCCGCCCGCCGCCACCCGCGCCGCCGTTTCGCGCGCGCTGGAGCGCCCGCCGCCGCGCGGATCGCGGATGCCGTATTTCTGCCAATAGGTGATGTCGGCATGGCCGGGGCGGAATTTCTCGGCAATGTCACCGTAATCCTTGGATCGCTGATCGGTGTTGCGGATCATCAACTGGATCGGTGTGCCGGTGGTCTGCCCCTCATAGGTGCCCGAGAGGATTTCCACCTGGTCGGGTTCGCGCCGCTGCGTGGTATATCTGTTCTGCCCCGGTTTGCGCTTGTCCAGCCAGTGCTGCAGCATCGCCGCATCGATGCGAACCCCCGGCGGGCTGCCATCCACTGTTGCACCCAATGCGGGCCCGTGGCTTTCGCCCCAGGTGGTGACGCGGAAGAGGTGGCCATAGCTGTTCATCGACATCGGCGCGCGATCCTTGGTTGTTCGGCCAAGGGGGTAGCGCGCCGCAGGCCCGATGCCAAGCCCATCCCTTGCCAAGCGCGGGCGCAGGGATTAGGTGCAGGGATACCTCGGGGGGGCCGGAAGGCCTGAGATGCTGCTTCAGCGGACCCGTTGAACCTGAACCGGTTAGGACCGGCGGAGGGAAGGTCTGGGATGCTCTCAACACCTCACTTCGCCCGTCGCAATGAAAGGCAAAGTGACCATGAAAACGCCCCTCATCGCCTCGGGATTGATCCTTGCGGCTGGCATGGCCAGCGCGGATACACCCGTCTTGACGATCTACACCTATGACAGTTTCACCTCAGATTGGGGCCCCGGCCCGGCGGTCGAAGCCGCGTTCGAGGAAACCTGCGGCTGCGACCTGCAATTCGTCGGCGCGGGCGACGGGGCCTCGTTGCTGGCGCGGCTGCGGCTGGAGGGCGACAGCACCGATGCCGATATCGTGCTTGGCCTCGATACCAACCTGATTGCCGCCGCGCGCGAGACCGGCCTTTTTGCCGATCACGGGGTGGACGCCTCAAACCTGACCCTGCCGGTGGCGTGGCAGGACGACCAGTTCCTGCCCTTCGACTGGGGCTATTTCGCCTTCGTCCACGACACCGACATGCAGAATGTGCCGACCAGTTTTACCGAGCTGGCCGAAAGCGATGCGCGTATCGTGATTCAGGACCCGCGCTCCTCTACCCCTGGCCTGGGGCTGTTGATGTGGGTGAAATATGTTTACGGCGATGCGGCGGAAGCCGTCTGGGAGGCGCTGGCCGACAATATCGTCACCGTCACGCCGGGCTGGTCCGAGGCTTACGGGCTGTTCCTGGAGGGCGAGGCCGATATGGTCCTGTCCTACACCACCTCGCCCGCCTATCACCTGATCGCCGAGGAGGATGACACCCGCACCGCGGCGCTGTTCGACGCGGGCCATTACCTCCAGATCGAGGTGGCGGGCATGGTCGAAGGCTCGGACCATGCGGACCTTGCGCGCGACTTCCTGGCCTTCATGCTGACCCCCGCGTTCCAATCCGTCATCCCCACGACCAACTGGATGTACCCCGCCGCCCTGCCCGCGTCGGACCTGCCTGAGGGGTTCGACACGCTGATCCAGCCGCAACCGGGGCTGATTTTTACGCCGGAAGAGGCTGCCGCCCTGCGCGATGAAGCATTGGAAGAATGGCGCGCAGCGCTCAGCCAGTAGGGATCTCGGCCTGGGTGGGGGCGGCTGTCGCGGCCCTCGTCCTGACCGTGATTGCCGTGCCGCTTGGCGCGGTGATGTTGCGCGCCGATGCGTCATCGGGGCTTGGGCCTGCCGATTGGGCGGCGGTGCGCTTCACCGTGGGGCAGGCGTTCCTGTCGGCGCTGTTCAGCGTCGGGCTTGCCATTCCCGTTGCCCGCGCGCTGGCGCGGCGGAACTTCCGGGGCCGCAGCGCCTTGATCGCGCTTATGGGCGCGCCCTTCATCCTGCCGGTGATCGTCGCGGTCCTGGGACTGCTGACCGTTTTCGGGCGGCAGGGTGCGCTCAGCGAGATCCTGCGCCTTTTCGGCCTGCCGGGGGTGGAGATCTACGGGCTGCACGGTGTCGTGCTGGCGCATGTCTTCTTCAACCTGCCGCTGGCGGTGCGGCTGATCCTGCAGGGCTGGCTGGCGATCCCGGTGGAGCGTTTCCGCCTGGCCGCGACGCTTGGGTTTTCCTCGCGCGACATCGCGCGGCACATGGAGCGCCCGATGCTGCGCAATGTCCTGCCGGGTGCGTTCCTGGTGATCTTCCTCATTTGCACCACGTCCTTCGCGGTCGCGCTGACGCTTGGCGGGGGGCCGCGTGCCACGACGGTGGAACTGGCGATCTACCAGGCGTTTCTGTTCGATTTCGACCTCGGACGTGCGGCGCTGCTTGGGGTGGTGCAGGTGGCGATCTGCGTGATAGCGGGCGTCTTCGTCCTCTGGGTTGCGACGCCCAATGCGATTGGCACCGGCCTCGATCAGCCGGTGGAACGCTGGGATGGGCAGAGCCGCGCCGCGCGCCTGCTGGATGGCGCGTTCATCACCGCCGCCGCGTTGTTCCTGTTGCTGCCGCTGATGGCCGTCGTGCTGCGCGGGGCGGGGGCGATTGCCACGATGCCGCCGTCGATCTGGGTCGCGGCGCTGCGCTCCATCGCCTTGTCGCTGGTGACGGCCAGCGTTGCCGTGGGGATGGCCCTGCCGATGGCGTTGCTGATCGGGCGGGGCCGGGCGCGGGGGCTCTTGGAGACCATCGGCGCGCTGTCCATCGCCGTCTCGCCGCTGGTGATCGGCACCGGGCTGTTCCTGATCCTGCGCCCCATTGCAGGGCCGACGGATATGGCGCTGCCGGTGACGGGCCTGGTCAATGCGCTGGCGGCGCTGCCTTTCCTGCTGCGGGCACTGGTGCCTGCGGTGGAGCAGGCCGAGGCTGGATATGGGCGGCTGGCGCTGTCGCTTGGCCTCTCCGGTCCGAACTACCTGCGCCATGTCCTGCTGCCCCGCCTGCGCCGCCCGCTTGGCTTCGGTGCCGGATTGGCCGCCGCGTTGTCGATGGGCGATCTTGGGGTGATCACGCTCTTCGCGGCGCCGCAACAGGGTACGTTGCCGTTGGAGATGTATCGGTTGATGGGATCGTACCGCACCGACGATGCGCAGGGGGCGGCGCTGCTGCTCCTGGTGTTGAGCCTCGCGATATTCTGGATCTTCGACAGGGGAGGGCGCGTGAATGCTGCGGTTTGAACAGGGGCTGCTGCGCTTCGACGATTTCACGCTGGAGGCCGATTTCGAGGTTGCAAAGGGCGACCGGCTGGCCGTTCTGGGCGCGTCGGGCAGCGGCAAGTCGACCTTGCTGAGCGCCATTGCCGGGTTCCTGACGCTGGATCGGGGCCGCGTGATCGTGGATGGCGTGGACGTGACCCGGACACCTGCCCCGAAACGCCCGTTGAGCATCCTCTTTCAGGAGGGAAACCTGTTTCCGCATCTCAGCGCCTTCGACAATGTGGCTCTCGGACTGCGCACCGATTTGCGTCTGGACGAAGGGACGCGGGCGCGTGTTCACGAGGCGTTGGCCCGTGTCGGGCTGGCCGAGATGGCGGCGCGCAAGCCGGGCGATCTGTCGGGCGGGCAGCGCTCGCGCGTGGCGCTGGCGCGGATGCTGCTGAGGGGCAAGCCGCTGGCCCTGCTGGATGAGCCCTTCGCCGCGCTCGACCCCGGATTGCGGGCCGAGATGCTTGCGCTGATGGGCGAGCTGTGCGCCGATACCGGGTTGACGCTGGTCATGGTCAGCCACGACCTGCGCGATGCGGAGCGGTTGTGTTCGCATCTGCTGTTGCTGGAAGGCGGGCAGGTGGCGCTGCAGGGCGCGATGGCGGATGTGCTGCGCGACCCGCCCGAAATCCTGCGGCCCTGGATGTGACCCTCAAGACGAAAAACGCGCCCCGGATCGGAGCGCGTTTTCAGTTTCTGTCCTGAAGCGAAGGCTTCAGTTTTCCTTGGCCCGACGCTTGATCGGTGCCCAGAGACGCTTGTTGGTCAGGTAGAGCAGCACCGCCAGCAGACCCAGAAGCAGCACGGCGGTAAAGCCCATCTTCTTGCGGGCCATCATCTGCGGCTCGGCGGTCCACATCAGGAAGGCGGCGACATCCTCGGCCATGCTTTCCGCGTCATTGGGCGAGCCGTCGTTGAATTCGACCAGACCGTCAAAAAGCGGCGGCGACATCGACAGCAACCCGCCGGGAAAGACGTCGTTGCCGTAGAGGTAGATGCCCGCGACCTCTTCGTCATTCCCGTTATAGCCGGTGAGCAGCGAGGTGATGTATTCCGGGCCGCCCATGCCGAAGAGGAACTGGTTGATTCCCAGGCCGTAGGGGCCGCTGAACCCGGCCCGTGCCTTGGCCATCAGCGACAGGTCCGGCGCGCCGGCACTGTCAATGTCCGGGAAGTTGTCGTTCGGGGTGGCCGGGCGGTAGTCGCGCAGATCCTCGTCCCAGACCTCGATGAAGTTCTGTTCGATATAGGCGCGGACCTGGTCCTCGGAGATGCCGGGGCCGCCTTCGTCAGAAAGCGAGCGGATCGGCACGTAGCGCAGCCCGTGGCAGGCCGAGCAGACCTCGGTAAAGACCTGAAGCCCGCGTTGCAGCTGGTTCTGGTCATAGGCTCCGAACGGCCCCTCGAAGGAGAAGCTGTAATTGGTGACTTCACCTTCCACGACTGCGGCAAGTGCTGCCCCACCCGAAAGCGTCAGGGCGGTGAGTGTGGTCAGGGCAAGTTTCTTAAACATTGCGTGCATGTCCTTTTCTATCACTCGGCCGGGGAGGTGACGGTGTCGCCATCCGCGTCCGGCTTGCCGTAATGCGCATCGAAGTCCTCTTCGATGGTGGCGGGTGTCGGCAGCGGTTTCTCGAAGATGCCCAGAAGCGGCAGGATCACCAGGAAATAGGCGAACCAATAGGCCGAGCCGATCAGGGCGATGTAGGGATAGATCCCCTCGGCCGGCATTGCGCCCGCCCACATCAGCACCATGAAGTCGATCGCAAGCAGCCAGAACCACCATTTGAACATCGGGCGATAGCGGCCCGAGCGCACGCTGGAGGTATCCAGCCACGGCACCAGCGCCATCACGGCGATGGCCCCGAACATGGCGATGACGCCGAAGAACTTGGCATCGACGATACCGCCGGTCAGCCAGTTGGCCGCGATGACCACCCAGACCTCGGAATCGAAGGCGCGCAGGATTGCGTAGAAGGGCAGGTAATACCATTCCGGCACAATCGCCGCGGGCGTCGAGAGCGGGTTGGCCTCGATGTAGTTGTCGGGGTGGCCAAGGTAGTTCGGCATGAAGCCGACAACCGCGAAGAAGGCCACCAGCACCACGGCCAGCGCGAAGACATCCTTGATCACGAAGTAGGGCCAGAACGGCAGCGTGTCGGCATCGGCCTCCTTGCGGGAGGAGCGGCGCACTTCAACACCCGTGGGGTTGTTGTTGCCGGTGGTGTGGAAGGCCCAGATATGCACCACGACCAGTCCGGCAATGACGAAGGGCAAGAGGTAGTGCAGCGACAGGAAGCGGTTGAGCGTAGCGTTGTCCACCGACGGCCCGCCAAGCAGCCAGGTCTGGATCGCCTCGCCGACGAAGGGGATCGCGCCGAAGAGGCCGGTGATCACGGTGGCGCCCCAGAACGACATCTGGCCCCAGGGCAGAACGTAGCCCAGGAAGCCGGTCGCCATCATGAGCAGGTAGATCAGCATGCCGATGATCCACGTCACCTCACGCGGGGCCTTGTAGGAGCCGTAGTAGAGGCCGCGGAAGATGTGCAGGTAGACCGCGATGAAGAACAGCGACGCGCCGTTCATGTGGATATAGCGAATGGCCCACCCGCTGTTCACGTTGCGCATGATGTGTTCGATCGAGGCGAAGGCCAGATCGACATGCGGGGTGTAGTGCATCACCAGGATGACACCGGTGACGATCTGCAAGACCAGGCAGAAGGCCAGCACGATGCCCCAGATCCACATCCAGTTGAGGTTCTTCGGCGTGGGGATGAACAGCGTGTCATAGAGAAGGCCGATGACCGGCAAGCGGCGTTCAAGCCACTTTGCGCCATTGGACTTCGGTTCGTAATGGTCGTGGGGAATGCCCGACATGTTCTGCTCCCTTAGCCCAGAAGAATGGTGCTGGCGTCGATGAATGCCGCATTGGGAACGTGCAGGTTCTCGGGTGCGGGTCCCTGGCGGATGCGGCCCGCCGTGTCGTAATGCGATCCGTGACAGGGACAGAACCAGCCATCGAAATTGCCCGCCTCTCCCAGGGGGACGCAGCCCAGATGGGTGCAGACGCCCCACATCACCAGCCATTCGCCGGCATCCTCGCCCTCGAAGGGGGCGAGCGTGCGGTTCGAGTCCGAGGCGTCGGCCCCGGTGGCGGCATTGACGTTGCGCGATTCGGTATCGGGAAGGTCCGACAGGTCCACGGCGCGCGCTACGGTGATTTCTTCCTCGGTGCGGCGACGGATGAAGATAGGCTTGCCCAGGAAGAGGACAGTCAATTGCGTCCCCGGCGACAGGTCACCGACATCGACGCGCAGCGTCGAGGCGGCCTGCACATCGGCGGACGGGTTCATCTGATTGACCAGCGGCCAGACGGCAGCACCGGTGGCGACCACACCCACGCCACCAGTGGCGTAGTAAAGAAAGTCGCGGCGGGTGCTGGGATGATCTTCTGCGTTTGACACCGAAAGCGTCTCCCTCAACATCGGGCCCGGGATTGGTGGGCCGAAAAACCTAGCGAGGCCGCGATAAACGCAGCCGATCTAGGGCCTTTTATAAGCTGCGACACGCCCGCGTCCAGCGGACAAACGCGCACAGACCGCCCGAATTCCGCCCGAATTGTCGCAGTAGGGGGCGAAACGCACGCCTGAGGGTTGAAACCACGGGGCGCAATCCCGGCTCACGCGAGCCGCGCGGGGGAATCAGCGCAGGCGCATCTCCATCTTGCGGTGCGCGATGCCCGCGTCGTCGAACTCTGGCCCATGGGCGGCGAACCCGATCGCCTCGTAGAAGCCGATCGCGTGGGTCTGCGCCTCCAGCGTGACGCGGGCGCTGCCCATCTGCCGGGCAAGGTCCAGCGCGTGGGCCATGATGCGATGCCCCAAGCCGGTGCCGCGATGCGACGCGATCACCGCCACCCGCTGCACCTTGACCGTGTCGCCAAGCGGGCGCAGGCGGGCGGTGCCCACGGGCTGTCCGTCCTGCAGCGCAAGGATGTGGTGGCAGTCATCCTCCAGCCCGTCCCATTCCTCGGCTTCGCTGACGCCCTGTTCGCCCATGAAGACGGCGCGGCGCAGGGCAAAGCACATCTCGCGCTCGGCCCGGGTCGTCGCGGTGCGGATGATCATGCCTTTGGCGCGGTGGCCTGCATCGCGGGGCGCTGCGCGAATCCGGCCTCCCATCCGGCGAGAGCGTCCCGGCCCGCGCGCCACGCCTTGTCCGGGTGGCGGAAATCCAGATAGCCAAGCGCGCAGCCCATGGCGATATGGCCCATGTCCATCGGTCCGGCCAGGTGGCTCATCCAACGCGCCTCGACCGCATCCAGCGCGCGGGCGATCTTGTCCCACTGCGCGTCCATCCAGGGCTGATACCAGTTTTCCTCAGGGCGCAGGCGCTTCTCGTAGACCGAGATCACGGCGGCCTCCATGATGCCATGCGCGGTGGCCTCCAGTGTCAGCGTCTCCCAGATGCTGGCATCGGGGTAGAACGCGGCATTTGCACGGGCGTTCAGGTAGCGGGCGATGACGCGGCTGTCATAGATCGCCGGGCCATCGTCGCGCAGCAGCGCGGGGATCTTGCCCACCGGGTTGGCGGCGGCGAGGGTGGTGTCGGTCGCCATCGGCGTGGTGGTGACGAAGATCTCCTCCACGTCTGCCTGGCCGGTTTCCTGAAGCAACACGCGGATGATGCGCACGAAGGGCGACGCGCTGGATGAGAGAAGGGTGATCATGGCAGGGGCTCGATTTCGGATGGTTTGGGGCTGTGGCGGCAATCTCCACCTGTAGCGCCCATGGATACAAGCCCCAAGTTGCATCGCGGACCCGTCGGCCCGTGATCGGGCTCAATAGAAACAGGGAGTGTCGCATTGGGCATGCTCCCCCATCATGAGAAGTTGTCGGCGTGCCAGAGACGAGCATACGGGACTGCGCCCCGTCCCGGATGTCAGCCGATCCGGCGCAGTTTCAGCCGGGTCCAGGCGGTCGCGTCGATGGCAACACCCCGGCCATTGCCCAAGCGGTAGGCCCTGCGCCAGCGCCAGGTCGAATTGACCTGTCCGTCATCGGTGCGCATGGTCAGCCCCTCGGGCGTTTCATCCATCAGATCCTCGACCCGCTGGTCCAGCCGACCATGTGAGGTGGCGTGCGCGATGGCGTATCCGGCCAGCGCGATGGAGCCGTATTTCAGGGCGAGACCGGCGATGGGCATGATGGGAACGGGCATGGGGCACCTCCTGCTTTCTTTGCCATCAAAGGTAGGCACGGGCAGGCCACATGTCTAATGCTTCACCCCGGCCCCCCGCATCAGGGCGGCCAAAAGGGCGGTTTCTTGCCCAATCGGGCTTGAGGCAAGGTGATCGGCAGCCGCGTCGCGCACCGCGCCCTCCTTGTTCTGGCCAAGTTTCCAGGTTCCGTCGATCTGATCGACGTCGAAGCGGAAAGGCCGGATCATCCGCATCATGCGGATAAGCGCGCCGGGGGTCATCTTGTCGGCGGTCCAGGGCTGTTTCGGCAAGAGCTGCGCTTCGAAATGGGCGCTGAGCCGGGCGAGCGCGCCGCGCAACTGCGCTGCCTCCAACGGCACGAGGGTGCCCCGCAGATGCACCGCGACATAGTTCCAGGTCGGCACCTGGTCGGGCGCGCCATACCAGTCGGGCGAGATATAGCCATCGGGGCCCGTGACGGCGATGACGGCAGGGGTGGGGGCGTTGACTGCGCGTGAGATGGGATTGGAGCGGACGAGGTGAAGCTCCGCCACCGCGCCCGCTTCGTCCAGCACGAAGGGCACGTGAGAGACCAGCGGCGCGGGATCGGCGTTGAGGATCAGCGTGCCAAAGCCGCGCTCGCGCGCGAAGCCGATATTGCGGGCGCGCGGCTCGGCTCGGAATGTGGGGTTGGGGTGCATCGGGCGCGCTCCTTCAACGTCAGAAGGCTTGCCTAGCGCGGCAAGCTCTGCAAAAGCTAGTCCCGTTCTCAGGGCGGGGTGCAATTCCCCACCGGCGGTATATCGGGTCAACCGATGAGCCCGCGAGCGCCCTTGCACCGCGCAAGGGGTCAGCAGACCCGGTGAGAGGCCGGGGCCGACGGTGACAGTCCGGATGAAAGAGAACGTGCGCAGCCTGCCCCTTGTTCGGGGCGGCGTCTGCGTCCGTGATCGCCTTGGGTGGATTTGTGTCGAACCAGAAGGAGATCACCATGACACCCACCCGATATGCGTTCGTGAAAGCCAATTGGCATGCCGGGATCGTCGATCAGGCGCTGGCGGGCTTCACCGAGCTTATCCCCGCCGACCATGTCGACGTGTTCGACGTGCCCGGCGCCTTTGAAATGCCCCTTCTGGCGCGCGACCTGGCCATGACGGGGCGCTACGCGGCCATCGCCTGCGCCGCGCTGGTCGTCAATGGCGGCATCTACCGGCACGATTTCGTGGCGCAGGCCGTGGTCGACGGGCTGATGCGGGCCGGGATGGATAGCGGCGTGCCGGTCCTGTCAGTCTCGCTGACGCCGCACCAGTTCCAGGAGACGGCGCATCACGTCGACATCTACAAGGCGCATTTCATCCAGAAGGGGCGAGAGGCGGCAGAGGCCGCGCTGATGATCGGCAGGACACGGGCGGCGCTGGCGGCCTGAGAGGGGGGAAGGCGGGGTCAAACCCTGCCCTGCGGCCCATATCCGAACCGGTGAACCTGGCGGCGTGATCAGAGCCTCCGGCGGGGATATTTTCGGAACAAAGACGCCAGGAGCGGTGCCCGGCGTGTCGGATCACGCGCTGAGTTGCGTGGTTGAGTGGCCCGTGATGCGGGCGGTGACGATCTGGCCCTCGGGCTGGTCGGAGGCGAAAGTCACCTCGGTGAATTGCTCGGTCCGGCCCATGCGCGGGTTTTCCAGCAGCACCTTGTGGGTGCGCCCGACCTGCTCGGTCAGATGCGCCCGCACACGCGCAGCCCCCGCCGCCCTGAGCCGCGCGGCACGATCCTTGATCAGGTTGCCATTCACCTGGTTGGGGATCTTCGCCGCCGGCGTGCCTGGACGCCTGGAATAGGGGAAGACATGCAGCCAGGTCAGGCCGCATTCCTCGATGAGCCGCAGCGAGTTTTGAAACATCTCCTCCGTCTCGGTCGGGAAGCCCGCGATGATATCGGCCCCGAAGGTCATGTCCGGGCGCAGGCGGCGCGCCTCCTCGGCGAAGCGGATGGCATCGTCGCGCAGATGGCGGCGCTTCATCCGTTTCAGGATCATGTCGTCGCCATGTTGCAGGCTGAGATGCAGATGCGGCATCAGGCGCGGCTCACGCGCGATGGCCTGCATGAGGTTCTCGTCCACCTCGATGGAATCGATGGAGCTGATCCTGAGGCGCGGCAGGTCGGGCACAAGTTTCAGGATGCGCATGACCAGATCGCCAAGGCGGGGCAGGCCGGGCAGGTCCGCCCCCCAGGAGGTCAGGTCCACCCCCGTCAGCACCACCTCGTTATAGCCGCGATCCACCAGCCGCTTGATCTGATCGACCACGACACCGGCAGGCACGGACCGCGAATTGCCCCGGCCATAGGGGATGATGCAAAACGTGCAGCGATGGTCGCAGCCGTTCTGCACCTGCACATAGGCGCGGCTGCGGGTGCCGAAGCCGTCGATCAGGTGGCCCGCGGTCTCGGTCACGCTCATGATGTCATCGACCATGACCTTTTCGGTCTGGCCGATGAAATCGCCGGCAAGGCCCGCCCAGGTCTCGGGCTGCATCTTTTCGGTGTTGCCGATCACCAGATCGACCTCCGCCATGTCGCGGAAGGTTTCGGGTTCGGTCTGCGCGGCGCACCCTGTGACGATCACACGCGCCTCGGGGTTGTCGCGGCGCAGGCGGCGTATCTCCTGCCGGGCCTTGCGCACGGCCTCGGCGGTGACGGCGCAGGTATTCACGATGACGGCATTGTCGATGCCCGCGTCACCGGCAAGCTCCTTCATCGCCTCGGTCTCATAGGCGTTGAGGCGGCAGCCGAGCGTATGGAAGACGGGCGCGGTCATTCTGCCAGCCCGTTCAGGAAGTCGGGCGTCAGCACGCCGTCGAAGACATGCGCCGTCGGCCCCGTCATCCAGACCCCATCCTCGCGCCAGTCGATGAAGATGCGCCCGCCATCGAGGTCCACCGTCACCTTGCGCCCCGTCAGCCCGCGCCGCGCGGCGGCCACGGCGGTCGCGCAGGACGACGAGCCCGAGGCCAGCGTTACCCCCACACCGCGTTCCCAGACCCGCATCCGAAGATGGTCGGGGGCAACGAGATGCGCGAACTGCACATTGGTGCGTTCGGGGAAGAGCGGGTGATGCTCCATCTCGGCACCGCGCGCCGCAAGGTCGATGGCCTCGGCATCGTCCACGAAAAAGGTGCAATGCGGATTGCCCATGCCAGTGGCGACCGGCGCCCCCTCGATGGGCAGGGTCAACGTGTCCATCTCGCGGGCAAGCGGAACCTCGCGCCAGTCCAGCTGCGGCACCCCCATATTGACCGAGGTCAGTCCGCCCCCTGCATCCACCGCCTGCAGGATGCCGCGCTCGGTGCGCAGGGTCAGGTCGGCGGCCCCGGTCCGGTCCATCTCATACCGCGCGATACAGCGCGTGGCATTGCCGCACGCCCCGGCGGTCGAGCCATCGGCATTGTAGAAGGTCAGGTCCAGATCGGCCCCATTGCCCGTCTCAATCACCGCCAACTGGTCAAAGCCCACACCCCGATTCCGGTCGGCCAGCGCCCGTGCCAACGCAGCCGAAACGCCCGCGCCGGTTGGCCGCGCGTCGATGACGACGAAGTCATTGCCGGCCCCGTGCATCTTCATGAAGGGCAGGCCGGTCTGGTGTGTGCCTTGAACCATGCGCGGCATATACGCCGCCCTCGCATGATTTGAAATCCCGCACGTGCCGATTTTCGCTTGACGCCCTGCGGAGGGGTTTATAGAGAAGCCGCCTGTGACGGGCAGCCCACCGGGCCACCCTTTGCATCAGAGTGGGCCGTTAGCTCAGTTGGTAGAGCAACTGACTTTTAATCAGTGGGTCGCAGGTTCGAATCCTGCACGGCTCACCACTTCTCATAAGTTATCCTTTCCCTGCTTGGGTTTGGTGTCGGATTTGACGAACCTCTTGGGAAGGTTCGCCAAATTGCGCTCGCCATTCGGGCGGGCGATCAGTTTCTCCATGGCGGAATCGGCCATGCCTTCGCGGCCAGCTGCCTCTGTGTAGCGCTGCACGAGGGCAAGTGTTTTGTGCCCCGTAACAGCTCCGATCTCGTGCGCAGTCGCCCCGGCCTCGGCCAATCGGCGCGCGCAGGCTTTTCGAAGTCCGTGGGCGGAACACTGGGGCAGCTTCGCATCCTCAGTCCAACGCTGCATAAGGTTGCCCAAGCCACCAGCCGAACGCATGGTGCCTTTCTTTGTCGCTAGGAATGGGCGGTCCTTCGGCAACGTGTCGAGCACCTCGGCCAAATCCGGGTGGATCGGCACCGAAACCAAGACCCCGCCAGAGCGTTGCGTCTTTTGCCGCCGGTATTCGATCTTTCCGTTCCGAATGTTCTTCGGCCCCAGCTTCACCGCATCGACCCGCGCCGCACCGGTATAGAGCATCAACGTCACGGCCGTATGCGCCAACGTGCCGGCCTTGTGGGCCTTGAAGAACTGCGCCAGTTCGTCCTCGTCCCAGGTATGGAAGCCATCACCTCCCACGCGGAAAGGCTTTGTGGCCCGCGCCGGGTTATCGCCGCGCCAATCCAGCGTTATGGCAAAATCCATCAACTGGATCAGCCGCTTGCGCAGGTTGTTCGCTGCAGTGGGCGTCTCGGCCTTCTCGGCCAGGATCGTCTGCACATGCCGCCGCTGCATCAACCTCACCGGCTTGTCACCATGCTCCGCTCGGAACTTCTCGACTATCCCGCGATAGACTTTCTGCGTGCTGGGCGCCAGATCGAGGAACTCGGGCGAGCGATACCAGAGCGCGACAAGCTGGCTGACGCTGTAGGGCTTGGTCCGGTTCGCCCCGATCAGCCCGCGCGTCTTGTGGCCGTTCACCGCGTCCTCATAGCGACGGACGAAATCCTCCGAACCATAGTCACTTCCCAGCTCCGCCGAAAACCCGCCCTTCCGAAACCGCCACCGCCGCTTCCCGTGTCGGTCGAAATAGGCCGTTGCGCCGGGAAACTGCTTGCGGTGTTTCACGGGCGATCCCATGGGTTGTTGACCTCGTCGGTCTGCTTCTCGGTGCTGTAGATCACGACCTTGCCGTCACGGCTGATTTCGGATCGCACGACCGGGATGCCTGCATCCCGGTAGGCCCTAAGGTATCGTGTCAACTCGCTCTGCGTCAGGGTCGCGCGGGGCATGGCCATGGTGTGTCCTTCTCCGTCAGAGGCTCTGATGCTGCGGTTCGCCCAAGGGTAAGCCTGGCTGATCGCTTTCCGGGCGCTTCACCTTGGTCGCGTTCTTCTGGAACCGTTCCCAGCCGCTCATGGTCAGAAGCTTAGTTTTCGCGGAAATCTCGACGAACTCCAGCCGTCCATCGTTCATCGACGCGCGAACTTGCGCGGCGCTTAAACCAACAAGATCACCCAGTTCTTTCGGTGAAAGCAGTTTTTCCTGTGCCAAAACCCTCTCCTTTTCGTAAGGTAGCGCGAATCGGGTTGAATGCGCTCGTGCGCAGTGGCCCAATAACGAAACACAACGAATAACGTTCATTTGTGCGTTTAGCACTCATATGAACGCAACCGCAAGTGGATTGCTGTCGAAAATGGCGGATCGTCCCTATGACTACCTGAGCGCCCTCGGCGCGCGCATCGCGATTGTGCGCAACGAGTTGGGTATGTCGCAGGCGAAACTAGCTGAATCGCTCGGAATCTCGCTGCGCGCCTACCAGAGCTATGAGCTTGGCAAGCGCTCGATCCCGGTCGAGGCGTTGGTCGAGATGCACCGAAAGTTCGATGTGGACCTGAATTGGATTTTGTTGGGAGTTGAAGCAGTACGTATGAAACACGACATTGCCGCCCTTGAAGAGTTCGAGGTCGCGCTGGACAAGTACCTGTCCGACAGCGGCACAAAGCTGAAAAGCGAAAAGCGCGGGGCGATTGCCGCGCGTTGGTACCGGTCCTTTCTGGAAGGGAAGGAAATCGCCATGGACGACGTCCACACCTGGATCGAATTGTTGAGAGAGTAGCGAATGGACATGAGACAACCCGAGGCGTGGCAACGCCATCAACTGGCGTCAACCGAGCGAATGCAGGCTGACCTTGGCCGCTACACGCGCCCGGTGATGAGCATCATGGCAACCTGCTCCCTGGTCTACCTGATGACCTGGGGGCCACTCTACGCGTTCTGGGAAGTAGACAACATGCCTTGGATTCCGCTTCTGGCCGCGGCCTTCTCCGGCGTTGTAGTCGCAATGACCTTTCCGGCCTTCGCCTTGGCAGTTGGGATTGAAAGCTACTTCTACCGTCGCCTGTGTTCGTCACAGGCCAAACCAGTCAAATAGGCCAAATACGTGATGCTTCAGGCCGTTGGGTGAGGAGTACGAGTAGACGACGTCGCCCGGATGGCTAGATGTATCTCCACCATGTAGCTCGTTCCTTGTCGCTGATACTCATTTGCGTGGATTCATTCTTGAACCCGTCTTCCAGCGTCGCCTTGATCTGATTTCCTTTCGGGCTGCCAACGTCATGGACCTCATAGGCAACGGTGCCGCCACTTTTTTCGAACCTGGCGTAAGGATCGTCGAAGTCCTTCAATTCGGGGATTTCTAGCTTGATCGTGTTCTGCTTATTGTGCGCTTTTGCAGGGTTCAAGCCATGCACTGTACCTGATTGAACGCTCTCGACTTGCGTGATGTCTTTGAAGAACTTGTCGGCCACGCGAAACGGAATTTGGGTTTGCGTCCCTCGTGCCTTGCGCAGTCGCATCAACACAGTAGTGCCTGAGGGATCGGCCTCATGGGGCTCACTTGCATTGGCACCGCCGGGGGGAGCTGGTTTCTTCTTCGGCTTCTTTGCGGCTAGTTTGGGTGGGGCGTAAGTGCGTGACCCGAAAAGCTTTTCGGTAGCAGAACCATCTGATTTCTTTTTGCTTTTTCTTTGTGGGGGTCGAATATTTGCTTCTTTTTTGATGTAGCCGTTGTCCAGAAGCTTCGACAAAAGCGGCGTATCCAGCTTCAAGGCAAAGCCAGAACTCGTGTCCTGCCACGATGCCATGGCGTCGAGAGCGCTCTCAATGACATCGTCGGTCAGCGCTGTGTCGAACTGTAACCCGGCCTCGACGTTGGAATATAGGCCTGAAGCGGTCATGTTGTTTGAGCCGACGATCAAACGTGCCTCTTCGACATTTCGAAACAGATAAACCTTTGGATGAAAAACACTTCCAGCTTCATTGTGATAGACGAAAGTTTCGCTTGTTCCATGGTCTTCGAGTTTAACTAGCGCTTTCAGGCCTTCAAACGACGTATTGTGAAGATCAATACCAACAATGAACCTTAGATGCCCGCCGCTTTTGAGAAACTTGATAAGGCTATCTTCCAGGTGGGAGACGCCCGAGGCTCTCACCCAGGCGACAGCTACATCCAAAGTGTCCCAATACGTCTCGATCCCTTTGACTTCTTGGATTTGCTTCAGAAGCTCAGTGCCGAACCGGATAGCAAGCGGTTGGTTATAAAACATTTCTCACCCAGATTGATTTGACTACACCAAGGGTAGATGTGTTTCTGGTTCTTCGTCGATAGGCAAGTACGGCACTGTCAGCTGGATTCCGTCCATCAGATCAGCGTATTTTTTTGCTTTCGGCCCCTTAGACTTGGTTTTGCTAGGCTTCGAGAAAATCAAGACATATTCGTGCACGTTCTTGAACAAAAAGTTCGGGGGGTAGGGATAGCTGCCAAAAATCGGGCGCTGAGCACCAAACGATCCCCACTTTCCTCCAGTGCCGTCTTTTGACCAGATAACCTCGTTCACCATTACGAAACCGACACTTCGCAAGAGCACTGCGAAATCCGTCGCCAGGGGAAACGTTAACAGGCCGTGATCAGTGTGCTGATTCACGTTGGCGGTCACCACACACATCTTCCGACCAGGTTGAAGCACTCGATAGCATTCTTCGAACACGGGACGAATTCCGTCCAAAAATTCGCGATAGTTCTGAATGTTGCCCAGATTGTCAGGACCATCGCCGTAGTCGGCCTTGTCCCAATAGGGTGGACTTGTCACTACCAGTCCGATGCTATCGTCGGCAACTGCGTCCATGTTTCGGCTATCGCCGTGAATCGTATCCAAGGGAACGAAGTCATTTTCATGCCCGTTCCTCAAAGCAGAGCATTCCTTCTTAATGATCTCGACGTATGCAGGGTTCTGTTCAACACAAACAGCTCGCCGGCCGAGGGGGATCGCGGCCTTGGCGGTCGTGCCGGTCCCCGCAAACGGGTCGAGAACGGTCTCCCCGTAAAAGCTGAAAAGCTTTGTAAGCCGATGCGGGATTTCAGTAGGAAAGGCAGCTGGGTGGTCTTTATGCGCTTTGTTAGCGATGGACCAAACTGTTTTCGTGTACTCGCGCCACTCCTCTTTCGTCAGTCGACTTTTTTCTTTGATTTCAGGCGGCACGCGTTTTGTCATAGGCTTCTTCCCTGTGGTTCTTAAGGTGGTCCCGCTCGAAGAGCCGGGCTTCTGTTGCGATCTCATGGTAGATTGCTAACTCTCGAGCGAGGCTAGCTTCTTGTCCCAGCGACTGGAGCAATACCGCGTCAATCTCGCTCTTTATTTCCGGCGCTGAGCTAGCGGAAAAAGTGTATGACACCCTTCCTTTGTTGACGCTTCTATTGGGGGCTCGCTGGACAATTTCCCAGAGGTCTTCGCCGAGGTTTGCCAACCGTCTGAGCGTTGAGTTGGAGAAAGTTGATTGCCCGACAGGTATTTTTTGCAGCGTCGCCCGATTTACGTGGAACCCATCCCCATGAACATGCCACCACCAAAACACCAAATTGCTTGAAAGGAGTGCGTACCCAGCCTTCGCATCTTCCTCAGAGCAGAATGACAGCCTGATCAATGGGTTAGTTGAAAGAGCCTCGATATCACCCTTTGCGTGGGGAAATGGACGGGCGACACCTAAAAAGTTGTATGCGGTTGGTGCGACAAAGACCTCATGCTCGCCACCAGCAGGGACTTCTCGGAGCGTTGACCTGCCCCAATCTGTAACGATGTGCGACAGGACAAGATGGTGATGGGACAGATCTGCAAGCAATCGGGACTGCAAATCCCCGTTGATTTTTGGGATTCCGGAACGAATGCCGACGTTCAATTGGGTATATTCAATTAAATCCAGCATCCGTTGGCGATCTTGGCCACGCCATTTCCTCAGCGGTCCGGAGTGGACCGACTTGGTGTCTTGTTGCTTCTCCCACAATATGATCGTGTTCCGCGTTTTGACGTCTTCACCAAATAGCGCATGTGGTTGACGATCAAAATGTGCAAACCTCCAGATGCCGCTCTGGCGTTCAATTAGGTGTCGGCACGCGGAGAACTGTTTCCCAGAGTTGCACGCGATAGATAGTGGCACCACCAAAGCACCTTGCGCCCGGGAGCCAGCGAGACGCGTCATCTGTTCGATAAAGACGGGATACAAGTCGGCGGTCCGCGTCGGGTTCGCTGCAACAGTTTCGAATCTCAGCGCCAGTTCATGCCAGTCTTTTCTGGAGCCAAATCTTGCGTAAGGCGGGTTCCCCAAGATGACATCAAATCCTTCGGCGGCAGCCGGAAAGACCTCGGAAATCTTCTTTCTACCTTCCAACTTTGAGGCGCTTCTATCTGGGTCAATTGACAATGCATCGATGTGCTTGAGGTTTTGTCGAAGCTTGCTCCATGCCTCGAATGGTGAACTTTCGACTTCAACCGCTGCGTCCAGGCTGTCAATGAGAATGACCGTGGCAGCTCCGTCCAATGCGATCGGGTCAATATCACACCCGAAAAGGGTGTCACATGCCAAGCGAAACGCGTTGGCAGACGGCGTTCTTTTCACCAATTCAACCAAGGCGGCACGCAGAAATACACCGGTCCCGACAGCCGGATCGAGGACCTTGGGCGCTCTTTCCAAGATGCAATTCGAAAAGACTGAGCGCGCCATAAAGGACGCTACATCTGGAGGTGTGTAAAACACACCTGCGGCTTTCTTTGCAGTACGTGCGGTGTTCGTCGAAGGATCGCGCATCACACTCAGCCGGGAGCCAGGTCCGTGCACTTCAAGGATGTATGGCAGCAGCTCGTAGACACCATTTGAGTTGGCGATGCATTCAAGGTCAGACCGGATTTCAGCATCTAGGTCCCGCCACGAAGTCCGGTGTGGCGCGCTTAGCTGGTCGCCTAGGAACCAACTTATCGCGTGCTCTATCCCGAAGTCTTGGATTCTGCCGCGATCAACCGATGCAATAAACCAGGCAGATAGACAGAGCCAGGATGCTCTTTCGACATCTCCGGCGACTGCCTTCATCAAAAGGTCTGGAAGCATCGCCTTGTCACCATCCAATGCAACGCGCACGCGAGAAGCTGCCGCCCTAGCGTGCCGGGCGACATTTTCAACAGCGCTCGACAGCACGTAGCCGCGCCTTGGAACCCCATGTTGAGTTTCTTGGTGGTCAATAGTTCGCCGCATTTAGTTGCTTTCCAATCGAGTGTGCGACCTACTGATCAGGTTGGTCTGACTTTCGCTTTCCAAATAGTTCGAAATAGCTGCGCGAATCACCCATGCCAGAGATACGCGGTTCTGCTCGGCTATGATCTCAAGTTCAGCAATATCGCTCTCATCCAACATCGCGGTAATGCGGCGCTTTCCCATCGCTAGAGCTCTCCCTTGCAGGTGTCGGACATGACATGAGGTTCTTCAAATTGCATCACTTTGAACACCAGCGCTACAACATTTTGTATTAATTTTCCGTAAAATTCGCTAGATGGTGTCCAACTTGCTACATCTCTCACTCAATGCGTCAGCCCTCGGTCCATCTCCCGATCCCGCACCTCTAGCTCTGTCTCAACCTCTCTTCGGCGTGCCTCGCTAAGGTCAAACTCTCGTTCAACTTCGCGTCCAGCGCGTTGTAGGTGGCCTCTTCGCTCAGCAAGCCACGCAACGCCTGCATTGACGCGATCTGTGAGCGTATGAGCAACGTCGCGCAGCCTGCGATACCATCCAACTGGGCTTGCAGCCTCTTCGTCGAGCGCGCTTCCAAGCCGCTCAATTCCTGCGCTGAGGTTTCGCAGGCCGTCACCAACCGCTCGACGCAGGCGAGCAAGTCGCGCTCCAAGGCTGTCAGGGGTGCGGTCATCTATCTCTCCTCGATCTTGATGCAAATGACCGGCGTCCCGGCCAGCGTGCAGGTCTTCAGCTCGGTCCGGTTCGGGTCCAGCGTCAGCCAGGTCTGTTCCCTCTGGTCGATCCGCGTCAGGCCCAGTTCCGTCAGCTCCGAGCGCGTCAGCAGGGCCGTCCAGAACCAGCTCGCGGCCATCATCGAGGCGATCCCCGTCACGATCAGCCCCGAGATGACCCAAGGCGAGATCGTCAGCCAGCGTCTGATCTGCTCGGTCCGCGTCTCGAACAAGCTCCTGTTCTCGTTCAGGAAGCGGCGCGTATCGTTCTCGATGGTACGCCGCGCGTCGTTCGCAATGGCCGTCAAATCGGTCCTGAAGCTCTCCAGCTGGGATGCCATCGAGGCGGCGTAGTCTTGGCGTATCGTGTCGAGTTCCGCGTTCAACTTCTCGCTCAGCCGGGTCGGCTTGCCAGTCTTCATGGAAAATCTCTCCTTTCAGGCGCCAGCGTTCGCCGGTCTCGGGGTCCTGGGCTGTGAGGTAGGCCTTGCCGACGCGGGGCAGGTCGAAACCCGCATCGGCTAGGGCATCGAGCATGCTGGCGCGGTCTGTGATCAGGCCGACGCTGACCTGATCGAGGATCCACGCATGCAGCTCGTCGCGGCCCTGGGCCAGGGTCGGGGCTTCGATGGTGTCGCGCACCTCCTGGGCGCGCTCCAGCTCCATCGGGTCGGCCCAGCCATGGCGCTGGTTCATGAGGTCGCGCAGGCTGTCATAGGCGTCCTGGTAGCCCGGCGGCGCGATGTTCAGGCTGCGCCCGGTGGTCAGCTCAAGACGCGGGGTGCAGAAGTGCAGCTCAACACGGTCCTCGTGGCTGTGACGGACCCAGAGCATGTCATATTGCTCGCCGTCGAGTCCTGAGAAGGCCAGCTGCTCGAAAGCGTCCATCACCTCGGCCTGCTGCGCCTCACTGGGCGCGTCCTCGACGGCGAAGCTGATCACGCCCGCGCGGTAGGTCCATTGGTGGCGGCTCGCGTCGATCAGCGCCTCGGTGCGGGCTGGATCGCCGCGCAGCACCTCGGGCAAGGGATCGCGCGTCACCATCAAGGGCTGGCCATCGGCATCGCGGATCAGGTCGCGGTTGCCGTCATAGGCCAACACGCGCTCGGCCACGAGGTAACCGACGGGTCCCGCGCCCGCGCCTTTGCCGTTGCGGAAGAACTTGATCAGCACCGCCGCGCCTCATCGAGGAGCTGGGCGAGCTGGCGTTCGATCACCAGAAGGCGGCGCGCCACGGTCAGGCTGTCGAGGTCGGTGCGACCCACCAGCATCGCGCGGTTCAGCCAGCGCGCGATCTGGTTGAGGTTTCCGCCGATACGCCCGACCGCCAGCACCAGCGCCGGATCAACGCGCGGCACGGGCTTGCGGCGGCGGGCTTCGGTGAGGCCAAGCGCCTCGCGCAGGAGCGTGGCGGCGGGCAAGCCTGCGGCCTCGGCCTTGGCGCGCAGCTCGGCCTTCTCTGCCGCCGTGCAACGGAAGACGAAGGTCTCCGTCAACGGCTCCTTTGCGCGGGCTCTGCCCGCGCCGGTGGGGTTCGAAGGGGAGGCTTGCCGCCCCTCGCAAGGTCCCGTGTCGGAAGCGCCAGCGTATGACATGGGTCGCCTTGCTGTTTCCTCAGACCGCATGGCGGTTCTCCTCCACAGTCGAGGCAACATCCTGCGGAAGACGTGATGCGTGCCGCATCTGACGCGGTGCAAGGGACGCGATGCGGGGTGCAGAATGCGCGGCGCATTCGCCATTTTGCGCCTGACGAATGACATCCCGCAGAAGGCGCAACTGCCCTTGCCATTCTGCGCTGTCCACCGGGGCCGGTGTACGCGCCGGAAGCCAGAAGCCCAGGTGATGCTCGTGCGGTGACAGGGGCAGGCTGCGCTCCAGCGTGGTCATGCCTTCCCGGGCCAGCCGCGCATCCCAGTCCCGGACAAAGCAGATGCCCCTCGGGACAAACACCAGGTCCGGGCGCGTCCCGCCGGATTGCCCTTCATCGGGCAAATCCGGCGCGGATGCGCGCCCCTGTTCTTTTCTAAGTTCTTGTTCTCTGTTCGGGGGGCGATCCTGTCCCCCTTTCTTGGACACATCTGTCCCGCTTTGCGGACAGGATTGTCCCCCTTTGGCGCGGCTAAGGGGGACAACCTTGTCCCCCTCCCGGCGGCGCTCGGTGGCCCGTTTCAAGGCCGCTTCGGTCGGGCGGTAGCGCGAGGATTTCCCCTTGTTGGTCCCGCGCTCCACGGTCATGTAGCCTGCCGCCTCGACCTTGTTCAGCGCCCGTTTAACCGACTTGGCGTGCTTGCCAATGGCCGCGCCTATGGTCTCGAAAGACGGGCGGCTTTCGCCGGTCTCGTGGTCGGCATGGGCCAGCGTCAGGTAGAGGGCGACTCGCAGGGCGTTGTCGTCCAGCGCGTGGTCGGTGACCATCTCCAGCAGGTATTGCAGCTTGATCTTGCAGAAGGGCAGAGGCTCAGACATCGGCCCCTCCCGCGATTGCGATCACACCAGCGACCTGATATCCATTTCGAGCAAACTTTTCGATTTGGCCGTTGACGTGGGTGCCAGCCCAGTCAGCGGCCTTTCGGTTTCTGAGGCCCCTGAAAGGGTTCGCCAGAGGCCCAAAAATGCCAATCAAATCAAGGGTCGGGATTTTCCGGTTCGCCAGCGCAAACCGTTGATTTCCCATACCCCGCGCAGTCCTGCACGGCTCACCACTGTTTTCAAAGACTTGAGAGACGTTTCGCCAACGCCTGGGCTCTGTCCAGGCTCATTGCCGGGATAGGGTCGCGGGCCGATGTCGTCATGGCTGCTCGTGCGTCGTCGGCAACTTGGAAAGTCCGGCTTCCGGACATGGCGGGCGAGCAGCCCGAAATAGAACAGAATTCAGACGTTGAGGAATTCCAGACTTGTCTGGGGCTTTGTCTTGGATAGGCTTCGGACAGTGTGTATTTTTTGCCAGGGTGGAACATTCCAGGTTGAACGGTTTTGGTCCAGTGCAAATCGGACAGGTCTCAGCCCCGCCATGCTGCTCTCCTGTCGCAAGATCAGGCGATAAGTCATGCATCCGCTCCTTGATCGCCTCTCTTTCCCGGGTACTTGCCGTGATGGCCTTGTCTTTGGGCTCTCCCGCATTTGGGCAGGGCGCAGGTGTGGAAGCCGCCAGCGCGTTTGTGCTTCCCAGAGACGTTGTGGAACAACGTGACGCCAACCCCTTTCGGTTTGCGGGTGAGGTTGTGATCCCCTCGGCCCGTAGCTGGCCGCGGTATGACGAAGCGCTGGAGAGGCATCCAACCACCGAATCCTGTCTTGCCGAAGATGCGCGTGGTGGCTCATCGCTGAATCTTCTGGCTTATGACTGGATGGGCATCAATGGGCGCTACGCACACGACGTCTGCCTGTTTCGTGTTTGGACGGCGCTTGGGTCGCCTGACGTGATCGCGTCCTGGATGTCTGAGTTTAACTTCACTGTTCGGGAGGGTGAATACCCGCCGGAAAGTGCTGGCGTGGAGCGGTTTGGAAGGATCGTTTCCGGGTACTGGAGTTGGGAGGAAACGACCGCTCGGTCGTCGCTTGGGGGGCGAGGGATTCAAAGGCTCTTGGACAACGTTTTCTTTGAGCCGACCATTGTTCTGACAGCGACGTTCCTGCCCGGCGGAGGTTTGGACTATGCCGCGGTGTCCTATATTCGGGAGTGATAGAGATGTCTCAGCTGGTCCTGGCTGGCAGTCAAGATCACGGGGGACCATCTCGGTGTGTTGGCGGCAGATCGGCCCGGTATCGAGCGGCTCAAGCCAGAAGACCAGGAGACGTCCAGCATTCCCCATGAAAGCGGCAAAGTCCGCCGCTTCGTTCTGGCCCAGCCCCTTTTGGGCCATTGTACCGGCCCTTCTTCTGCCAATGTATCCTCCGATTTCGTCGGCGGTGTTTGAAGCCGTCTCTCATATAACTCAATTCGAAGGGTCTGACCTCCTGTGCGAGGCGCGCATGACAAGCGGGCATTCGATACGCTCGTCAATGGGCTCGTCACCCTCCGACAAGAGCCGTTCGACGCACCATTGGCCCATTTCCCTATGGGGAAGCAGGACGGTTGAGAGGGGTGGCGCGAGGTGCTGCGCGATTTCCTGATCGTCGTAGCCCATGACCGCGATCGTCTGCCCGACGATCTCGCCGATCTCCTTCAGGGCCTCATAGCAGCCGACCGCTGCCAGATCGTTTGCACAGAAGATCGCATCGGGACGCGCATCCGCCGACATGAGTTTCAGGGTCGCCTCACGCCCGCCGCTCGGCATGAAGTTCCCGGCGACGATCAGCGATGGGTCGACGGGGATGCGCGCCGCCCGCAAGGCGCGTTCATATCCCTCCAGACGCTGGTCGGAGGCCTCCATCCACGTCTCGCCGGAGATGAAGGCGATGCGCCTGTGGCCTTCCTCGATCAAGGCAGCGGTAGCCACCTCGCCTCCGCGGCGCTCGGCCGGAACGATGGAGGAAAATCGTCCAAGGGAATCGTAACAGTTCAGAAGCACGGCGCGATGGCGGGCCAGCGCATCGGGCGGATGCGCTTCACGCGTCAGGATCGAGCCGTAGATCACACCGTAAGCGTTGTCCTGTGCCCATTTCTTGAGGATCTCGGATTCGTATTGCGGGTCGCCGCCTGTCATGACGACCTCGACCATGATGTTGTTCTTCCAGGCCTCTTCCTGAACGCCCTCGATGGAGATGGCGGCAAAGGGGCTTGTCGCGATCTCGTCGATCATCAGGCCGATGATGCCGGGGCCGACGGTCTTGGGAGGGCGGCCCGCCCCGCGTGGACGGTAGCCGAGATGGTTGACCGCCTCCATCACGCGTTTGCGTGTATCGCGGCTGATCCGCATATCCTCGAGCCCGTTCAGAACGAATGACACCGTGGATTGCGAGACACCGGCCAGCGTTGCCACATCTTTCATCGTGACACGTGATTTCTTGTTGCTTTCCATGCGGTCCCGAAACTTGTTGCGTTCTGCTAATAAATATTGCTAATAATTATAGCACAAGTAGAATCGGCATCTGATCAGGGAGGTGAAGATGCGCGACCGCTCCAGATCACGTATGTCTCAGACACAGGCCGCAGCGATCCTGCTGGCCCCGTTCCTGATCACCTATACCCTGTTCCTCATCTACCCGTTCTTTCGGGGGGTCTGGATCAGCCTGCATGACTGGAACCTGCTGGCCGTCGCCTTCAACCCGGATGCGACGGAGTTCGTCGGCTTCCGCAATTACGAGCGCGTCATGTGGGGCCGGAACATCGAATGGGGCCTTTTCGCCGCGCCGTTCTGGCAGATCACCGGCCTGATCGGCCTTGCGCTTTCCGTCATCCTTCGCCGGGTGGACCGTCTGAGCCGCTTCAACGCCATCGCCCTCGGGCTGGCGTCGCTGCTCCTGGTTTTCCTCCCCGGTTTTCATCCCGGCGAAGGAGGCCGCTGGTATGACCGGCGGTTCTGGCCGACGGTCGGCAATACGCTG
This sequence comes from Alterinioella sp. B-7, assembly GCF_056857775.1. Lineage (NCBI taxonomy): Bacteria > Pseudomonadati > Pseudomonadota > Alphaproteobacteria > Rhodobacterales > Paracoccaceae > Alterinioella > Alterinioella sp. B-7. The sequence continues at coordinate 510,450 of NZ_JBSXNT010000039.1, forward strand.
GTTTTTGTCGGGCTGGCCGTGCCTGGGGTCACGATCTCGGCCCTGGTTCTGGCCGCCGCGATGAACCGGGAAACGCGGGCCATGGGCGCTCTGCGAACCCTGTTCTTTCTCAGTCAGGTTCTCTCGGTCACGGTGGTCACCTTGATCTGGCAGATCATGTTTTCCCCGCGTCAGGGCCTGATTGCGAACATCACGGAGACCTTTGGCGGCACCCCGATCAACTGGCTGACAGATCAGCAATTCGCCATGGCGGCCATTGTCATCGCGACGATCTGGTGGTCGCTCGGCATCGCCATGATCCTGTTTCTGGCCGGGCTGCAGGACATCTCGCAGGACATCTACGAGGCGGCGGCCCTTGATAATGCGCGCGGTGTCAGGGCCTTCTGGTATGTCACCCTGCCGAACCTCAAGCGCACCATTACCCTGGTGGTGATCCTCCAGATCATCCTGCATTTCCAGGTCTTCGGCCAATCGCATCTGATGACGCAGGGCGGTCCGAACGACACCACGCAGGTGCTGGTCCGCTACATCTACCAGACCGGGTTCCGTGACAGCGAGTTGGGACGGGCCAGCGCGATGGCGGTCTTTCTCTTCGTCATCATGGGTACGTTCTCGGTGATCCAGTTCATTGTCGGCCGGGAGAAGTCGTGATGAACCGCAGCTATTACTGGCTTGTCCTCGGCCTTTCGATTCCCGCCTTCCTCTGGCTCGTCCCGACCATCTGGATGGTATCGCTGTCGTTTCAGCCGAACGAGGTTCTGGCGCGCTCGACCTCGACCACGGCCTTCGGCCTGATCCCGCTGCCGTTCACGGCGGATAATTACGCCGCGCTCTTTGCCTTCGGTCAGACGCCCTGGTGGTTCCTCAATTCGCTGATTGTGGCGCTCGGCATGACCTTTGGCGTGCTGGCCGTCTCGACGACCGCCGGATATGTTCTGGCGCGGATGGAGTTTCCGTTCAAGCGCACGATCACGGTAATCTGTCTGATCGGCTTGATGGTACCCGAGCAGGCCGTCTTCATCCCGCTCTACACGATGTTTGCCGACCTGGGCTGGCACAACAGCTATCGGGCGCTGATCCTGCCGCGCATGGCGGTGCCGATCGGCGTCTTCCTGATGTTGCAGTTCTTCCGGGCGATCCCCAAGGACATCGAGGAGGCGGCGCGTCTGGACGGTGTCGGCTGGCTCAAGATCTTCTGGTACGTGATGCTGCCGCTCGCGCGCCCCGCGATGATGACGCTGGCGATCCTGACGTTTCTCTATGCCTGGAACGATTACCTCTGGCCGCTCGTCTCGGCGCAGCAGCAGGAATACTTCACCATCACCCTGGGCCTTGCGTCCATTCAATCGAACTTCGCGCAATCGGAAGGGTTGGGCCGTGTCATGGCCTCGGGCGTCATCGCCTCGCTTCCGGTCGTCATTCTGTTCCTGATCTTCCAGCGCTACGTGGTCCAAGCCATGACCGTCGGCGGATCGAAGGGCTAACACCAAACTTAGGGAGGACTAACATGAAACACGTGCTATTCACCGCGATTGCGGCGGCGACAATGGCCACCGGCGCGTCCGCGCAGGAAATATCCCTCGCGCGCTTCTTCGGAGCCTGCGAAGACGCCGGAACCGACACCACCGTCACCACCGGCGAGGCCTGCATCATCCAGTCGATCATCAATGCCGCCGATGCCGAGCTGGACGGTATCACGATCACCACATTGCCGACCGACTGGGGCAATTACTACGACCAGCTCAAGGCGGCCTATGCCGGTGGCACCCCGCCCGATATCCACGTCATGCATCGCCATCGGGTGCCGGAATTCGCGGGGCTCGGCGCGCTGCGCGAGATCTCGGGCGACCTGGAGGCCGCGGGCATCGACCCCGCAGACTGGTCCCCCGCCGCACTGGACGCGGTCAGCTATGAGGGCGGCATCTACGGTGTCCCGATGGATGTCCATGCCAATCTCTGGCACGTCAACATGGAGATCATGGAGGCCGCCGGCCTTGTCGAAGACGGCCGGCCGATCCTGCCGACCTCGCCCGAGGAGCTGCTGGAACACGCGCAGATGGTCCGAGAGGCGACCGGGCAAGACTATCTCGCCGCCGATTTTGCCCAGTTCCCGCTTGGCGTCCGGCTGGTGCTGGCGCTGATCTGGCAGCAGGGCTCGAACGTGTTCGACGAGGACGGCACCGCCACCATCGACACCGAGGAGGCGCGCAATGCAATCGCCGCGGTCACGCAACTGTTCGATGCCGGTCTGGCGAACCCGCAGCTCAACTATGCCGACAGCCAGCAGGCTTTCCTCAACGGCGAGGCGGCAATTCTGGTCAACGGCACCTGGGTCGTCGATCTCTACACGGCCGAGGCGGAACAGGAGGGAACCGGCCTGAACAGCTATTACGTTGCCGATTTCCCGACCATCTTCGAGACCGGCGCAACCTGGGCCGACAGTCACATATGGGCCATTCCCGCCTCGCTGGAGGGCGAGGAATACCAGGCCGCCTTGCGGGTTCTCGCCTTCATCAACGATCACAATATCGACTGGGCCCGTACCGGCCACATAGCCATTCGCGAGTCGGTGATCACCAGTGACGCCTATGCGTCCCTGCCGCATCGGTCCGAATATACCGGCACCGCCGAGCTGGCACAGGACATGCCGTCATCCGACCGTTACGGCGCGATCCAGGACGTCCTGAACCGCGAGCTGCAAGCGATCTGGCTGACCGGCAAGCCGGTGGCAGACGCCCTGGCCGATGCCGAGATCGACGTGCAGGACCTTCTGGACCGCTAACCCGCCTTGCCGCCCTGCCGACATCCGGTGGGGCGGCCTTCTTCACGCGCATATCGGGTGTCATGACATGGATCGCTGGACGGAAGCAGACGCAAGGGACTGGTGGCAGGCGCGGCCCTGGGTCTGCGGGTTCAATTTCCTGCCCTCCACCGCCGTCAACTTCATCGAGATGTGGCACCCCGATACCTTCGACCTTCCCACGATCGAGCGCGAACTGACCTGGGCGGCCGAGATCGGGTTCACCGCGGTGCGGTTCAACCTTCACTATCTCGGTTGGGTGCATGACCGCGATGGAACTATCGACCGGCTGGATCGGGTGATGGGCGTGGCGCATGGGCTTGGCCTCGACACGGTCCCGTGCCTCTTCGACGATTGCGGCTTCGGCGGCGATGAGCCGGTCTGGGGCCCGCAGCCCGATCCGGTGCGGGGCATCCATAACAGCCGCGCGGTTGCCTCGCCGGGGCGCGCGATCGTTCTTGATGCGCGCCAGCGGCCCCGGCTCGAAGCCTATCTGCGTGACATCATCCGAACCTTCCGAGACGATCGGCGCATCCTGTTCTGGGATCTCTACAACGAACCGGGCAACCGGATGAATTTCTCTGACACCGGCTATGCGCATTACGCGTCCGAGCTGGAGACCGGGGCCCTGTCCCTGATGGAAAGCTGCTTTGAATGGGCGCGGGCGGAAAGCCCGGTCCAGCCGCTCTCGGTTGCGGCCTGGACGACCCCCCTGCCGGGCGATGACAGCCACCCATACCAGACCGAGATCGACCGCAGCGCATTGCTGCATTCCGATATCATCACCTTTCATGCCTATTGGAGCCGCGGACGCGTGGCGCAGTTCATCGACTATCTGGAAGTCCTGGACCGTCCCATCCTGTGTACGGAATGGATGGCCCGCGCCGTCGACAGCCGGATCACCGATCAACTCCAACTGTTTCACGACCGCGGCGTCGGGTGCTTTCAATGGGGCCTTGTGAAGGGTCGCACGCAAACATGGCTGCCCTGGCCCGATGCGCTGGTGCGGGCGCATGGCGGAACGCCGGATCGGAGCATCTGGTTTCACGATCTGCTGCACGAGGATGGCAGCCCCTATGACCGGCATGAGGTCGACACAATCCGCAACCTGACCCGACCCGGTCATCCGGCGACAAGGAGGGCGACGAGATAATGTCAGGCGTAAGGATGGAGGAAGTGGTCAAACGCTACGGGGATGTTCAGGTCATCCACGGCATCGACCTCGAAATCGCGGATGGTGAGTTTTGCGTGTTCGTCGGCCCCTCGGGCTGTGGCAAATCCACCCTGTTGCGGATGGTCGCCGGACTTGAGGACACGACCGAAGGGGCGATGCATATCGGCGGCCGCGAGGTGACCCGGCTGGACCCGGCCGAGCGTGGCGTGGCCATGGTATTCCAGACCTACGCGCTCTACCCGCATATGACGGTGCGGGAGAATATGGCGTTCGGCCTGCGCATGAACGGCCACCCGAAATCCGAGATCGCCGAGAAGGTCGCCGAAGCCACCCGTATCCTGAAACTGGAAGACTACCTGGACCGCAAGCCCGCCGCATTGTCGGGTGGCCAACGGCAGCGGGTCTCGATCGGGCGCGCCATCGTGCGGGGGCCGGAGGTGTTTCTGTTCGACGAGCCATTGTCCAATCTCGACGCAGAACTGCGCGTCGAGATGCGGGTCGAGATCGCCCGCCTGCACAAGGATATCGGCGCAACGATGATCTACGTCACCCACGATCAGGTCGAGGCGATGACGCTGGCCGACAAGATCGTGGTCCTGCGGGCAGGGCGGATCGAACAGGTCGGTGCCCCTCTCGATCTCTACCGCGATCCTGACAACCGGTTCGTGGCGGGGTTCATCGGATCCCCGGCAATGAATTTCGTCACCGGCGTGGTGCAAGATGGCGCTGTGGACGTCCCCGCCCTCGGTGGCAGGGTTTTGCCGCAGGTTGAGCTTCCCGCAGACGGCACCGAAGTCATCATCGGCCTGCGCCCGGAGCACGCGAAGATCGACCCGAACGGGACCACCCTGACGGTCGAGATCACCGAGGCGCTCGGCGGGATCAGCTATGCCTATCTGACGTCGTCGGCCGGCGAAAAACTGATCATCGAGGAACGCGGCGAGATCTCCTCGGCACTTGGCGATACAGTGTCGCTCACCTTCGAGCCGCATCACCTGTATGTCTTTGACAAGGACAGTGAAACACGCATTCGTTGAAGGGACCAGGTTGAAGTGGTCCCATCTCTTCGGACAGATCTGCTGCGCCTCTCGTTGGTCCAAGCCCCGACCAAGGCGCCTTGAACGGAACCCCTCAACCCAACTGCAGTCCGCAGACCGTCGGAGTGCGGGATTATTCCTGGTTCGGGCCGAAGGGGTGGAAGCATGCGACCGAGTGACCGGGATTGCCGCTCAACTTCGGAACCTCTGCCCGGCAGAGGTCGGTCGCGCGGGGGCAGCGGGCTGCGAAGGCGCAGCCTTCGGGCGGGTTGAGCGGATCCGGCAATTCCGTCTCTCGGCCCTCCGGCGCCGTCAGGGCGCGACCGACGACCGGGGCGCTGTCGGCGAGCAGCCGTGTATAGGGATGACGCGGCGCCCGGAATACATCCTCCGCCCGTCCAAGCTCGACCACCGACCCGAAATACAGCACGGCGATGCGGTCGGAGACGGCCTCGACCACGGCAAGGTCATGGGAAATGAACAGATAGGTCAGGCCAAGCCGTGCCTTCAGATCGGCCAGCAGGTTGAGCACCTGCGCCTGCACCGAGACATCCAGGGCCGAGACCGGTTCATCCAGGATCAGGATGCGCGCCTCGGCGGCCAGGGCGCGGGCGATCCCGATGCGCTGCGCCTGACCGCCGGAAAACTCATGCGGGTAACGGTCCAGGAACTCGTGCCGCAGCGAGACCAGATCGAAGATCTCGGCAATCCGTGCGGCCCGCTGTCCCTTGTCCATGCCATGCAGCAGCTTGAGGGGCGCCTCCATGATCTGCCGGATGGTCTTGCGCGGGTTAAGTGAACTGATCGGGTCCTGAAAGACGTATTGGATGCGTTTGCCGAATTCCGCCGGATCGGCCTTGTCCAGCGCCGACCCCTCGATTTCAATTCTGCCCGTGCTCGGCTCCAGCAGCCCCACAAGCATCCGGGCCAATGTGGATTTCCCGCAGCCGGATTCGCCCACGATGCCCAGGGTTTCGCCCGTGGCGACATCAAGGGTCAGGGGGTGCACCGCGCGCACGCCGGGGCGTTCTGGCCCAAAGAGCGTGCGGCCAAGGGGGAAGGTCTTGGACAGCGCCTCAAGACGCAGGGCCGGGGTCATTGCGCCGCCTCCCTCTGATCGACGGGATAGAGGCAGCGCACGGCGCGGGCGTTATCGGCGTCAAAGGCAATGTCGCCCTGCGTGCAGTCGGGCCGCGCACGGTCGCAGCGGGGAGCGAAGGCGCACCCTTCGGGCAGGCGATCCACGGCAGGCGGCAGGCCGGGGATGGCCTCCAGCCTGCGCCGTCCGCCGCCAAGTTCCGGCACGCAGGCCATCAGCCGCGCGGTGTAGGGGTGGCGCGGCGCATCGAGGATCGCGCGTGTCGGTCCCTGCTCGACGATGCGGCCGGCATACATCACGGCTACCCGGTCGCAAAGCTGACCCACGACACCGAAATCATGGGTGATGAAGATGATCGCCAGCCCGCGCTCACGCCGCAGATCGTCCAGCAGCGACAGGATCTGCGCCTGCACGGTCACGTCAAGCGCGGTGGTGGGTTCATCCGCGATGATCACCTCGGGATCGTTGGCCAGGGCCATGGCGATGCCCACGCGCTGGCGCATCCCGCCCGACATCTCGTGCGGGTAGTCGTTCACGCGGGCCGGGGCGTTGGGGATGCGGACCGCTTCCAGCAATTCGATGGCTTTCCTGCGCCCCCCCTCGCGGCTGATGGGGCGGTGGCTCGAAATCGCTTCGATCAACTGGTCTCCGACGCGGTAGAGCGGGTGCAGCGTGGCCTGGGGATCCTGGAAGATATAGGCGACCTTGCGCCCGCGCAGACTGCGCAGCGTGGCATAGGGCGCGCCGACCAGATCCTCGCCGTCAAGCCAGACCGAGCCGTTGGTGATCAGACCCGGCGGCGAGGCCACTAGCCCCATGACCGAGAGGGCGGTCACCGATTTTCCCGATCCGCTTTCGCCGATGATGCCAAGGCATTCACCGGGCTTGACGGCCAGGGATACGCCGCCGACGGCCCGGTAGACCCGATCCTTGACGTGGAACTGCGTTTGCAATTCGCTCAGCGCCAGGATGCCCTCCTGTGTCTGCGGGGCGGGCGTGCGATCCCGCGCGACCAGCGTGGCGGGCAGCGGGCGGTTCAGCGCGCCGGATTTCAACCTCGGGTCCAGGGCGTCCCGCACCCCGTCGCCCAGAAGGTTGATCGCCATCACGATGACCAGGATCATCATGCCCGGCACGATCGAAGTATGCGGGTTGGTGATCAGGGCCGAGCGCGCCTCGCCGAGCATCGAGCCTAGATCGGCCACGGGCGGTTGCGAGCCGAGCCCCAGGAAGCTCAGGCCCGCCGTTTCCAGGATCATCCAGCCGATGGTGGTGGACATGGCGACGACAATGACCGGGATCACGTTGGGCAGGATCTCGGTCAGGATGATACGCGCATCCGACATGCCCGAAAGACGGGCCGCATCGACAAATTCCTTATGCGCGATACTGACGGTGATGCCGCGAATGTTGCGGGCGAAGAAGGGGATGTTGACGGCGGCCACGGCGATCAGGGCATTGACCAGGCCGGGACCAAGCGCCGCAACGATGGCCAGCGCCAGCAGGATGTAGGGAAACGCCATCAGCATGTCGACGCCGCGCATGATGATGTTGTCGGTGCGGCCGCCATAGTAGCCCGCGATGATGCCGATGGCCGCGCCAAGCGTGGCGGCGACCAGGGCGGCGGCAAAACCCACGGCAAGCGACAGGCGGGTGCCCCACATCAGCCGTGACAGCAGATCCCGGCCAAGATGATCGGTGCCGAGAGGCGCGCCCTCGGAAAAGGGCCTGACAAAGCGGTTCGAGGTGTCGGTGATGTTGGGTTCCGCCAGCGGCAGGAACGGGGTCAGAAGTGCCAGCAGGATCACGACCGCCATCACGATCAGACCGCCGAGGGCCAGCCTGTTGCGGGCAATGAGCGCGAGAAAGCTCATGTCTTGATCCTCGGGTCGAGGAGGGATTGCGCGACATCCACGACGATATTGAAGAAGACGTAGCAGGCCGCGACGATGACCACGCCCCCCTGGACCAGCAAAAGGTCGCGCCGCAGGATCGCGTCGACCAGCATCCGGCCAATGCCGGGCCATTGAAAGACGACCTCGATATAGACCGCGCCCGAGAGGACGAAGCCCGCCTGAATACCAAGGACGGGGATGATCGAGACCATCGCGGCGCGCAGCGCGTGACGCCAGACCACGCCGCGTTCCGAGACACCCTTGGCGCGCGCCGTGCGGATGAAATCTTGGCGCAGCACCTCCAGCATGGCAGAGCGGGCCAGCCGCGCGATGACCCCGGTCGCCACCACCGAAAGGGCGAAGGCGGGCATCGCGAGATGGTCAAGCAGCGCCCAGATGTCGCGGGTGCCGTAGATCGGCCACATCCCCGAGGCCGGGAACCAGCGCAGGTTCACCGCGAAGATCAGGATCATCATCATGCCCAGGAAAAACGAGGGGATCGAAATGCCAAGCAGGACGACGAAGGTGATGGCCTTGTCCGCGAAACCATATTGGTTGGCCGCCGAAACCGTCCCCGCGATGATGCCCAGAATCGAGCAGATCACAAAGCTGGTGCCGGCCAGGACAAGCGTCGCGTTGAAGCGTTCCAGCACCTCGTCCAGCACCGGACGGTTGAGCGCGAAGCTGCGCCCGAAATCGCCCTGCAACATGTTGCCAAGCCAGATAAAGTATTGCTGTATCAAGGGCTTGTCGAGACCCAGATCCTCGTTCAGCGCGGCCACGTTATCGGGTGTGGCGAAGCTGCCGAGGATGGCCAGGGCCGGGTCGCCGGGGATCAGGGCCATGATCGCGAACACGATCACCGAAATGCCCAGAAGCACCGGAATGGCCGAGAGCAAGCGGCGGAGGATGTAACGGCCCATGGCGGGTTTCTCCGGCGGTCAGGGGCGGAAAACAAGGGGGGTGCCCCCAATGCACCGGGCGTACACCCCCCGTACACCCCCCGTGCAGACAAATCGCGCCGCGGCGCGGGGACAGGAAGATCCCCCGCCGCGGCGCCGACGCCAGGTTAGTTCTTCACCACGTCCTGCAGCAACAGGAAGAAGGACGGCTCAAGCGAGAAGCCCTCGACCGCATCCGAGGTCACGGCGTTCTGCACCCAGTTGGCCACGAAGACCCAGGGCGCGTCCTCCTGCACGATCACCTGCATCTCGCGGTAAAGCTCGGCGCGGCGGTCCTGATCGGTGGCGCTGCGGGCCTCTTCCAGCAGCGCGTCGACCTCGGGGTTGGAATAGTAGCCCGAGTTGAAGCCGCCCTCTTCAGGCCAGGCACCGGTGCGCAGCGCGAGATAGGGCAGCGTGTCGGGATCGTTGGTCATCCACGCCATTTCGGCCATGTCTGCCTCGCCCTCAAGACCGGGGTTCACGCGGCCCAGGAAGGTGTTCCATTCGTAGGTTTCGATCGTGACGTCAAAGCCCACGGCCTCCAGGTCGGCCTGGATGGCGGTGCCCATGGCGACAGGGTCGAGCATGCCGGAGCCGCCTTCGGTGACGTAGAAGGTCACTTCGGGGTTCTCCATGCCCGCCTCGGCCAGCAATTCGCGGGCGCGGTCGGGGTCGTAGGGATAGGGCTCAAGCTCCTCGTTATAGGCCCAGGCGAAGGCGGGCGGTGTCGGGCCGGCGGCCACGGCGGCGGTGCCTTCCAGCACCTCCTCGACCAGGGCGGTCTTGTTCACCGCGTAATTCGCCGCCTGGCGCACCAGCTGGCTGGTGAACGGGCCTTCGCGCATGTTGAGGATCAGGAACCAGACATGCGGTCCGGCCTGTTCGACAATTGTGAACTCGTCGCCCTGAAACTCGGACAGCGCCACCGGGGGCACCTCGACCATCATGTCGATGCCACCCGAGAGCATTTCGGCCACGCGGGTGTTCGCGTCGGTGATCGGGCGGAACACCACGGCCTGAAGCGCGGGCGCGCCATCCCAGTAATCGGGGTTGGCCTCGATCACGACAGCCTCGTTGGAGCGCCATTCCGCGAAGGTGAACGCGCCGGTGCCGGAAGGGTTGCGGCCGAACTCGGACCCGTGCTCCATCACCGCCGCAGGCGAGACGATCAGGCCGGTGGGATAGGCGAGGTTCGACAGGAACGGCGCGTAGGGTTCGCTCAGCGTGAACCGGACGGTCATATCGTCCACGGCCTCGACCGTGTCGATGGACGAGAAGAAGAACGACAGCGGGAAGGGGCCGGTGTCGGAATAGGGGTGGTCCTCGTCAAGCATCCGCTCGAAATTGAACACCACGGCCTCCGCGTCGAAGGGGCTGCCATCGTGGAAGCTGACCCCGTCACGCAAGTTGAACGTATAGACGGTGCCGTCCTCGGAAATATCCCAAGATGTCGCCAGGGCCGGTTCGACCTCCAGCGTGCCAGAGGCATAGCGCACCAGCCCGTCATAGATATTCATCAGGATGCGGAAATCGTTGACGGCGGTCACGGCATGGGGGTCGAGCGCTTGCGGTTCGGCCACCTGGCCCACCACCAGAACGCCCGGCGGCGTTTGCGCCGCGACAGGGGTCAATGCGGCAAGCCCAAGCGCGATGGCCGCACCACCGGCCAGCACAAGGCGCCGCGTCAGGTTCAGAAGTCTCATGATATCTCACCTCTCCTATGGTCTTTCTCAGCGGTGCCCATCGTTACGCCGCATTTATAATGATAAATTGCATAACGCCAAATTATCATGATAAATGCAAGAGGGTTGAGCCGGAGGATGGCGAATGACGATCTCGGTCCTTGCGATTGATGAAAAAACAGGCTGGATCGGCGGGGCTGCCGCCACCGGAAGCTTGTGCGTGGGCGGCTGGGTTCTGCGCGGGCACGCTGATTCGGGCATGTCGGCAAGCCAGGGCACGGCCCCCTCGACCCTGTGGGGCGAAGACGTTCTGGCGCGGATGTCCGCCGGGGCGGCGGCAGCGGTCGATGCGGTCACATCGCCCGATACGGGCCGCGCGCATCGGCAGTTGGCGGCCCTCGATCCGCAGGGCGGCACGGCGGCGTTTACGGGCGCCGAAAGCGTCGTCTATGCCGGATCGGCCGAGGCACCGGGCGTCGTGGTCGCGGGCAACATGCTGACCGGGCCCGAAGTGATCACCGCAGCGCTTGCGGCCTGTCAGCAAGCTGACGGGCCGCTGCCCAAACGGTTGCTGGCGGCGCTGGACGCGGCGGCGGCGGCGGGCGGGGATGCCCGTGGGCTGGCCTCGGCGGCGCTGCTGGTCGTCGGGCGCGATTTCGCGCCCCTGTCGCTGCGGATCGACCACTCGATGCAGCCCCTCGCAGCCTTGGCCGATCTCTACCGGCTGAGCCAAAGCGACCCCTATCATGGCTGGACAGAAGTGGTGCCGGTGCTGGACGATCCATATCGCGCGCCGTCCCCGGCGGATGTGCCCGACATGCCCCAGCCGATGGTCAAGGCGGCCCCCGGCGCAGGCCGGTAGCGGGCAACCTCATTCCTCGATAAAGCGGCGCAGCACCTGTGCCTCCTGCGCCTGCATCAGGTCCTCGGCGGTCTCCATATGCGCGCGCATGATGGCGCGGGCATCCTCGGCGTTTCCGTTCCGCAGCGCCGCAATCAGGTCGGTCTGGTAGGCCAGCCCCTTGTCGTAAAGCTCACGGTTGGGCGGATCGTAGAGACGGCGATAGACCGTAAGATCGGTCAGGATGCGGCCCATGAAGCTGACCACGAAGGCGAGCAGCGCATTCGAGGAGAAATTGGCCAGTTTGCGGTGAAAGGCAAGCGAGGCGACATGCTGGTCGCGTTCCTCTTCCGCGGATCGGGCGGGTTCGGGGTAGCGGGCGACGACCTCCTCCAGCTCGGCAAGTTGGTCGCCGGTCAGCCGACCGGCCAGCGAGGCCGCGAGTTCCGGCTCCAGCACGCGGCGAAGCTGGTAGATGTCGGCGACCGAGAGATCCTTGAAATAGAAGTAATTGGCAAGCAGCGCCTTGGCCCGATCCGCCGTCACCTCGCCCACGAAGGATCCGCCGCCCGGGCCGGTGCGGGTTTCGATCAGGCCCTGCGCTTCAAGGATGCGCATCGCCTCGCGGATGGTGCCCTTGGACATGCTGAACTGCGCCATCATCGCGGTTTCGCTTGGAAGGCGGTCGCCCTTCTTCATGTTGCGCTCAACGACCCAGTCCTTGATGGCGTCGGCCACGCGAACCGGGCGCGACCGGCGATTTCTCCGCTGGACGCCATTGGGTGGCCGGTCCGTATAGGGCAGAAAAGTCGGTTCGTTCATGGTCGATCTGGCCCATTGGCTGCTGCGGGTGTTCCCCGGTCAGTCTGCTGATGCGCGGTCCAACTTGCAACGGCAATGGGTGGCGACCTGTCTCGGCGCCGCCACTGCCGCTGTTGCCACAGGGGGCCGCGGGCGCTGACCATGGTGCCGCGCCGATCCAGTTCGGCCTCTTGCAGCGCATCAAGAAAGCTGATGGTAACACAAGATCAATTCGTTTGCCTGAACTTGCCGCAACCGGGATACTCGCCCCCGAAACGGGGGGGCGTCCATTGCATATCGGGGTGATCGGAACGGGGATCGTGGGCGTTGCCACGGCTGCCTGGCTGCAACGCGACGGGCAATCCGTGAGTTTCATCGACCCGAACGACGCGGGCTCGCAGACCTCCTTCGGCAATGCAGGTTCGATCTCGCCCAGTGCAGTGCTGCCGGTGGGGATGCCGGGGATGTGGAAACGGGTGCCGAAATGGCTGACCGATCCCGAGGGGCCGTTGGTCATCCGCACCCATTACCTGCCGCGCGTCCTGCCCTGGCTGATGCGCTTTCTGCGCCATATGTCCGAGGCCGAGGTGACAAGGATCGCGGGCGCGATGCGCGGGCTGCTGGCGCCCACCTTCGATTGCTACACGCCGCTTTTGCAGCGCGCGGGCGCGACGGGGCTGATGCGCAGGGATGGCTGTCTCTATGTCTACAGCTCGCGCGCGGCGGCGGAACGCTGGCGCTTCGGCACACAACTTCGCCGCGACCTCGGCGTCGAGATGCGCCCCGTCGAGGGGGAGGAATTGTTCGAGCTTGAACCCGCCCTGCGCGGCCGCTTCGGATTTGGCCAGTTCGCGCCGGAAAACGGCTCCACCATTGATCCGCAGGCACTGGTGCAGGCGATCTATGCGCAGGCGATCGAGGACGGGGCGGCGCATCTGCGCGCGCGGGCCACCGGGTTCGACCTCGCCGATGGCCAGGTGCGCCGGATCACCCTGGATCAGGGCGATCCGCTTGCGGTTGACGGGGTGGTCATCGCCGCCGGGGCATGGTCGGGGAAGCTGGCGCGCAAACTGGGCGCGCGCGTGCCGCTGGAAAGCCAGCGCGGCTATCACGTCACCATCCCCGATCCCGGCGTGACGCTGAACCGCAACGTGATGGCGGTGGAACAGAACATCATGGTCAACCCGATGCGGATGGGGCTGCGGCTGGCCGGAACGGTGGAGTTCGCGGGCCTCAACGCGGCCCCCAATCCGGGGAGGGCCGAGGCGCTGATCGCGGTTGGGCGCAAGGTGTTCGGCGCGTTGAAGACCGAAACCTACACCACATGGATGGGCCACCGCCCCTGCATGCCGGATTCCATGCCGGTGATTGACCGCGCGCCGCGTGCCGAGAACGCCTGGTTCGGCTTCGGTCACGGCCATGTCGGCATGTGCGGCGGCTCGACCACGGGGCGCGAGATTGCCCATATGGTCGCGGGCCGCGCGGCGCAGGTCGATCTGCACCCGTTCAGGGCAGACAGGTACGGTTGGGTCTGAGATAAGGGGCGGGGAGGGGGCACATGCAGACACGGATCTTTGAGGGCCATGACCTCGCCGCGTCCATTCTCGACGGACTCAACCCCCGGCCCGGTGATGGTCTTTGCGTGCTGGCCGATGCGACCGCGGCTGGCGCGGTGGCCTATGCCGACCGCATCCTGACCCTCGCCAGCCAGATCGGCCTTTCGGTCGAGATCACCGATTATCCCAGGTCCGCGCAGGCGGGGGCGACGCTCATCGCGGCCCATGACCGGCCTATCCTGCCGCTTCTGCCGACCCCCGCAGGCTTTGACATGCGCCGCTTTCTGGACAAGCTCGGGCCGCGACGCGATGTCGAGGGGCTGCACCCCGAGAACGCGGGCCGCCTTGCCCTCGGGCGGCCCGATATCACCCCGCCCACGGCGGAGGCCGCAACGCTGGTGGCCGCGCATCTGGCCGGATCGCTGCAAGGCGCGGTGGTGTCGGTGATCGGGGCCTCGGCTTCGGTCGGGCGGCCCCTGGCGCTGTCGCTTCTGGCGCAGGGCGCGACCGTGCGGGTGGCACAGGAGACGGTGAAGGACCTGCCCGCCGAGACCCGTGACGCCGATATTGTCTGCGCCGCCGCCGGGGTGCCGGGGCTGGTCAAGCGCGACCACCTGCGCAAGGGTGCCATCGCGATTGACATTGGCGTCACACGCGTCGGCGACCGGCTGATCGGCGATATCGACCCTGACGCCGCGCGGGGGCATGTCGCCTGGTTGACCGCCGTGCCGGACGGTGTCGGCCCCGTCACCGCCGCCTGCCTGCTGCGCAACGTGCTTCGGCTTGGCCGCTGACGCCGCCCCGCGTTTGTCGAATCGGCGAAAATCGACTAGTGTTTCGAAAATCGAAAACAGGGAGGGAAGACGATGATCAAGACCATAGTGGCGGCCAGTGCCGTCCTTGCCGCAACCGCAGGGCTGGCAAACGCGCAGGAGGAGGTGCGCCCGAACGTCTTCTTCGCCGGTGAGCTTGAGGAACCCGGCAGCGACCGCGCCCTGATGCAGGGCCTCATCCTCGACCTGATGACGGCCTGGGCCGATTGCAACGCCGAGGCGATGGAGGCGTCGGTGTCGCAGGACGTGTTCTTTGCCTACCCGACCACCAGTTACACCGGGCTTGAACCGATGCTGGCCGATCTCGATGCCTTCTGCGGCATGGCGACGGACGTGTCCTTCTACCTGCCCGCCGATGCCTTCTATATCGACACGGTCACGGGAAGGATCGCCGCCGAAGTGCAGTTCCGCGCCTTCCAGCGCGGCAATTACCAGGTCGTCAACGATGTCTGGATCGCCACCGTCGAGGGCGGCGAGATCACCATCATCAAGGAATATCTCGACGGTCGTGTGAAAGACCTCCAGGCGCTTGAGATCCTGGAGAGGGATGAAAGCCCCGAGATGCTGACGCCCTGGCCCGCCCGCACCGAGGAATGGGAGGCGTGCTTTCCCATCGTGCGCGCCGCGCCGATCAACACCTGTCCGCCGTCTGAATAGGCGGGCAAGTTGGCGGCGGTCACGGGGCCGCCGCCAGAACCTCAACCTCAACCAGGAACTCGGGCCGGGTGAAGCCCGAGACGATGACCAAGGTTGACGCGGGCAGCCGGGCGACACCCGCCAGCCATGCGTCCCGCGCGTCCATGTAGCCCTGCATGTGCTCCCGCGCGGTGACAAAGGCGTTGATCCGGATCGCATCAGCGGGGGTCATCCCGGCCTCGCCCAGGATCGCGGTGCAGGCGGCAAAGCACAGATCGGCCTGCGCGCGGGCGCCCTCGGGCACCGTCCCGTCACTGGCCAGCCCAAGCTGACCCGAGGTCGCAACCAGCCGGTGACCTGCGGGCACCTCGACCCCGTGGGCGTAGCGCGCGAAGGGCGGGGCGATGGTATCGGGCTGCAACATGCGCATGGGTCAGTGTCCTTTCCGGGCGGCGGCCTCGGTGGCGGCAACGAGGTTCAGCAGCAGATGCGCGCGTGTCATCGCCCCGAGCGAGCCGTGGCGCGGCGTCACGAACCCGGCCTTCGCGGCGACGTCATCGGCGATGTCCGAGACCATCTGACCGCCCACATGGCTGATGCCCACCCCCACCACGGCAGCGCCGGGGCGGATCATCTCGGCGGTGACGAAATCCGGGATACCGACTGCCGAGATCACCACATCGGCGGAGGCGACCGCAGACAGATCGCCCGAGCGCGAATGCAGCAGGCACACATCCGCGTCGATCCCCTTTCGCGACAGCAGCATCGCCAGCGGCCGGCCCACGATGGACCCGCGCCCGAGGATCACCACCTTGCGGCCCGCCAGCGGAACTTGCCTGGCCAGCAACAGGTCGAGAATCCCCGCAGGCGTGCAGGGCAGGATGCCGTCGCTGCCCCAGAGCAGCCGCCCCAGATTGACCGGGTGGAACCCGTCCACATCCTTGGCCGGATCGACGGCGGCGATGATCGCGTCACTGTCCAGGTGATCGGGCAGGGGCAACTGGACAAGAAGACCGTGGCGCGCAGGGTCGGTGTTGAGCCGCGCGATGAGGGCCAGCAGATCGGCCTGGATGGTCCCGGCGTCCAGCACCATGGCCTCGGACGCGATGCCCACCGCTTCGCAATCGGCGTGCTTGCGGGCCAGGTAAGCCTCGCTGGCCGGATGCGCGCCCACCAGAACGGTTGTCAGATGCGGCTGGACACCACGGCGGCGAAGCTCGGAAACCCTGGCCGCCACCTCGCGCAGGCGGGTGGCGGCCAGGTCTGCACTGTCAAGACTGACGGCGCACATATCGCGTCATTCAAGCCCGATGGTCGGGTCGATGAAGCGGTTCGTCACGACATCGCCCGGCTGCACATCCGGGTCGGCGCGCTCATCCAGGTTGGGCGACACGATCTCGTAGATCGCCTGCACCCGGTCCATGTCGAAATCGCCGATGGTGTCGTTGGGCCCGTTGCCGATGATCCCGGCCTCGCGCATGACGGCGGCGGCATTGGCGACCTCGTCCGCGGGCGTGTTCCACCAGCCGACGGCATAATCCCCCTCGTTGAAGGCGACGACGACCTCGTTCACCTCTTCGGGGTCGGTGATGTAATCGACGGCGGCCTGCTGCATGATCGGCACCAGCGCTTCGAGGCAGGGGGCAAGCTCCTCCATCCGGTCGCGGCTGACCGAGACCATGCCGGTATAGTTCGGATAGCCCAGGTCGTTGACCAGCACGTAATCCATCGGGCGGCCCCAGTTGTTGCCGTTCTCGAACTTGTAGACCTCGCTGGTGATGAAGCCCTGGTTCAGCCAGGTGCCGTTATTGACCACGAAGTTTTCCGCATCGCCACGATAGCCCTCGACGAAGACGCTTTCGGGCACGCCCGCCTCGACCAGGTAGCGCCCGAAGGTGCGGTTGATGGTCGAGACATAGATCATGCCCTGTTCGGATTCGGCGAAGGCGATCAGGTCCTCGACCGAACCGAACCCGTCCGGGTATGTGCCCGCGTCCCAGATCAGCGCCTGCGGGGCCAGTTCGAGCGGGGTGAACACACCCACGGCGGGGAAGCGCTCCGAGAAGATGAAGGCGTTGTCCAGCTCATGATAGGCCAGATGCGGCACCAGCCCCGCGCGGTTATTGCCCAGGAACAGCGCCGAATAGGCGGTTTCGCCATCGGCCAGGCCAATGCCGCCGCCCCCCTCAAGCACGACCAGTTCGATACCGGTAGAGCCGAGCGGCCCGCGATAGGCGCCCTGTTCCATCACCCCGCCCGAGCCGATCATTTGCAGGATCGGCCCGTGTTCGGCCTGCATCAGCCAGTCCTTCTGGATGATCAGCGGGTTGGGGCAGACCCCGCTCAGGTCGGTGGTGTAGTTCGCCTCGGCAAACTCTCCGGCTCCGGCAGCCGTGGCCGATACGGCCAGCGCGCCAAGAACGCTTGTCAGATGTTTCGCAGTCATGGTCGTTTCCTCTCTGTTGGCGTTGTTTTGATCAGGTTCATACACGTCCGTGCCATTCCCCGAACAGCACGTTTCCGACAAACTGGAAGAACAAATAGACAGAGATCGACAGGGCCGAGGAGGCGATCAGCGCCGCGTACATCTCCTCGTACTTGAACTCGATCTTCGAGTTGATGAGCATCTGGCCAAGCCCGCCCGCGCCGGCCAGGAAGAACAGCTCGGACACGATGGCCCCAATGACGGCCAGCCCCGCCGAGATGCGCAGACCGGCGAAGAGGGCAGGCGCGGCGGACGGAAAGCCCGCCTTCCACAGCGTCACCCACCAGCTTGCATTGGCGAGGCGGAAGAGGTCGATGACGCCCCGGTCGAGGCTTTTCAGGCCCAGAAGCAGCGTGGTGGGGATCGAAAAGAAGGTGAACAGCGCGACAATCAGAACCTTCGGCAGGAAGCCGAAGCCGAGCGCGGCCTGGATCAGCGGGATGATCGCCAGAATCGGGATGGATTGCAGCGCCACCAGATAGGGAAAGATCGCGCGTTCCATCACCGTCAGGCGGAACATGATGATGGCCAGGATGATGCCGATGGGGATCGAACAGGCCAGACCGGTGGCGGCTATCGACAGTGTCACCAGCGTGCGGGTGCCAAGCTCGGCCCAGACCTCGGGGCGGGAAAAGGCCATCTCCCACAGGCCCGAGGCGCTTGGCATCAGGAACAGGCGATGATCCGGCAGGCCCGAGCGGACCCAGGCGTAAAGACCAAGCAGTGCCAGCCCCAGCAGGATCGGCGGCAGCACGGTGTAGACAAAGCGCAGCGCGGGCGGCGGCGGGGCGACATTGGGAACGGGCTTGTGCGCGCGAAGGGCGGCGGCGTCGGACATCAATCCTCTCCTGTGTCATGCATGGTGGCCTGAAGCGACTCGGATACCAGCGCGCAGCCATCGGTAAAGGGCGCCTCAAATCGCATCGCGTGGGTGCGCGGGCTTGGCAGGTTCACCTCGAACTCGGCATGGATGCGGCCCGGTCGCGCACTCATCACCACGACGCGGTCGGACAGGTAGACCGCCTCGGGGATGGAATGGGTGATGAAAAAGCCGGTAAATCCCTTCTCGCGGTGCAGCGCCGACAGGTCTTCGATCAACCTCTCTCGGGTGATCTCATCGAGCGCGCCGAAAGGCTCGTCGAACAGGAACACCGTGGGGTTCAGCGTCAGCGACCGCGCCAATGACGCGCGCATCTTCATGCCGCCCGACAGGGCGCGCGGGAACCGATCCTCGAAACCTTTCAGCCCCACCGCCTCCATCTGCTCCAGCGCCTTGCGCCGCCGTTCGGACGCGCGCACGCCGCGCAGCTCCATCATCAGCTCGACATTCTGCAAGGTCTTGCGCCAGGGCAAGAGCGTCGCCTCCTGAAAGACAAAGGCCAGATGCTCGCGGTCGATGCGCACGGTGCCGCCGGTATGCTGCAACAGCCCCGAGGCGATGCGTGCCAGCGTGGATTTCCCGCAGCCCGACGGCCCGATGAACGAGACGAATTCCCCCTCGCGGATGGTCAGGGTGATGTCCTGCAACGCCTCGGTGCCGTCCGGGTAGGTCATCGACAGATTGTCGAACGCCACCGCCGTCGCGCGGTCGGCGCGCGTCGCGGGGTCATGCGCGATCTGGCGGACCCCGTATGCGGGCGCGGAACCGGTAGACGTCTGGTTCAACATCAGAACTTCCTCATGGATTTGCCGACCTTCTCGATGAACGCATCGACGTCTTGCCGGGGCAGGCGGTCGATATTGTAGAGCGCATGGTAGGACACCTTGACACGCGGATGACAGATGGCGCGCAGGAACCGGGTCGCGTTCTTGCGGGGCGGATCGCCCAGAACCGCGGCCCGCCAGCGCTTGGACCCGTAGGTCGTGACGGTCGCCAGTTTCCTGATATTGGTCAATCCCGGACCAAGCCGGTTTTTCTCGAACACGAAGGACACCTCGGGCAGGAAGACGCGGTCGATATACCCTTTCAGCATGGCGGGCCAACCGAAATTCCAGACCGGATGGCAGAAAACCAGCGCATCGGCGGCTTCCAGGCGCTCGACGTAAGGCTGCACCGGCGCGCGGTTGGTCGGAACATCATGGTAGAGGCTGCGCCCCTCGGCCGACAGCACCGGATCGAACCCGGCCTTGTAGAGGTCGAGATCGTCGACCTCGTGCCCCGCCTCGGTCAGGTTCTCGATGACGGTTTGATGCAGTGTCGCGGCCAGGCTGGTCTCAAGCGGATGGGCATAGATGACATGGACACGCATCGCTCAATCCTCACCCGCCGTCGCGCCGAAAAGATAGCTCCGCCCCGCCTCAGGCACCCAATCGGGGTTGTCCCAGGCGATCATCTTGCCGGGGTTGAGCAGCCCCTTGGGATCGGTCCGGCGCTTGAATTCCAGCTGCGCGGGGTCGGTCTCCTTCATACCGCCTTCCTCCAGCGTGACGCGGTGCGGGTTGAAGACGGTCAGGCCAAGCTCCTCCTCCAGGATGGTGACGATCCGCTCCAGCCGCGCCTCGTCGGTGTAGCGGACCAGGGGCAGGGCGACGGCGCGGACCTTTCCTTCGATGCGGGTGAACTCGATATGGATCATCACCTCGTCGGCGAAGCGGTTCTTGATCGCGGCGACCTGGCCGCTGACATCTTCGCCGAACATCATTTGCAGATAGGTGATGGAGGGATCGACCTTGAGGGCGCGAAGCGTGGTGTGGTTCCAGCCGATCTCGTACAGCTCGGGAAACCGGCCCTCCTGCGCGCCGTCGCGGTAGCGTACGGTTCCGCCCATTTTTCCCACCAGCGCCTCGAACGCCGGCAGGGTCTGCGCCGAGACATAGACCGCCACCAGCGCCTCGCCGGGGTCGGTCAGCTTGCGGTGGCGCAGGAAATACGCCTCGGCGATACCGGGCTCGAAGAGCGAGATCATGCGGTTCAGGATGTCCGGGTCATCGCCGCAGGCAAACGCAAAGGCCAGCGCCGCCTGCGTATCGGGCAGCCCCACCAGAACCTCGTGCCACGCCGTCGCGGGGTCGATCGGCAGCTCCACCTCGGTGATCACGCCGTTGACGCCATAGGCATGGGCGGCCTTGTGAACATCGGCGCCGGTCAGCTCGATCACCTGCGGTTCGGCCTCCATGGTCAAGAGGCGCAGGCGGTGGATATTGGCCGGGTTGCGCAAGCCGCCCCACCGGATCGCGCCCACCCCGCTGGAGCCGCCCGCGATGAAGCCGCCGATGGTCGCGGTCGCCACGGTCGAGGGAAAGAGGCGGATCTCCTGCCCCGTCGCGCGCGCCTCGGTCTCGATCTCGGCAATGATCGCGCCGGGCCCGGCAATGACGCGCCCCGTGCCGATCTCGATCCGGTTCAGCCGTTCGGTCAGCAACACGCAGCCGCCCTTCAGCGGCATGGCCTGCCCGTAATTCCCGGTCCCCGCGCCGCGCACCGTCACCGGCACGTCAAAGCGGAAACAGGTGGCGAGGATGGCGCGCAGCTCACCCTCGCTCTCGGGCGTGGCCAGGAAATCGGCCCGCACATCGGCCAGTTGCCGTTTCAGGATCGGGGAATACCAATAGAAATCCCGGCTCTTGCGCTCGACCGGCCCCGTGGCGGTCTCGACCGCGATACCCTGCGCCGTCAGCGCGTCGATACAGTCCGGGATCCGCGCGGTCATGATGCGGCCTCCTTGCGGGGCAGGTCGCGCAGCGTGCTCTGCGCGCTCTCGCGGCCCCCGATCAGGATGGTCCGATCCTCGGGCCGGGTGGTCAGGATGCCGCTCCAGTTGCGGGCCGGTAGCAGGACCAGGTCGGCGGCAGCCCCGGCCCGGACACTGCCCGCCCCGCCGAGGCCGAGCATGTCGGCGGCCACATCGGTAACGGCGCGGAGCCAGCCGCCGAGATCGTCATCCAGATGCAGCGAATAGGCGGCGTCGGCGAAGAGGTTCAGCAAGTCGTAGCCGCCGAAGGGAAAGAAGGCGTCGCGCACATTGTCGGTGCCGAAGACGACCGGCACGCCGCGCGCGGCAAGCTCGTGGATCGGCGCCATGCCGCGCCGCGTGGGCGTGCGCCCCGCCTGCCGGTCCTGCAAATAGAGGTTTGTGCGCGGCAGTGACGCCACAGCGATGCCGGAGCGGGCGATCACATCCACCGCGCGGTCAAGCTCCTCCGCGTCCATCAGGCCAAGCCGACAGGTATGGCCCGCCAGGACGCGGCCGGCGAACCCGGTACGCAACACCGACTCGGCCAGCGCGACCGTGGCCGAGGGCACTGCGCGCAAATGCTCATCGACGTGGAAATCCACGTCCAGCCCGTGCCGTTCTGCCCCCGTCAGGAACGCATCCAGCAGGTCAGGATCGGCCCCGGCCGGGCCAATGAACGCCCCCAGAACGCCGCCCGCGCGCGCCACCTGCGCGCAGCGCGTGTCGAAATCATCCGCCCTGGTGCGGTCAAGGGCCGCCAGCGCGACCGGCGTGATCTGCATCCGGCCCGCGAACGCCTCCGCCACTTCGGAAATCGCGCGCCAGCCCGGTTGCTCCTCGGGCAGGTCCATGCAGTCGATATGGGTCCGCATCGCGCCGACGCCTGCCGTCAGCGCCTCCTTGACCGCGCGGGACATCCGGGCCGCGTAATGCGCATCGTCCCAATCGCGCATCGCCGCGCCCATGGTGCCGATCGCGCCCATCAAGGTGCCGTCGCCCGCGCCGGTCTCCGCGATCGTGTCGGATTTGTCGAGGTGGACATGCGGTTCGATGAGGCGCGGCAGCGCGGTCCAGCCCCCGGCGGGCACCTGCAACGCCTCCGCGATTTCGCCAGGGGCGCAGATGCGACCGGCGGCGACCCCCAGGCTGGTCCGCACGAGGCCCCCCTCCATCCCGCCGGTCATCGCGATACCGGGCAGGTCGCGCAGCAGCGCCTGCGGCACGGCGATGTCGTGCAGGATGTAGGGTTGCGGGGCCTGCGGAAGGGGCAGAGGCGCGCTCACGGGGCGCTCCAATCCGGCTGATGCGCTGCGATTTCATCGAACAGCGCGCCAAGCCGCGCGGCGGCGGTCTCGACGATGACCTTGCCCGCCTCGGCGCTGGCAGCGGCGGCATTGCCCGCGACCCCCTCGGCATGCAGATCGCGCGCGGTCCAGCCGGTCGAGACCGCGCCGAGGAACCGCAGATGCGTGTAGGTCTCGGCCATGATCCGGTTGGCCGAGGCGAAATCGCGGGCCTTCTCCATATCGACCAGATCGGGATGCAGATGCAGCATCGCCGCCGTCTCCATAAAGCCGCCGTGAATGTCGTCGATCCGCGCGCCTTCGGGGTGGTCGCCGATGCCAAGCGCCATCCAGCCAAGCGTCGAAGCGAAGAGGTCATGCCTGATCCGCGCGCGGCGTATGGCGGTGTGCAGCGCCGGGAGATTGCCGCCATGGCCGTTGATGAAGACCAGCTTGGCGATACCCGCCCCGGCGACGCCCCGCGCCACGGCCATCAGCGCGGCGATCATCTGTTCCGTCTCAAGGGTCAGCGTTCCGGGCCAGTCGTGATGTTCCTCCGACACCCCGAGGGAGAGGGTTGGCATCAGGTAGACCCGCGCCGTTTGCGCCTTGGCCGCGCCGCGTTCGGCCAGCGCCTCGGCCAGCAGGTGGTCGGTGCCGAGCGGCAGGTGCGGCCCGTGCTGCTCCACCGCCCCCACAGGCACCACCGCGACCGCATCGGGCGGGGCGGGGAAATCTGAACTGCGTAGGCGGGACCAGCGATACAGGTTCATGGAGTATTCGTTTATCGAAGTTTCATTCGGTATCAGCATCGCGCAGCTTGCCCGCCAAGGCAACCCGTCGCGCGCGCGGCGGCTCGAATGTCTTGCAAATGCGCAGGAAACGGGCAAAGGATCGGGCGAAATGACCAATTCCGCAACACCCCCCCCGCCCGAGGCAGGCCAGCGAATCGCCGAGGATTCCGAGATTTCGCTGACCTTTCGCAAGGGGATGCAGGTGATGCAGGCCTTCGACGGCAAGGACCGGTTGATGAGCCTCGCCGAGATCGCCCGCAAGGCCGGTCTGAACCCCGCCGTCACCCGCCGGTTGGTGCGCACGCTGTTGCAGAACGGAATGCTGATCGAGAAGGGCCAGCGTTACGAGATGACGGTCGGCGTGATGCGGCTGGCGCGCGGGTTTCTCGACGGTCACGGCGTCGCGCAGGTGATCCAGCCGATCCTGCGCAAATCCGCCGCCAAGATCGGCGAGAACATCTCCTTTGCGCTCAGGGATGGGCCCGAGGCGATCTATGTCGCCCATGCCTATCTGCCCGGCCAGTTCACGCTGAACATGATCTCGGTCGGCACCCATGTGCCGCTGGACCGCACCGCGACGGGCCACGCGATCCTGGCGCATCTGGACCCCGCCGACTGGCCCGAGGGCTGCGATGCCGACGCGCTCGCGCCCTCGCTGGACAGCACCCGCCAGCGCGGCTTCGCCTTTCTCGATTCCGGGCTGGTGACCGGCGTGACCTCGATTGCGGTGCCGGTCTTTTCCGCCGCGCGGCAGGTCACGGGGGCGATCTCGATGCTGTTTCCGACCGGGCGCTACACCCCTGACCAGACGCCGCAGCCGATCATCGACGAGATGCGCCAATGCGCCATCGACATCGGCACCACGCGCTGATCCGTCAGGCGGCGCCATACCCCGCCCCGCCACAGCTTTCCACGATCAGTCGGTCGCCCCGGTCCAGCACCACCGCCGAACGCGGGCCCAGGATCTCGACCGCGCCGCCCGCCCGCCGGATCTGCGCCGCAGCCGGTTTCGGCGCGCCGCCCCCCGCGGACCCTTCCGGCACCCGCTGGAACCGCTCGCCCCGGATCGAGACCGCGATGCCGTCCGACAGCGCCTCATAGACCCGCCGCACCCCGTCGCCGCCGGGAAAGCGCCCCGCCCCGCCCGAGCCGCGCCGCCGCTCGGCGCTGATCATGCGGATCGGCAGTTCCGCCTCGATGATCTCCACTGGCGTGTTGCGCGCATTGCCCACATCGGTCGAGGTGCCATGCGCGCCGGGTGCGTCCGGGCCCCCGCCCGCCCCGCCCGCGACGATCTCGGTCGCCAGAAAGCGCGCGCCATCCGGCCCCTGTCCCGAAAACGCGATCACATAGGCCATGCCGCAATTGGCCGCCGGACGGCGCTTGGGGTCCATGCCCGCCAATGCCGCCAGCACGGTCGAGGTGATCGCCCGGACCATGTTGGTGCGCGCGTTGACCGGGGCGGGCGGCGCGGCGTTCACGACGCTCGCCTCGGGCAGGACCAGGCGCAGGCAACGCAACAAGCCGCCATTGCGCGGGGCACCCTCTGGCAGCAGCGTCAGCATCGCGTAGAGCAGGGCGGAGAGCGGCCCCGACGCGACGCAATTGATCGGCGCGGGAACCTGCGGCGAGGATCCGGTGAAGTCGGCGATCAGCCCGTCGGGTGCCACCGTCAGGCGCACCGACACGCTTGAGGTGCCAAGGGCGGCGTCGGGGTCCAGCCCATCCGTCGCGCTTGCCTCGGCCCTTGCCAGCCCCGCGAGCGCGGCCAGCGTCTCGGCCTCGCCTCTGTCCAGCAACTCGCCCGCCGCACGCAGAAACCCATCCACGCCGAGGTCACCCACGATCCGCCGCAGACCCGTCACCGCCGTCAGCGCCGCTGCGATCTGCGCGTCCAGATCGGCCAGCACCGTCTGCGGCACCCGGCTGTTGGCCGCGATCAGCCCGCGCATTTCCCCGGACAGGCGATGGTCCGCGCCCGCCCGCATCACCGGCAGGCGCAGCCCCTCCTGCGCGATCTCGGTCGCATCGGGCGGCACCGATCCGGGGCGCGTGCCGCCGATATCCTGATGGTGCAGCAGGCTGGCCGCGACACCGATCAACCGCCCTTGCGCAAAGACCGGCAGCATCACCGCGATATCGGGCAGATGCGTGCCGCCCGAATAGGGATCGTTCGCCAGGAAGATATCCCCCTCGCGCATCCCCTCCGCCGGGTAACGCGCGAAAAGCGCCTGAACCTGTCCCGGCAGCGCGCCCAGAAGCAGCGGGATCGCCTCCGACATCGCCAGCAACTCGCCGCCCGCGGTGAACAGCGCCGAGGCGCAATCCGCCGCCTCCCGCGCGACCGGAGAGACCGCCGTGTCCAGCAGCATCCGCTGCATGGCTTCGGCCAGCCCATCCAACCGCATCTGCAAGATCCGGCCCGCCTGCGTCATCCGCCTACCCTTTCCAGCCGCGTGCCGCCGGGGATCGCAATGGCGCGCCAGCCCTTCGGGGCCACCACCTCGTCCTCGCCCATGTCCCGCGCGAACGCGCCGGTCAGATCGTCCGTCCGCGTGCAAAGCTGCGTCACATGCCCCGGCCCCTGCGGCGCGATCCCGTAACGGGCGCGATAGGCGGCGTGATAATCCTCGGCCAACCCCTCGGGTCGCTCGGGATCGACGGCCACCTCAAGCTCCGGCATCCTTGGGCGCGGCGCGATGCGGGCGTGGACGGTGCCTTCGCCCTCCGCTCTCAGCACATTTCCCGTCACGTCGTCCAGCGCCGCGTCGATCCGGGTGACAGTCTCGCGGCGCCTCGGGGCCTGCGCCAGCCCCACCGCCCCGGCGATGGCGGGCAGATGCGGCAGCACGACCTGGGACAGCCCAAGCACCTCGACGATCCCCGGCCCCATCAACGCCCCGGCCCCGCCGGTCAGCACCAGGCCCGCGCGGGTCGGGTCGGTATTGCGACGGGTGGCGTGACGGGTGATCGCCTCGGCCAGCGCCTGAGACGCCACGCCAAGCAGCTGTGCCGCCTCCGACGCTGAGCAATCGCTCTGCCCCGGCATCAACCCGGCCGCGATCAGCGCGTCATCCAGCGTGTAGCGTGACCCGGCCACGGCTTGCGCACCGCCGATCGCAAGGCTTTCCAGATCGACGCGGCCCCCCCGGATCGGCAGCCCCGCCAGCACGCCCCCTTCGGTCAGGGCAGGGGCACCGCCGCGCACCAGCGCGATGTCCGTGGTGCGTGACCCGATATCGAGCGCGACCGCGTCACCCTCCGCCGCCAGCGCCGCCGCCCGGAGCGACGCCGCAGGCCCGCCCGCGATCAGCGGCACCAGCGACGTTGGCGCCGCCGTCAACACGCCGCGCCCGTCGCCCCAGACCCATCGGCCCGCAAACCCCGCCCCCCGCAGCCGCGCCCGAAGCGCGTCCAGCGCGGGCAAGGCCGTGATCCGCAGCCAGGCGTCCAGAACGGTCGAGACCGTGCGTTCGAACTCGCGCGGCTCAGGGTCGATCCGGTGCGACAGGCTGACGGTCAGGCCGGGGGCCGCCGCGATCAGCGCCTCGGCCACGGCGCGTTCATGGCGGCCATCGACATGGGCATGCAGCAGGCAGACCGCTACCGCCGTGATCCCCCGCGCGGCGAAGCCCTCGGCGATCCGCGCGACCTGGCCTTGATCGACCGGCGACAGCTCCCCGCCCCCGGCATCCATCCGGGCCGAGACCCCCTCGACACAGTCGATGAGGTGGTCGGGCGTTGCCACCCGCGTCACCGGATCGTAGAGCGACAGGCGGTCCTGCCGGCCCAAAACGGCGACATCCTCGAACCCGGCACTGGCGATCAGCCCGATCTGCGGCAGGCCGCCACCCTGCGCGTCATGCAGGCAATTGAGAAACCCGGTCGAGGCGATGCGAATTTCGGCAAGCGCCCCCGGCGCGATACCCAGGCCCCGCAGCCCCGCCACCACATCCTCGGACAGATCGCCGCCCACCGGCTCCTTGGCGTGACCGATCACGCCGCCATCCCCCCAGGCCAGCATGTCGATGAACCGCGCGCCGACATCCACACCGAGCCGCGTCATGCGACCTCGATCCGCACGGGCCGCGACGCGGTATCCCGCGTGCCCCCGCCGCGAAACATCAGCGGCGCGGCGGTCAACAGGATCGGTGGCGGATCGGTCCCGGCGCGCATGCCATCCCTTGCCTCTTCTCGGATGGCTTGATTGTTCGGTCCCGCCTGTCAAAATGCAAACGAATATACCTCACCTTCGCATAAGAAAATCTGATGAAGATCACCCTGCGCCAGATCCGCGCCTTTGCCGCCGTTGCCGAAACCCAGGGCTTCACCACGGCGGCCGAGCGGCTGAACCTGACGCAATCGGCGGTCAGCATGCTGGTGCGGCAATTGGAGGAGATCCTCGGGCTTGAATTGTTCATCCGCACCGGGCACGGCGTGATGCTGACCGAGTTCGGCGACCAGGCCCGCCCGGTCTTTGCCCGTGTCATGGCCGATCTAGAGGGCGTGCAGGACGCGGCGCAGGGGCTCAGGGCGCTCAGCCGGGGCACCTTGCGGCTGGCGCTGACGCAGGTTCTGGCGGCGACATGGTTGCCGGGTGTCCTAGACCGGTTCAGCCGCGACCATCCCGGCGTCGCGCTGGAGATCGCCGACATTACCGGCGACCGGATCGTGCAGGCCATCGCGCGCGACGAGGCCGAGATCGGCATCGGCCCCGCGCGCAGCCACGGGCCCGAAATGGTCTCGATCCCGCTCTGGCGGGTGCCGATCCGGCTGGTGACGCCGCGCGGGCAGGGCACAGGGCAGGAAGGGCGGCAGTGGATCCACTATTCCGACGAGTTCCGCGTCCTGCTGGAACAGGCCCACCAGTTGCACGAGGAGGGGGGCAGCGCGATCCGGGTGCGCAGCCTGATCCCGGCGCTGGCGATGATCGGACGGGGGCGCTACGTGACCGCCGCGCCCTCCTATGCCGCCGGTTTCGCGGAGCAGTTCGACATCGCCTTTCACGATTTCCCCGATCCCGCCGTCACGCAGGAGTTCATGATCTACCTGCGCCGCGACCACGCGCTTTCCCCCGCCGCGCGCGCCTTTCAGGAGATCGCGGTGTCCGCGCCGCCGATGGGGGCGACACGGCTGGAGGTGACCAGATAGCGCCCCGGTATCGGCGCACGAGGCGCCCCGAAGACAGCAAGCCGATCCGCCCAAACGATCCCCTCCGCCTCGGGCAAAGGCCCCCAGAGCGACGCCCCTGATCCCGCCTCCGCGCCCGCCGTCAAATCAACCTCGGCCGGTTTGCAGGCCCCGTTCCCCGCCCCCGGCCAGCCGACGCCGTGCAGGAACGCCGGTTCCGCCAGCCGCGTCATCGGGTCCAGCCTTGCGCCATCCGATCCACCCGCCAGCCAGCGCCATTGGCCCTGCGCGCGCATCCGCATCCCCTCGCCATCGTGCCAGAGCCAGAGCATCAACCAATCAATCAGCCCCGCCCGCCCCGCGCGGATGGTCAGCGGCACCGGCGCATCCTCGGGCAGGCCCGGAAACGCCGCGACCGGCGCCTGCGTCAGCGAGACCAGCGCCGCGTCGAACCCGTTTCGGGCCATCATCTGCGCCAGCGACACGCGCAGCGGGAAATAGCCGTCGATCGTGTCCTCGAAGATGCGGGCGTCGGTTGGGGGCATGGCTCAGAACAGTCCGAAATATTCCTGATGCTCCCAGTCCGAGACGGTCATCAGGTAGCGATCCCATTCCGCGCGTTTCAGCGTCACGAGGTAATCGACCACACCCTCGCCAAGCGCCTTGCGGTAGAACGCTGATCCCTCGAACGCCTCGACCGCCGCGATCAGGCTGCGGGGCAGGGGGGTGCCGGCCTCGGTATAGGGCGTCTCGCTCGGGCGGGGCGCGGGCTCACCCGCCTCGATCCCCGAGAGCCCTGAGAGGATCTGCGCGGCAAAGGCGTAATGCGGGTTCGCGGTGGTATCGGCGACACGGTTTTCCACGCGCGAGGCATCGTCGCCGGGGGCCAGCAGCGCGCGCAGCATCGCGCCGCGGTTATCCGCGCCCCATTGCACCGAGTTGGGGGCCAGCTGGAACGGCGCAAAGCGCTTGTAGCCGTTCACCGTCGGATTGGTCAGCAGGCAGGACTCGGCGGCATGTTTCAACAGCCCCGCGATCCAGCCGCTGGCGGCTTGTGTCAGCGCGCCGTCCGGCCCCGGCATAAACATCGGCTTGCCGGTCCCCGCGTCCTGCAAGGATTGATGAATATGCCAGCCATTCGCGGCGGCATTGGGCAGGTTCGGCTTGGCCATGAAACTGGCATGCAGCCCGCGTGTGTGGCAGACCTCCTTCACCATGGTGCGGAAGAGGACGAAGCGATCCGCCTGCACCTGCGGGTCCGACGGGTCGAAGGTGAACTCGAACTGGCTCGGCCCCATCTCGATCTCCATCGAGCGGGGGCGCAGCCCAAGCCCCTCGGCCATCCGCCGCAGATGATCCAGCAGCCCCTCGACCTCGGCGTAGCGGGTCTCGGTCAGGTATTGGTAGCCCTGCGTCAGGTTGCGCGTCTGAACCGGCGCACCGGGCATGGTGGCCTGCGCATGGGTCAGCGCGGGGTCCAGCCGCTCGAACACCTGGAACTCCACCTCCAACCCGAAAAGCGCGCGATACCCTGCGCCCTCCAGCTTGCCCACGGCATCGGCCAGAACCGCGCCCGAGGAAAACGAGACCGGCGCGCCCGACCGGTGGCAGACATCGCAGAGCAGGATCGCGGAATGTGGCGACCAGGGCAGCGGAAAGAAGCGCGCGGGGTCGGGCCACAAGATCACGTCGCCCGCGCCGCCAAAGGGCTGATCGGCGACCGAGACACCCGCGCTCCAGACCGGGAACACGGTGCGGTGCGAGGTGTCTTTCAGAAGCAGCGTCGAGGGCACGCCGATGCCGGAAGTGAAGGCCGAGGCCAGCGCGCGGGCCACGATGGTCTTGCCGCGCAGGATGCCGTGCTGGTCGGCAAAGACCATGCGGATGGTCTCCAGCCCGGTCTCCTCGACCTGCGCCAGCAACGCCTCAGCCGCCGCAATCGCGGCCCCATCGTAGCGGCCCGCGCGGGTCAGGGCCGCCGTGAAATCATCCGAATCCATAACAGCCCCTCAGACCGTGGCGTCCCAGGGGCACTCTGCCCGACGCGCCAGATCGGCCGCGCGGCTGGCCGATTTCCAGTCATCCGTCGCGGCGATGGAATCGTTCGACAGCGGCCCGACCAGGCGCGTCACGTCAGCGCCGCGCATCGGCAAAGCACCCTCGTCGCCCTCCTCGACCGCCTTGATCGCCTGCCGCAGCATCCGGCGATACCGGATGATCGCCACGTCGCTGCGGCCCAGGTGTTCCTGCGTGCGGTCCTGGATCGCGCCCATGCCTTCCACTGCCCATTGGTCATGCACGTTGATGTCCAGCCCCATGCCGGTATAGGTCAGCCGCTCCTGCTCCGCCGGGTCGTAGTGATAGTTGTTCTCGCGGTTCTTCAAGGGCGCATAATCCGGCAGGCGGTGTTCCTTCAGGCGCTGCGCGCGCATCACCTCCTTGTTGACGGGATTCTTGAAGCTGGTGAAGACGGTGTACCAATAGCAATTCTCGTCATCGACCGGCACATGCCATTGCGTGATCGTCATCTCGCGCGACATCGGGATGCAGATCGCCTCGGGGAAGATCTGGTTGGTCACGCGCACATGGGTCAGGTCGTTCGCCATGTGGCGCAGCGCGGTGATCCTGAGGCCGTAATCGGTCTCGTCGACCTGGATGTCGGGGCGCGGGTATTCGCGCAGAACCTGCGTCATCGGCATGTCGGTATGGGCCGCCTTGTCGCGGAACTGCTGGCCGTATCCCTCCTCGGGGTCGGCATCCTCCAGGAACCGGTGCAGGTAGGAGGCATGCGCCGGGTCGATCCCGATTTCCAGCGCCTGCAGCCAGTTGCAATGCCACAGCCCCTTGAAGGCGAAGACGTGATCCTCGGGCGCGCGGAAGCAGTCGAAATTCGGGAAGGCCGGTGGGTCACCGGGTCCGAGATAGGCAAAGACCACACCCGCGCGTTCGACCGCCGGGTAGCGCGGGCCGCCCTGCACCTCGCGGATGTCGCCGCTGGCGGGGTGGTGCGTCGGGGCCTCGGACGGGTCGGCCTGCCGCGTGATGAGCGTAAGCCCGCCATTTTCGCGGATCAGCGCCAGCCGTTCGCCCATCAGGTTCACCGGCACCGGGACATCGCCCTGCACCTCGTCGCTCAGCGCGGCGGGCTGCCAATAGCGCCGCAGCACGGCGCCCGCCTGGGTTTCCGGGCCGATCCGGGTGATCTGGTCGTTAAGCTCCTGGCTGATCATCTGCGTTCCCCTTCCGAGACCTGGGCGAAAATGACGCCGCCCTCTTCGCGCACCGGCACCATCGGCACCTTGATCTGGGTGTGCATGGTCGAGCCCTCGGGTTCCGCAGGCTGTTCGACACATTGCCCGGTGCGATCAAAATGCCAGCCATGGAACGGACAGCGCAAGCCGTTATCCTCAAGCCGCCCGAAACACAGATCGGCACCGCGATGCGGGCAGTTGCGCCCGATCAGGCCAAGCTGGCCTTCGTCGTCGCGGAAAAGCACATAGCGCTGCCCCGCCAGCGTCACCGGCATCACCGCGCGGCCCGTGTCCAGTTCAGAGCTGCTGGCGATCCGGGTCCAGCGGACGGTTTGCGTTTCGGGATGCGATGTCATGGGGTGCCTCGGGGGGTGTTTCTATATCCGAAGATTTGTTCGCAATAGGACGGTAGGCCAGGTTGCACGACAGGTCAACGCCGCGCCATTTCTTGACATGAATAATGATTCATGTTTCATAAACGTGGAGGAGACCCAAGGGAGAGGAACTCAAGACATGAAACGGACATTTTCGGCCGCGCTGCTGGCCTCGGTCGTGGCGACTCCGCTCGCCGCCGAGATCCGCATCGGCCATATCTACGGCCAGACCGGCGCGCTGGAGGCCTATGCCGCCCAAAGCCACACCGGGCTGATGCTGGGGCTGGAATATGCCACCGGCGGCACGATGGAGGTGAACGGCGAGCCGATCAGCGTGCTGGAATACGACACGCAGCTTGACCCCGCCCGCGCTCGCGCGTTGCTGGCCGAGGCCTATGGCGATGACGAGGTGCATATCGCGGTCGGCCCGGTGTCTTCTGGCGTGGCGCTGGCCATGCTGCCCGTGGCCGAGGAATACGAACAGATCCTGATCGTGGAACCGGCGGTCGCCGATTCGATCACCGGCGCGAACTGGAACCGCTATATCTTCCGCACCTCGCGGAACTCCTCGCAGGACGCCATTTCCAACGCCATCGCCCTGGGCGAAGAGGGCGTCGCCATCGCCACGCTGGCGCAGGACTACGCCTTTGGCCGCGACGGCGTTTCGGCCTTTGCCGAGGCGCTGGAGGGCACCGGGGCCGAGATCGTGCACCAGGAGTTTGTGCCGACCGACACCACCGATTTCACCGCCGCCGCCGAACGCATCTTCCAGGCCATGGCGGATGTCGAGGCCGAACGCCGCGTGCTCTTCATCATCTGGGCGGGCGGCGGCAACCCGATGGGCGCCTTGAACGCCATGGACCCCTCGCGCTTCGGGGTCGAGATCGCCACCGGCGGCAACATCCTGCCCGCGCTGGTGGCCTACCGCGACCTGCCGGGGCTGGAGGGCGCGACCTATTACTATTACGAGATCCCGCAAAACGAGGTGAATGACTGGCTGGTCGAGACGCATTTCGAACGCTTCGGCACCCCGCCCGATTTCTTCACAGCGGGCGGCATGGCGGCGGGCATCGCCATCGTCGAGGCGATCGAGGCCGCGGGCACGTATGAGGATACCGAGGCGCTGATCGCGGCGATGGAAGGCATGACCTGGGAAACCCCCAAGGGCCCGATGACCTTCCGCCCCGAGGATCACCAGGCGATGCAATCCATGTATCACTTCCGCATCGAGGTGCAGGAGGGCGTCGATTGGGGCGTGCCGGTCCTGGTGCGCGAGATCGAAGCGGGCGACATGGATGTGCCGATCCGCAACTGACCCTATTGGCCCGGCGGGGAGCCTCCCTGCCGGGCCGCCTTACCAGGATCTTCCCGACATGACCCGGACACTTCTGGAAACCACCGACCTCACGGTTCGGTTCGGCGGCCATGTGGCGGTCGATCGCGTCACCTGCGCCTTTCACGCGGGCGAACTGACCGCCATCGTCGGGCCGAACGGCGCGGGCAAGACGACCTATTTCAACCTCATCTCGGGTCAGATCGGCGTCAGCGCGGGCCGGGTGAAGCTGAAGGGCCAGGACGTGACGCGGTTCAACGTCTCGCGCCGCTGCAAGATGGGCCTTGGCCGCGCCTTCCAGCTGACCAACCTTTTCCCCGCGCTCAACGTGCTGGAAAACGTCCGCCTCGTGATGCAGTCGCGCATGGGCAAGGGGTTCAACCTCTTCACCACGGCGGCCAGCCATACCGAGATCACCGAGGCCGCGATGGCGGTGCTGTCCCGCGTGCGCCTCGACGGGTTGCGCGATCAGAAGGTCTCGGAACTCAGCCACGGCAACCAGCGCAAGCTGGAGGTGGCGATGCTGATCGCGCTAGACCCGGATGTCTACATGTTCGACGAACCCACGGCGGGGATGAGCGTCGATGAGGCCCCCGTGGTCCTCGACCTGATCGCCGAGCTGAAACAGGACCGGGACCGCACGATTCTGCTGGTCGAACACAAGATGGACGTGATCCGCAGCCTCGCCGACCGCATCATCGTGCTGCATAACGGCGCGCTGGTTGCCGATGGCCCGCCGGCCGAGGTCATGGCCTCGGACGTGGTGCAGGAGGCCTATATGGGCAAGGAACTGGCCGATGTCTGACCCCATCCTGACGCTCGACGCTATCGCCACCGACATTGCGCAATACCACATCCTGAAAGGTGTCGGTTTTCGGGTGCCGCGCGGGCAGGTCACCATGCTTCTGGGGCGCAACGGGGTCGGCAAGACCACCACCATGCGCACGATCATGGGCCTGCTGCGCAACAAATCCGGCCAGATCCGGTTCGACGGGCAGGAGATCGGTGCGCTGCCCGCCTCGGCGCGGGCGCGGGCTGGCATCGGCTATGTGCCCGAGGATATGGGCATCTTCACCGATCTGACGGTCGAGGAAAACATGGCACTCGCCGCCGCCTCCGGCCCCCCCGATCAGGCCCGTCTGGATTGGCTCTTCTCCGTCTTCCCGCCGCTCAAGACCTTCTGGCGCACCTCTGCGGGCAACCTCTCGGGCGGGCAGAAACAGATGCTCTCCATCGCCCGCGCCATGATAGAGGAGCGTCGCCTCTACCTGATCGACGAGCCGACCAAGGGCCTCGCGCCCGCCATTGTCGCCACCATGGTCGGTGCCCTGCGCGACCTCAAACGCCAGGGCGCATCCATCCTGCTGGTCGAACAGAATTTCGCCGTCGCCCGCGCGCTTGGCGACAAGGTTGTCGTGATGGATGACGGCCATGTCACATGGGAAGGCGACATGGGCGAGCTTGCAACCGATACCGGCCTTCAGGAACGCCTGATGGGCCTCAGCATGGAGGCCGGATGATGTCAGCCGCCCCCGATCACACCCCCACATTCGCGCGCCTCACGCTCATCGACCGGCTTGGCCGCGCCGCGCCCTATCTCCTGGTGCCGGTGCTGGTCGTGCTTGGCTTCGTCGCCATCGGCGCGCCGACAAGCTGGCTGACGCTGACGGTCTCGGGCCTCGCCATGGGGATGATGATCTTCATCATGGCCTCCGGCCTCACGCTGGTCTTCGGCCTCATGGACATCATCAATTTCGGCCATGGCGCGTTCATCTCTCTGGGCGCCTTCGTCGGGGTCTCGGTCCTCTTCGCGCTGCCGGGCTGGACCGATGCCGCCTCGCTGCCCCTCAACATCGCCGCGATCCTGCTGGCGATCCTCGCCGCGATGGTCCTGACCGGTGCGCTGTCCTGGGTGTTCGAGCGGGTGATCATCCGCCCGGTCTACGGCTCGCACCTGAAACAGATCCTGATCACCGTCGGCGCGCTCATCGTGCTGGAGGAGGCGATCCACGTCATCTGGGGCGGCGAGGAGATCTTCATGATCCGCCCCAGTGAACTGCGCGGCGCGATCACCTTCGCCGGGGCCGCGCTGGAGAAATACCGCATCCTCGCTGTGGTCCTCGGCCTCGCCATCTTCTTCGCCCTGCGCATGGTCCTGCGCCGCACCAAGATCGGCCTCATCGTGCGCGCGGGCGTGGAAAACCCCGACATGGTCGAGGCGCTCGGCTATCGGCTGAAGCTTGTCTTCATCGGCGTCTTCATCGCGGGGTCCGCGCTGGCAGGGCTCGGCGGGGTGATGTGGGCGCTCTACGAACAGGTCATCACCGCCGGCATGGGCGAGAATATGATGGTGCTGATCTTCATCGTCGTCATCATCGGCGGCCTCGGCTCGGTCGAGGGGGCCTTTGTCGGCGCGCTGCTGGTCGGCCTCCTGCAGAACTACGTCGCGTTTCTTGAGCCGAAACTGGCGCTCATTTCCAACATCGCCCTGATGACCGCGATCCTGCTCTGGCGGCCCGAGGGCATGATGCGCGTAGCGAAAGGACACTGATATGGGTCTCCGGCTTCTCTCGGGCGATGCGCCCCGTTCAGGCATCCTGTCCCTGCTGCTGATCGTGGTGTTCCTGGGCCTCGCCCTCGCGCCGTTCCTCTTTCCGGGGGTGCGCGCGTTGCACACGGCGGCGACGATCTGCGTCTTCATCCTGCTGGTCGCCTCCTATGACCTGCTCTTGGGCTATTCCGGCATCGTCAGCTTCGCGCACACGATGTTCTTCGGCCTCGGGGCCTATGGCGTGGCGCTGGCCTCGATCCATATGGGCCGGGGGTGGGACGCGCTGCTGGTCGGCACGCTGTCGGGCGCGCTGGCCGCGACGGTGCTGGCCTATGTGATCGGCCTCTTCTCGCTGCGCGTGCGCGCGATCTTCTTCGCCATGATCACGCTGGCGGTCGCCTCCGCCGTGGCGGTGCTGGTCAGCCAGCTGTTCCAGCTGACAGGCGGCGAGGATGGTCTGACCTACCAGATCCCGCGCGAACTGACCCCCGCCTTCCGGTTCGGAGAGGTCTTCGGCACCAACCTCAACGGGCGGCTCCTGAACTATTACCTGGTGTTCTTCGCCTGCCTCGCCCTGTTCCTGCTGCTCCTGCGGCTGGTCAATTCGCCCTTCGGACGGGTGCTGCAATCCATCCGCGAGAACGATTTCCGCGCCGAGGCCATCGGCTATCGTGTCGTGCATTACCGCACCGCCGCGACCTGCATGTCGGCGGCCATCGCCGCACTCGCGGGCAGTCTCTACGCGATCTGGCTGCGCTATGTCGGCCCCGACACGACGCTGAGCTTCGAGATCATGATCGACGTGCTTTTGATGGTGGTGATCGGCGGCATGGGCACGATGTATGGCGCGGTCATCGGGGCCACGATTTTCGTGCTGGCGCAGAACTACCTGCAAAACCTGATGGGCGTGGCGGCCGAGGCCACCGCAAACCTGCCGCTCATTCCCGACCTGATCGACCCGAACCGCTGGCTGATGTGGCTCGGTATCCTCTTCGTGCTCAGCGTCTATTTCTTTCCCTCCGGCATTGTCGGGCGGCTGAGGGCAGGGCGCTGAGCCCCCCCCAACCCATCCTGTTCCTGCATGGCTGGACGATGCGGGGGGCGATCTTCGATGACGTGATCGCGCGGCTCGGCCCCGGTTTCGACTGCGCCGCCCCCGACCTGCCCGGCCATGGCTGTGCCGCCACGCGCCCCGCCACGCTGGACGCCTGCGCCACCCTGGTTGCGCATAGCCTCGCGCGCTGGCCGGGGCAGCGCCCGCTGGTCGTGGGCTGGTCGATGGGGGCGGCGGCGGCCTGGCGCTACATCGCCCGGCGCGGAACGGGCAGGATCGGCGCGCTGATGACGATCGACATGAGCCCCCGGATGCAGCCCGCCCCCGACTGGCCGCACGGGCTGATCGGCCAGAACGCGGCCAGCATCGCCGCCACCACGGCCCGCTTCGCCGAGGATTGGGAGGGGGCCACCCACGGCATCGCCGCCACCATGTTCGCAAGCTCGGACGGCGCGCCGACCCTCACGCGTGAGGAGGCGCGCCAGGTGATCCTGACGCAGGATCCCGGCCAGATGCGGCGGCTGTGGCAGGATATGGTGACAATGGACCTGCGTGGCGTGATCGGGCAGATCGACCGCCCCTACCTCGTCGCCTCGGGCGCGAAAAGCCGCGTCTATCCCGGCAGCGCCGCCGACTGGATCGCCGAAGCCGCCCCGCACGCGCGCCGCCACGTCTTTGCCCATTCCGGCCATTCCCCGCATCTGGAGGAACCCGAGACCTTCGCCCGAACCGTTCAGGACTTCGCCACCCTGATCCCGGCCTGACCTCAGGCCCCCACATCCTTGACCTTCACCAGCGCGCGGCCCGCGCAGATGACGGTGCTGTCGGGCGCGGTGCAGCTTGCCCAGAGGTCGACCAGGTGCTTATCGGGCCTTACCTTCGTCACCTCGACCGTCGCGGTCAGGTCCGTGTTCAGCGGCGCGGGGGCGCGGAAATCCAGCTCCTGTTTGAGGTAGTTGGTCCCCGACCCCGGCAGGCGCACCCCCAGAAGGTAGGAGAACAGCGCCGCGATCAGCGGCTCGGGCACATGTGGCCCCGGCGCGGCCCCGGCCAGATCGGCGAACTCCGTCAGGTCGGCCTCCGTGTAGCTGCGCGTCACCTCG
Source organism: Alterinioella sp. B-7 (assembly GCF_056857775.1). Classification (NCBI taxonomy): domain Bacteria; kingdom Pseudomonadati; phylum Pseudomonadota; class Alphaproteobacteria; order Rhodobacterales; family Paracoccaceae; genus Alterinioella; species Alterinioella sp. B-7. The sequence goes on from NZ_JBSXNT010000039.1 coordinate 548,780, forward strand.
GCGCGATCGCCCACCTGCATCACGCCACCTCCGTTTCGGCCAGCAAGAGCTCGGCATCGTCGGCGCGGCGGAAGGCGCGCAAGGTCAGCGTGCCGGGCACATCGCCGGTCACGCGCAGCACCACCTCCTCGCCCGCGTAGCAGGGGTTGGGGAACATCATCGCCTGGTTGATCTGCCGCAGGCCGGGGGTGTGGCGCTGCACCATGCCCCAGAATTTCGCGTAGATCAGCATGCCGTGGCTGACGGTGCGGCCAAAGCCCGTGCGTGCCGCGAAATCCTCATCGACATGGATCGCATTGTCATCGCCCGAGACCGCCGCGAAGGCGTCGAACTCGGCCTGCGTCGGCAGCCAGGTTTCCGTCAGATCAAGCATCGAAAAGCCTCCTCAACTCGGGCTTGCGGATTTTTCCGGCGGCGGTGCGGGGGAAGTCCCCGACCAGCCGCAGATGGGCAGGCACCTTGTAACCCGCCAGCCTCTCCCGGCACCAGGAACGCAAAGCCTCCGCCTCCAGTTCCGCGCCGGGGCGCAGCAGGACGAAGGCGGCGCCGGTCTCGCCCCATTTCTTGTCCGGCACGCCGATCACGGCAACCTCCAGGATCGCGGGATGCGTGTCCAGCACCCGCTCGACCTCCGCCGGATAGACGTTTTCGCCGCCCGAGATGAACATGTCCTTGATCCGGTCGACGATGTAGTAATATCCCTCCGCGTCGCGCCGCCCGACATCGCCGGTGGCCAGCCAGCCATCCTCGGTAGAGGCCGCCGCCGTCGCCTCCGGGTTCTCGTAGTAGCCGGGCGTGATGTTCGGCCCGCGCAGCTGCAATTCGCCCTCGCCGGGGCTGCCCTCCGCGACCCCCGCCAGCCGCACCTCAGTCAAGACCTGCGCCTTGCCGACCGAGCCGATCTTCTCCGAGGCATGGTCCGGGTCCATCAGGAACACGGTCGGCCCGGTCTCGGTCATGCCCATCCCGTTCAGCACGTCGAGGCCGCGTTCGGCGAAGAACCGGATCAGCGGCTCGGACAGGGGCGCTCCGCCGCAGCCACAGCGCACGCCGCGCCAGTCGATGCGGTCGATGCCCTCGGTCAGCGAAAACGCCTGGTAGATCGCGGGCACGCCGAAGAACTGCGTCACCGCGCCCTGGCCGATCAGGTCCAGCAGGGTGGCGGGCTCGAACCTCGGCAGGATGGTCGAGGAAGCACCATTGAGGAACACCGGCAGCGTGTAGAGGTTGATCCCCGCGGTATGAAAAAGCGGCAGGAAATTCACCGAGCGGTCGGCCCCGGTCAGCCCGATCGCCTGGCCGATATTGATCGCATTGGCCCAGGCCATGCGCGCCGTCTGGATCACCGCCTTGGGCCGCCCCGTGGTGCCGGAGGAAAACAGCAGATACCAGGGCCGTGTCGCCGGGATCTGGTCCCGCAACGCAGGCCCGCCCGCGTCGATCCAGTCTGCCAGCCCGTCCTCGATGCCGATGGTCTGCGCGCCGATGGCCCCGGCAACCTCACCCGCCAGCGCCGCATGGTCCGCGTCATGCAAGATCGCCTTGACCCCGATGGGCCCAAGCGTGTCGGCCAGTTCCGGCGCGGGTTGGCGCCAGTTCAGCGGGCAGAGGATCACGCCCGCCTTCTGGCAGGCAAAGAGCGTCAGGAAGACCTCGACCCGATTGAGGCACAGGATCGCCAGCCGGTCGCCCGCCGTGATCCCCTGCACCTGCAGCCCCTCGGCAATCGCATCGGCGGCGGCGTTGACCTCTGCGAAGCTCCAGTCCCGGCCCTGGTCGTGGAAGGCCAGCGCATCCGGCGCGATCTCGGCCCGTTTCAGGGCCATGTCGGGGATGTGGTCAAGCATCCGTCCGCGCCCCTTCGCCCAGGAACCGCGCCATGCCCTCGCGTGTCTCGGGTCGTCCGATCAAGGCACGAAAGGCCCGCGTTTCCGCCTCTAGCCGCGCCGTTAACGCCGCCATCCGCGCACCGTCCCAGATCAGCCGCTTTGCCGCCAGTGCGGGCGCAATCCTCATCCCGGCCAGCATCTCCGCCGCGCGCTCCTCGGGCGCCTCATGCACCTCGCGCGCCAGCCCCGCCTGCACCAGATCCGCCGCCGAAGCCCGTGCATCGGACAGGAGCCAATCTTGCGCCGCGCCCGCGCCGATCCGCTCGGGCAGCAGCGCGGTCCAGCCGCCATCGGGGGCAAAGCCCACCTGCGCGTAATAGGGCTGCACGAAGGCATCCGGCGCCAACACGGCCAGGTCGCTGGCAAAGAGCAGCCCCGCGCCGCCGCCCGTGATCGCCCCCCGCGCGGCGACGGCGAAGATCACCGGCATCTCGACCATCCGCCGCAGCGCATCCTGCAACAGCGGCACCACCGCGTCGGCATGGGCCTCGGGGTTTGCCGCCCGGAAGAACGCCGCCACATCGCCGCCCGAACAGAAGTTCCGCCCGCCCGCGATCACCGCCCGATCCGCGTCGGAGGCGTCCAGCGCATCCAGCCCCGCATGAAACTCGCGCAATATCCCCGGCTCAAGCGCATTGGCGCGCGGCCCGCACAGGGTCAGGCGAAAGACGCCCTCCGCCCCGGCCTCGGCCCGCACCTTCATGGCGCGAGGCCCCGGCAGATCATGCGATGCGCCTCCTCGACGACATGCTCGATATCGGGGGCGTCGTCCCATAACACGAACCGGTCGCCAAGCGCCTTGGCCATGCCCATCAGCGCCCAGGCCCGGACCTCGGCATCGCCGGGGCTGACCTCGCCGCGCGTCTCGGCCTCGCGCAGGCCGGTGGCGTAGCCTTCCGCGAAGCCCGAGAAATAATCCTGATAGGCCTCCGGGTCGGCAAAGCGCGCCTCCTCGACGATGCGGTAAAGCGCCGGGCGCGCGGCGACGAAGCGCAGGAACGCCTCCAGCCCCGCGCGTTCCGCCGACAGCCGGTCGGGCGCCTTGGCGATGGCCCCGGCCACCTGCGCCCTCGTGGCATGGCCCATCTCCTGCACCAGTTCGCGGAACAACTCTTCCTTGCTGGCGAAATAGATATAGAATGTGCCAAGCGCCGTCTCCGCCCCGCGCGTAATGTCGGCGATGGAGGCGGCAGAGAACCCGCGCGCGCCGATCACCTGCTCGGCCGCGTCCAGGATCTGCGCCCGCCGGGCCTGACCCCGCTTGGTCTTGGGAAGGGTGGGTTTGTCCATGGATACATGAATACTGATTCATGTTTCATTTGGCAAGCCGTCACGGCGCGTGTCGCAAAGAGGCAAGACCGCCCCGCGCCTTGCATGGCTGGCTGGACGCGGAACCGAAGCAAAGAGTGGCCCCCGATGTCCCGCGATCCCCTGCTGCACCCCTACACGCTCAAGCACCTGACCCTGAAGAACCGGGTGATGACCACAAGCCATGAGCCCGCCTATCCCGAGGACGGGATGCCCAAGGACCGCTACCGCGCCTATCACGCCGAACGCGCCCGCGCGGGTGTGGCGCTGACCATGACCGCCGGGTCGGCCATCGTCAGCCGCGACAGCCCGCCCGCCTTCACCAATGTGCTGGCCTACAAGGACGAAGTCGTGCCGTGGATGGCGAAGCTGACCGATGCCTGCCACGAACATGGCTGCGCGGTGATGATCCAGCTCACCCATCTGGGCCGCCGCACGCGGTGGGACAAGGGCGACTGGCTGCCGTCCCTCGCCGCCGCGCAGGACCGCGAACCGGCGCACCGGGCCTCTCCCAAACTGCTGGAGGAGTGGGACATCGCGCGCATCATCACCGATTACGCCGACGCCGCCGAACGGATGCAGGCGGCGGGGTTGGACGGGATCGAGCTTGAGGCTTACGGCCACCTGATGGACCAGGTCTGGTCGCCGCTGACCAACGAGCTTGACCCACCCTATGGCGGCTCGCTGGAGAACCGGATGCGCTTCGGGTTGGAGGTTCTCTCTGCCATCCGCGCCCGCGTAGGCCCCGAGTTCATCGTCGGCATCCGCTACGCGGCGGATGAGGCGCAGGCGGGCGGCATCACGGTCGAGGAAGGCTTGCAGATCGGCCATCGCCTCAAGGCCACCGGCCAGGTCGATTTCCTCAACATCATCCGGGGCCGCGTCCACACCGACCCCGCGCTGACCGATGTGATCCCGGTGCAGGGCATGCGATCGGCCCCGCATCTGGATTTCGCCGGTCACGTGCGGGCCGAACTGGGCCTGCCCACCTTCCACGCCGCGCGCATCCCCGATGTGGCCACCGCCCGCCACGCGATCTCCTCAGGGCTGCTCGACATGGTCGGCATGACCCGCGCCCATATGGCCGACCCGCATATCGTACAAAAGGTGATGGAGGGGCGCGAGGATGACATCCGCCCCTGCGTCGGGGCCACCTATTGCCTCGACCGCATCTACCAGGGCGGCGAGGCGCTCTGCATCCACAACCCGTCTACGGGCCGCGAACTGTCCCTGCCGCATGTCATCCCGCCCGCCGGGACGCGGCAGAAGGCGGTCATCGTCGGCGCGGGCCCCGGCGGGTTGGAGGCCGCCCGCGTCGCCGCCGAGCGCGGCCATGACGTGACGGTGTTCGAGGCCGCCAGCGACCCCGGCGGGCAGATCCGCCTGACCGCGCAAACCCCGCGCCGGGCCGAGATGATTGGCATCATCGACTGGCGCATGGCGCAATGCGCCGCCCGCGACGTCACCTTCCGCTTCAACAGTTTCGCCGAAGCCGACGACGTAACCGACCTCGCCCCCGACATGGTGGTGATCGCCACCGGCGGCATGCCCGAAGTGAGCGTGCTGGAGGAAGGCAACGACCTCGCCGCGACCGGCTGGGATATCCTCGCGGGCGATGTGAAGCCAGGCGCGGATGTGCTGATCTATGACGAGGCGGGCGATCATGTCTCCCTGCAAGCCGCCGAACTGATCGCCGCGACCGGGGCACGGGTCGAGATCATGACCCGTGACCGCAGTTTCTCGCCCGAGGTGATGGGCATGAACCTGGTCCCCTATATGCGGACGCTCCAGGCGCAGGACGTGGGCTTCACCGTCACCCGTCGCCTCAAGGGGATAACGCGCAATGGCAACCGCCTGTCTGCCCGGATCGGCACCGATTATTCGGATCATGAGGACATGCGCGATTACGACCAGGTCATCGTCAACCAGGGCACCACGCCGCTCGCCGATCTCTATTTTGACCTGAAACCGCTCTCCCGCAACCTCGGCGCGGTGGATCACGGCGCGCTGGTCTCGGGGCAGGGCGCGCTCTTCCCCGACCGGAACCCCGAGGGCGCGTTCACCCTCTACCGCATCGGCGATGCCGTCTCGGCGCGCAACACGCACGCCGCGATCTACGAGGCGATGCGGATGGGCGTGCGCTGGTAACGCGGGCCTTGCACATCCCGCAGGCTCCGGGCCAAAATCCCTGACGAAGGATTTTCCCCCACCCGGAACAGGCGCCGCGCATCCCATGACCATCGCCCAATGGCTCCAGGCCACCGCCGAGGCCCACCCCGCGCGCCCCGCCCTCTATCTGGGTCATGATCTTATAGAAGATTATGCAGGCTTTCACGCCGCTGCTGCCCGTGTCGCCGCCGCGCTGGTCGGGATGGGCGTCACCCCCGGCGACCGGGTCGCGCTGTTCCTTAAAAACACGCCCGACTACCTGATCGCGCTTTTCGGGGCCTGGTTTGCCGGGGCCGCCGTGGTTCCCGTCAACGCCAAGTTGCACCCCGCAGAGGTCGCCTGGATCCTCTCCAATGCCGGCGCGCGTCTCTGTTTCGCCTCGCCCGATCTGGCCCGTGGCCTGCCCGCCCTGACCGACGCGCAGATCCTCACCGAGGTGCCGCAAGCCGCGCCCCTCGCCGCGCCGGTCCCGCGTGCGCCCGACGATCTGGCCTGGCTCTTCTACACCTCCGGCACCACCGGGCGGCCCAAGGGGGTGATCATCACGCATCACATGCTCACCGCGATGAGCGACAGCTACCTGACGGATGTCGACCAGGTCCGCGCGCAGGACGCCGCGCTCTATGCCGCCCCCCTCAGCCATGGCGCGGGGCTCTACTCGATGCTGCATGTGCGCGCGGGCGCCCGCCATGTCTTCCCACCCTCCGCGGGCTTCGACCCGGCCGAGATCCTCTCGCTCGCGCGCCACCATGGGTCCACCCACATGTTCGCCGCCCCCACCATGGTCAAGCGCCTGACCGACCACGCCCGCGCGGCGAATGACCCCGGCACGGGCTTGCGCAGCGTGATCTATGCGGGCGGGCCGATGTATCTGGCCGATATCATCGCCGCGACGGATCACTTCGGGGACATCTTCATCCAGATCTACGGCCAGGGCGAATGTCCCATGGCGATCACCGCGCTGTCGCGTCACGATGTTGCCGACCGCAGCCATCCGCGCTGGCGCCAGCGCCTCGCCTCGGTCGGACGCGCGCAGACCGGCGTGCAGGTCCGCGTCGATGCACCCCCCGGCGAGACCGGCGAGATCCTTGTGCGCGGCAGCCCCGTCATGCCCGGTTATTGGAAAAACGCGCAGGCCACGGCGAAGACGCTGCAAGACGGCTGGCTGCATACCGGCGATATGGGGTTCCTGGATGCCGACGGCTACCTGACCTTGCAAGACCGCTCGAAGGACATGATCATCTCGGGCGGCTCCAACATCTACCCGCGCGAGGTCGAGGAGGTGCTGCTGCAACACGCCCGCGTCACCGAAGCCGCCGTCATCGGCCTGCCCCACCCCGACTGGGGCGAGGAGGTGGTGGCCTTCATCGTGGGCGACGCGACGGCGCAGGAGCTGGACCAGCTCTGCCTGTCGCAAATCGCCCGCTTCAAACGCCCCAAGCGCTATCGCCATGTCGCTGGCCTGCCCAAGAACAACTATGGCAAGGTGCTGAAAACCGAGCTGCGCACATGGAGGGAGACAGACCCATGACCGACCTCACCGGAAAGACCGCCCTTGTCACCGGCTCGCTGCAAGGCATCGGGCTGGCCATCGCCACGGCGCTTGCAGGCGCGGGCGCGCGCATCGCCGTGCACGGGATCGGCGGCGACGCGCAGATCCACGAGGTGTGCGAAGGGTTGCGCGCCGCCGGCAGCCCGCAGGCCGAGTTCTTCGCGGGCGACCTGCGCCAGCCCGACCGCATCGACGCGCTGATGGAGGCGGTGGGTGCCTGGGGCGGGGCCGACATCCTGATCAACAACGCAGGCATCCAGCAGACCGGGCCGCTGGCCGACATGCCCCGCGACGCCTGGGACGCGATCCTGGCCGTCAACCTCTCCGCCGCCTTCCACACCATGCAGGCGGCACTGCCCGTCATGGCGGATCGCGGCTATGGGCGGGTCGTCAACATCGCCTCTGTGCAGGGGCTGGTCGGCTCGATCCACAAGGGGCCGTATGTGGCCGCGAAACACGGGCTCGTGGGCCTCTCCAAGGTGGCGGCGCTGGAATATGCCGCCGTTGGGTCGGCGCACACGGGTGGCGTCACCGTCAACTGCATCTGCCCCGGCTGGACCGAGACCACGCTGATCACCCCGCAGATCGAGGCCCGCGCCGAGGCCCTCGGCGGCGACCGAGACAAGGGCATCGCCGATCTTCTCTCCGAGAAACAACCCTCGCGCCGCATGTCCGACCCGTCCGAGATCGGCGCGCTGGCGCTCTGGCTCTGCGATCCCGTGGCCCATAACGTCACCGGCACCGCGATCCCGGTGGATGGGGGATGGACGGTGCAGTAGCCGCGCCATTGACGGGCCGGGGACTGTCGATCCGACATCAGTGTTTCGCGCTTTATCTCAGCCAAACCCGTCCGACCCCGATACCGCGCGCTGGCCTCACCCAATCGACAGGCCGCCGGACGGCCCGTCGATGGCGCGGCGGCTTCGCCTTGATTCCGCGCCGGGACAGATTAACCCCGCGCCGCCACCGCCATCGTCTTCAGCACCGCGAACAGCCGTTTCCCCGGTTCCAGCCCCAGCCGCCTGACCGACCGCTTGGTGATCCGCGCCATCAACCTGTGCCCGTCATGATCCAGCGCCACCAGTGCGCCCGATCCCGGCCCCGCCCGCACCTCGCGCACCGTCACCGGCAGGATGTTCAGCGCCGAGATGCCCTGCGGCTCAACCTCGCTCAACATCACGTCACGCGCGTCGATGCGCAGGCGCAGCCGGTGGCCCACATCGCCCGCCTCACCGGGGAGCCACAGGGGCGTCTCCCCAAGCCGCAACTCGGTCAGCCCGTCGCGCGCGTCATAGCCCGCGACACCCACCTCCAGCACGGCGGCCGCCATGTCGCGGCTGACCTCGGGGGCAATGCCTTCACCGGCAAAGACCTGCGCCACCGGCCCGAGCGCCTGCATCTGCCCCCCGCGCAGCAGCATCACCTGGTCGGCCAGTTGCGCGACCTCCTCGACATCGTGACTGACATAGAGGATGGGCAGGCGGGCCTCGTCGCGCAGGCGCTCGAAATAGGGCATCAACTCCTGCTTGCGCGCCCGGTCCAGCGCCGAAAGCGGCTCATCCATCAAGAGCAACTCGGGGTCGGCCAGCAGCGCCCGGCCAAGTGCGACCCGCTGCGCCTCGCCGCCCGAGAGGGTGGCTGGCGCGCGGGCCATCAGCGCGCCAAGCCCCAGGAGATCGACCATATCGGCCAGCGCGTCGCGGGACTTCGCGCCGTAAAGCAGGTTCCGCTCCACGCTCAGATGCGGGAACAGGCGCGCCTCCTGGAACACCACCGCGACACGGCGCTTGGCGGGGGGCAGGAAGACACCCGCCCCGGTATCCACCAACACGCGCCCATTGACGCAAACCCGCCCCGCATCGGGCCGGATCAGCCCCGCAACGATGTTCAGCACGGTCGTCTTGCCCGCCCCGGACGGCCCGAACACGGCGGTCAGCCCGCCCTGCAACGCGGCCTCCACCCGCAGGGTCAGCCCGTCGAAGCCATGCGTGATGTCGATCTCCACGCTCACCGCCCCAGCCTCCGGCGCATCCGCGCGGCCAGAAGCTCCGAGGCAATCAACGCCCCCGCCGACAGCAGGATCGAGACCACGATCAGCCGCAGCGCCGCGCCCTCCTGTCCCGGCACTTGCAGGAAGGTGTAGATCGCGGTCGGCACGGTCTGGGTCTGGCCGGGGATGTTCGAGACGAAGGTGATCGTCGCGCCAAACTCGCCCATCGCCTTGGCGAACCCGAGGATAGCGCCCGCAGCGATGCCGGGGGCCATCAGGGGCAGGGTGATGGTCAGGTAGACGCGCGCGCGGGACGCCCCGAGCGTGCCCGCCGCATCCTCAAGCCGCCCATCCACCGCCTCCAGCGCCAGCCGCACCGCGCGCACCATCAGCGGAAAGCCCATGATCGCGCCCGCCAGCGCCGCGCCGGTCCAGCGAAAGGCGAACTCCACCCCGAAGAGGGCGAAGAACCGGCCCAACGGGCCTTGGGTGCCGAAAAGCACCAGCAGCAGGTAGCCGGTGACGACGGGCGGCATGAGGAGCGGCAGGTGAACCGCCAGGTTCAGCGCCGACTTGCCCCAGAACCGCCCCCGCGCCAGCGCCTGCGCGGTGATCAGCGCCAGCGGCAGGCTCAGCACCGTGGCCCAGAACGACACTTTCAGCGACAGCGCCACCGCGCCCCATTCCGCCTCGCCCAGGCCAAGCATCACGGCGTGACCCCGGAAAAGCCCTGCGCCCGGAACGCCTCCAGCGCCTCCGGGCCGGACAGGTAGTCGAACAAAGCCGCGCGCCCCGGATGCGGCCCCCGTGCCACCATCGCCAGCGGGTAGGCGATGGGATCATGCAGGTCGGCAGGCACCTCCGCTTCTACCGCCAAACCGGGATCAGCGGCCACATCGGTGGCATAGATCAACGCCCGCGCGACCTCGCCCCGTGCGGCGAGTGCCGCCGCCACCCGCGTGTTCTCGGTCTGCACCAGATGCGGCAAGAACCGGTCCCATTGCCCCAACGCCTGCAACGCCTGCCGCCCGTAGATGCCGACCGGCACCGCTTCGACGAAGCCGGTAGCGATGCGGGCATCCTCGGGCAATGCCGCCAGCGCCGCCTCGATCCCGCCGGGCGAGATCTCCCCCTCCCGGCCCGCCAGCACCAGCGTATTGGACAGCACCACCCGCGCCGCGCCGTCCAGCAACTCGCGCGCTTCCAGATAGGCGGCCCAGTCCGCATTCGCGCCGAAGAACAGATCCGCCCTTGCGCCCGCCTCGATCTGGCGGGCCAGTGTCGCGGTGCCCGCATAGGAGACCGTGACCGGCGCGCCCTGCCATCCCTGCAACGCCGCCTCCAGCCCCTGCCGCAGGCTGGACGCGGCAAAGACCAGGATCGCCTCCGAGGCCGCCGCGGGGCGGACAAAAAGCGGCGCGGCCAGCAGGCCAAGCATCGTGCGGCGGGTCAGGTCCATGGCGGCACAATCCATGAGGCGGTCCCCGCACGCAAGCGTGACGTGCATCCGCGCCACAAAGCGCGAATTCCCCGGCCCTCTGCCTTGTTCGGCCCCCCCTCGCACTCTACATCGCATCCCATGAAGCGCTTTATCCCCTTTGTCTCCGGCCCGCCCCTCGTCGCCGTGATCCGCCTGCATGGCGTGATCGCCTCGGGCGCGAAACCCGGCACGCTCAATGACGCGACGCTGGCCCCGCTGATCGAAAAGGCGTTCCGCAAGGGCAAGCCCAAGGCGGTGGCGCTCCTGATCAACTCGCCCGGTGGCTCGCCGGTGCAGTCCTCGCTGATTGCCGCGCGCATCCGCGGGCTGGCCGAGGAACATGACATTCCCGTCCATGCCTTCGTCGAGGATGTGGCGGCCTCGGGCGGCTACTGGCTGGCCTGCGCGGGCGATCATATCTGGCTCGATGACAGCTCGATCACCGGGTCGATCGGCGTGATCTCGGCCAGCTTCGGCTTCGACAAGCTGATGGCGCATCACGGCATCGACCGGCGCGTGCATACCGCCGGCAAGGACAAGTCCATGCTCGACCCCTTCCGCCCCGAGCGCGAGGAGGACGTGACCCGCCTGAAGGATCTGCAACGCCAGATCCACGACAGTTTCATCGCCCATGTGAAGGCCCGGCGCGGATCGCGCCTGACCGGCGACGACCTCTTTACCGGCGAGATCTGGGTCGGGCAGGGCGCGGTCGACCTTGGGCTGGCCGATGGCATCGCGCATGTGCAGCCCAAGATGAAGGAGATCTTCGGGGACGACGTGAGGTTCAGCCGCTATGGCCCCAAACGGGGCCTCTTCGCCCGCTTCGGCGCGCAGATCGTCGGCGATGCGCTGGCCCAGGTCGAGGATCGCGCCCAATGGGCGCGGTTCGGGCTGTGACGCGATGATCATCAAGATCGCCACATTCTTCCTCATCGGCATGGCCGTGCTGGCCATGTTCGGACGATTGCGCTGGCCCGGTGGCGCGCGTCGCCGCCGCGACCTGCCGAAACCCACCACCTGCGCCCGCTGTGGCCAGATCAACCTGACCGGCGGGCGCTGCCCGACCTGCGACGAAGGACGCGGCTGAATTGCTGATCACCGAGTTTCTGCTGGCGGGCCTCGGCCTGGTGATCCTGTTGCTTGCGGGCGACACGCTGGTGCGCGGCGCGGTCAACCTGTCCCTGCGCCTCGGCATCCCCGCGATGATCGTCAGCCTCACCATCGTCGCCTTCGGCACCTCCGCGCCCGAGCTTCTGATCTCGGTCAATGCCATCCTCGACGGGGTGCCGGGGCTGGCGCTTGGCAACGTGGTGGGGTCGAACACCGCCAATATCCTGCTGGTCCTGGGGATCCCTGCGCTGATCTCGGGGCTCGATACGCGCGATTGCGACACGCGGCACGATTTCCAGATCATGATCGCGGCGACCTTCCTCTTCATCGCGCTGGCCTTCGCGGGGCCCTTCACATGGTGGCACGGTCTGATCCTGCTGGCCGGGCTGGCCCTGATGCTGTCCCGCGCCTTCCTGTCCGCGCGCAACCACAAGCGCGCCGGGAAACGCGCCGCGGCGCAGGCCGAAGACCTGGAGGAGGTCGAGGGCGCCGACCCCGACATGCCCTGGTGGAAGATCGCGCTCTACCTCGTGCTCGGCCTGGTCGGCCTGCCGCTTGGGGCGGATATCCTGGTCGATGCCTCCGTCACCATCGCGCGCAGCTTCGGCGTCAGCGAGACCGCCATCGGCCTGACGCTGGTGGCCGCCGGCACCTCGCTGCCCGAGCTTGCGACCACCGTGATGGCCGCGATCCGCCGCCATGCCGAGGTGGCGCTTGGCAATGTGATCGGCTCGAACATCTTCAACCTTCTGGGCATCATCGGCGTTGCCGCGCTGGTCGGGCCGATCCCGGTCGATAGCGGCATCCTGCGCTATGACCTCTGGGTGATGCTGGCCGCCTCGCTGCTGCTGATCCCGTTCGTCTACATGAAATGGGTCATGGGTCGGGCCGTGGGCCTGGTGCTGTCGGCGCTCTATGTCACCTATGTGGTGATGGTCTTCACCTGATCACCGGCAGAACGGGGTTAACAGGGCGGAGTCCGGTCCTTTTTTCGGGGCCTCCGGTCCACTTGTCCACCGGTTAACATGGGGTAACAGTCCTGTGACAGTTCCATGACTGCAACGCCCCACAGGGTGCGGCAAAGAAAATTCCACAATAAAATCAGCGCGTTAAAAATATGCTCAAAAATTAGGCAAATCACGGAAAGCTGCCGAAAACAACGATTTTTTCTGCCTGCCCAAGATTTATCCTAAAGGTTATCCACAGAAACCGTTGATACTATTTAACTTGATCAGGATTGCCGGGCGTTGCAGCCCGCAAGGGAATCGATTCAGATTGGTAACAATGCCCGAAACCGACCCAGAACCGCGCCTTTCCGGCCATGAGGCCATCGCCGCCTTCGCCCGCACGCTGGACAATTCCCCCGGCGTCTACCGGATGCTCGATGCCGAGGCGCGGGTGCTTTATGTCGGCAAGGCGCGCAACCTGAAAAAGCGCGTCTCGAACTACGCCAAGCCCTCGGGTCATTCCCCCCGCATCGCCCGGATGATCTCGGAAACGGTCGAGATGATGGTGCTGACCACGCGCACCGAGACCGAGGCGCTGCTCTTGGAACAGAACCTCATCAAGCAGCTCAAGCCGCGCTACAACGTGCTGTTGCGCGACGACAAGAGCTTTCCGAATATCCTCGTCAGCCGCTCGCACGACTATCCGCAGATCAAGAAACATCGCGGCGCGCGCAAGGAAAAGGGCAGCTATTTCGGCCCCTTCGCCAGCGCCGACGCGGTCAACCGCACGCTCAACCAGCTGCAAAAGGTGTTCCTGCTGCGCAACTGCTCGGACGCGACCTTCGACAGCCGCACGCGCCCCTGCCTGCTCTACCAGATCAAGCGCTGCTCGGGGCCTTGCGTCGGGCTGATTTCGCGTGACGATTACCTCGCCTCGGTCAAGGATGCCGAGAATTTCCTTTCCGGCAAATCCGCCAAGATTCAGGAGGTGCTGGCCAGCGAGATGCAGGACGCCTCCGAAGCGATGGAGTTCGAGCGCGCCGCCGCCCTGCGCGACCGCATCCGCGCGCTGACCGTGGTGCAGGGCGCGCAAGGCATCAACCCGCGCGGGGTGGCCGAGGCCGACGTGATCGCGCTGCATATGGAGGGCGGGCAAGCCTGCGTTCAGGTCTTCTTCATCCGCGCCAACCAGAACTGGGGCAACCGCGATTTCTACCCCCGCACCGGCTCGGGCGCGGGTGAGGCCGAGGTGCTCGAGGCGTTTCTCGGCCAGTTCTACGATACGAAAATTCCGCCCCGTCAGGTGATCCTGTCTCACGCGATCGAAAACGATGACCTGATGGCCGACGCGCTCGGCGAGAAACTGGGCCGCAAGGTCGAGATCGTGGTGCCCTTGAGGGGCGAGAAGATGGAGCTTGTCGCGGGCGCCGCAAGAAACGCCCGTGAAAGCCTCGCCCGCAAGATGAGCGAGGCGGCAACGCAAGGAAAGCTGCTCAAAGGTCTGGCCGACGCCTTCGGGCTGGAGACCGTGCCGCAGCGCATCGAGGTTTACGACAACAGCCACATCCAGGGCACCAACGCCGTCGGCGGCATGATCGTGGCGGGCCCCGAAGGGTTCCTGAAAAGCCAGTATCGCAAGTTCAACATCAAGGGCGACAGCCTGACACCGGGCGACGATTTCGGCATGATGAAGGAGGTCTTGAGCCGCCGTTTCAAGCGCCTGCTCAAGGAAGACCCCGACCGGCAGGGCGATACCTGGCCCGACCTTCTGCTGATCGACGGCGGCGCGGGGCAGGTCAGCGCGGTGGCCGAGATCATGGCCGATCTGGGTGTCGAGGGCGTGCCCTTCATCGGTGTCGCCAAGGGCATCGACCGCGACGCGGGCAAGGAGGAGTTCCATCGCCCCGGCCAGCGCCCCTTTGCCCTGAAACGCAACGACCCCGTGCTCTATTTCATCCAGCGCCTGCGTGACGAGGCGCACCGTTTCGCCATCGGCACGCATCGCGCCAAACGCGCCAAATCGGTCGCCGCGACGCCGCTTGACGACGTGCCGGGCGTGGGTGCCACCCGCAAGCGCGCGCTCTTGTCGCATTTCGGCAGCGCGAAGGCCGTTTCCCGCGCAGACCTCGCCGATCTCAAGGCGGTCGAGGGCATTTCAGGCGCGCTGGCCGAGACCATCTACGACTATTTCCACGAGCGCGGATGAAGCACTTTGCGTTTGAATTGACTGGAAAGACGCTCCCTCTCCCTGCGGTCGAACGCGCCTTTCTATGCAGTCTGGACCAGATAAAACGCAAAGTGCTTGAAGCGGGATTCTGCCCGCTGCGGCATAAGGTTGCTTCCCTGTCCCGCCCCGACGCGTTAAGCCTGTGCCATGCGCTGGACCTTGCCGAACCTGCTGACCGTTTCGCGGATGATCGCCGCCCCCGGCGTGGCGGTGATCTTCCTGATATTGCCCCGTCCCTACGCCGATTGGGTGGCGCTGATCCTCTTTGTCAGCGCGGCGATCACCGACTGGATCGACGGCTACCTGGCGCGGCTCTGGAAACAGCACAGCCGCTTCGGCGCGATGCTGGACCCGATCGCCGACAAGGCCATGGTGGTCATTGCGCTCGCCACCCTGATGGGGCTTTTCGGCTTCAACACCTGGCTGATCATCCCGGTCTCGGCGATCCTGTTCCGCGAGGTTTTCGTGTCCGGTCTGCGCGAATATCTCGGCCATGCGGCGGGGTCGCTCAAGGTCACCAGGCTGGCCAAATGGAAGACCACCGCGCAGATGATCGCCATCGCGGTGCTGTTTTCCTTCGGCATTTTCGAACATAATTTCGGCATGAACATCATCGGCATGGATGCCGAGATCGTGGCGGGCATATTTGCAGGCGAGATCGAGGATGAATTCGGCCTGGTCTGGCTCAGCAATGGCGCGGCCCTGGCTTATTGGGGTGGCACCGGATTGCTCTGGTTCGCCGCCGCGCTGACGCTCTTGACCGGGGCCGACTACCTGATGAAGGCCATGCCGCACCTGAGGGATGACCCGAATGATTGACCTTCGATATTTCGCCTGGCTGCGCGAGCGCGTAGGCACCGGCCATGAACGGATCGAGACGGATGCCCGCACGGTGGCCGAGCTGATGTCGGAACTGGCCGCCCGCGACGAGGGCTATGCGCTGGCCTTCTCCGACCCCTCCACGATCCGCGCCGCCGTTGATCAGGAACTGGCCGATCTGGACGCCCCGATCCAGGGCGCGCGGGAGGTTGCGTTCTTCCCGCCGATGACGGGGGGCTAGGGGTAATGGATATCCGGGTGCAGGCCGGGGCCTTCGACATGGGGGCCGAGCTGAACAGCTTCGCTGCCGCGCAATCCGGCGCGGGCGCGGTGGTCAGCTTCACCGGCATCACCCGTGACCTTGCCCAGGGCGGGCTGGAACGGATGGAGATCGAGCATTATCCCGGCATGACCGAAAAGGCGCTGGCAAAGATCGCGGCAGAGGCCGGGGCGCGCTGGCAGCTTTCGGGCAGCCTGATCCTCCACCGCTACGGGCCGCTGACCCCTGCCGATCCGATCATGATGGTGGCGACCGCCGCCCGTCATCGCGGCGATGCCTTCGCGGCGGCGGAATTCCTGATGGATTACCTGAAATCCCGCGCTCCGTTCTGGAAGAAGGAAATCACCCAAGGCGGCGCGGAATGGGTGCAGGCGAAGGCGGCCGATGAGGATGCCCTCAGCCGCTGGTCCGATCCGGACGAAAGGGGCTCGTAAAGGGGGCTTGGAAACTTGCGGGCCCGCAAGGGCGAAAAGCGGTTCGTGAACGCCGGGGCGTCACACCCGGCGCGCGGTGGTCCGACCGATCTGCCTTGGCCCTGTCGGGGGCTGTCTTCGGCAGACCGCGAAAACCTGATTTCCAAAGGTACCTGCGATGCAGCCTGCCGCAAGACCGTTAACACCGCCCTAACGCTGCCAAAAAAAACCGCCCACCCCTTCTTTGTTCCGGAAATATCCCGGGGGGTTTGGGGGCAGCGCCCCCAACCGGTCGGATTGCGCAGCAATCCGACACCCTACCCCTGGCTCTCCTGTTCGACATAGATGCGCAGCTCTTCCGCCTCGCGCCGTGCCTCGCGCAGCCCTTCCATCGCGGCGCGCAGCTCGGCCTCGGTCTGGGCGATCTGGTTGGTCAGTTCCGCCTCGCGGTGTTGCAGGTAGGTGATCGCCTGGTCGCGCGTCTCCTCGGCGTCGTGCAGCGCCTTGGCCATCTCCTCCAGCTCGTTCATGTCGACGCCCGACACCCGTGTCAGGCGATGGATCAGCCAGTTGGCGAACCAGCCAAGCGCGAAAGCCACAAAGAGGATGATCGCGATCACCACGATGAATTCGGTGCGGTTCATTCGGTCTCTTCCTCTTCGTGATCGGGCGCAAGCCCCTCGGGCCGCATCACGGGCCGGGGGGCATTGGCCAGGATGGCCGCGCGTTCCTCGGCCGCCTCGCGCAGTTCACGCTCACGGATTTCCGTCAGCAGCATGAACTCGATGCGGCGGTTGGCCTCGCGGCCCTCTGCGGTGTCGTTATCGGCCACGGGGCGTGTCTCGCCATAGCCCTGCGCGCTGAGATTGCTGGTCAGCACCCGGCGCGCCAGCAATCCGTTCAGCACCGCATCGGCGCGGGCCTGGCTGATATTGAGGTTCAGTTCCTCGCGGCCCTGCGTGTCCGTGTGGCCGCCGATCTGCATCTCGACATGCGAGCAGTCGCGCAGGATCTCGGCCAGGTCGTCCAGCACCTCGCCCGCCGCCTCGTTGATCTCGACCGAACCGGGATCGAAGGTGATCTTGCGCCGGTCCAGCACTGTGTTGACGCGGTCGAGGCATTGCTGGTCGGTCAGCTCTCCGGTGATCGGGTCGAGGCTGGCCATGTAGGTCACGTCGATCTCGAAACTGGCGGCGTCACCCAGCTGTTGCGCCAGCAGGCGCGACAGGTCCGACGTGGCGTCCTCGCTGCCGGAATTGCCGCGCAGGATCAGGTGGTCGGGTTCGACCGTGAGCGAGCCGTTGGGCAGCCGCGACAGCGCTTCAAGCCCGGCCAGCACGCGCAGCGGCCAGCCTTCGGGCAGGTCGGGATCGGTGCGGGTGGCCAGGTAGGTGTTGCGGCGCCCGAAAAGCGCATTGGCATAGGCCAGCACGGCGGCCGAGACGCGGTCATCGGGCAGGCGGCCGCGCAGTTGCACATAGCCTTCCGGGCTGCGCGTCGCGGTGAAGCGGGGCGGGCCATCGGGTTCCGAGCCTTCCGCGGGCGCGGCGGGCAGCACGGCATGGAGCGAGAAGACATCCGGCAGCGCCGCGTCCAGCTCGCCGATCACGGTATCGAAGAGGCTGCCCGGCGTGCCCTCGGCGGCGACCAGCGACAGGTCGGCATCCGAGAAAGTCAGCGTGGCCCCCTCGAACCGGCTGGCGGCGGTGATCGCGGTCTCGACCGCCTCGGCCCAACGGGGCGAGGGCACGCCGAGGCCGATGACGCAGCTTGCGTTCTCGGCGACGCCCAACTCGATGGCGGTCTCCAGGATGCGGTCGCGGTCGGCTTCGGTGCCGGCAGAGCAGGCTTCGAACCGGGGGGTGCCGTCTTCGACCACGTAGCGCAGGGTGAAGGGGGTGATGACGGGGCGCGGGGCCGAGATGTCCATCACCAGGTCGATGCCGTCGGGCAGATTGTCCTCCAGGAATGCGACCCAGTCGGCGCGCTCGGCGGGGCTGTTCGAGACCGCCTCGACCTCGACCCGGCCCGCGAAGATCGACACTTTCGAGCGCGGCAATTCGGTCAGCGCCAAGAGGCCGTAGCGCACCGCGGCGTCCCATCCTTCGGGTGCCGCGAAATCGGCGGTTTCGACCATGTTGGCCACGTCCAGCCCGGCGGTGATGTCGGAGATGCCATCGGTCAGCCGGTCGGCGCCTTCCGCGCCCGGAATGAGACCGATCAGCGACACGCCGGTGCCGTTGCGCAGCATCTCGATCGAGAAGGTCGGCGCGGTGATGCCCTCGGGGTCCAGCACCGTCATCTGATCGACGACCCGGTCGTTGTCCACCACGGTGCCCGCCCGGCGCAGGGCGCGAAAGCGCGTGGCCTCGTCCGGGGCCTCGCCCATCAGGAAGACCTGCAAGCCGTCGGCGTCGATCTCGACCCAGTCCAGCCCGTCCTCGCGCATCGCGAAGGAGACATCCTCGACCGATTGCCGCTCGACCGTCTGGGCCCCGATCACGGCCAGGCCAAGGCTGATGCCCGCCGCCAGGGCGAAACTCGCGATCGCCGCGAATGTAAAGCTGATACGCATCGGGTGGGTCGTGCCTCTGCTCTTGTTCCGCCAAGGCTTATCCGCTTGGCGGGGCGTGTTCAATCACACCAGCGCGGCAAGGGCAAGAAACAGCGCAGCGATCAGCCCCGCATCGCGGTTCGAGCGGAAAAGCCGCAGGCAGGTGGCATTATCCCCGGTGTCCAGCTGGCCAAGCTGCCAGACCAAGTGCCAGCCGAACCCCCAGGCGCCCGCGATGGCCAGCACCATGGCGAGGATCCCGGCCTCGGGTGGCAGCGCCAGGATGATCGCGACGGCCATCAGCACGACCGAGGCGATCAGGAAGCCGCGCAGCCAGGGCTTGCTGTTTTCGCCAAAGAGGCGCGCGGTCGATTTCACGCCGATCAGCGCGTCATCCTCGACATCCTGATGCGCATAGATCGTGTCGTAGAACAGCGTCCAGGCGATGCCCGCGAGGTAGAGCATGAAGGGCGCAAGCCCGAGGCTGCCGGTATGCGCCGTCCAGGCCAGCAGCGCGCCCCAGTTGAAGGCGAGGCCGAGAAACACCTGTGGCCACCAGGTGAAGCGCTTGGCGAAGGGATAGATCGCGACGGGGATCAGCGCGGCAAAGCCAAGCAGGATCGCGGGCAGGTTGAAACTCAGCAGGATCGCCAGCGCGACCAGGCATTGCAGCGCCATCCAGATCAGCGCCTGGGTGACCGTGACCGCGCCCGAGGGGATCGGCCGCGACCGGGTGCGCGCGACCGAGCCGTCGATACCGCGATCGGTGATGTCGTTCCAGGTGCAGCCCGCCCCGCGCATCAGCACCGCGCCGATGCCGCAGCCTGCGATGATCCACAGATCGAAGAGCCGCGGGCCGGTCGCGGCGGCGGCGAGAAGCACGCCCCACCAGCAGGGCAAGAGCAGCAGCCAGGTGCCGATGGGCCGGTCGGCGCGGGACAGGCGCAGGTAGGGGCGCGACCAGCCGGGCGCGCGCCGGTCCACCCAATTGCCCGTCACCGCGTCGGCAACTTGCCCCACTGGCGTTTCATTTCTCGCGGTCATATGGTCCGCCCCATGTCGGTCAAAGCCAAAATCCGCCTCTACGTAGAGCATCCATTGGGGCAAGGGCAAAGCGTTCCTCTGTCGCGGGACCAGGCGAATTACCTGTTCAACGTCATGCGCCTTCAGACCGGCGCGATGGTGGCGCTTTTCAACGGGGCGGATGGCGAATGGCAGACCGAGGTGGTGCAGGCGGGCAAGCGTGGCGGCGTGCTGTTGTGCCGGGAACAGAGCGCGCCGCAACGGATGCCGCCCGACCTCTGGCTCCTCTTCGCGCCGATCAAGAAGGCGCGCACCGATTTCATCGTCGAAAAGGCCGCCGAGATGGGGGCCGCGCGCATCCTGCCGGTGCAGACCGAGTTCACCAATGCCGAGAGGGTGCGGCAGGACCGCTTGCAGGCGCATGCGGTGGAAGCGGCAGAACAATGCGGCGGCGTCTTCGTGCCGCCGGTGGAGGGGTTGCAGAAACTCGACCGGGTGCTGGCGGCCTGGCCCGAGACCCGTGCGCTTGTCTTCTGTGACGAGGGGTTGGCGGGCGGCTCCTCGCCCCTTGCGGCGCTCCTCGCCCGGACCAGCGGCGAGGACATCCGCAAGGATGGAGGAGCGGCCATATTGATCGGCCCGGAGGGCGGGTTTTCGGATGCGGAACGCGCGCGGCTGGCGTCGATGCCGCAGGCGGTTCCGGTGGCGCTCGGCCCCCGCATCCTGCGCGCCGATACCGCCGCCGTCGCCGCCCTGACCGCCGTGCAACTGGCCTGGGGCGATTGGGGATGATCCGCCCCGACGCCCTTGCCGCCCTGAGGCGCTGGCGCGAGGCGATCATCGCGGGCTGTGTCATCGTGCTTGGCCTCTGGCTCGGGCTCAGCCCCGGCCCGGTGGTCGAGGGGGTGGGCTATGTCCTCGCCCTGATCGGTGTCCTCATGATGATCCTGGCCCTGCGCCGTATCCGGTTTGCGCGCCCCGGCGACGGGCCCGGCGTGGTGACGCTGGACGAGGGGCGCATCGCCTATCTCGGGCCCTATTATGGCGGCGCGGTTGCGATCCGTGACATGACGCGGCTGGCGTTGCGCCGCGCGCCCGGTGGCCAGACCTGGGTGCTGACCCATCCCGAGGGCGTTCTGGCCATCCCCGTGAACGCCCTGGGGGCGGATCAGTTGTTCGATGCGTTCTCGGCGCTCGATGGCCTGAACATGCCGCATCTGTTGCGCGCGCTTGGCGATCCCACGCCCGGCACCGTCACGCTTTGGCAGGCGGATCGCCCCGTGGCCTTGACTTGACCCGCCGCCGGGGTCAGGGATTGGGACCGTTATCAGCCCCGTCGTGAAAGGCCCGACCCCCCATGTCCATCCCCCAATCCGGCGGCGGCCCCATCGAGCGGCACGAGCAACTGGCCGAATACCTGGCCTCGGGCTGCAAACCCAAGGCAGACTGGCGCATCGGCACCGAGCACGAGAAATTCGGCTATTGCAAGGACACGCTGAAGCCGCTGCCGTTCGAGGGGGATCGCTCCATCGTGGCGGTGCTGGAGGGGTTGCGGGACCGGCATGGCTGGACGGAAGTGCGCGAGGGCGGCCACCTGATCGGGCTGGAGAAGGACGGTGCGAACGTGTCCTTGGAACCCGGCGGCGCGCTGGAATTGTCGGGGGCACCGCTGGAGACGATCCACGCCACCTGCGACGAGGTGAACACCCATCTGCGGGAAGTGAAAGACATCGCGGATGAAATCGGGGTGGGCTTCATCGGCCTCGGGGCCGCGCCCATCTGGACGCATGAGCAGATGCCGCTGATGCCCAAGGGGCGCTACAAGCTGATGGATGCCTATATGGGCAAGGTCGGCACGATGGGCCGGGTGATGATGCGGCGCACCTGCACGGTGCAGGTCAATATCGACTTCGCCTCCGAGGCCGACATGGTGCAGAAACTGCGCGTGGCGCTGGCGCTGCAACCCGTCGCCACCGCGCTCTTCGCCAATTCGCCCTTTTTCGAGGGCAAGCCGAACGGGCATAAATCCTGGCGCTCCCGCGTCTGGCGCGACCTGGACCCGGCGCGGACGGGGATGCTGCCTTTTGTCTTTGAAGACGGGTTCGGGTTCGAGGCTTACGCGCAATACGCGCTCGATGTGCCGATGTATTTCGTCTATCGCGACGGGCAGTATATTGACGCGCTCGGCATGTCGTTTCGGGATTTTCTGCAAGGCAAGCTGCCCGCGCTGCCCGGTGAGACGCCGACGCTGTCCGACTGGGCTGACCACCTGACCACGGCCTTCCCCGAGGCGCGGATCAAGAAATACATGGAGATGCGCGGGGCCGATGGGGGCCCATGGCGGCGTCTCTGCGCGTTGCCTGCCTTCTGGGTCGGGCTGACCTATGAGCAGTCGGCGCTGGATGCGGCCTGGGATCTTGTAAAAGATTGGGATGCGGAGACGCGTGAGGGGCTGCGGGTCGCGGCCTCGGTCGGCGGGTTGCAGGCCGAGGCGAACGGTATCCACATGCGTGACCTCGCCCGTCAGGTGGTCGAAATCGCGGAACACGGGCTTGCCACACGGGCGCGGCCCGGCGCGGGCGGGCTGGTGCCGGACGAGACCCATTTCCTGAACGCGCTGAAGGAGAGCCTGGAGACCGGCCAGGTGCCCGCCGATGAATTGCTGGCGCATTACCATGGCGACTGGGATGGCGACCTGACGCGCATCTACGCAGAATACAGTTACTAGGGGCCCCATGACACTCAGCCACATCACGTTCATCAGTGCCGACCTGGACCGGATGGAGGAGATGCTGATCCGGGTTCTGAAGGCGCGCAAGGTCTATGAAAGCGGCGCGACGAAGTTCTCGCTCTCGCGTGAGCGGTTCTATGATGTCGGCGGCGTATGGGTTGCGGTGATGGCCGGCGAGGCGCTGAAGGAACGCAGCTACAACCACGTCGCCTTCTATGTCGACGAGGAAGAGCTGGAGGAACGGCTCGCCGAGATCGCGGCGCTTGGGCTGGAGGTCATGCCGGGGCGCGCGCGGGTGCGGGGTGAGGGGCATTCGATCTATTTCTACGGGCCGGACGGGCATCTGATCGAGCTGCATTCCGGCACGCTGGAAGCGCGGCTGGAGCGGTATCGGGAGGATGGCTAGAGGCGGTGGCGGCAGTCATGACTTGACCCGTTGGCGGAGGCTGCCGATAGTCACGTGACATACGCCATTTTCCTAAGGATTTTCCAATGACATTGCACGGCTACAAGTTGCACTGCACCTACACCCCGTCCGAAGCCATCGGGCAGCTCATCATCTGGATATTGCTGTCGATCGTCACCTTCGGCCTGGGTCTGTTCGTGATGCCCTATTACATCCTCAAGGCCCCGATAAACCGGACTTCTCTGGTGGACGGACAAGGCAACGCGGTGGCCAATCTGCATGTCGAGGTCGACCTGGCCTCGATCATCGGTCATGTGGTGATCTGGATTCTGCTTGGCATCGTCACCCTAGGGCTTGCGTTGTTCATCTACTACCCGGCGGTGGTGAAACGGCTGTTGAACGCGGTCGAGATTCGACCTGTGGGGGCCTTGTCTCCGGCGCGGCCCGATCCGCAATTGCTGGATGGCGCACCGGCCTGAGCAGAAGGTATTGGCGCGCAGCCTGACGGTCAGGATTTGGATCCGATCCGGGGTTCCTCGCCGCGCATGAGCCGTCCGATATTGGTCTTGTGCCGGATCACGACCAGCACCGCCAGAAGTGCCGTGACAAGGGCCGCCTGCGGCATGCCCAGGAGGCTGATCCAGACCGGCGCAAGGACGGCCGCGACCAGCGCCGAAAGCGAGGAGATGCGCGTGATCGCGGCGGTCACGGCCCAGGTCAGGCAGGCGGCGATCCCGGCGGGCCAGAACAGCGCCAGCAATGTTCCGAGGAAAGTGGCGACGCCCTTGCCGCCCTTGAAGCCCAGGAAGACCGGGAAGCAATGGCCCAGGAAGGCGAAGAGGCCCGCGAGTTGCGCCGCGTCCTCGGCCAGCAGCGCGCGTGCCAGCAACACCGCGATGCCGCCCTTGCCCGCGTCGCCAATGAGGGTGAGGAAGGCGGCCAGCCTGTTGCCGGTGCGCAGCACGTTGGTGGCCCCGATATTGCCCGACCCGATGGCCCGGATGTCGCCAAGCCCGAATACCCGCGCCATCACCAGGCCGAAGGGCACCGAGCCGAGCAGATAGGCGAGGAGCGCGGTGAGCGCGAGGAGCGGCGCGGAGGTCGCGAAGACGGGGATCATGGCGCGCTCCGGTCATAGACGGTCTCGCCTGCGACCACGGTGAGGCTCACGCGCCCTTCCATCCGCATCCCGTCAAAGGGCGTATTCTTGGATTTCGAGCGCAGCCTGGAGCGGTCCAGCACGAAGGGCGCATCGGGGTCGAAAAGGACCAGATCGGCGGGCGCGCCTTGTGCCAGCCGCCCCAACGGCAGGCCGAGACGGCGCGCGGGGTTCAGCGCCATGGCGCGGAACAGCTGCGGCAGGGTCAGCTGGCCCGCATGGTAGAGGCGCATCGCGGCGGGCAAGAGCGTTTCCAGCGCGACGGCGCCCGAGGCCGCGACCTCGAAAGGCAGGCGCTTGCTTTCCTCGTCCTGCGGCGTGTGCATGGAGGAGATGATGTCGATCTGGCCATCGTGCACGGCCTCGACCATGGCCATGCGGTCATCCTCGGGGCGCAGCGGCGGCTTGACCTTGAAGAAGGTGCGGTAATCGCCGACGTCGAACTCGTTCAGCGTCAGGTGATGGATCGAGACGCCCGCGGTTACGTCCAGCCCGGCTTGCTTGGCGCGGGTCAGGGCGGGCAGGCTGGCGGCGGCGGTGATCTGGTCGGCGTGGTAGCGGGCGCGGGTCATCTCGACCAGCGCGAGATCCCGCTCCAGCCCCATCCGCTCGGCCATTGGCGAGACGGCGGGCAGGCCGCGCAGAGACGCGAATTTGCCCGAGGTGACGGCGGCCCCGGCGGAAAGATCGGGATCCTGCGGATGCGCGATGATCAGCGCGCCCAGGGAGCGGGCATAGGTCATGGCACGCGCAAGCACCTTGGGGTTGCGCACCACGTGGTCGCAATCGGTGAAGGCGACGGCGCCCGCGTCCATCAGGAACCCGATCTCGGTCATTTCGGCCCCGGCGCGGCCCTTGGTCAGGGCGGCCATCGGCAACATGCGGACGCGCGCCACCTCGGCCCCGCGCCGCCGCACGAAGGCCAGCACCTCGGGCGTGTCCAGCGCGGGCGTGGTGTCGGGGCGGGTGACCATGGTGGTGACGCCGCCCGCCGCTGCCGCCAGCCCCGCCGTGCGGATGCTTTCCTTGTGGCGTTCGCCCGGTTCGCAGGTCTTGACGCCGATGTCGATGATGCCGGGGGCCAGGGCCTGGCCGTTGCAGTCGATGCGCGTGCGGGCCTCGATCCCTTCCGGGCTGCCGGTGCCGATCCCGGCGATCACGCCATCCGAAATCAGCAGCCAGCCGCGCGTGTCGCTGTCGGCCTCGGGGTCGATCAGGCGGGCGTTTTCCAGAAGCGTGGTCATGCGGTGTTGCCTTGTGTCAGCGCGCTGCGGGCGTCGCGCAGCATCCGGTAGACCTCGCGCGCGTCGTCGATCAGGTAGAAGCCGGGGCGGGTCGCACCACGGCCCTGCACGCCCGAGAAGATCACCGATCCGGGGCTGCCATCCTCCAGCAGGACGCGGTCCATCCGGTCGATCGGGTAGCTCAGCAGCGTGCGCCGCATCAGCAGGTTCACGCCGACAAAGGCGGTGCGGTTGGTCAGCGTGTAATGCGTCCCCGCGCGCTTGATCGTGTCCCAGATCGCGTGGCCGCCGAGCATGTAGAGACCGATAGCCAGGAAGGGCAGGCCGAAGAGCGGGAAGATCTGGAACGGAAACGGCACATCCGCGCCGCGGGTCATCGACGTGGCCATGCTGATCCAGAAGAGCGAGAAGCCGGTAAAAAACGCCCCCATCAGCGTCAGCGGCGAGGCCAGGCTGCGCCAGCGGATGCCGGTGCCGGGCTGGCCCTGCCAGAGGATTGTCTCGCCCGGTGCCAAAAGGCCCTGCCAGCCCTGCGGATGCGTGTTCTCGATCATCGCAATGCGGCCCAGATCAGCAGCCCCGCCAGCACGATCACCGCGACCAGCACGAGCGAGGCGATGGAGCCGGGGCGCCCCGGTTGCGGGGCATCCGCGGGCGCGTCGCCGATGACGCCTGCGGCGGCCTCGGATTGCAGCGGCGGCGCGACGGAAAAGCGCGGTTTCTCCTCGTAGCGGCCGACAAGGGTGAGGGGGGCGGAAGGGGCGATCCGCGCGGTCCCTTCGGGCAGGGCGGCATCGAAGAGCAGCAGGACAGGACCGGTCAGCGCGTCCAGCGTCTCGGCATCCGGGCCCACATCGTCGGGGTTCATGCCGTTTGCCTCGGTCAGATAGGCCGCCATGCCGTAATCGAGGATCGAGGCGGCGTCGAAAAGCTCGTAGTAATCGGGATCGAGCGGGCCCGCGCCCACGGCCTCGGCGATGGGGGTGGTGCCGGTCTCGCCCTCCTCCTGGAAGCCTTCCAGCGCCTCTTGCGGCAGATCGACCCGGAACACCCAGACCGTGCGCAGGGATGTGGGGACGTCAAGATCGTCGGTCATCGCGGGATACCTCCTGGCTTCTGGTCACGAGTGTGGCCTCGGGGGGCGCAGCGGGCAAGCGGATGCTCATGGTGCACTCCCTCGGGCGGCGGTCTCGATCCTTGCGGCCACGTCGCGGGGGCTGGCCATGTATTTCATCAGGTGCTTGTCGCCAGCATGGGTGATGATCTGCACCGCGCTGCCAAGGGTGCGGACCTTTGCGATTTCGGCCAGCGGGATGCGGCGGGATTCGGGGCCGATGATCTCGGTCCCGGTCAGGGTCCATTCGGCGCGGGCCTCGTCCGAGGCGAGGTAGAAGGCGCGCACGGCGACGGCAAAGAGGCCGCCCACGGCCCCGGTCCAGACATGCGGGTTGTCCATCAGCCACAGCACGCCCATGCCCACGGCCATGGCAAGGGCGGCCAGCCAGGCATGGGCGCGCCAGTAGGTCATGCGGTCGGCGTGGAAGGTGGTGTCAGGCATGGGCCGCCCGCTCCGCAGCCAGGTTCTGCGCCAGCAGGTCCATCGCCGCCATGCGCACGGCGACGCCCATTTCCACCTGCTCCTGGATCACGCTTCGGTTGATGTCATCGGCGATGGTGCCGTCGATCTCCACCCCCCGGTTCATCGGGCCGGGGTGCATGACGATGGCATCCTCCTTGGCGCAGGCCAGCTTCTCGGCATCCAGCCCGTAGCGGTGGTAATATTCGCGCTCCGACGGGATGAAGCCGCCATCCATGCGCTCACGTTGCAGGCGCAGCATCATCACCACATCCGCGCCCTCCAGCCCGCGCGCCATGTCGTCATAGACCTCGACCCCCCAATCGGCGACGCCCGCGGGCATCAATGTGGGCGGGCCGATCAGTTTCACCCGGTTCTCCATCTTGCCCAGAAGAAGGATGTTGGACCGCGCCACGCGGCTATGCGCGATGTCGCCGCAGATGGCGATGTTGAGGCGGTGCAGCCGGCCCTTGCGGCGGCGGATGGTCAGCGCGTCCAGCAGCGCCTGGGTCGGATGCTCATGCCGCCCGTCGCCCGCGTTCAGCACCGCGCAATTGACCTTTTCCGCCAGCAGGTTCACCGCACCGGAATGCGGGTGGCGCACGACCAGCAGGTCGGGGTGCATCGCGTTCAGCGTCAGCGCGGTGTCGATCAGGGTCTCGCCCTTCTTCACGCTGCTGGTCTGCATCGCCATGTTCATCACATCCGCGCCAAGCCGCTTGCCCGCGATCTCGAAGCTGGCCTGGGTGCGGGTGGAGTTCTCGAAGAACATGTTGATCTGGGTCATCCCGGCCAGCGCGGTGGCGTGCTTGTCGGTCGTGCGCTCCCGCTCGGCGTAGCGGTCGGCGAGGTCGAGGAGGGTGGTGATCTCGGGCGGCGACAGCGGCTCGATCCCCAGAAGGTGACGTTTGGAAAATGTCATGCGCCCGATCCCTTGGCCACCGGCGTGCCCGGTCCCGCCGCTTATAGGAAAGAGGCGCGGGGCCGACAAGGCGCGCTTGCGCGATGGCCAGTCCGGCGCGATGGTGGGGCGGGGGAGGGCGACATGCACAACCTGGCGCTGCCGAAATGGGACACGGTCATTCGCTGGAGCGAATTGCCGGGCGAGGGGCGGCCGATCCTCTGCCTGCCGGGATTGAGCTCGGCCGCGCTGCCAACCTTCCTGCCGATGATGATGCAGCCGGAATTGCGCGGGCGACGGGCGCTTATGCTGGATTACGTCGGATCGGGCCTCAGCGGGCATTCGGCCCTGTTCGGCTCGTCGCTGGCCGAGCATGTGGAGGCGGTCGTCGCGGTGCTGGAGGCGGCGGGGACAGGGCCGGTCTGCGTGTTGGGTCATTCCATGGGCGGCACCGTGGGGATCGCGCTGGCATTTGCGCGGCCCGACCTGGTGGCGCGGCTCATCGTCTGCGAGGGCAACGTGACACCGGGCGGGGGCGCCGCGACACGGGCCATTGCCGGGTTCGACCGGGAGGATTTCGTGAATGGCGGCTACGCGGAGATGCTGGCGCGTCGGCACGCGGCGGTGATGGCGGGCGATGTCTTCGCCAATTTCCTGGAAGCCGCGCGGGGCGGGGTCGATCCCGGCGCGCTGCATGACAATTCGGTGATGCTGGTGGCGTTGGAGGAGGGGTTCGAGGCGCGGTTCCTGGCGTTGAGGCTGGAGCGGCATTTCGTCTATGGCGAACGGAGTTTTCCGGGCACGACCGGAAAGGTAATGCCGGACGCGCCCGACCCCGCGTTGTTGCGCGCCCATGGCGTCGGCGTTCATGTGGTGCCGGGGGTGGGCCATGGCCTGATGGCCGAGGATGCGGCGGGGTTCGCGCAAGTGGTGGGGCCGGTGCTGCGGCAGGCGTGACATGCTGCCGTCGATCTGGCCCGAGCAATTTCGAAATTGCTCATGAGCGCCTTGGAAGGCGCTTCCCCCCTCAAGCCAGATGCGCCAGCACGTTGACCAGCCGCCCCGCCGGGTCGCGCAGGTAGAAGCGGCGCACGCCCCAGGGCTCGTCGGTCAGGGGATAGGCGATCTCGGCCCCCATATCGGTGGCGCGGGCATGAAGCGCATCGACATCCTCGACCTCGATGGAGACGTCAGGCACCGGCGTGCCGGAGCCGCCTTCGCTGGCGATGCTCAGCTGGACCGGCGCGCCCTCCGCTCCGGCCAGCGTCACGATCCAGCCGTGATCCATGACCTTCCGAAGCCCGAACAGGGCGGCATAGAACCCGGCGACGCCATCCACGTCATCGGCGGCGATATTGGTGACGATGCGTCTTACGGTCATGTCGGTGCGCCTTTCGTGAGGGGTTTGCGCATCAGAACCTTCTGCCCCTCGCGGCCGGTTTCGGCCCATCCGAGCCGCGCATAGAGGGCGAGGTTTTCGGTCAAAGCCTCATGCGTGGCCAGCGCGAGGTTGTCATGGCCCGCCGCGCGCGCGGCCTCCTCGGCCCGCGCGATCAGGGCCTTGCCGACGCCTCTGCCCATCGCCGCCGCCGTCACCGCGACGTTTTCGATCTGTGCGCCCTCGTCCATCCGCAAGATGATACCACCGAGGATCTCTCCCGCCTCTTCCGCCACGAAAACCGGTGTGCCCGCGATGGCCTCGGGCACGCCGTCGGCCACGGGCGGCAGGGTCAGGCCACGCCCGTCATGGACGGCATAGGCCGCCACGATGGCGCGCGTCAGCGCGGGCGCATCTTCGGGCCTGGCGGGGCGGATCACGAGATCGGTCATCGGGGCAGTCTGACTCCCATTGTCCTTGGCCGCAAGCGGGCGTAGCTTGGCGCAATGGACCCCGCGACCGACTTTCATGCCCTGAAATCCCTGCTGCAATGGCAGGTGGAACTTGGTGCCGATGAGGCGATCGGGGAGGCGCCGCTCAATCGCTACGAATTGCCCGAAGCGGCCCCCGCACCCGCGCCCAAAGCCGCGCCGACCGTGGCCGCGCCTGAGCCGCGGGAGGGGCCCGACCCGGTGGTCGAGGCGCGCAATGCCGCCGCGCGGGCGGGCGACCTGAACAGCCTGCGCGCCGAACTGGAGGGGTTCCCGCATTGCGACTTGCGCATGGGGGCCACGAACCTCGTCTTCGCGGATGGCAACCCCGCCGCGCGCGTCATGATCGTGGGCGAGGCACCGGGCCGGGACGAAGACCGCGCGGGCAAGCCCTTCGTGGGCCGCGCAGGGCAGATGCTGGACCGGATGTTCGACGCCATCGGGTTGAACCGGGCCAGCCCCGACGCGGAAACCGCGCTCTACATCACCAATATCCTGCCCTGGCGCCCGCCGCAGAACCGCGACCCGACCCTGCCCGAGATGAACATGATGCTGCCCTTCGTGAAGTGCCATATCGAGCTGGTCGCACCGGAAATCGTCGTGCTGATGGGCAATATCCCGTGTCAGGCCCTCATCGGCCAGCGCGGCATCACAAGGCTGCGGGGGACCTGGACCGAGGTGCAGGGCCGTCCCGCGCTGCCGATGTTCCACCCCGCCTTCCTCTTGCGCCAGCCGCTGATGAAGCGCGAGGCCTGGGCCGATCTCTTGGCTCTCAAGGCACGGTTGGAGGGGTAGATGCGTATCCTCGCCTTCTCCGACCTGCACCTGTCGCGTGCCCGTGCCGCCGATCTGGTCGCGGCCAGCGTCGATGCCGACCTCGTTCTCGGCGCGGGCGATTTCTGCGGTTTCCGCGAGGGGCTGGCGGAGGCGATGGAGATGCTGGCGGACCTCGCCGCGCCGCTGATCATGGTGCCGGGCAACCATGAAACCGCCGAGGAACTGCGCGCCGCCGCGCGGGCCAATATGCGGGTGCTGCATGGGCAGGGCCTGGAGGAACAGGGCCTGCGCATCTTTGGTCTTGGCTATGGCGTCCCGCTATCGCCCTTCGGGGACTGGTCCGTCGAGATGGACGAGGACGCCGCCACGCTGCTGCTGGACCGCTGCACCGGGGCGGATCTGCTGCTGACCCATTCGCCGCCCAAGGGGCTGGCCGACCGCACCGCGACCGGGGCCAGCGTCGGTTCGGCCGCGATCCGCGCCGCGATCGAACGCTTGCAGCCGAAACTGGCGCTCTGCGGGCATATCCACGAGGCCTGGGGGCAGGAGGGGCGGATCGGGGGCACCCTTGTCGTCAATCTCGGCCCCACTGTGCATTGGTATGAGGTCACCCCATGAGGTGGCTTGCCGCGCTTGCCTTGATGACCCTGCCCGCCGGGGCCGATCCGCTTGGCCTGGTCGATTACGACGCGGTGATCGCGGCGCATCTGGATGGGGGGCCGGAGACGTCGCGGATCACGCTGGAGGGCGGCGTTGTGCTGACCCTCGATGCGGAGGGCGCGTTGATCGACGCCCGCGATCCGGGGGATGCGCTTGGCTGTCTTGCCAATGGCCTCGCCGAGTTGAGCGCCGCCGCCCGGATCTGTCCCGGCGCGCTGAGCCCCGGTGGCGCGGATGCCGTCGACACTGCCATCGCCCGGCTGATCCCCGTCTATGCCGCCGGGGTCCGGCCCGATCCTACCGACGTCGCCACCGTCGCCGAACGGTTCGAGGCGCTGGTACGGACCCGGATGGGCGATGTGCTGATCTGCGGGCTGACCGAACATGCGCTGTTCCTGCGGCAGTTCCTCCGAACGCCGGAAGGGCAGCTCTGGCTGGATAACGCCCTTGCCACCCCGCGCCTGCCTGTCTCTGACCCTTGTTTCTGAAAGCCAAAGCCCCATGACCACCCCGCCGCATCGCCTGAACCCCGACCGGGATTTCATCCCCGTGCGTATCGCCATCCTCGCGGTCTCGGACACGCGGGGGCTGGACCAGGACAAGTCCGGCGACGTGTTGCAGGGACGGATCGAGAAGGCCGGCCATATCCTGGCCGCGCGCACCATCCTGCGCGATGAGCGGGCCGAGATCGCCGACCAACTGCGCGCCTGGTGCGCCGACCCCGAGATCGACGTGGTGATCAGCACCGGGGGCACCGGGCTGACGGGCCGTGACGTGACGGTCGAGGCGCATCGCGATGTCTATGAGAAGGAGATCGAGGCCTTCGCCACCATCTTCTCGCTGGTCTCCTACCAGAAGATCGGCACCAGCGCGGTGCAGTCCCGTGCCACCGGCGGCGTGGCGAACGGCACCTATCTTTTCGCGCTGCCGGGATCCAGCGGGGCCTGCAAGGACGCCTGGGACGAGATCCTGCACTGGCAGTTGGATTATCGCCACAGCCCGTGCAACTTTGTCGAGATTTTCCCGCGCCTCGATGAACACAAGCGACGGAAATGACGCGGCTGATCGTGCAAGCTTTACTTGGCCCTCTCGCGGGCACACTCTATCTATAGCCTGAACCGATTGCCGAAGGTCTGGCCGATGCGCTTTTTCCGCCGCTCCCTTGCGGGGCTGTTCCTGATTTCGCTGACAGTGGCGCTGCTTGCCCTGGCGGGCAATTCGGTATGGACCGCGTTGCAGGCGCGCTGGTCCGAGGAGGGGCGCCCGGCAGAGGCCCGTGAACGGGTGTTCACGGCGGAGGTGGTGACGCTGGAGCCCGTGGATACGGTGCCCATCCTGACCGCCTTTGGCGAGATCCGAAGCCGCCGCACCCTGGAACTGCGCGCGCCCGCCGCGGGCACCGTGCTGGAACTGGCCGAGGGGTTCGAGGATGGCGGCGCGGTCGAGGCAGGGCAGCTTTTGCTGCGCATCGACCCCGCCCTTGCCATCTCGGCCCGCGATGTGGCCGCCGCCGATCTGCGCGAGGCAGAGGGCAACCTGGCCGAGGCCGAGGCCGCCGTCATCCTGGCACGCGAGGACGTGGCCGCCGCGCAACGTCAGGCCGAACTGCGCGACCGCGCGATGGAGCGTCAGCGTGACCTGGTCGAGCGTGGCGTCGGCTCGGCCGCGTCGCTGGAGACCGCCGAACTGGCCGCCGCAAGTGCCGGTCAGGCGGTGCTCAGCCGCCGTCAGGCGCTGGCGCAGGCCGAGGCGCGGCTGGACCAGACCGGCACCCTTGTGGAGCGGCGCGAGATCAGCCTGGCCGAAGCGGAACGCGTGCTGGCGGAAACCGAGCTGCGCGCCGAGTTTGCCGGCGTTCTGGCCGATGTCGCGGTGGTGCAGGGCCGGTTGGTCAACCGCAATGAACAGGTCGCGCGGCTGATTGACGCCGACGCGCTGGAGGTCGCCTTCCGCGTTTCGACCGCGCAATATGCCCGCCTGCTGGATGCCGACGGAAGCCTGCCGCGCGCCGATGTGACCGTGCTGCTGGATGTGCTTGGCATGGATGTGACCGCGCCCGCCCGCCTGACCCGCGAAAGCGGCGCGGTGGAGGAAGGGCAATCGGGGCGCCTGCTCTATGCCGAATTGCAGGAGACGCGCGGCTTTCGGGTCGGCGATTTCGTGACCGTGGCCTTGCAGGAGCCGGAACTGCGCGATGTCGCCATCATCCCCGCCACCGCGCTGGATGCCGAGAACCGCGTGCTGGTTCTGGGCGAGGAGGACCGGCTGGAGGAGGCGCAGGTCACGCTTCTGCGCCGCCAGGGGGACAATGTCATCATCCGCGCGCCGCCGCTCTACGGCGCCGAGGTCGTCACCGCGCGATCCCCGGTTCTGGGGGCGGGCATCCGCGTCGATCCGCTGCGCCCCGGCCAGGCCGAGGCCGCGCCCGAGACGCCCGAGACCATCGCGCTGGACCCCGATCGCCGCGCGCGCCTCATTGCCTTTGTCGAGGGCAACGCCTTCATCCCCGAGGACGTGAAGGCCAGGATGCTGTTGCAACTGAATGAACCCGAGGTGCCCACCCGCATGATCACCCGGATCGAAAGCCGGATGGGCGGATGAGGCGGCTGCCTGACAAAGCGGGCGGCGTGCTGTCCTATTTTACCCGCCACGCCACGGCGGCGAACCTGCTGCTGGTGGTGCTGATCGTCGCGGGGCTGGCCACTTTCCCGCGCATGCGGGCGCAGTTCTTTCCCGATGTGGTCGTCGACAGCATCCGCGTCAACGTGGCCTGGGACGGGGCCGGGGCCGAGGATGTGGACGCGGCCATCGTCGCTGTGCTGGAGCCTGCGCTGCTGTCGGTGGAGGGCGTGACCGAGAGCAGCGCCACCAGCCGCGAGGGCAGCGCCAGCATCCGGCTGGAGTTCGAGCCGGGATGGGACATGGGCCGCGCCACCGATGACATCCAGGTCGCGGTCGATGCGGTGAACACCCTGCCCGAGGACGCCGAAGAACCACGGGTCACGCGCGGGGCCTGGCGTGACCGGGTGACGGATGTGGTGATCACCGGGCCGGTGGGCGTCGACCAGTTGGGCCGCTTCGCCGATGAATTTGTCGCGCGCCTTTTCGATCAGGGTGTCACGCGCACCACGATCCGGGGGGTCGCCGCGCCGCAGATCATGGTCGAGGTGCCCTCCGTCATGCTGATCCGGCATGACGTCTCCATGGCCGCGATTGCACAGGCGATTGCCGCCGAGGTCGATACCGCACCGGCGGGCGACGTGACCGGGGCCAATGCCCGCGTGCGCACCGGCGTGGCGCGGCGCAGCGCGGTCGATATCGCAGGCATCGTCTTGCGCAACAACGATGACGGATCGGCGCTGACCATCGGCGATGTGGCCAGCGTCACGGAAACCGGCATCGACCGGGACAGGGCCTATTTCGTGGGCGAGGATCCGGCCATCTCGATCCGGGTGGACCGCTCGGACCGGGGCGACGCGATCGGCATCCAGGAACAGGTCGAGGCCGTGGCCGAAGCGATGCAGCTGACCCTGCCCGACGGTGTCACGCTGGACCTGATCCGGACGCGGGCCGACTATATCCAGGGGCGGCTCGACCTGCTGCTGGATAACGGGTTGATGGGGTTGGGGCTGGTGGTGCTGCTGCTCTTCCTCTTCCTCAACGCGCGCATCGCCTTCTGGGTGGCGGCGGGTATCCCGGTGGCGATGCTGGCGGCCATTTCGCTGATGTACCTGGCCGGGCTGACGATCAACATGATCTCGCTGTTCGCGCTGATCATCACGCTAGGCATCGTCGTGGATGATGCCATCGTGGTTGGCGAACACGCCGATTTCCGGGCCCGACGATTGGGCGAATCCCCCATCGTGGCGGCGGAGAACGCGGCGCGGCGCATGGCGGCGCCGGTGTTTTCCGCCACCATCACCACGGTGCTGGCCTTTGCCGGGCTGGTCGCCGTGGGCGGGCGGTTCGGCGAATTGATCGCCGATATCCCCTTCACCGTGATCGTGGTGCTGATCGCGAGCCTGGTGGAATGTTTCCTGATCCTGCCCAACCACATGGCCCACGCGCTGGCCCATACCGCGAAACGGCATTGGTATGACTGGCCGAGCCGCATGGTCAATATCGGCTTTGGCTGGTTCCGCGACCGGGTCTTCCGCAATGCGATGCGGGTGGTGATCTGGGCGCGCTACCCGGTTCTGGCGGGGGTCATCCTGGTGCTGGCGGGGCAGGTCGCGGTCTTCGTGCGCGGCGATGTCACCTGGCGCTTTTTCAACGCGCCGGAGCAGAGCAGCGTCTCGGGCAATTTCGCCATGCTGGAAGGGGCGGACCGCGCCGACAGCCTGGCCATGATGCGCGAGATGCAGCGCGCAACGCTGGCCGTGGCGGCGCGCTACGAGGAGGAATACGGGCTGTCGCCGCTCTCCTATGTGCTGGCCGAGATCGGCGGCACCACCGGGCGGGGTCTGGCGGCGGCGGATAACAAGGATGGCGATCTGTTGGGCTCCATCGCGATCGAGCTGATCGACGCCGACCTGCGGCCCTATTCCAGTTTCCAGTTCGTTTCGGACCTGCAGGACGAGGTGCAGAACCATCCGCTGGCCGAGGCGGTCAGTTTCCGGGGCCATCGCGGCGGGCCGGGGGGCGACACGCTGGACGTGCAGCTTTTCGGGGCCGATACGCAGATCCTGAAGGATGCGGCGCTGGCGATCCAGACCGCGCTTGGCGCCTTTCCGGAGGTCTCGGCACTGGAGGACAGCCTGGCCTATGACCGCGAGGAACTGGTGCTGGAACTGACCCCGCAGGGGCAGGCGCTTGGCTTCGATATCGGGTCGCTCGGGCGGGTGCTGCGCAACCGGCTCAACGGGATCGAGGCGGCGACCTTCCCCTCGGGCGTGCGCACCGCGACGATCCGGGTGGAGCTGCCCGAGGCCGAACTGACCGCCGATTTCCTGGACCGGACGCTGCTCAGGTCAAGCTCGGGCGAATACGTGCCGCTGGCCGATCTCGTCTCGGTCACCTCGCGCAGCGGCTTTTCCACCATCCAGCGCGAGAACGGGCTGCGCCTGGTCTCGGTCACCGGCGACATCTCCGAGGACGACCCGGCCCGCGCCGAGGAAATCATGGAGGAATTGCGCGAGGTCATCCTGCCGCAGGTCGAGGCCGATTTCGGCGTGAACTACCGGCTGGCGGGCCTGGCCGAGCAGGAGGGGGAATTTCTCACCGACGCGGCGGTCGGCTTCGCGCTGTGCCTCATCGGCATCTACCTGGTGCTGGCCTGGATCTTCGCAAGCTGGACCCGGCCGCTGGTGGTGATGGCGATCATCCCCTTCGGGCTGGTCGGCACGATCTACGGGCACAATGCCTGGGACGTGCCCTTGAGCATGTTCACGGTGGTGGGGCTGATCGGGATGACCGGGATCATCATCAACGATTCCATCGTGCTGGTGACGACGGTGGACGATTATGCCGAGACGCGCGGGCTGGTGCCGGCGATCATCGACGCGGCGACCGACCGGCTGCGGCCTGTCCTGCTGACGACGTTGACCACGGTCCTGGGGCTGGCGCCGCTGCTGTTCGAGCGCTCCAGCCAGGCGCAGTTCCTCAAACCCACGGTGATCACGCTGGTCTATGGGCTGGCCTTCGGGCTGGTGATCGTGCTCCTGGTGGTGCCGTCGATCCTGGCGATGCAGGCCGATATCGGCCGCCAGGTGCTGGCGTTCCGGCGCGGGTTGCGCGCGGGCGCGCGGGCGCCCTGGATGTTGGCCGGTCTGGGGCTGGCGGTGCTCGCGGTGGCGGCACTCTTTGCGGCCACTGTCGGGTCGGTGCTGATGACGGGGGCCGCGCTCGGGCCGCTGGAGGGGGCCTTGCCCGAGGGGATAGCCGGGGCGGTGATTGGCTTTGGCGCGGGCGCGGCCACGATCTGCCTTGGCGCCTGGCTGGTCGGGCTGCTGGCGCATGGCGTATCTGGCTTGCGCCGCGCGTGAGACGGGGCGGAGCCTGCGTCGACGCAGGCTTTCTTCATCCGCGTCGACGCGGACGGTCTGCGCGGTTGGGCTACCCCCGGATACCCACGGCGCTGCGATTGCGCGGGACGGTGATCCCGGGATCGGCCCTGGGTCCACCCCATCCGGCCAGCCTGCGGCCCCATATTGGGCCGTGACGGGCAGTGCGGTCAGGGAAAGAGGCCCCGCGACGAGGACCGAAAGAAGGCGCGGGCGAAGGCCATGGAAACCGGTCAGACCCTTCGGCGAGCAAAGGAAAGTCACGTTTTGGCGAAATGACGCCCCGCCGGCACCGGGCCACGCCTTGCAAGGGCGCGGGTTTGCGCACATTCTAAAGGGCAAGAAGATACCGGAGAGGCCATGAGCACGAATTTCACCGGTCAGATGCTGATCGCGATGCCGGGGATGGGCGACCCGCGATTTGCGGATTCCGTCGTGTTTCTGTGCGAGCATTCCGACAAGGGCGCGATGGGGCTGATCATCAACAAGCCGGTGCTCGAGCTGAACTTTGCCGAAATGATCGGACAATTGGGGATCGAGGCGGTGCGCCCGCCCGATATCCCCATCCTCTTCGGCGGCCCGGTCGAGACCGGGCGCGGCTTCGTGCTGCATTCCGAGGAGTATGGCAGCGACGCCACCACGATGAAGGTGCCGGGCGGCTTTGCGATGACCGCGACGCTGGACGTGCTGGAAGACCTGGCGCATGGCGGCGGGCCGAAACGCGCCGTCATGGCGCTTGGCTATGCCGGGTGGGGCGCGGGGCAGCTGGAGGCCGAGATCGGGCGCAATGGCTGGCTGACTTGCGAGGCCAATGCGGGGCTGGTCTTCGGCACCGATTGGGATGCCAAGTGGGAGGGCGCGCTGGCCCTTCTGGGGGTGTCGCCGCTGATGCTGTCGGGGGATGCCGGGAGGGCGTGATCCCCGCGGCGACCGGGGCGGGGCGATCGGGCTCGGGCCCCCTGGCGGGAGCCCTCGCCCGACCGCTTGGGGGATCTTCCCCCAAACCCCCTGGGATATTTTCGGAACAAAGAAGAAGAGTGTCGGTCAGGACCGCGGCGCGGCGGCGCGTCTCAGGCGGTCGTTGATGGCGCGGCCGAGGCCCCTGTCGGGGATCGGCGCGATGTGGATCGGGAGATTGCGGGCCGTGGCCAGCGCGTCGGCCTCGTGCAGGGTGCGGAAGAGGCTGGCTGCGGCCTCGACCAGGTCGCCGGTGCGGCTGAGGGTCAGGTCAGCTTCGGCAGGGCCGAACCCGATGCGGATCGCATGGGGATCGGAAAGGTCGGAGTTCAGCACCAGGGCCGCGGCGGGGGCGTAGTGGCTGCCCAGTTGACCGGGGGCCTGCACCGTTCCGGGGGTGGTGTCGGGAACGAGCGGGCCGGTCAGGGGCTCCACCGCCTCGCGTGGCAGGCCACCCTCGCGCAGGAGGCGCGTTCTCTCGGGGCCGGGGGCCAGGATGGTGGATTCGACGCCGACGGTGCAAGGTCCGGCATCGAGCAGGGCTGCGATGCGGCCGGATAGACCGGCAAGGACATGCGCGGCGGTGGTCGGCGAGATGCGGCCCGAGGGGTTGGCGGAAGGGGCGGCGACCGGTCCGCCGAGCTTGGCCAGCACCGCCTGCATGACGCCATGTTCCGGCACCCGCAGCGCCACGGTCTCCAGCCCGCCGGTGACCAGCGGCGAGAGGCCATGGCCGGGTTTGAGCGGCAGCACAAGCGTCAGGGGGCCGGGCCAGAAGGCGCAGGCCAGCGCCTCCGCGTCGCCGGGAAACGCGGCGATCTTGCGGGCCGTCTCAAGCGAGGGCAGATGCACGATCAGCGGGTTGAAGCGGGGGCGGCCCTTGGCCTCGAAGATCCGCGCGCAGGCGAGGTCGCTGGTGGCGTCACCGGCCAGGCCATAGACGGTCTCGGTCGGCAGCGCGACAAGCTGGCCATCTGCGAGCCAAGCGGCGGCGCGGTCGATGCCCTCTGCATCCGGGCGCAGGGTTTGGGTCTGGTATGGGGCCATCCGCGACGTTACGTTTCTGTTGATCGAGGTCAGGCGGGTGTCATATCCGCAAGCATGGCCCATAGCGCGCCCGAGCGTCGCTGCCAAGGAGGAGAGACCATGCCCTATACCGCGCCGGTATCCGAATTCACCTTTCTGATGGAGCATGTCGTGGGTCTGCCCCGCGTCGCCGGGACCGAGCGCTTCGCCGAGGCGACCCCCGATATGGTCAGTGCGATCCTGACCGAGGCGGGCAGGCTGGCCGATGAGGTTCTGGCCCCGCTCAACCGTGGCGGCGACCTGCATCCGGCGCACCTGGAAAACGGCGTCGTGCGCACCAGCCCCGGATTTGCCGATGGCTACCGCGCGATTGCCGAGGGCGGCTATATCGGCATGTCGGCGGACCCGGACTATGGCGGGCTCGGGCTGCCGATGGTGCTGACCACGGCGGTGAACGAGATGATCGGTTCGGCCTGCCTGTCGCTGCAACTGAACCCCCTGATGACGCAGGGCCAGATCGAGGCGCTGGAGCATCACGCCAGCGACGACCTGAAGGCGCTCTACCTGCCCAGGCTGACCTCCGGCGAATGGTGCGGCACGATGAACCTGACCGAGCCTCAGGCGGGCTCGGATGTGGGGGCGCTGCGCGCCAAGGCCGAGGAGAATGGCGACGGCACCTACGCGGTGTCGGGGCAGAAGATCTATATCTCCTGGGGCGACAATGATTTCACCGAGAATGTCTGCCACCTGGTGCTGGCGCGGCTGCCCGATGGGGCGCTGGGGACCAAGGGGATCAGCCTGTTCCTGGTGCCGAAATACATCCCCGACGCAGACGGCAAGCCCGGCAAGGCGAATGATCTGAAGGTGGTCAGCCTGGAGCACAAGATGGGCCTGCACGGCTCGCCCACGGCGGTGATGCAATATGACGGCGCGACGGGCTGGCTGGTGGGCAAGCCGCATGGCGGCATGGCGGCGATGTTCACGATGATGAACAACGCACGGCTTGGCGTCGGCGTGCAGGGGCTGTGCCAGGCCGAGGCCGCCTATCAGCAGGCGCTGGATTACGCGCTGGAGCGCAAGCAGGGCCGCAGCCCGGTCGAGGGCGGCACCGGGACGATCCTGGACCATGCGGATGTGCGCCGGATGCTCTCTGAGATGAAGGCCGAGATCTTCGCCGCGCGCGCCATTGCGCTGGCCAACGCCGCCGCGATCGACATGGCCAGTGCCACGGGTGATGCGGCATGGGATGCGCGCGCCGCCCTTCTGACGCCGGTGACCAAGGCCTACGGCACCGAGACCGGCATCAAGGTGGCGCAAATGGGCATCCAGGTGCATGGCGGCATGGGCTTCATCGAGGAAACCGGGGCGGCGCAATACCTGCGCGATGTGCGGGTCACCGCGATCTACGAGGGCACCAACGGCATCCAGGCGATGGACCTTGTCGCGCGCAAGATGATGGATGGCGGCGCGGCGATGTTCGCGCTGCTCGATGAGGTGGACCAGACCGCGAAGGATGCCGGGGCCGAGGGCGCGCGCCTCTTGGCTGCCTCCGGCGCGCTGCGCGAGGCGACGGAAAAGCTGGTGGCGATGGAGATGAATGACCGCTTTGCCGGGGCCGTACCCTACCTGATGGCGGTGGCGCGTGTCCTGGGCGGGCATTTCCACCTGCGCGCGGCACTGGCCGACGAGGCGCGCCTGAAACTAGCGCGGGTGTTCCTGAACCGGCTGCTGCCCGAGGCGCATTCGTTGCTGGCGCAGGCGGCTGCCGGGGCTGATGACCTCTATGCGCTCAGCGCCGAAGAGCTGTCGGCGTGATCCGATACCCGTTCGATTCGGCGCCGGAGGAAGGTGATGCGAGAGAGGTTGCCGACGGCATCCTCTGGATGCGCCTGCCGCTGCCGATGGCGCTGGATCATGTGAATGTCTACGCGATCCGCGACGGGGCGGGGTGGGCCGTGGTCGATACCGGCTTTGACACAAGCAAGACCCGCGCGATCTGGGAAACCCTGCTGGCGGGTCCGATGCGGGGGCTGCCCGTGACGCGCGTGATCGTCACGCATCATCACCCCGATCATGTCGGGCTTGCGGGCTGGTTCATGGCGCGGGGGGCCGAGCTGATCACCACCCGCACCGCCTGGCTGACGGCGCGGATGCTGGTGCTGGACGTGCAGGAAGCGCCGACGCCCGAGACGCTGGCCTTCTGGCGCGCGGCGGGGATGGATGCCGCAACGCTGGAGAAACGCGCCAGCGA
The DNA here is from genome assembly GCF_056857775.1 of Alterinioella sp. B-7. Classification (NCBI taxonomy): domain Bacteria; kingdom Pseudomonadati; phylum Pseudomonadota; class Alphaproteobacteria; order Rhodobacterales; family Paracoccaceae; genus Alterinioella; species Alterinioella sp. B-7. The sequence continues at coordinate 590,100 of NZ_JBSXNT010000039.1, forward strand.
ACGCCCTTTCAACTTCGCCGATATCGTGGCCCCCCTGCCGCTTGGCTTCAACCGTATCCGCGAGGGTGATGTGGTCGAGATCGGCGGACGGCACTGGGATGTGCGCATCGGCCATGGCCACGCACCGGAACACGCGACGCTCTGGTGCCGCGAGGAGGCGCTGGTCTTGGGCGGCGATCAGCTTTTGCCCTCGATCTCGCCCAACCTGGGTGTCTACGCGACCGAGCCCGCCGCCGACCCGGTGACCGAGTGGATCGAAAGCTGCACCCACCTGGCGCATTACGCGAAGGCCGATCACCTGGTCCTCCCGGGGCACAAGCTGCCCTTCACCGGCCTGCCGGACCGGCTGCGGCAATTGATCGAGAACCACCACGGCGCGTTGTCACGTCTTCGTGAACATCTGGACCGGCCCCGCACCGCCGCCGAGTGCTTTGCACCGCTGTTCAAGCGCAGGATCGACGCCGGAACCTATGGGCTGGCGCTGGTCGAATCGGTGGCGCATCTGAACCACCTGCTTGCCTTGGGCGAGGTCACGCGCGAGAAACGGGGGGATGGGGCCTGGGCCTGGCAACGAAAGGCGTGACGCGATGGACAAGGATATTCTAACCTCCGCCGAGGCGATGGAGGCCGCCGTCCTGCCCGATGCCGGTGCCGTGCATTGCGACCCCGGCGCGCCCAAGACCGCCGAACAGCAGCCGCTGCCCAAGAAGCTCAAGGAAAAGCCGGTCGAGGAGAAATCGCCCGCCGAATGGGCCTATGAGCGGATCATCCTCTACATCAAGAATTTCGAGGACCAACTGGATGCCGAGCATGAGGTCGCGATGGGGTTCACCGGGTCCGATGCGGGGGTGATGCGGATCGAGGGGATGGGATTTTTCGCGCCCGATATCATCACCTTCTACGGGGCCGATCCGGCGGGGATCAAATCGCAGCTGATCCAGCATGTCAGCCAACTCAGCGTGACCCTGCGCGCCCTGCCCAAACAGGTGCCGGACCAGCCCGCGCAGCGCATCGGGTTCCGCTTGGCCGCCGACTTGGAAGACGGCGACGCGTGATGCGGGCAATGCGCGGGGTCGATCCCGCGCGATCCCGCCGCGCATCACCCGGCGGTCCAAGAGAACACGGGGGGGGCGCTTTGCCGATTGCATGCTGGCGGGGCGACGGCGTGGCGGTGGCGCGATTCGAGGTGATCCGCGCTCCGGAACTGTGCGACCACTGCCCGCCGCTGTTGGAGATCGGCCGCGCAAACAGGTCACAATCGCGCGCCGCGGCGCATTGTGCATCGTGACACGGGCAGGAAAATCGGCTAATTCGGGATCAAACAGCAATCATTGCAAGCGGGATGCGATAGCGGGACCATGGCTGACACCGAACACAAGCACGGCGAAATGGACATTCAGGATCATGAGGCGACCTTTGACGGCTTCGTCAAGTTCCTGACCAATGCGATCATCACCTGCATCGTGGTGCTGGTGATCCTCGCGGTGTTCTTCCAATGATCGTGCGGCGCGCGTTCCTGGCCCTGGGGCTTGTTCTGGGTCTCGCGGCCTGCGGTGCGGAACCGGTCTGGGCCCCCGATGAGGCCGTCGCCCGTGCCCGTTACGTGCCGCCCGAGAATACGTCGATCACGCTTTACACGATGATCTCGAACCGCTCCGGCGCGGGCGGGCACCTGGCGCTGATGATCGACGGGGAGCAGCGGCTGCTCTTCGATCCCGCGGGCACCTGGCGTCACCCCGCAGCGCCCGAGCGCAACGATGTCATATTCGGCATGAGCCCGCAATTGCTGGACTTCTACCTGGATTACCACGCGCGTGAGACCTATCACGTCGTGGTGCAGGAGCTTGATGTCTCGCCCGAGGTTGCCGCGCAGCTTAGCCGGTTGGTGCAGGAATACGGGGCCGTGCCAAAGGCGCAATGCACCATTTCGATCACCCGAATCCTGCAACAGGTGCCGGGGTTCGAGACCATGCGGACAACCTATTTCCCGCGCAATGCGATGGACGCGTTCGAGCAGATCCCCGGCGTGCGCACCAGTCGCATCTATGACGATGACAGCGACAACAACCGCGAGATCCTGGCGCGTCAGGCGGCGATGGAATTGCGGATCGAACGTGCCGCCGAGATTGCGGCGGCAGGCGGAAGCTGAACCATCAGGCACTATGACATGAAAAAAGCCCCCGGGACGCCTCCCAGGGGCTTTTTTCATGTCGCGTTTCGGGCTGTGTCGGATCAGGCCAGGCCGATGAAGGACAAGATGGCCAGCACGATGACGATCAGGCCGACGATGTAGATGATGCGGTTCATGACGATGCTCCTTTGGGTCCAGGCTGCGTTGCCGCGATACCTTTCCGGGCTGCGGCGGTGTCTCGCGAAGTCAACTCGCTGATGGACCAATTGGTTGCATTCAGGACTGTTTTGCTTGCCATCCTGTGGGGGAAATCATCAAACTTCGGCGGCTCATCCGAGGCCGAGGAAGGACAGGATCGCCATGATCACGACGACGAGGCCGACGAGGTAGATGATTCCGTGCATGTCTTGTCTCCGCTTTCAGGGGCTGCGATGGCGGGACAACTCGCCCGGTCGCGGAAAGGTTGCATCCCGCGCTGAAATACCTTGCGCAAAGCGGGGCCCTGAAAAAAGAAAACCCCCGAGCCGGGCGGCGCGGGGGAAGTCTTTGGCCGGGGTCGCCCCCGGATCCGGTTCGTAAAGCTTGAACGACTTCAGGCCGTTCAGGTTGATCTCGGATCGGCTTTCTCTGCCTCTCACGCTTCGCGCTCGAACGCGAAAGCCGATCCACTTATGTGGTCACAACCTGAAGCGACTTAAAGAAGCCCTTCGCGCTGCGCTTTTTTCCGAGCCAGCTTGCGAGCACGGCGAATTGCTTCGGCCTTCTCACGCGCTTTTTTCTCGGACGGTTTCTCGTAATGCTGCTTGAGCTTCATCTCACGAAAAACACCCTCACGCTGCAGCTTTTTCTTCAGGGCACGAAGCGCCTGATCGACGTTGTTGTCACGAACGCTAACCTGCATGTGGTTTTCACCACCTTTCTAAGTTGGAGTTGCAAGAATTTGCAGGAAGTGGCGCTATAGCAAAGGGTGGCCTATATGTCCAGCAAGACCACGAGAGGAGGTGCGCGATGTCCGACCTGAAGGAAACCGTGCTGGAGGCCGCACTTGACCATGTCCCGTTCGACGGCTGGTCAGAGGCCACATTGGCCGCCGCGATCGAGGATACCGGGGCCGATCCGGGTGCGGTGCGGGCGATTTATCCGCGCGGCGCGGTCGATCTGGCGCTGGCCTTTCACCGGCGCGGCGATGCCGAGATGGTCGCGCGTCTGGAACGTGAGGATCTGGACGCGATGAAGATTCGCGACAAGATCACCCATGCGGTGCGGCTGCGACTGGACCTGATGGAGGGCCGGAAGGAGGCCGTGCGGCGTGGCACCACGCTCTTTGCGCTGCCGATCCATGCCGCCGATGGCGCGCGGGCGTTGTGGGAGACCTCGGACGCGATCTGGACCGCGATTGGTGACAGTAGCGACGATATCAACTGGTACACCAAACGGATGACGCTGTCGGGCGTCTATTCCGCCACGGTCCTGTTCTGGCTCGGCGACAGCAGCGAGGGTCATATGGCGACATGGGGGTTTCTTGACCGGCGCATCGGTGATGTGATGCAGATCGAGAAACTGAAGGCGCAGATGCGCGACAGCAAGCTGTTGGCCCCGCTGATGGCAGGCCCGAACTGGCTGATGAGTCGGGTCAAGGCGCCGACAACCCCGACGGATATGCCGGGATCGTGGCGCCGGGATTGAACGAGAAGGACATGGTGATGAGCTTACCCAGTGAGATGCGCGCGATCGAGATTGCCGAACCCGGCGGGCCAGAGGTGCTGCGCGAAACCCGCGTCAAGGTGCCGGAACCGGGCGCGGGCCAGATCCTGATCGCGGTGGAGTATGCGGGCGTGAACCGGCCCGACGCGTTGCAACGTGCGGGCAAATACGCGCCCCCGCCCGAAGCCTCGCCCCTGCCGGGGCTGGAGGCGGCGGGCACCATCGCGGCGGTCGGGCCCGGCGTCACGGGCTGCGCGGTTGGCGACAAGGTCACGGCGCTGCTGCCCGGTGGCGGCTATGCGGAATACGCGCTGACGCAGGCGGATCATGCGTTGCCGGTGCCGGAGGGCATGGCGATGGATCGGGCGGCGGCGCTTTGTGAAACCTTCTTTACCGTCTGGTCGAATGTCGTGATGCGCGGGCGTCTGACGGCGGGCGAGCGGTTCCTGATCCATGGCGGATCGTCGGGCATCGGCACCACGGCGATCCAGATCGCGCGGGAACTGGGCGCGCGGGTCTTCGTCACCGCCGGAACGGAAGAGAAATGCGCCGCCTGCGTGGAGCTTGGCGCGGAGCGGGCGATCAACTACCGCGAGGAGGATTTCGTCGAGGTGATGCGCGAGGAAGGCGGCGCGGACCTGATCCTGGACATGGTCGGCGGCGACTATATCGCACGCAATTTCAAGACTTTGGCCAATGACGGGCGGCTGGTGCAGATCGCTTTCCTGCAAGCCCCGGTGGCCGAGGTGAACTTTGCCGTGCTGATGACCAAGCGCCTGACCATGACCGGATCGACCCTGCGCCCGCAGAGCAATGAGGCCAAGGCCGCGATTGCCGCGGAGCTGCGCAAACATGTCTGGCCCTGGCTGGATGCGGGCAAGATCGGGCCGGTGATGGATTCGGAATTTGCGCTGGAGGAGGCCGCCAAGGCGCATGCGCTGATGGAGCGGTCGACCCATATCGGCAAGATCGTCCTCAAGGTCCGGTGAGGCCCGAAATGGGCAGTCACCCTGCGTACACCCCCCGATGCACTCCCTGTACACCCCCCGGCGCATCGGGGCGGTCATGCTGAGGATCCTGCGCCACCCGGTCTTTGCCCGCCTCTTCGCGGCACAGGTGGTCGCGTTGATGGGCACGGGCCTCTTGACCGTGGCGCTGGCGCTCTTGGCCTATGACCTTGCGGGCGACCGCGCGGGCACGGTTCTGGGCACGGCGCTGACCATCAAGATGGTGGCCTATGTGGGCATCGCGCCGCTGGCCGCCGCCCTTTTCGTCACGCTGCCGCGCAAGGCGGTGCTGATCGGGGCCGACCTGGTACGCGCAGGCGTGGCGCTGCTGCTGCCCTTCGTGAGCGCGGTCTGGCAGATCTACCTGTTGATCTTTGTCCTGCAAATCGCCTCGGCGAGCTTCACGCCGACATTCCAGGCGGTGATCCCGGATGTGTTGAGCGACGAGGAGGATTACACCAACGCCCTGTCGCTGAGCCGCCTGGCCTATGACATCGAGAACCTGCTGAGCCCGACGCTGGCCGGTCTGCTGCTCTTGGTGGTGAGCTACAATTCCCTCTTCGCGGGCACGGCGCTGGGCTTTCTTGTCTCCGGTTGGCTGATCCTGCGCACCGGGCTGCCGGCGCAGGGCCGCGTCCCGCCGCGCCCGTTCCTGGACCGGCTGACGCGCGGCACGCGGCTCTACCTTGCGACGCCGCGCCTGCGGGGATTGCTGGCGCTGAACATGGCGCTGTCGGCGGTGATCGCCTTCGTGCTGGTCGATACCGTGGTGCTGGTGCGGGGCCGGTTCGACGGGGCCGAGCGTGACGTGGCACTGGCGATGGCGGCCTTCGGCGCGGGGTCGATGGCGGTCGCGCTGAGCCTGCCGCGCCTTTTGCGCGTGACCCGCGACAGACGCGTGATGCTGGCGGCGGCGGCGGGGCTGGCCGGGGTCGGGGCGGCCTATGGGCTGGCGCTTCTGGCGGGCGTCGGGGGCTGGCCCTTGATGCTGGCCACCTGGGGCGTGCTGGGGGCGCTGAATGCGGGCGTCATGACGCCGTCGGGGCGGCTGCTCAAGCGCTCGGCGGGGCCCGAGGATCGCCCCGCGCTCTTTACCGCGCAATTCGCGCTGAGCCATGCCTGCTGGCTGCTGGCCTATCCGGCGGCGGGGTGGCTGGGGCCGCTGATCGGGTTGCCCGGCACGCTGCTGGTGCTGGCCCTGGTCGCGGCGCTGGCGGTGGGGCTGGCGGCGCGGGTCTGGCCCGGAGGCGGGCCCCGCCACGGGGGGAATCGCGCCGGACCCGGTCGCGCAGACCCGCTGACGCCTGCGCAAGGCGATAAGACCGACAGTTGGCGCAACGCCCCGCGCAGGACCGTGATCGTCGGCGCAGGTCAGTCCAGCCTGCGGACGAGGATCTGGTTGCCCTCGCCGCGTTTGGTCTCGAACACTTTCAGCGACGAGATCAGGTCGCTCAGCTTGCGCTTGCCATAGCTGCGGGTGTCGAAATCCGGGGTCGCGGCCGAGATATACTGGCCGATCTGGCCAAGCGTGAACCATTCGTCATCCTGGTCGATCGCATCCATCGCACGCGTCACCAGCTTGGTCGGATCTTCCAGTGGGGCCGGGGCGAGGTCGGATGCGTCCTCCTTCTGCGGCTTGGGTTTCGGCTTGGATTTCGACGGCTCCGAGATGAGGTTCTCGACGTAGATGAACCGCTTGCAGGCCTTCACGAAGGCGGCGGGCGTCTTGCGCATCCCGATGCCGAACACATCCACCCCCTGTTCGCGGATGCGGCTGGCGAGGCGGGTGAAATCGCTGTCGGACGAGATCAGCACGAACCCGGCGAAGCGGCCCGAATGGAGAATGTCCATCGCGTCGATGACCAGCGCGATGTCGCTGGCATTCTTGCCGGTGGTGTTGGCGAATTGCTGATGCGGAACGATGGCCAGCGATGCCAGCTTGTCCTTGGTCCAGCCCTGCGCCCCGCCCCCCGAGAAATCGCCGTAGATGCGGCGGATGCTGGCCTCGCCGAGCGACGCGATCTCGTCGAACATCGCTTCGGCATATTTGGCCGAGACATTGTCCGCGTCGATCAGGACGGCCAGGAGCGGGGGTTTCGATGCGTCTTCCATGGATGGGCCCTGTCCGATGTTCGAGTTGTTGCGGGCCGAGGCAATCCGCGTCCCGATCCGATGCCCCTGAGTATGAGATATGGGCGCGGTCATGCAAGGGGTGGCCGTGCGGCGGCCCGCGCGGTGCGATGCTGCGCAGGGCCAGACGCGGGATCACGATAGGCACGCGCGCGTCGATGACATCTTTCCTATTGACCGAGAGTTGCATCTAGCGCAACATTATTCAGCGTGATGCAACAAGCTTGAGGGCATGAAGCCAATGGGACCCGCGCGAACGAGGGGCCTGGGATCAGGTGTGCAGCCGCCGTGCTGCGGCACCCCTTCCGGTGCGGAGGGGTCCGTGGGCATCAGCGCGTTTGCCGATGCCCCGGACCGGACCACACCGGCGCGGTGCCCGCGATCACGACACAGAAGGGTCTTTTCACGCCGCATGGGCCGGAGAGACCGGAAAAGACCGGTCGGCGCACCCCGGGCGGGCCATGGCAAACACACTCGAAAAACAGGGAAATAGATCATGAACAGAAGAGACATTTTCGTCGCCGCAGCACTGGGAACCGGAGGCATGGTTCTGGCCAGCGGAACCCCGGCCGAGGCGCAGGTTTCCGATTCGCGCCTGGCGCGGATCCTGGACCGTGGCACCATCCGCATCGGCACCACGGGGGATTTTAACCCGATGTCGTTCCGCGATCCGGGGTCCAACACCCGCGTCGGCTATGACATCGAGGCGATGACCCAGCTTGCCGCCGACCTAGGCGTCGAGATCGAATGGGTCGTCGCCGAATGGGCCACGATCACGGCGGGCATCGCGGCGGATCGCTACGACATCTTCTCGGGCGCCTCGGTGAACATGTCGCGCGCCCGCGTCGCGGCCTTCACCACGCCCTATACCGAGGCGGGCACCGTTCCGCTGTCCATGGCGGGCAGCGCCGATCAATACGGCACCTGGGAGGCCATCAACCAGCCCGGCGTGCGGGTCGCGGTCTCGATGGGGACGGTGTTCGAGGAACAGGCCCGCGCCCATTTCCCCCTGGCCGATATCCAGGCGGTGCAGACGCCCGCGACCGGTTTCCAGGAGGTGCTTTCGGGGCGCGCTGATGTCACCATCACCTCGAATGTGGAGGGCGGCACGCTGGTCACGCGGTTCCCCGAGCTGCGCATTCTGGTGCCCGGATCCGAGATGCGCAACCGCAGGCCCTTTGCCTATGTCGTGGCGCAGGATGACCAGGTCTGGCTGAACTTCATGAACACCTGGGTCACTCTGAAGCGGACGGAAGGCTTCTTTGCCGAGCTTGACCAAAGATGGTTGGGCCAGAGCTGAGCCTGGCATGAGCAAAGCTTCACGCGAAGCCGCGGGGCGCTGGCGGTTGCCGGCGCTCCTTGCCGGGGTGCTGACCTTGCTCGCGGGGTGTTCGGTCGGATCGGGCGGGGGATACACCTTTGCCTGGTATATCCTGTCGCCTTCGGATTCGCGCGGGCAGGCCAACCTGTCCTTTCTGCTGAAAGGGTTCTGGGCGACGATCTCGATCTCGACGCTGGCCATGCTGATCTCGCTGATCATCGGGCTTCTGGTGGCGCTGATGGGCATCTCGAAACGGCGATGGGTCAAGCGGGCCAGCCGGGTCTATGTCGAGTTCTTCCGCTCGATCCCTCTTCTGGTAATGATCCTCTGGGTCTATTACGGGCTTCCGGCGTTGACCGGATTGCAGCTTGGCGTCTTCATGACCGGCCTTGTGTGCCTGGCGATTTCGGACAGCGCCTTCACCTCGGAGATTTTCCGCTCGGGGTTGCAGTCGATCAAGGTGGGCCAGGGCGAGGCCGCCCGCAGCCTGGGGCTGAAGCCCTGGACGACGATGCGCCTGGTGATCCTGCCGCAGGTCGTTCGCGCGGTGCTGCCCGCGCTTGGCAACCAGTATGTCTATGTCCTCAAGATGTCCTCGCTGGTCTCGGTGATCGGGTTCCAGGAACTGACGCGTCGCGCGAACGAGCTGACGCTGACCGAGTTTCGCCCGCTGGAGATCTACACCTTCCTGGTGATGGAATACCTGGTGCTGATCCTGCTGGTCTCCTGGGGCGTGCGGGTCATGGAACGCCGGATGGGGTTGGGCGTGCATGGCCGCGACTGACCGGGTTCTCTACGGCACGGCCCTCAGCGTCTATTGCTGCAAGCTGCGGCTGGCGCTGGCCCTGAAGGGGCTGGCGCTGCCCGAGACGCCGCCGCCGGATGGCTATACCAGCGCGGCCTATCGCAGGTTCGTTCCGCAAGGCACGGTTCCGGCCCTGATCGAGGGCGATTTCGTGCTGACCGAATCCGACGCCATCATCGAATACCTCGATGAGATCGGCGCCGGACGGCCGTTAATGCCGCAAGGCGCGCGGATGCGGGCGCGGGCGCGCGCGCTGTCGCGCCAGATCGACACGCGGCTTGAACCGGCGGCGCGGGCGCTGTTCCCTTTCGTGGGCGCGCGGCTGCCGGTGCCGGAGGCGGCCAGGCAGGCGCTGACCCGCCCGCTGGACATGGTGGCGCGGGGGGCAGACGGTGGTCGGTATCTTTCCGGCACTGCGACACCGGGCCTGCCCGATTGCGGCTACTGGGCCGTTCGCGCGGTGCTGGAGGCGCTGGAGGGCGCGCTCGGCCTCGGGCTGGACTTGCCGGAGACGGGGCCGCCGCCCACGCCCAAGAGTGCCGAGGTGCTGGAGACCTACCGCCGGACCCTGGCCGGGTGGGTGACGCAGAAGATGGAGGGTGCATGATCCTGCAACAGATGAGTTGGGAAGAGGTCGAGACCTACCTGGCCACGCGCGACGACGCGGTGCTGCCGGTGGGTTCGACCGAACAGCACGGGCCCATCGGTCTGATCGGCACGGATGCCCTATGCGCAACCGCCGTGGCCGAGGGCGCGAGCGCGCGGGCGGGCGCGATCATGCTGCCGCCGGTGCCCTACACGCCCGCCCCCTTCAACATGGGGTTCCCCGGCACGATCTCGGTCTCGGAGGCGAGTTTCACGGCCCTCGTCTCCGATATCATCGCGGCGCTGGCCACCCACGGCTTTCGCCGCCTCTACGTGGTCAATGCCCATGGGGCCAATCTTGCGCCGCTGAAGGCGCTGGCGGGGGAGGCGCCCCTGTTGATGCGCATCCGGTCCTGGTGGGATTACGAGGCCACCAACGCGCGGCGGCAATCGCTCTACGGCGAGTGGGAGGGGATGCACGCGACCCCGTCGGAGATCGCCATCACCATGGCCCGCCACCGCCGGATCGAGCGCGCCCACATGCCCGCCCCGGAGCCGCTGGACTCGGCGTTCCGCGCCGCCCATGCGGGCGACCGCCACGGCCCGCCGGACGAGCACCGGGCGCAATTTCCCTGTGGCCGTGTCGGATCATGGTCGGAACTTGCCCGCCCCGACCATGGCGAGACGCTGCTTGACCTGGCGATCGGCGAGGCGGCGCAGGATATGCTGGATTTTGCCGGGATCGGCGCCGAAACCCAGGACCAGAACCCGGCAACATGATGCGCGCCGGGTGGCCGTGAGGTGGTCAGCCCCCCAGGTCTTCAGGCAAGATCGCCTCGGGCAGGTTCTGGTAGCAGACCGGGCGCAGCCAGCGGCGGATCGAGAGGGTGGCGACCGACGTGGCCCCGAAATTGGTCGAGGCCGGGTAGGGGCCGCCATGGACCATCGCGTCGCAGAGATATGTCGCCCCTCAGGGGCGTTGGAATACTGCGTCGTCGCCGCAGAGTTGGCCCGCGGCTGGGTGCCCGTGGCCAGCCTGATCGCCCGGGGCAACGCGCTGATCGGCTCGCTGAAATCGCTGCCCGATGACAAGAAGGACGCCTCCTTGCCGCGCATGGCCGCGGGCGAATACCTCGGCGCCTTCGCCCTGTCCCAGCCCCACGTCGGTTCAAAGGCCAAATCCAGCTGGCAGGTTGCCTTCCGGTTCGGTCCGAAACGCCAGTGAGACCGCATCAGCCGAGGCGCGTGTTCAAAGAAGTGCGGGCCCGTTCGGCGCTGCCCGTCAGCTCAGCCGCACAGGAAGACGCAAGGGGCCCCGAAAGCCGAACCCGAACCAGTTGGGGTCCTCATCGGGCACCAGTGACATGTTCGGGAAGCGCTCGAAGATCATGGGCAACATGATCTTGCCGACCATCATCCGCGAGATATGCGTCCCCATGCAGTGATGCGGCCCGGCACCGAAGCTCTGATGCGGTTTGCGGTCGCGGAAGACGTTGAAGAGGTGCCCGTCCTCGAACACATCCTCATCGTGATTGGCCGAGGCCTGGACCGTCATCACCACGCGGCCCTCGGGGATGTCGATGCCGCGGATCTGCGCATCGCGCGTGGCCCGGCGCGAGGACACCTGGATCGGGGCGACCCACCGCACGCCCTCTTCGAAGGCATCGCTCCATTTTTCGTTTTCCTTGACCCAGTTCAGCTGCTCGGGGTCCGACAACAGCCCGTAGAGGATGGTCAGCAGCGCGTCGCGCGGCTCGTTGATGCCGCCGCCGATGGCGATCTTGACGTTCGCCACCATCTGACTCCACTCGATCGGATCCTCGGCATTCAGCATGATCGACAAGGCGGATTGGTCAGGCTCGGCGATCAGGGCGTCGCGTTTGTCCTCCATCAGCTTGTTCATCTGGACATGCGCGAGGTCGACACGTTTGAACGGGGCATCCTCCCATCCGAAATTCCCGGCCCCGTCGATCAGGGCCTGCGACCATTCCTGCATGTCGTCGTCGCCGGCCTCGGGAATGCCCAGGATCACCGACAGGATGTTCGCCGCAACCGGCCCCGCCAAAGCCGGGAACAGATCGACTATCTCGTCTTTCGGCAGCCGGTCGAGATATTCCGAGGCGATTTTCTCATAGGCCGGCACCCAATGGGTCTTGATATTCTTCGCCGAGAAGGTCGGCATCATCGCGTTGCGTTCGCGCAGATGCGCCGCCCCGTCCTTGCGCATCAGGGTATGGGCCTGGAAGGCGCGCTCCATCGGAGTGTTCGGGTCGTTCGAGCTCCAGGTTTCGGGGTCATCCTTCACTGCGCGCGTATCGGTTGCCTTGGTCAGCAGGATCCGTCCTACCGCAGACACGTCCAGAACCGGCGTCTCCGCGCGCAGGCGCTGATAGATCGGGTAAGGCGCACGCGTGAGTTCCGCGATGGTGACGTCGTTATCGACCGGGGCCAGGGGCATTGGATCCATCCTCAATTTCGCAGCTTTCCTCAGGATTACATACTGGCGATACATCTGACAAACTGATCCGATAGATGATACGTATCTGGGAAACAGATTTTAAGGAGGCACCCCCATGGCAAAGACCGACACCGGACGGGTGGATTTCGCGGCGCTGAACATCTTGCGGCTGGTTCATGACCTGCGGTCCTTTTCCGAGGCGGCGGCGCAGTTGGGGATCAATCAGTCGGTTGTCAGCTATACGATCAAAAAGTTGCGCCGGGCCTTCGATGACCCCCTTTTCTACCGTCAGGGCGGCAGCGTCGTTGCCACCGAGCGCTGCGCTACACTGCACGAGTTCGCAACGCGGGCGCTGGCCGAAATAGGCGAGATCGCCGAGCCGGCGGAGTTCGATCCGGAACGGACCTCGGCCAAGGTCACCATTGCGTGCAACTTCTACGAACGGCAGATCATCCTGCCGCCTCTCATCCGCGCCCTGCGCCGCGCCGCGCCGCGCATGCGGATTGAGACCATTCCGTCGATCTCGCAAGGCCATCTGCAACTCAAGCGCTCCGAGGCCGATCTGCTGATCGGGCCGCTCAAGCCCGACACGCCGGAATTCTTCTGTCGCAACCTGTTGACGGAACATTACGTCTGCGTGATGGATCCTGAGAACCCGCTGGCCGCTGCGCCGCTGACGCTGGACAGCTACATCGCCGCCAATCATGCCGTTGTGCTTTATGCGGGGGGCTGGAGGTCGGGGTATCTCAAGGCGCTGGACGACCTCGGGCTCAGCCTCAACCAGATCCTCAACGTGCCGAGTCCGGCGGGGATCGGCGGTGTTCTGAAGGGAACCGACCTGATGACCACCCTGCCGATGCGCGTGGCCCGGGCGGAATGTGGCGGGCTGTGCATCCGTGACTGCCCCTGCCCGTCTCCGTTCGAGATCGACCTGGTCTGGACCACACGCACCCATCGCTCGACGATGCATATCTGGCTGCGCGACCTCATCGCGCGGGAAGTGAAAGCCCATATCCCGCCCCTTTGATATGGGGCGGGGGCCGCGTCACATCACGCTTGGCAGCCACAAGGTCAGTACCGGGAACATGATCAGCACCACGACGCGGACAAGCTCGGCGCCGAAGAACGGCAACACGCCCTTGAACGTGTCCATCATTGGCGTGTCGCGCGCCAACGCCGAGATGACGAAGACATTCATCCCCACAGGCGGCGTGATCAGCCCCAGTTCCACGACGATGAGCGCGAGTATCCCGAACCAGACCTTCAGATCCTCCGTGCTCATCCCGAAACCGGTGTCTGGGCCGAAAGCGTAGAGCCCGCCATTGAGTTCGACCAGCACCGGCCAGAAAAACGGGATGACCAGAAGGATCATCGACAGAGAGTCCATCAGGCAGCCCAGAAGGATCAGCGCGACCAGCAGCAAGATCAGGACCGTCATCGGCTCCAACCCAGAGGTCGAGATCCATTCGGCGGTGGCCTGCGGCATCCGGATGCGCGACATGAAGATCTTCATCAGTTCGGCCCCGAGCAAGATCAGGTAGATCATGCCTGTGGTGCCGGCGGTTTCCTTGAGGCTGCCGATGGTGCCTTCCCAGGTCAGGCTGCGCATGGCCAGCCCGTAGATTGCCACCAGGAACACGCCGATGGCCGCACCCGGGGTCGGATTGTAGAAGCCCAGATAGATACCGCCAAGCACGATGCCGAAGATCAGGAAGACCGGCAGCAAACCGATGGTCGCGGCGATGAACTCGGCCCGGTCGGCGGCACCGCCCTTGGGGCCCGCCTCGGGCTTGATCATCACGTAGATCAGGATGGTCAGCATGAAGAACAGCACGGCGAGGAAACCGGGGATCATCGCCGCCATGAACATGGTCACGATGTTGGCCTCGACGATCACCGCGTAGATGATCAGCACGACCGAGGGCGGAATGAGAATGCCAAGCACGCCGCCCGCCGCCAGCGAGCCCGTCGCAAGCGCACCGGAGTAGTTGAAGCGCTTGAGTTCCGGCAGCGCGATGCGCCCCATGGTCGAAGCGGTGGCCAGCGAAGATCCCGACACCGCGCCGAACCCCGCGCAGCCCGCGATGGCCGCCATCGCGGTGCCGCCCGGCGCCCATCCCAGCCAGGCGTTGGCCCCGCGAAACAGGGCCTTGGACAAGCCCGAGCGGCTGGCAATCGCGCCCATTAGCACGAACATCGGCACCACAGACAGCCCGTAATTCGAGAACGAGCCAAAGGCCAGCGTTTTGAGCTGGTTCAGGACCGTAAAGGGGCCGTTCATGATGACGGTGCCGACGCCGCCAACCAGGATCATGGAATAGGCAATCGGCATCCTGAGCGCGATCAGCAGAATCAGGATGGCAAGGCTGATCAGCCCCAGGGTAATTGGATCAAGCATGATGGATCAGGTTCCGCCCCGGACGGTCTTGCCGAGGTTGTCCAAGAGGGTGATGAGGGAGGCCACGGCCAGTAGGACCAGCGAAAACAGGCAGGGCAGATAGGCCCACCAGATCGGTATCTGCAAGATCGCGGTGGTGTAGTTGTACTGACGCTGGCTGAGCATGCCGCCATACATGGAATAGAGCAGCAAGAGGCCGAAAAGCAGTGCGACGATCGAGGCCGCAAGCGCGAATACCGAGACCCAGAACTGCGAGGCGCGCGCCGTAAAGATGTCGGCGGTAACGTTGCCTCCGGTTATCTGGCAATAGGGCAGGAAGGCGAAGGCCGCGATGGCGATGCCCATCTGGGTCAGCTCGAAATCACCCGCGAACGGAATCCCGAGGATGGAAGCGACGACCGCCCAGACGTTCATCAGGACAACCGCCACCACCATGACTCCGCCCATGAGCGACCAGAAATTGATGAGCCGCTCCGCCGCACCGGTCCAGCCGGTGCGGCGCGTATCAAGGACGGGAGCCTCCATCACATGTCCGAAGCGTTCGCCGCGATCGCCTCACGTGCGGCTTCTACAAGGGCTTCGCCGTCGATGCCCATGCCGGATACTTCCTCGATCCAGCGATCGACCACCGGCTCCAGCGCCACACGGAAGGCCTCGGTCTCATCCTCGCTGAGGACGACGTGGGTATTGCCCGCCTCGACCGCCATGTTGATCCCGAAATTGTCCGAGTTGCGCCAGATCTCACCGACCTGCCCCCACCATTCGCGGTTGGACGCTTCGCGGAAAATGGCCTGGATGTCCTCGGGCAATCCGTTCCAGCGATCGGCGTTCATCGACACCTGGAAGGTGGTGGTACCGAAACGGGCCATGTCGTAGCCTTCGATCTGGAACTCGGTCTGCTCCTGGATCCGCAGCGGCGGGATGATCTCCCACGGGATGAAGGCCCCATCGACGACACCGGTTTGCAGCGCCTGCGGCAGGTCCGGCACCGGCATCGCCACCGGGGTCGCGCCGAGCGCCTCGATGATCCACGATCCGGTGCGGGTCGGGATACGCATCCGCAGGCCCTCGAAATCGGCCGGGCTGCGGGTTTCTGTTTCGACCATGTGAATGCCCTGGCCCGCGTGGACATGCAGGAACATGACCTCGACGCCCTGGTATTCCTCGGCCAGGTACTCCTCGAACATGTCGTACATCGCAAGGTTTGCCGCGACCGGATCGTTCACGTAGACGAAGGGCAGTTCGAACACCTCGGTGCGCGGGAACAGACCCGGCGTGTAGCCGTTGACCGTCCAGATCAGATCGACCACGCCGTCACGGACCTGGCTGATCAGTTCGGGCGGGGCACCGCCGAGGGTCATGGCCGGAAAGATCTCGATCTCGACGCGACCTTCGGACATTTCCTCGATCCGCTCGGCCCAAGGCACCAGCATCTGGGTATGGGCAGGGGCCTGTGCGCTCAGCAGATGGTGCAGGCGGAATGTGTATTCCTGGGCCGAGGCGGCCGTTGCCAGCGACAGCGCGCCGGCAAGGGTGCCTGTCAGTGCAAGATAGTTCATGTGGGTCTCCTCCCCTTTTTGGTTCGTCGGTTACAGTCATCGAAGACGCGCCCCCCTCTCATGGCAAGCCTTTTCTGCGTCATGCCTTGGATTGGTGATGCGTCATCCAGTCTTTCGCGTCCTCGAACAGGCGCACGAGACGCGCAATCGTGTTGTTGGCCGGTGTGGCGATGCCAAGCCGCGCCGCCGTCTCGGAAACGGCCCCGTTCAGCGCGTCTATCTCGGTGCGGCGTCCGGCCTTGCGGTCCTGGAGCATCGAGGCCTCGTGAAACAGGTGTTGCGCGAAAGCGTGACGCATCAGCGCCCTGACCTTGTCCGGGTCGGCCGCGACACCGCTGGCCCGCGCCACCGAGACGGCTTCGTCGGCAACCTCGAAGGCCAGGGTTCGGCCCGCCTCGGAGGCACCGATGGCCCCTGGCGTCGCGTTCGAGAGGGCGCAGAGCCCGTTCATGGCGCAGTTGAAGGCGGCCTTTTCCCAGATCGCGGCCTGAATATCGGGGTCGATCGCCGCGTCGATGCCACCGGCCCGCATGGCTGCGGCGATGTCGTCCAGCAGCTGGCGGTGCTGGCCATCGGCAGCATGGAATTGCGTGGTCGCTGGCCCGTACGACGCGACCTTGCCGGGGGCGATGAATTCTGCGGGCGTCATCGTCATACCGATGAGTATCCGCTCCATCGGCAGATGTCGGGCTATCCGCTCCACGTTGCCAATGCCGTTTTGCAGGCTAAGCACCGGGGTACTGTTCAGATGCCGCCGGATCGTTTGCAGCGCCGCATCGGTGTGGAAGATCTTGGTGAAGAGCAGGATCAGATCGGCAGGGTCCTCGAACACCTCGGGCCGCATGATCGGGATGTCCAGCACCTGGGTGCCTTCATCCAGCGCCACGCTGAGGCCGGTTTCGCGCACAGCCGCGATATGGGCCTCGTTCACATCGAGCAGCGTGACCTCGGCTCCGCCCAAGTGCAACCGTGCGCCAAAGACGGACCCCATGGCCCCGGCTCCCAGAACCACGAACCTCATGTGTCGTCCCCGGTGAACAGCGCCCGGATATCCTCGGGCACCGGCACGGATTTCAGCCCCGCGCCATCCGCCGATTTCGCCACCAGAACCCGTTTTTCGAAGCCTTCGACGGCCAGCACGTCGCCCCGCATCAGTCTGTGTTCGACCTCGAAGCTCGACCGGCCAAAGGCGGCGATCCGGGTTTCGATCACAACCTCGTCGCCATAGCGCGACGGGACAAGGAACCGCGCCCGGGTATCGACCATCGGGAAGCCGACGACATTGTAATCGGTCACCAGTTTCGGCTTCGGCAATCCCGCCGACCTGAAATGCGCGGCGGTCGAGGCATCGAACCAGCGGAAATAGTTGGGGTAGAAAACGATATCAGCGGGGTCGCAATCGCCCCATTCAATCAAGACAGTCCGTCGGCTGGTCAGCATGGTCAGGCGCTCCGCAGATTGGGGATGCGCGGATCGGGGGCCTCAGCCCCGGACAAGATGGCATCGAGCGCCGCGTGATCTTCGTCGGCCAGGGCCGCTGCAACGGCATGGCGCAGGGTCTGGGCGGTTTGCGCCTCTTGGCCCGCGGCGATCGCGGGCAGGACAATGCCGTGCATGATCTTCGAATAGGCCGCCTTGCCGCGCTGTTGCGTGTCGGAATAGCCTTTCAGCACGCGCGGCAGTTCCGCCAGCGCTGAGGCAAACCCGGCATCCCGGCCAAGCGCGGTCCTCATAGCTTCAAGCCATTGCGCGATGTCTTCCATCTCGGCGCGGAACCTGAACGAGCGGCGGCGCCAGCGGCCCATTCCCGCCACAAGGCGCAACAGGCGATAGCCAAAGACTCCGTTCGAGCGGATATGGACGCCCCGCCCGGTAAAGGGCAGCCCCCTGCCCCGAGCAACCCGCCGCATGACCCAGGCCCCCAGACCCACGGGCAGGATGTCGGCAACCTCCTCGGCGCGGGGTTTGAGGTATTCCGTCACCCACAGCACCTGATCGGGCGTCACCTCTGCCTCGTCGCGGATGCGCGCAAACCGTTCGGGCCGGGTCTTGAGATCCGCCACGCGAGCCACATCCTCGTAAGCCATCCACAGGGCCAGTCGGCGGGCGGCCTCGGACAGGGCATAGACAGCGCGGTGATCCGCCATATCCGTGACAGCGGCCAGCCCCGCGACATGGGTGAGGTAGTCCTGGCCATAAGCCGCATCCTGAAAATCGACGGTCCGGTCATGTCCGTGGCCCACAATGGTCTGCACCTCGGGCGGCAACCCTTCGAGATGCATCGCGGCAGGTGCAGCGGCAGTCGCGTCCGGCGCGTGCATCGGGTTTCGGACCGCCTCGGCCGCCGCACGCGCCCCATCGATCGAGGCCGGGTTGCCGCCGATGACGGAGAGCGATACCTCATCACTCCATGGCAAAACGTCGGCCCCCATCAACGCCCCAAACATGGTCGCAGAGATGAAGGTGCGGTTTGCGGTCGCCAGGGCGTCTAGATCCAGCAGATGCGCGGTCCTGGCCATGGCCTGGGCCGCCTCGCGCATTTTGTCTTCCGAATAACGGCCATCGCCCAACTTGATCTTCTCGGCAGTTGAATAGACCCGGTTGGTCGAGGCGATCAGCGTGGTCAGGTCGGGCGACACGAAACCGCCTGCCATGCAACGGGCGGCTTCCACCATTTCGCTGGCCAGCACCACATCGACACGCGCGGGCAGTGGCACGAGGCTGAACACCGCCCCCTGCCCCGGTTCCGCGATCTCGATGTAGTAGCTGGTCGATCCCGTGCGTTGCGCCACGCCGGGCACCGAAGTCGCCTGCACCTCCTTGCCAGCCGCCCGCGCGGCGGCCACGATCCAACTGGTCAGAACCCCGCCGCCTTCGCCGCCGAGCGCGGCGACCAGAATGCGCACCACATCGCTCATGCCACTGTCCCTCGGGCCAGGGTCGCGCTGAAGCGCGCCTTGGCCCTGTCCCACCAGGTCGGGTTCGATATGATCGTGGCCTTCCAGAAAGATGGGCAGAGCGTCGCCGCATGGGCGACCTCGCCACATAATCCACAACCGACACAGCCATTGGTGACATGGGCCACCGGGTCGGTCTTCAGCGGGTCCGAGGCCGGTTTGACCGTCAGGGTCGGGCACCCGGACAGGCGGATGCAGGAATGATCGCCGGTGCAGGTATCCTCATCGATCCCGAACCGGTCACGCGCCACACGCTCGCCCGCCGCCAGCGCCTTGGCGCGGATGGGTTTGATGCGGCGTTGTCTTTCGAGCTGACATTCTCCCTCGGCCACGATGACCTTGAGCCCCTTGAACGGGGACCGGAACGCCTCCAGCAACGTGTCCCGCATCTTGGCCACGCCATAGGTGTGCACTGTGCGCTGCCACTTCACACCAACGCCTTTCAGCGCATCCTCGATGGTGGTTTCGCCATGGGTCGCGCTTTTCTCGGCCGCTTTCAGCTTCAGCGCCGGATCGGGGGAGGAGATGACCTCCTGCGTGCCGGTGGCCGAGGTATAGCCGTTCTTCATGATCACCAGGACACCGTCACCACCATTGAGCAGCCGCGACGCCACCCCCGACAGCAATCCGTTATGCCAGAAACCGCCATCGCCCATGACCGCAAGCGGCGGCTTTTTCTGAAAGGACGCGACAGAGGCGTTCGAGGCGAGACTCATCCCGTAGCCAAGGATCGAGTTGCCGAAGTTGAAGGGCGCGAACGTTGCGAAGGCATGGCAGCCGATATCGGCGGAGTAATGCACCTTGCCGATCTCGCGCTCGGTCAGTTTCAAGGCCGAGAAGAAAGGCCGTTCCGGGCATCCGGTGCAGAACCCCGGCGGACGCGGCGGCACGGGGGCACCAAGCAGCCTGGCGGCCTGTTCCTTCAGGCCCTGCACCTCTGCGTCATAGTCCTGCTCCCCCAGGACATTGCCAAGCGACGGCAAATGTCGGCGCAGAAAGGCACCCACCCCCTCCAGCAGGACCGGCGCGGAATATTCGCCTGCCAATGGCATGATGTCCTTGCCCGCAAGTGTCACGTCACAGCCCGCTCGGCGCAGGATCGTGCCGATCTCGTTCTCGATGAACTCCGGCTGGCCCTCTTCCAGCACCATCACTGCGCGCTTGCCTTCCACGAAGGCGGTGATCTCGTCGGGGACCAGCGGATAGACGACATTCAGCGCCATGATCGGCAGGTCGCAATTGCCCGCCGCATCGGCAAGTCCAAGCTCCTCCAGGGCGCGCATCAACGCGTTGTAGAGACCGCCCTGGACGATCAGGCCCACATCCTTGTGCATCCGGCCCTCGAACAGCTCGTTCAAGCCGCGATCGCGAATGAAATCCCGCGCGGCCTGCATCCGTTCGCCGCTTTTCTTGCGCTCGTGCCCGAAGGTCGCGGGCGGGTGGGCAAGCTGTTCGTAGACATGCGGCGCAGGTTCGGCCAGGAGCTGCGTCATCGAGATGTCGGCCGCCACATTATCCTTGGCCTGGAAACTGCCCTGCACGTGGCAGGCGCGGATGCGCAGTTCCATCATGACCGGGGTGTTGGACGCCTCGGACAGTTCGAACGACGTCTCCACCGCATTGACGATACTGGTCAGGTTCGGGCGCGGATCCATCAGGCACAGGGTGGATTTCATCGCGAAAGCGTGCGTGCGTTCCTGGATGACAGAGGAGCCTTCGCCGAAATCCTCCCCCACCACGATCAAGGTGCCGCCCATCACACCGGGTGAGGCAAGGTTCGACAGCGCATCCGCCGCCACATTGGTGCCGACGATGGATTTCCAGGTCACAGCGCCGCGCACCGGATACATGATCGACGCGCCTAGCATGGCCGCGGCAGAGGCTTCGTTCGTGCAGGGCTCCACGTGCACGCCCAGTTCGGCCATCTGCGGCGCGGCCTGCACCATGACGTCGATCAGATGGGACACAGGCGCGCCCTGATAGCCCCCGATATAGGAGACACCGGACTGCAGAAGCGCCTTGGTAACGGCCAGGATCCCCTCACCCTCGAAGGTCTCGCCATCCCCGAGCTTCAACTTCTCGATTTCCTTGGCGAACGAGACTTCCATGGGTTGAGATCCCCTTTCAGATGGCTGGCCAGTGGCTGTCAGGACATTCGCCCCCACGAAAATCAAAGTAAACTTTAATTACTGAATAGGCTTCATTCAAAATCTCGATACAGATGACTCGCTTCGATCCGACCCTGCAGCACGTGGTCGCGACCGACAGGAGAACGGGTCGGAGACGGCCCGCCAACCGGGCTCGGCCCGACAGGCCGGTGAGGCTTTTGCGGTTCTCTTTGGTGCAGATGACGCTCGCGCTTCGGCTCGAAGAAGCGGCCTTGTTCTGGTCGCAGGTCTTGCCGGCGTCGCGGATCAAATCGCGCTGTCGAGCAAGCGGGGTTTGACCTTGCCTGGACAGGGTCGAGACGAAGCTGACATCGCCGAGGTTTGGCCAGACCGCCTCGGACTCCTCCGTCATCCGGCATGTATGAGACCACATCCGCAGGAGCAGAATGAAGCTCAGAAAATCCGGGCATCGACCACGAATTGGGAAGCACCTCAAAGGCCCATGCCTGGTTCGCGCGGATCAGGGCCGGTGAAACGTTCTCAGATATTGCCGAAACAGAGAGTGAATCGAAGCGCCGCATCCAGCAGGTCGCGCCCCCGGATCATCATCGAGGAGCCGCGGATTGTCGAGGAGACGCTGGACGATACTTCCGGCGATATCGGGCCCTGTTCGAGGCCCGGTCCCGGTCTGCGCCAGAACGCTATCCACACATCCGTTTGAAAAAACGCCACTATGTGAGGGACACTCTGCACGGTCTGGAATCAGGAGAGTGGCTGGCTGGGGTGGTAGGATTCGAACCTACGATACACGGTACCAAAAACCGATGCCTTACCGCTTGGCTACACCCCAACTGTGCAGCGCTAGTTACGCAAGCTGGGGCGGGGGATCAAGACCTTTCGGTCAAAAAATGCCCCGCGCCCGCGGCTATTCCTGCGGGGCTTCATGCGCCAGCAGATCCTTGTGCTGCGTGTCGGCGCGTTCGGCGTCGACGATGCGTTCCAGCTCTTGGGTTTCCTCGTCGCGCACGGGCAGGGCCACCGCTGGGGCGGCCTCGGGGGCGGGCGCTGGCTTGGCGGTCTCGGCGGGTTGGGTGATCAGGCGGTAGGTCGGCTCGGGCAGGGTGATCCCGGCCTCCTCCAGCCTTGCCTTGGCCAGGCGGATCGCCTCGCCACGGGCCATGAAGAGGCCGGTTTCATGCTGCTTGACCCAGGCCGCCGCGGTGATGGTGATATTGCTGTCGCCGACCTCCTCGACCCAGGTGGAGGGGCCGGGGGTGGTCAGCAGGAAGGGAAGCTCGGCCAATGCGGCCAGGATGATGTTCTGCGCCTCGGCGGGGTCGGCATTGGCGTCGATGCCGAGGGTGAAGGTGAAGCGGCGTTCGTCATTGCGGGTGAAATTCACGATCCGCGCCTTGAACACCGTCGCGTTGGGAATGCGGATGTGGTTGCCATCGGGCGACAGCAGGATCGTGGCGCGGCTGGTCAGGCGGATGACATGGCCGGTATCGCCTTCGATCTCGACCAGGTCCTTGGGGCGGAAGGGCTGGCGCATCGACAGCATGATCGAGGCGATGAAGTTTTCCACCGTGTCGCGCACCGCAAAGCCGATGGCGAGGCCGACGATCCCGGCGGCGCCCAGAATGGTGGACAGAAGGGCCGTGAGGTTGAGAAGGTCCAGCGCCAGAACCACCCCCATGACGACAAAGAAGAGCCGGGTGATCTGGCGGTAGATATCGGCGATGAAGGCATTGGGGGCCATGCGGTCCCAGGGGTTCTTGCGGCGTGCGATGAAGAAGCCGAACCACATCACCAGAAGGCCCGCCACGACAGCGATCAGCATCAGCGGCAGGAAGGAGATGAATTGCATGGTGCGCGCCCGCAGGCGTTCCACCGCAGGGGTCAGGCGTTCGACGACATCGGTGGTCTCCTCGACCTCGTTCTCGATCGCGACGACGCCTTCGACCCGCGAGACCAGCCCGTTCAGCGCGGAGGCCGTGGCCGCGTCCAGCGTGGTGCCGCGCAGGGTGACGATGCCGTTGGCGACATAGACGGTGACGTCGTCATAGCCGTCGAGCTGGCGAATGATCTCGCGGATGCGCACCGCGATGGCGGCGTCCTCCTCCAACGAGTTCTCGACCGAGATCGTGCCCTCGGGTTGGGCGGCGTCCTGCGCCAGCGCGGGCAGGGGCAGGGCAAGGAGGGCGAGCAGAAGAATGAGGCGCATGGAAAATCACCGGCAATTTGGAAATATGCCGGTGATCCTAGGGGCTTCGACCCTCGCGGAAAAGTGCGGATTGCGCCGTCAGATTCGGATCGGGTCGGCCTTGGCGAGATGGTCGAACTGCATCAGGCCCTGCACCAGCGCCTCCATCCGGTCGAGCGGGATCATGTTGGGGCCGTCCGAGGGGGCGGTGTCCGGGTCTTCGTGCGTCTCGATGAAGACCGCCCCGATGCCGAGGCTGACGGCGGCGCGCGCCATGACCGGGGCAAATTCACGCTGACCGCCCGACGATCCGCCTTGCCCGCCGGGTTGCTGCACCGAATGGGTGGCGTCCATCACCACCGGGTAGCCGGTCTGCATCATCTGCGGCAGCGCGCGCATGTCGGCCACAAGGGTGTTGTAGCCGAAAGACGTGCCGCGCTCGGTCAGCAGGATGCGGGTGTTGCCGGTGCTTTCGATCTTGGCCACCACATTGGGCATGTCCCAGGGCGCCAGGAACTGCCCCTTCTTGACGTTGATCACCGCGCCCGTCTGGCCCGCGGCCAGCAACAGGTCGGTCTGGCGGCACAGGAAGGCGGGGATTTGCAGGATGTCGGCCACTTGCGCGACCTCGGCGCATTGTGCCTCGGTATGGATATCGGTCAGGACCGGGCAGCCGAAGCTGTCCCTGACGCTTTGCAATATCTCCAGCCCTTCCGCGATGCCGGTGCCGCGCTTGCCCTTCAGGCTGGTGCGGTTGGCCTTGTCGAAGCTGGCCTTGAAGACATATTGCGCGCCCGCCCGGTCGCAGATCTCGGCCATGCGGCCGGCGATCATGTGGGCGTGGTCGCGGGTTTCCAACTGGCAGGGGCCCGCGATGAGGGTCAGGGGGCGATCGTTGCCAACAACGATCTTCCCGATCTCGACTTGTTTCATATCGTCACGCAGAAACCTGTTCACGAAGGATGGATGCCGTCATCGACACCATCAGGTAAATGCCAGAAAAGACCAGGAAGGCAAGCAGGGTGTTCTCCAGCTTGCGGGGATAGGCTGCCTCATCCGTGGCGACGGGATTGACGCTGACGGTCAGGTAGAGCGACTGGCGGCTGGCCTCGAGCCGCGACGCCTCCAGCGCCTGCAACGCCTGCGCCAGCATCAACTGCCGGGTTTGGAGGTCGGCCTGCGCCACCACCAGTTGCGCGGAGATCTGCGCCAGCGAGGCATCATCGGACTGCCCGTCGGTCATCGAGGCGCGCAATTCGGCGATCAGGGCCTCGAGCCGCTGGATATTGCGTTCCGCCACCTCGACCTGGGCCTGGTTCGGGCGCGAGACCGATTGCAGTTCAGCGAGGCGCAGGCGTTCCTGTTGCGCCTGGATCTCGAAGGTGGAGATCTGGTTGAACAGCGCGCCGACCTCGGCCTCGGAGCTGAGCACGCCGGATTGTTCCTGAAGCGCGACGACACGTTGTTGCGCCGCCATCATGTTGGCCTCGGCTTCCTCGTAGCTTTCGCGCGCGCCCGCCATCTGGTCGCCGCGCAGGCGTTGCGCCATCTGGTCGACGCGAGACTCGGCATGGCGGATCAGGGCCTGCGAGAAGCGTTCGGACAGCTCGGGATCGGCCGAGACCACCTCCATCCGGATCAGCCCCTCGGTCGGGTCGTAGCCGATGGTCAGGTTGCGCGAATAGAGATCGTAGAGGTCTTCCTCGGTGGCGTCGGGGGCCAGGCGGTTCAGCGGGTCGATATCGGGGGAGGAGAAATGGTCCCGCAGGCCCAGTTCCTCATCGACCAGCTGCATCGCCTCGCGGCTTTCAAGGAAGCTCTGCACCGCGATGGAATCCTGGACCGTGGCGAAGGTCGTGCCGCCGAAGAGGCCCGCGAGGCCGCCGGCGGGGCTGGAGGCTTCGGCCTTCTGGATCTGGAACTCGGAATTGGCGGCGTAGAAGGGTGTGGCCACGTTGTAGAAGTAATACCCGACGCCGGCGGTCGGCAGCAGGACGAAGACCAGAAGCCGGGCCGCCAGAAGGATCAGGCGCTTGCGGCGGCGGGCGGCGATGTCGCGCTGCATCCGCAGGATCTCCTGCGCGCGCGTCGCCTCGTCTATCGTGGGGGGCGGTCCGGCGGGGGCCGTGGCGGGCACCTGCGAGGAGGGGTGGCGTACCGTGGCGGGCAGGCGCGCCTGCGCGCTTTTCTGACCCTCATTGACCACCAGTTCCAGCATGTTGGAGCGTTCGAACGGGTCGATGCCCTGACGCCGCAACAGGCGCACCGCATCGAAATCCGAGGCCGGTTGCAGCCCGTGTTTCTGCGCCGTGCGCCGGGCCATGCGCAATTGCCGCCCGGTCAGCCCTTCCTGGCGGATGGCGGCAAGCTCCTCCTCGATCGAGAGGGTGCGGGGCGGTTGTTGGTCCTGGGCCGCGGCCGCGCCCGGAAAGGCCCCGCCGCCGAAGCCGTCCTCGCTGTCCTGCGCGTCCCCGTCTGTGGCCCCCGCGGGGGAGGCCGCCGATCCGGGTGCCGCGCCGGTGCGCCGGATGCGGAACTTCTTACCCTTGGGTTTCATAGTCATAGAGCCTCTTTGCCTCTTCGAGCGTGTCGAACTGGTAGAACTGGCCATCCTTCAGGACGGCGGCCTTGTTGGCGAATTTCTCCAGCGTCTTTGCCTGGTGCGACACGATGATCACGGTGGATGTGGTCAGCCGGTCGGCCAGGATGCTGCCCGCCTTGCGGTTGAACTCGGCATCCGTGGTGCGCGGCATCCCCTCGTCGATCAGGTAGATGTCGAACTCCAGCGCCAGCATCAGCGAGAACTGGAACCGCGCCTTCATGCCGGAACTGTAGGTGCCGAGGGGGCGGTCGAAATATTCCTCAAGGTCACAGAGCCAGCGGCAGAACGCCTCGATATAGTCGGGGTCCAGCCCGTAGAGCTGCGCGATATAGCGGGCGTTTTCGGTGGCCGACAGTTTGCTGATCACGCCGCCCATGAAGCCGAGCGGGAAGGAGATGCGGCAGTTGCGCACGATCTCGCCCTCATCGGGCTTTTCGAGCCCCGCCATCATGTTGATCACGGTCGTCTTGCCGGTGCCGTTGGGGGCCAGGATGCCAAGCGATTGCCCGATCTCCACGCGGAACGAGGCGCGATCAAGGATCACCTTGCGCTGCGTGCCCGTCCAGAAGGACTTGGAGACGTTCCGAAATTCGAGCATCCGTTGCCCTATGCTGCTGCCACATCCGTGCCCTGTCTTTCTTAGCGCAGAGCTTATGAACATGTGATGTATCGCATCAATTGGGCGCGATTATGTCCAGTATCGGCGCAATTTCCTAGCGCCATCGTGGTCACGGGGCGGCAAATCGGCACATTTGTCCCATAAATGAACGGCCCCGGCGAAGGAGTCGCCGGGGCCGGTATGCGGTGAGGCGCCGACGCCTCAGTTCTCCTGCTTCTCGACCATCAGCACCTTGCCCGCGATGAAGGACAGCACGGCGGCGAAGAAGCTGAACAGCGCGCCCATCTTGGCGGCGTCCTGCACCGGCCCGGCATCGAACGCGACCGAGGCCACGAAGAGCGAGACGGTAAAGCCGATGGCGGCGACAAAGCCGATCACCACAAGGTCGATGATGCGCATCCCCTCGGGGATACCCAGGCCAAGCGGTTTCGCCGCGACCCAGCCGAAGAGGAGGATACCGATGGGCTTGCCGATGATCAGACCGGCCAGAACCAGCCAGGTCGCGGGGCCCATGGACGAGAACTCCACCCCGGCGTTGAGCAGGCCGAAAAGGCCCAGGATGATCTCGACCGGGTATTTCAGTGCATGTTCCATCTGGTTCAGCAGGTCATGCAGGTGACGCTCGGCATCGGCGAAGAAGCCGAAGGCGCGGTCGGCATGGGGGATGGCGGGGACGATGGGCAGAAGGCCAAGCGCCGGGTGCAGCCCGCTTTCCTGGAAGCCATACCAGGACAGGCAGCCCGCGACGGCATAGGGCCAGAAGCTGAAGGTCTTGCGCACGAAGGTCGACCGCGTGCGCAGCTGGTCGCCCTTGTCCAGCCGGCGGGGCAGCCAGTTGAACAGGATGAAGGCACCGACCGAGGCCCCGAGGCTGAGCAGCAGCCATTCCGGCGCAAGCTCGGCTGAGGGATAGAAAATGGCCAGGATCAGAAGGCCCGCCGCGTCATCGGCAATCGCCAAGAGCAGCAGGAAGCGCACTGCCGGGTGGCCCGCGCCAAAGACCATGCGGCCCACGAGGTAGGAAAAGGCGATGTCCGTGGCGGTGGGGATCGCCCACCCGTTGGCCACGGCGCTGTAGGTCTCGGATCCCATGACGGCGGCGAGGCCCAGATAGACGGCGATCGGGCCGAACATGCCGCCCGCGGTGGCGAAAAGCGGCGTCGCGGCCTTCTTGCCGCGCAGGGAGCCGTTCTTGAGGATCACGGCCTCCCACACCTCTTTCGCGGCGATGGCGAAGAACAGCGCCATGAGCACGTCATTGACCAGGTAATGCAGCGTCAGGGTGCGTATCAGATTGCCGTTCTCGTCCTCATGCAGGTAGCCGATGAAGAAATCGTCGACGATGGCGTAATCGACGAAATAGTGGTAACTGTCCGGGTTCAGGTTGGCCCAGATCAGGGCAATAATCGCGCCGCCGATCAGAAACAGCGAATAATTGGTGACAAAATTCCAGACGCGATACATGTGGCCCCTCCGCATTTTTCCTTCGAGATCAGATACCGGATGGGGCGGGGCGGGACAATGCAACTTTTTGTCCGGCTGTTGGGGGAGGCATTGCCCGGTTGATGGGCAATGCCTTGTTATTCGGACGAATTCGCCGGATTGTTCGGGTTTATCCGTAGAAGCCTTTTTTCAGGTCAGGCAATCGCGCCCCAGGTCAGTCCCGCCAGGATCGCCCCCGTGATGGCCAGACCCAGGTAGGACAGGAAGATCTTGGGTTTCACCAGTGCCCAGACCGCCACGGCGGCAGGGATGCTGCTGACCCCGCCCGCGATGACGAAGGACATGGCGGCCCCCTGGCTCATGCCTTGGGCGACCAGCCCCTCGATCAGCGGCACCGCGGCATAGCCGTTCAGATAGGCCGGAGCTCCGAGGAGCGCACCAAGCAGGATCGGGCCGATACCGTCGCCGCCAAGCGTGGTTCCGATCCACTCGGCGGGGATGTAGCGTATCAGAAGCGCCTGTAACAGGTAGGCCAGCAAGAGCCATTTGCCGAGGAACAGCAGGTTGGCCCATGCGGCCTCGGCAAAGACACGGCGGCGCGGCGCGTCCTGCCAGAAGGCCCATTTCAGGGTCGGCCTGGCCGCCTCGCCGCCGCAGCAGGAGCCGCAGCCGGACGGCGTCCGCGCCTTCAGCGGATTGGCCAGCAATGCCGTGCCGGAGAGGGCCATCATGGCAAAGCCGCCCATCAGGCCGATGGCGACGGCGCCGATGGTCTTGGCAATGGCGAAGTCGGTGCCGAGCGCGCCCGCCGTGATCGCGAACATGGCCGGATCCATCAGGGGCGAGGCCAGCCAGAAGGCCATGACGGCCGAAAGCGGTGCCCCGGCGGCCAGAAGCGCGGCGATGAAGGGGATCACCTCGCAGGAGCAGAAGGGCGACAACCCGCCTGCCAGCGCGCCAAGCACGATCATGCGCGTCTCGCGGCCCTCGAACGCGCCTTCCATCAGCCGCTCGGAGCCGGTCGCGCGCATCACGCCGATGGCGGCGACGGCGAAGAGG
Source organism: Alterinioella sp. B-7 (assembly GCF_056857775.1). Lineage (NCBI taxonomy): Bacteria > Pseudomonadati > Pseudomonadota > Alphaproteobacteria > Rhodobacterales > Paracoccaceae > Alterinioella > Alterinioella sp. B-7. Next base: position 619,189 of record NZ_JBSXNT010000039.1, read on the forward strand.
ATGAAGGGGCCGGTCTGGGCGAGGCTGGTGGCGGCCTCGGTGATCGAGGGCCAGAACGCGGCGCGGTCGAGCAGCAGGAGCGCAATCGCGATGCCCACGCAGGTCAGCAGCACCTTGTCGATGCGCGCGAACGGCCGCCGCAGGGGCGCGGCGGATTGGGACAGGTCAGTCATGAGGCACCGCGCTAACGTGGCTGTCCTGATCCTGGCAACATTCGTGCAGCAGGAAATCCGAGACCGCGTGAATCTGGTCGTAATCGACGGCGCAGAGAATGCGGCGCCCGTCGCGGCGTTGCAGCACCAGACCGGCGCTGACAAGCTGTTTCAGGTGATGGGTCAGGACCGAGCCGGTGATGCCGACGCTTTCGCCAAGCTCGCCCATCGGAAGGCCCTCCGGCCCCGCGCGGACGAGGCGGCGCAGGATGGCAAGGCGGTGTTCCGAGCCGAGCGCGGCAAAGGCCGTCGCGGCAAAGGTGAGGGCGGGGGGATATTGCGTCATTTCCATGATTCTATATTTATAGAAATAAAGAAGTGTTGTCCAGCGGGTTTTCATTCCTGCATGGCTGCGGTCAGATGGCCTCATGACCTTTGACACACTTGCCAGGGACATTGCGGCCTGCCGCCTCTGCGCCGACCGATTTGCGGCGACCGAGACGGGCCATGCGCCGCGCCCGGTCTTCTGGGCGTCGCCGACCGCGCGGGTTCTGGTGGCGGGGCAGGCCCCCGGCGCGCGGGTCCATGCCTCGGGGCGGCCCTTCACCGATCCCTCGGGCGACCGTCTGCGCGACTGGATGAGGGTGGAGGAAGCGACGTTCTACGACCGGTCCCGCGTCGCGATCCTGCCGATGGCCTTCTGTTTTCCGGGCTATGACGCGAAAGGCTCGGACCTGCCGCCGCCCGCCATTTGCGCGAAGACCTGGCGCGCGAACGTGCTGGAGCATCTACCCGACCTGCGGGTCACGCTGCTTGTCGGGGCCTATGCCCAGAACTGGCACTTGCCGGGACGCATGAGCGTGACCGACCGGGTCGCGGCCTGGCGCGACCATGCGCCCGACCTCTTCCCCTTGCCGCACCCGTCCTGGCGCAATACCGCATGGCTGAAGAAACATCCCTGGTTCGAGGCGGAGCTTGTCCCCGCCCTGCGCGCCCGCCTGCAAGAGGTTCTGTGATGGATGACGAGACAACCCCGCTGGACCGCGCCCATGCCTTGATGCAGGCCGCGCCCGAGGATGAGGCCGCGCGGATGCGCTTTTACGAGCGGCTGGCCGATGGCGAGCTGTTCGTGTTGCTGGCGGAGGAGGCCACGGATGACGAGATCGCGCCGCAGGTCTTCCCGGTGGATGGCGGCACATATGTGCTGGTATTCGATCGCGAGGCGCGGCTGGCGGCGTTCTCAGGGCGCATCGCGCCTTACGCGGCGCTGTCGGGGCGCAATATCGCCGGGCTGCTGGCGGGGCAGGGCATGGGGCTGGCGGTCAATCTCGGCGCGCCCTCGGCGATCCTGATCCCGGAGGCGGCGGTCGGCTGGCTGGCGGAGACGCTCGGCCCCGCGCCCGAGGAGGTGACGGAAGTGCCGGAAGAGGTGTCGCGCCCCACCGGCCTGCCCGACCGGCTGATCGAGGCGCTGGATACCAAGCTGGCGCAGGCGGGCGGATTGGCGAAACTGGCCTATCTGGCGGGCGTGACCTATCGCGGCGGGCGGGCCTCGCACATGCTGGCGCTGGTCGATGCGGTGCCCGGGGCGGAACCCGCGCTGGCGCAGGCCGTGGGCGAGGCGTTGCGGTTTTCCGGCATCGAGGCGGGCGTGCTGGACGTGGCCTTCTTCCGCGCCGCCGACCCGGTCTGCGCGCGGCTGGCCCGCGTCGGGTTGCGGTTTGACCTGCCCCAGGTGCGGACCGCATCGGTGCCGGGTTCCGCGCCGGGGATGGACCCGTCGAAGCCTCCAAGGTTGCGCTGAGCGGCGGGCGGCGCGCGTCAGGCCCCCTTCGGGAGCCCTCCTTGCGCCGCATTGCCATGGGCGGGGGGGAGGTCTGTGGATCTGCCGGGACGTGGCGCGGGTTGGACGCGTCGGATTTGAGTATTTTTGCCAAGAAGATGACAGGGCGGAGGCGTCAGTAGCCGAGGTTGCGATCCACGACATGGCGCAGGGGCTCGTCCGCCTCGGCCCGGGCGATGTTTTCGGCGATCAACTCGGACGCGGTGTCGGGGCGGGTTTCCGACGCGATATGCGGGGTGACCGTGACATTGGGATGGGCCCAGTAGCGGTGGTCCTTGGGCAGCGGTTCGGTGCGGAAGACGTCGAGCGTGGCGTGGCCGATCTGCCCCGCGTCGAGCGTGGCAAGGAGCGCGTCATCGTCAATCAGCGTGCCCCGGCCCGGATTGACGATCACCGCGCCCCTGGGCATCAGCGCCAGCGTGCGCGTATTCAGGGTGTTTTCCGTCTCGGGCGTGTCGGGCAGGAGCAGCACCGCGATTTCGGCGCTGGCGAGGCAGGTGTCGAGCCCCTCGGCCCCATGGTGACAGGTGATCTCCGGCAGGGATTTGGGGCTGCGGCTCCAGCCCGTGACGTTGAAGTTGAGCGTCGCCAGCATCCTGGCGCAAGCCGCGCCAAGTTCGCCGAGGCCAAGGACCGCGACCGTGCGATGGCGCGCGAGCGGCGGGGCGTCGGGCCGCCAGGTGCCGGATTGATCGGTGATGTGGGTGTCCAGACCCAGGTGATGGCGCAGCACATGGCCGGTGACCCATTCCACCATGCCTTCCCGCAGACCGGCATCGGCCATGCGCGTGAGCGGCACCTTGAGGGTCGCATTGTCCACGATGGTCTCGACCCCGGCCCAGAGGCTGAGCACGGCCTTGAGGCGGGGAAACCTGGAGAAATCCTGCACCGGGCTGTTGGGGGAATAGACGATGTAATCGACATCGGCCGCGGGGATGTCCGGGCCGACGCGGGCCGTCTTGAGGCCCGCCTGGTCAAGGGTGCGGCGCAGGTGCGGGGCGTAGTCGTCCCATTGGTCCGGGGCGGCGGCGAAGAGGATATTGGGCAAGGCAGCGGTCCCTCCGATCAGCGGGGGCGGTGGATATGGGCCGATTGCACCAGCCCGAAGGCCACCAGAAGCACAAGCATCGCAGACCCGCCATAGCTGACCAGCGGCAGCGGCACGCCGACCACGGGGGCAAGCCCCATCACCATCGCCATGTTGATCGCGAAATAAAGGAAGAAGGTGACGGCGATGCCGAGCGTGACCAGCGATGCGTAGCGGTCCTTGGTCTTGAGCCCGGTGATGACGCAGAAGAGCACGATCAGCGCATAGAGGCCGAGCAGGGTGATGGCGCCCACGAAGCCGAACTCCTCGGCCAGGGTGGTGAAGATGAAATCGGTGTGCTTCTCGGGCAGGAAATTGAGGCTGGACTGGGTGCCCTGCATGAAGCCGCGCCCGGTCCAGCCGCCCGAGCCGAGCGCGATCTGGCTCTGCGTGATGTTGTAGCCCGCTCCGAGCGGATCGGTGGTGGGGTCCAGGAACGTGTCGATGCGGCGATACTGGTAGTCCTCCAACAGCTGCCAGGGCGTGCCGCGGGAATAGAACACAGCCGTGACCAGCCCAACGCCCGCCCCGATCACGGCGGCGAAATAGGCCCAATGGACGCCCGCGAGGAACATCACCGACGCGCCGCCAACGAGAAGCAGGATCGCGGTGCCCAGATCGGGCTGGCGCAGCGTCAGGTAGGTGGGCACCAGGATCAGCACCACCGGGATCAGCACGAAGAGGGGGCGCGACGACTTGCGCGGGTCGAGCCAGTCGTAATAGGCGGCCAGCAGCATCACCAAGGTGATCTTCGTCAGCTCGGAGGGTTGCAGGCGCATGAAGCCGAGGTCGATCCAGCGCTGCGCGCCCATGCCGATGGAGCCCATGACCTCGACCAGCAGAAGCAGCAGGACCGAGACCCCATAGGCCAGGCCCGACATGTTGCGCCAGAACCAGATCGGGATGAAGGCAACGACGAGGAGGACGGCAAATCCGAGGACAAAGCGCTGAAGCTGCGGCGTGACCCAGGGCCGCATGGAGCCGCCGGCGACCGAATAGAGCATCAGGAAGCCGATGCAGGAGACGGTGACAATCAAGACGATCAGCGCCCAGTTGAGATACAGGACCTTGTGCAGGCCCGAGGGCGTGGATTTCTGGGTGTATTCGAGAAAACTCATGTCTGCACGCGCCCGGTTTCCTCGGGTGTCTCGAAGGAGCGCAGGTCCAGCTGGTCCTGCATTTCCTCGATACCGCGGCGCTGATTGACCGGGTAGGCCGACAGCGGCGGCATCTCGCCAAAATGGGCGCGCAGAAGGATGTCGCGGGCAATCGGCGCGGCCACGCCGGAGCCGCTGCCGCCATGTTCCACCACGACGCTGACGGCGTAGCGCGGGTTGTCCGCGGGCGCATAGGCGACGAAGAGGGCGTGATCGCGCCTGTTCCAGGGCAGTTCGTCATCGCCGAGAACCCCGGTTGCGCGTTCGGCCATGGTGATGTTGCGGACCTGGCTGGTCCCGGACTTGCCCGCGATCTCGAAGCCCTCGGCCTCGGACCGCATCCGGTAGGCGGTGCCGCGCGGGGCGTTGTTGACGGACCACATGCCGCGGCGCACAATCTCGAGATTGGCGGGGTCGAGGCCCAGATCGCCGCCATCATCCATCCGGGCGGAAACGCCATTGACGGTGCGCACCAGGCTGGGGCGGATCATCCGGCCCGTGGCCAGGCGGCTGGTCATGATGGCAAGCTGCAGCGGCGAGGCCAGCACAAAGCCCTGCCCGATGGTCGCGTTCAGGGTGTCGCCAACCACCCAGTCCGCGCCGCGATTGGCGCGTTTCCAGTCGCGGGTGGGAATCAGCCCCTCGGAGACGGCCGACAGGGGAAGTTCATGGTGCTCGCCAAGGCCGAAGCGGCGCGACATGGCTGCGATCGCGTCGATCCCGACCCGCTGCGACAGCTCGTAATAATAGACATCGCAGGATTGCGCGAGGCCGTTATTCATGTCCATCCGACCGTGGCCGCTGCGCTTCCAGCAATGGAACCTGCGGGTGCCGAGCTCGATATAGCCGATGCAGTTGATCAGCTCTTCGGGGTCGATCAGGCCCATTTCCAGACCGGCAAGCGCGGTCATCATCTTGAAGGTCGATCCGGGCGGGTAGGTGCCCTGCACCGGCTTGCTGGCCAGCGGGCGGTAGGGGTCTTCGGTCAGCGTGTTGTAATCGGCCACCGAGATGCCGCGCACGAAGAGGTTGGGATCGAAGGAGGGCGACGACGCCATGGCGATGATCTCGCCGGTTTCCACCTCCATCACCACAGCCGAGGCGCTTTCACCGGCCATTCGTGCCTGGGCAAAGTTCTGCAACCCCGCATCGACGGTCAGCTGCACGTCATCGCCGGGGGTTGCGGGGTCGCGGTCCAGCTCGCGCATGATGCGGCCCGCCGCGTTGACCTCGACGCGGCGGGTTCCGGCCTCGCCGCGCAGATCCTGTTCCAGTTGCGCCTCGGCGGCATAGCGCCCGACCTGGAAATCGGGAATTTGCAGGACCGGGTCGGTGTCGCCGCTCGATTGCAGGTAGTAATCCGAGACCGGGCCGACATAGCCGGTGATATGCGCGAAATCCTGGCCGAGCGGATAGACGCGGCTGAGGCCCACTTCCGGCGTGATGCCGGGCAGGGAGGGCGCGTTGACGGCGACCGAGGAAAATTCCTCCCAGCTGAGCCGGTCGGCGATGGTGACGGGAACAAAGGGCGCGCGGGACATCATCTCGTCGCGGGCGCGGGCCATCGCGCCCATATCCAGGTTGACCAGCCGCGACAGACGCTCAAGCACCTCGTCCACGTCATCGGCGTTTTCGCGCACCATGACGACGCGGTAATTCTGTTCATTGGCCGCCACGAGCCGCCCGTACCGGTCATAGATCAGCCCGCGGGCGGGCGACAGAAGCTGGATGTTGATGCGGTTTTCCTCGGCCAGCAGGCGGAAATCGCTGGCCCGCTCGACCTGAAGGTAGCGCATCCGCGCCGCCAACACCGCGCCCGTGGCCAGCATCGCGCCGCCCATGATCAGGCTGCGGCGGCCCACCTTGCGGGCACTGTCCTCGATTTCCTTCTGACTGCGTTTCATCCTCTGAGTCCGGCTTCCAGGTCGACCAGCGGCAGCTTATCCATTCTCAGCAGGAATTTCGAGACAAGGACCACTAGGGGGTAGATCACAATCGTGGCAAGCCCCTCCATCAGCACAAGGCCAAGGCTCGGCTGGTCGGTCATCAGCACCCACAGGATCACGCGTTCGGCGACGATCATCATCAGAACGATGCCCGAGACCATGGCCATCTCGACCAGGAACGGCGCTTCGGCCAGGCCCGCGCGGCGGTTGCGCAGCGCCTCGGAGCCAAGCAGCGCCAGCAGGGTCCACAGACCCAACGGGCGTTGCAGCAGGAAATCGGACAGGAGGAACAGGAACACGATCGCCCAGAGGGGCACGGCGGCGGGCTGGCGCACCACCCAGGCCAGGGTCACGCCCAGGATGATATCGGGGCCGGGCAAGCCGGGCGTGCCGGTTTCCAGCGGCAGGATGCGGAAGAATATGACGCCGAGCCCCAGGCCGATATAGAGGCTGCGCCAGGTCCAGAGGCGGCGGGGCGAAGGGGTGCTAGCCATCGGTCGGCACCTCCTCGGCGGGGGGGGGCGCGTCCGCCTCTGTTTCCTCGGGCATCAGCGGCCAGGGCGGGCCGATCATGCCGCCGGGATCGGACAGGGCGGTGCCGGGGTGGCTGCGCATCACGCGCAGGAAGTTGAGGCGCGAGAAATCGGCCGAGGGACGCACCCGCAGCCGCCCTTCGCGATCCACCACGACGTGACCGACCAGGAGGTCGGGGGGGAACACGCCGCCATCGCCCGAGGTCACGACGCTGTCGCTGGCGGTGATGTCCTCGGGGGCTTCCAGAAACTCCAGCAGCGGCACGCCGGTATTGTCGCCCATCAGCAGCGCGCGCTGGCCCGAGGGCAGGACGGTGACCGGGATGCGGCTGTTCGAATCGGTCAGCAGGATGACGCGCGAGGTGTTCTCGCCCACGCCCGAAATGCGCCCCACCACGCCAAGCCCGTCCATCGTGGCCCACCCGTCGATGATGCCGTCCCGCGCGCCCACGTTCAGCAGCACCGAGCGCCGGAACGGCGAGCCGCTATCGGCCAGCACCACGCCGGTCACGAAGGTCAGCTCGGGGTCCAGCTGCACCCGGTTGAGGTCCAGCAGGCGGGCGTTCTCCTGTTCCAGCTGCAATGCCGCCTCGCGCCAGGTGCGCATCTGCTGAAGCTCGCGCCGAAGCTCGGCGTTCTGTTCGTAGAGCCTTGAATAGCTTTGGAAATCATCCATCATACGTCCGAAGGCCGTGACCGGGGCCATGACCCATTCCAGGTTCGGCACGATCCGGTCGGTCACCGCCGAGCGCAGCCGTTCGGCCCGCGGGTTGTCGATGCGCCAAAGCAGGACCAGCACCGCAAGGCAGAGCAGCAGAACCGTCAGCAACAGGCGCCGGACGGGGCGGGAATGGCTGTTATCCTGGCGGTCTCGGGCCATGTCGTCCTATACGTCAGGGTCGCGCCTGCGCGACGGTCAGCTGTCGTAGTCGATCGCGTGGCGCAGAAGATCCTCGTATTCCAGCGCCTTGCCGGTGCCAAGCGCAACACAATTCAGGCTTTCATCGGCGACCGAGATGGCCAGCCCGGTCTGTTCGCGCAGTGCCAGGTCAAGCTCGCCCAACAGCGCGCCGCCGCCTGTCAGCATGACACCCCGATCGACGATATCGGCGGCGAGGTCGGGGGGTGTGGCCTCCAGCGCGCTCATCACCGCCTCGCAGATCTGCTGCACCGGTTCGGACAGCGCCTCGGCCACCTGGGCCTGGCTGATCTCGGTTTCCTTGGGTACGCCGTTCAGCAGGTCGCGCCCCCGGATCATCATCGAGGAGCCGCGCCCGTCATCGGGCATCCGCGCGGTGCCGATCGAGGTCTTGATGCGTTCCGCCGTTGCTTCGCCAATGAGCAGGTTCTGCTGGCGGCGCAGATAGGCGATGATCGCCTCATCCATGCGGTCGCCGCCGACCCGGACCGAGCGGGCATAGACGATGTCTGCCAGCGACAATACCGCAACTTCGGTGGTGCCGCCGCCGATATCGACCACCATCGACCCGGTCGGATCGGTTATCGGCATGCCCGCCCCGATGGCCGCCGCGATGGGTTCGGCGATCAGCCCCGCCTTGCGCGCGCCCGCCGATAGCACCGATTGCCGAATCGCGCGCTTTTCCACCGGGGTTGCGCCATGCGGCACGCAGACGATGATCTTGGGCTTGGTGAAGGTGGTGCGCTTGTGGACCTTGCGGATGAAGTGCTTGATCATCTCTTCGGCCACGTCGAAATCCGCGATCACGCCGTCGCGCATCGGCCGGATCGCCTGGATGCTGCCCGGCGTGCGCCCGAGCATCAGCTTGGCATCCTCGCCGAAGGCCAGCGCCTTCTTGACGCCGTCCTTGATCTGATAGGCCACGACCGAGGGTTCGTTCAGAACCACACCCTTGCCTTTCACATAGACAAGCGTGTTCGCGGTGCCGAGGTCGATCGCAATATCGGCGGAGAAGAGGCTGCCAAATCCAAAAACCATAAGGGGGGCGATCCTGCTGTCGAAATCAAAAAGGCGCGCAAGAGACTCACACGCCCAAACCGATCTGCATATAGCGCCCCTTGCCGGATTACGTAAAGGGCCGACAGTGGCGGGGGTGGCGTGATCTTGCCGGGACCGGAACTGGCGCTTGCGCTATCACGCACGGCGCGGCCTATCAACCCTGGTCCGCGCCGGTTTTTGTGCGTCTGGCGATCTTATGTTAACCTTATAAAGTGGCGTTTCGCCGCCCCGCCTCGGCGGCGCGTTCCTCGTCTTTTCGACTGTTCGACCACATTGGGGAAGGAGACCAATAATGCTCAAATATATTGCAACAATCTCGATGCTCTGCCTGGGTCTGACCCTGGCCACACCCGCCGCCGCACAGAATTGCGACAATCGCGGGTCGAACTGGCAGGGGCGGATCGACCTGCCAAGCGGCATCTACGGGTTCGAACTGCGCCGACTGACCTGCGCGGCGGACAGCATGTGGAACTATTACATCTGGAACACGACATCGCGGTGGGAAGGCACCGCCACGGTCGGGATGGCCGGAACCGCGCTGTCGGTGAACACCGTGTCGGGCAGCCTGCCCGGATGCAGCCTGTCGGGCACCTGGTATCCGCGCGACGTGACCAACGGCATTCCCTATCGCGGCAGCGGCAGCGCTTTTTGTTCGGGCAGCGGCACCTGGAGCGCCAATATCAGGTGAGGTGGGGGGCCGTCCGGCCCCCCGATCAGGTCACTCGCCCGCATCCTTGTAGGAGATTTCCCTGACATCCCCGCCGCCCGTCTTGCCGCGCCGCATGACCAGCCGGTTGAGCGCATTGACATAGGCGCGTGCGCTGGCCACCACGGTATCGGTATCGGCGGATTGCCCGGTGGCGATCATGCCGGCCTCCTCGATCCGCACGGTCACGGTGGCCTGCGCGTCCATGCCCTCGGTCACGGCGCTGACCTGGTAGAGTTGCAGCACCGCATCATTCGGGAAGATCGCCTTGACCGCGTTGAAGGCGGCATCGACGGGTCCGTCGCCTTGCGCCGTCGCCTGATGGTCCGTATCGCCCACGCGCAGGGTGATGTCGGCCGATTGCGGGGCCTCGGTGCCGCAGATGACGCGCAGGAACCTGACCTCCAGGTGCCCCTCGCCATCGGCGCCCGCATCGGTGACCAGTGCGATCAGATCCTCGTCGAAGACCTCCTTCTTGCGGTCGGCCAGCGCCTTGTAGCGCACGAACACGTCGTTGAGCTGGTTTTCCCCCAGATCATAGCCCAGGTTCTTCAGCTTCGAGCGCAGTGCTGCCCGCCCCGAATGCTTGCCCATGACGATATTGGTCTCGGACAGGCCCACATCGGCGGGGCGCATGATCTCGAAGGTTTCGGCGTTCTTCAGCATCCCGTCCTGGTGGATGCCGCTTTCATGCGCGAAGGCGTTCTTGCCGACGATGGCCTTGTTGGGCTGCACGTTGAAGCCCGAGACGGTCGAGACTCGGCGGCTGATATGCATGATCTTGGTGGTGTCGATGCCGGTCTGCCAGGGCATGATGTCGTTGCGCACCTTCATGGCCATCACGACCTCTTCCAGTGCGGTGTTGCCGGCGCGCTCGCCCAACCCGTTGATGGTGCATTCGATCTGGCGTGCGCCGCCCTCGACGGCGGCGAGGGAGTTGGCTGTCGCCATGCCCAGATCGTTGTGGCAATGGGTGGCAAAGACCACATCCCCCGCGCCCTCCACCTCGGCGATCAGGCGGCGGATCAGGTCGGCGCTTTCGACCGGGGCGGTGTAGCCCACGGTATCGGGGATGTTGATCGTGGTGGCACCCGCCTTGATGGCGATATCGACGGTGCGCTTGAGGAACTCCCATTCCGTGCGCGTCGCATCCATCGAGGACCATTGCACATTGTCGCACAGGTTGCGGGCATGGGTGACGCAATCATGCACCCTTTGCGCCATCGCGTCCTGGTCCAGGTCGTGCATGTCGCGGTGAAGGGGCGAGGTGCCGATGAAGGTGTGGATGCGCGGATATTTCGCGTGTTTCACGGCCTCCCAACAGCGGTCGATATCCTTAAAATTGGCCCGCGCCAGCCCGCAGATGACGGCGTTTTTCGCGTTTTTCGCGATCTCGCTGACGGCTGCGAAATCCCCTTCCGAGGCGATCGGGAACCCGGCCTCGATGATATCGACGCCCATTTCGTCGAGCAGGGCCGCGATCTCCAGCTTCTCGGCATGGCTCATGGTGGCGCCGGGGCTCTGTTCGCCGTCGCGCAGGGTGGTGTCGAAAATCACCACTCGGTTCTTGTCGGATGTCATGGAGTCTGTCCTTGGTCTTAGCCTGGGTATCTGGTGTGAATCTCGGCGCTGGTTCCCCCCTGAGCGGTCGCGCCGAAAGGCACGCTCAGAGGCGGCTAAGGAGAAGAAGCGCACACAGGGCCGCGCCGCCGGGCAGGCGGGAAGGGGCCGGGATATGGGTGCGCGTCGTCATGGGCGGCAGTATTACCGGGCAGGACCGGGATGAAAAGGGGAAATTTGACCCGCGTGGCTTGCGCCTTAGATGGAGCGTCATGACAGAGAGAAGCTTGATACTCGGCGCATCTGGCGGGATCGGATCGGCGCTGGTGGCGCGGCTGCAAGGCATGGGCGAGGTCGTTGGCCTCTCACGCTCCGGCGACGGGTTCGACATCACCGACGAGGCCAGCGTGGCGCAGCATCTGGGGGCGCTGGATGGCCCCTTCGACCGCATCATCGTGGCCACAGGCGCGTTGGAGATCGACGGCGCCGAGCCCGAGAAGACCCTGCGCGCGCTGGACCCTGAGGCGATGGCGGCGCAGTTTCGGTTGAATACCATCGGTCCGGCGCTGGCGATCAAGCACGCCATGCCCCTGATGCCGCGCGACGGGCGCTCGGTTTTGGCGGTGCTGTCGGCGCGGGTGGGGTCCATCGGGGACAACCGGCTTGGCGGGTGGGTCAGCTACCGGGCCGCGAAATCGGCGGTGAACCAGGTTGTCCGCGTGGCCTCGATCGAACTGGCGCGCACGCATAAGGGGGCCGCTTGCGTGGCGCTGCATCCCGGCACCGTGCGCACCGAATTCACCCGCAAATACCTGGGCCGCCACCCGGCGGTGGAACCGGAGGCGGCGGCGCAGAACCTGTTGTCGGTCATGGACGGGCTGACGCCTGAGGACAGTGGCGGCTTCTTCGATTGGGCCGGAAAACCGGTGCCATGGTAGCGCCCCGCCTGGTGCTGGTCCTGGGGGACCAGTTGACGCCCTCTATCGCGGCGTTGAAAGCCGCCGACATGGACCGCGACATCGTGGTGATGGTCGAGGTCGCGGCGGAAACCGGATATGTCGCGCATCACCCCAAGAAGATCGCCTTTGTCCTCTCTGCAATGCGCAAGTTCGCCGCGCGATTGCAGGAGGACGGATGGCGGGTCTGCTACACGCGGCTGGACGATGAAGACAACGCGGGCTCTATCGGCGGAGAGCTTCTGCGCCGGGCCGAGGAACATGGCGCCAAGGAGGTGCTGGCCACCGAGCCCGGCGAATGGCGGCTGATCGAGGCGCTGCGCGATCACCCCCTGACGCTGCATATCCAGCAAGATGACCGGTTCATCTGCTCGCATAAGGAATTTGAGGATTGGGCCGAGGGCCGCAAATCGCTGCGCATGGAGTATTTCTACCGCGAGATGCGGAAGAAGACGGGCCTGCTGATGGAAGGTGACGATCCGGCGGGGGGCGCGTGGAATTTCGACAGCGACAACCGCAAGTCGCCACCCAAGGGGCTGGAAGGGCCCGAGCCGCCCCGGTTCGAGCCGGATGGGGTGGTCAGGCAGGTGCTGGACCTCGTCGAGGCGCGGTTCTCCGAGAATTTCGGCAAGCTGCGCCCGTTCCGCTTTGCCACCGATCCGGAAGAGGCGGAAAAGGCGCTGGATCATTTCATCGCCCATGCCCTGCCCTGCTTTGGCGATTACCAGGATGCGATGGTCAGGGGGCAGGATCTCCTCTTCCACTCGCTGCTGTCGCCCTACATGAATGTCGGCCTGCTGGACCCGCTGGAGGTCTGCCGCCGGGTCGAGGCGGCGTGGCAGGCGGGCGATGTGCCGATCAATGCCGCCGAGGGATTCATCCGCCAGATCATCGGTTGGCGCGAATATGTCCGTGGCATCTATTTCCTGGAAGGCCCCGACTATACGTCCCGCAACGCGCTGGATCACACCCGCAAGCTGCCCGCGCTCTACTGGGGTGGGGAGACCGAGATGCGCTGCCTCAGGGAATGCGTCGATGCGACCAGGCGCGCGGCCTATGCCCACCACATCCAGCGCCTGATGGTCACCGGCAATTTCGCCCTGCTGGCGGGCGTCGATCCGGGGCAGGTGCATGAATGGTATCTGGAGGTCTATGCCGACGCCTATGAATGGGTCGAGGCGCCGAATACCATCGGTATGAGCCAGTTTGCCGATGGCGGTATCATCGCGTCGAAACCGTATGTCTCAAGCGGCAACTACATCGCGAAGATGTCGGATTACTGCAAAAGCTGCGCCTATGGCGTGACCGTCAAGACCGGCGAGGGGGCGTGCCCGTTCAACCTGCTCTACTGGCATTTCCTGATGAGGCACCGCGCGCGGTTCGAGGACAACCCCCGCATGGCGCAGATGTACCGGACATGGGAGCGGATGGACGCGGAAAAACGCGAGACGGTCTTGGCCGAGGCCGAGGATTTCCTTGAGCGGATGGATGCGGGGGAGGTGGTTTGATAGTCTCGCAATCCACCGAAGTATATGCTACTGAGTAGTACGAGCAATGCGGGAGGTCTCATGTCGGTCAAGGCGTCTGTTTCAATGTCGGAAAACCAGGTTGCGTTCGTGAAATCGCTCGTCGCGCAAGGACGCTATGCCAGTGCCAGCGCGGTCGTGCAGCAGGGGCTCGAACTGTTGCGCGCCAAGACAGAGCGCGAGGAGGCCGAGATCGCCGCTTTGCGGGCCTTCTTCGAAGACCGGCGCGGGGGCGCATTCGAGCATGCGGAAACGGCGCGAGCAGCAACGCGGGAGATGATCGAGCAGAAGCGCCTCAAGCATGGGCTATGAGGTCAGGCGGTCGGTCGCCAGCCGACAGGACCTCGACCATCTCTTCGATCACCTTCTAGACAGCTACCGAGATCTGGGAGACGGAGCACAGGAGGCATTCAATCGCGCCGTCGCCCGCCTGATCGACGTGGAAGACGCGATCGACGCGCTTGGACAAGCCCCGCACCAAGGCACGCTCTGGCCTGAAATCATGGACGGATTGCGTTGGGTCACCAAGACCCGCGCAATTCTCTATTTCATCACGAATGACAGCGCGCGCCGTGTCGATGTGCTTGCGGTCTTCTATGGCGGTCAGGATCACCGGGCGTGGATGCTCGACCGGATCGGTCAAGCCCCTTAATCTTGACGGATCACTCCGTCGCGGTCCCTTCACCACCCTCTTCCGTGGTCTCTTCCGTGGTCTCCACCAGCCGCCCGTCTTCCCATTCGCCCTGCACGACCCGGCTTTCCTCGCCATCGGTCGCGGCATAGGTCATCGTGCCGGAACCCTGCCGCGTGCCGTTCACGAAGAGGCCCTGGTAGACATCGCCATTGGCATAGGTCGCGCGGCCCATGCCGTTGATCTCTCCGTCTTCCCATTCGCCGCTATAGGTGAAGCCGTCGGGCATGGTCAGCGTGCCCTCGCCATCGCGCTGACCGGCGTTGAATTCACCGTCATAGACAGTGCCATCGGCATAGGTCGCGATGCCCGATCCGTGGCGCAGCCCGTCGGCCCAGGCCCCCTCGTAGCGATAGAGGAATTCGGGCTCGTCATACTCCTCCCCCGCGGCCTCGGCGGCGGCAGCTTCTTCCGGGTCGTAGTCGGGATTGGCGTTGGTCATCACGCCCTGGCCATGCTGGCGGGCATTGAGGAACTGGCCCTCATAGACCAGCCCGTTGGTATAGCGCGCGACACCGAAGCCCTGGATCACACCCTCGACCCAGTCGCCCTCATAGGTCGATCCGTCCTCATAGGTGATGGTGCCGCGCCCATGCGCGAGGTCGTTGCGGAAGGTGCCCTCGTAGACCGAGCCGTCGGGATAGGTCACGCGGCCTTCGCCCTCGATCCGACCGTCGACCCACTGGCCCTGGTAATAGTAGCCATCCGCGCCGCGGAACTCGCCCTGGCCATGGCGGCGGTCATTGGCGAACTGGCCCTCGTAGCGGTCGCCATTGGCGTAGCGCACGATCCCCGATCCCTGGCGCTGACCGTTGACAAGCTGGCCCTCATAGACGTCTCCATTGGGCTGCGTCAGCGTGCCATGGCCGTTGATCTGGCCGTTTTCCCAGGCGCCTTCGTAGATCACGCCATCCGGCATCTCCAGGCGGCCCTGGCCGGATCGCTGGTCATTCTCGAAATTGCCGGTATAGACCGCACCATCGGGATAGGTGATCGTGCCCTGGCCCTGCTTGCGCCCGTCGACCCAGGCGCCCTGGTAGCGGTAGCCATTGGGGCTGTCCATCGTGCCTTGCCCGTGATGCAGCGCGTTGCGGAAGCTGCCCTCGTAGCGCACCCCATTGGCATAGAGCGCGAGGCCCGTGCCGTTGATCCGCCCCTCGGACCATTCGCCCTCATAGGTGGAGCCATCTGCGAAGGTGATCATGCCGAAGCCTTCGGGCCGACCGGCGGCAAAGCTGCCCTCGTAGATCGAGCCATCTGGGAACACCGCGCGGCCCTGGCCCCGGATCTCGCCATCGACCCATTCGCCGGTATATTCATAGCCATTGGGCAGCCGGTAGGTGCCGGTGCCATGCTGCACGCCGCCCCGGAAGGTGCCCTCGTAGATGCCGCCGCCTTCATATTGGTGGATCTCGATCTCGCCGGAGTCCTGCGCCCATGCGGACCCCGCCAGCATCACCATGAGGGGGATGATCGAAATGACCCGCCGCAGCGTGCCTGCACCTGATTGGCTCACCTGATGTCTCCTTCGGAGAAATTGTTGTTCGGCCCGGGCCTTAACCTAGTGGAGGGGCGGTATCGTCGCAATCTCTTTTGCCAAAGGTGGCTTGGCGGCAGGCGGTGATCTGCTAGAACCGGGCCCGAGCAGTGCCCTGAGCAGAGCCCGAGGAGGCCCAGATGTCCGACACGTTCCGCCTCACGCTGGCGCAACTCAACGCCACCGTAGGCGCGCTGGAAGACAACGCCGGCCGCGTGCGCGCCGCCTGGCAGGAGGCGAAGCTGGCCGGGGCCGACATGGTCGCCTTCCCCGAGATGTTCATCACCGGATACCAGTTGCAGGATCTGGTGCGCAAACCGGCCTTCGCGGCGGATGTGCAACGGGTTCTGGAACGTCTGGCGGCGGATTGTGCAGACGGCCCCGCGATCGGTATCGGCGGCCCCTGGCCCGGCCCCGACAAGCCCTTCAACGCCTATTTCATCCTGCAAGGCGGCAAGATCACCGCCCGCGTGCTCAAGCAGCATCTGCCGAATTACAAGGTCTTCGACGAAAAGCGCTACTACCACGCGGGCACGCCGCAGGGGCCGGTCTCGGTCGGGCCGCTGCGCATCGGGGTGCCGGTCTGCGAGGATGGCTGGTTCGAGGATGTGACCGAGACGCTGGAGGAAAGCGGCGCGGAAATCCTGTTGATGCCGAACGGCTCGCCCTATCATCGCGGCAAGATGAATATCCGCCAGGCGGTGACGGTGGCCCGCGTAATCGAGACCGGGCTGCCGCTGGTCTATCTCAACCTTGTCGGCGGGCAGGATGACCAGGTCTTCGACGGGGCGAGCTTCGTGCTCAATCCCGGCGGTGTGCTGACCCATCAGATGCCCGCCTTCGACGAGGCGATCACCCATGTCGATTTCACCCGCACCGACGCGGGCTGGCGCGCTGTCGAGGGCGAAAGGGTCGTCCTGCCCGATACATGGGAATCCGATTACCGCGCCATGGTCGAATCGGTGCGCGACTACGTCGCCAAGACCGGGTTCAGCCAGGTGCTGCTCGGCCTGTCGGGCGGAATCGATTCGGCCATCGTCGCGACCATCGCCGCCGATGCGCTCGGGCCTCGGAACGTGCATTGCGTGATGATGCCCTCGGAATACACCTCGCAGGAAAGCCTCGATGACGCGGCGGAGGTCGCGGGCAATCTCGGCTGTCGGCTGGATACCCTTCCCATCTCGGGCGCCCGCGCCGCGATGACCGAGGCGCTGGCGCCGCTCTTCGCGGGCACGGAGCCCGGTCTGACCGAGGAAAACATCCAGTCCCGCCTGCGCGGCGTCATCCTGATGGCTCTCAGCAACAAGTTCGGCGCGATGCTGCTGACCACCGGCAACAAGTCCGAGGTCGCCGTCGGCTATGCCACGATCTACGGCGACATGGCGGGCGGCTACAACCCGATCAAGGACATGTACAAGACTCGCGTGTTCCAGTCCTGCCGCTGGCGCAACGCCAATCACCGCCCCTGGATGCGGGCTCCGGCGGGCGAGGTCATCCCGCCCCGCGTCATCGACAAGCCCCCCACGGCCGAGTTGCGCGCAGACCAGAAGGACAGCGACAGCCTGCCGCCCTACGAGGTGCTCGACGAGATCCTGGAAATGCTGATCGACAAGGAGGCTTCGGTCGCCGATGTCGTCGCCATGGGCCATGACCGCGCCATTGTGAAGAAGGTGGAACACCTGCTCTACATCTCGGAATACAAGCGCTTTCAGAGCGCGCCGGGCGCGCGGCTCAGCGAAAAGGCCTTCTGGCTGGACCGCCGTTATCCGATCGTGAACAGGTGGCGGGACGGGAGTTAGACCCGCTCCCCGCATCTTTCATTTTGCCAAAAATACCTCGGGGTCGTCGTTGTTGCGCCATTGGTCCGAGCGACAATGACGACGGGCAGCGCCCCGGCGGGTCGGATTGCCGCAGGCAATCCGAGGCCAATCTCACCCGCCCTCGATGATGTTCCTCGGCCCCGCCCCGCGTGCGCCTGCCGCATCATCCGGGTTGTAGAGCGCACAGCTCTTCAGGCTCAGACACCCGCAGCCGATACAGCCATCCAGCTTGTCCCGCGTCCGCTGCAACTCCGCGATCCGCGCATCCAGACGCTCGCGAAACATGCGGCTGATCTTCTCCCAATCCGCCTTGGTCGGCGTGCGGCCTTCGGGCAGCTTCGCCATCTCGCCCCGGATCTCGGCCAGCGTGAACCCCAATTCCTGCGCGATCTTCACGAAGCTGAGCCGCCTTATGTCCGAGCGCCGGAACTGCCTCTGCCCCGCCTCCGTGCGGATCGGATGCACCAGCCCCTCGGTCTCGTAGTAGCGGATCGCCGAGACGGCCATGCCGGTGCGTTCGGCGATCCGGCCAATGGGCAGCATGTCGTTTGGCCTGCGCATGAAGAAACCTCTTGAGCTAAAGTGAGCTTGAGGAATTAGACCACACCCATGACACCCGAATCAAGGACCCACACCATGACCCAGGCCTTCCTCGAACATGCCAATATCACCGTCACCGACCCGCAAGCCTTCGCCGACCTGCTCTGCGATCTCTTCGACTGGCGCATCCGCTGGCAGAGCGATGCGAAATCGGATGGCTATTCGATCCATGTCGGTGCCGACGCTTCCTATATCGCGCTCTACAGCCGGGGCGGTGTGACGCCGGCCACGAACAGCTATTCGACGCCGGGCGGGCTCAATCATATCGGCGTAGTCGTTCCGGATATCGCGGCGGTCGAGGCGCGGGTGCGCAAGGCTGGCTTCTCGCCCCACAGCCACGGCGATTACGAGCCGGGTGTGCGGTTCTATTTCGACGGGCCGGACGGGGTCGAGATCGAGGTCGTCAGCTACCCTTAGGCGCGGGAGCCATCGAAATGCTATCATGGCGCGGCAGGAGGGCCGCGTCATGCGCCCGCGTGAGAACAAGACCCAACCGACGGAGCACTCCGTCGCCGGGTTCCTGGCGGGCGTCGAGCATCCCGTCCGGCGCGCCGATGCGCAGGCGCTGGATGCTCTGTTTCGCGCGGTGACGGGGTTCAACCCGGTCATGTGGGGCGACAGCATCATCGGCTATGGCCGCTACCACTTCACCTACAAGTCGGGGCGCGAGGGGGGGTTCCTGGCCACCGGGTTTTCTCCGCGCAAATCCAGCCTCTCGATCTACATCATGCCGGGATATGGCGAGTTTCAAGGCCTTCTGGATCGACTCGGCAAGCACAAGACCGGGCGCGCCTGCCTCTATGTCAACAAGCTGGCGGATATCGACACGGACGTGCTGGCCGAGTTGATCCGCGCGGGTCTGCGCGATCTGGCCAGGCACTGGCCGGTGGAACCGACCTAGCGCAGCCAGTTCAGATCGTCGATGAAGCACTCTATCGGGCGGGGTTCCGTTCCGGTCAGGACGAGCCGACCGGCAGGGGTGATGCCCAGGTCCAAAGTGCCCTCGCTCCATTGACCGCCATAGACGACGTTGCGCGAGGCCGGATCGCGTTCCAGCAGCGCGCCGTACGGGTAGGAGGTCCAGAGCAGCACCGGGTCGGTCTCCACCCGAACCAGCCGCACCGGCGCGGCGTGGGTCGGGCAAAAGACAAGGGTCGTCCTGCTCTGGCCCCGATAGCCGTCGGGCAACAGCTCCATATTCCAAATTTCACCGATCCGACGCATTGCGTTGAGGCGGATGCAGGGCAGGGGATGCGACGATGACTAGAAACGCGAGGATCCGGAGCAGCATGACCGCCAGCGTGGCGTCGGGCTGTCCCTGGGTCAAGCTCTACTCCCACCAGCGGTCGATTGTGGCGATATCGGCGTCGGACCAGCCCATGTGATGGGCAAGTTCATGCACATAGACATGCGCGATCAGCGCGCCGAGGCCGATATCGCCGCGATCGGCCCATTCCTCCAGGATCGGGCGGCGGAAGAGCCAGATGACATCCGGCCCATGCGGCTGGTCCATCACCGATTTCTCGGTCAGCGGGATGCCCTCGTAGAGGCCGGTCAGGTCATAGGGGCTCTCCATCTCCAGCGCGTCCAGCATCTCGTCGCTGGCGAAATCCTCGACGCGCAGCGCAACCTCGCGCGCGCGGGCGGCATAGGGGGCGGGCAGGGCATCGCGGACGGCGCGCGCCATGTCGTCGAAAGCCTCCAGGCCGGGGGGCAGGGTATTGGTCCAGTCACTCATGGCGCCCATCAGACACCAAGCCGGTCACCCCATCAACTGCCCGCTTTCCGGCACCCAGGCGAACCCGTCACCCGCGCGATCGACAAAGCCCAATGCGGGGAAGGGCATGTGATAGCCGATGGCGGGGATGCGGTCGGTGGCGATCATGTCCAGCACCTCGCGGCGGCTGGCGGCGGCGGCTTCCTTGTCCATGTCAAAACGCACCTCCCAATCGGGATGGGCGAGGGACCAGACCGGGTGATTGGCCAGATCGGCAAAGAGCACCAGTCGCGCACCGTCGCTTTCGATGTGGTATCCCATATGCCCAGGCGTGTGGCCGTAGGCCCCGACGCTGGTGATGCCGCCCGCCACATCCTGACCGGGGGCGAGGAAGCTCATCCGGTCGGCCAGCGGGCGCACCTTGCTATTGAACCCGTCATTGCCCGCCCCGGCCCAGTGGTCGTATTCTACCTGGCCCGTGACATAGGCCGCGTTGGGAAAGGTCGCCGCGCCGAGATCCATCAGCCCGCCGATATGGTCGCCATGCATATGGGTGATCACCACGGTGTCGACCTGGTCGGCCTCGTACCCCGCCTCCATCAGCGCGCCGGTAATGCCGCCGGGGTTGAGGCCGGTGTCGAAGAGGATCACCTGCGAGCCGGTATTGACCACCGTGGGCGTGAACCAGAACCGGCTTTCATCGGTCGAGAGAAAATGCGCCCGGCTGACCTCCTCGAACTCTTCTTCGGGCACGTTCAGTCCGAAAATCTCCTGCGGATCGGGCCGCATGTTGGTGCCGGCCAGGATCGTCGTCACTTCGAAACTGCCAAGCATGAACCGCCGGTGCCGCGCGAAGGAGGGGCCAAGCGGCGGCGCCTCGGCCATGAGCGGTGTGGCGAGGCCGACGAGCGGCAGGGCGGCGGCGGCCCCCATCAGGCGGCGGCGGGTTACATCGGTCATCTCAAATCTCCCCTTGGCTTGGCCCTTGCAGGGTAACCGGAAGCGCCCCGCCTGTCGCTCAAAATGCCGCGAGGTCGGCGCGAAACTGGACAATGGCGCGGCTCTGTGAAACAGGATCGCCCCGAGAGATAAGGATATCCGCGCCATGACCGTCACCCGTTTCGCCCCGTCCCCCACCGGCCGCCTGCATGTCGGAAACCTGCGCACGGCGCTGTTCAACTACCTGATTTCGCGCAAGGCGGGCGGCACATTCATCCTGCGGCTCGACGATACCGACCCGGAACGCTCGACCCGGGCTTTCGCGGACGGGATCCAGCGCGACCTGGAGTGGCTCGGCCTGACCTGGGACCGGCTGGAGCGTCAGTCGGAGCGGCTGGACCGCTACGCCGCCGCCGCCGATGAATTGCGCGCCAAGGACCGGTTCTACGAGGCGTTCGAGACGCCCACGGAACTGGACCTCAAGCGCAAGAAACAGCTCAACATGGGGCAGCCCCCGGTCTATGACCGCGCGGCGCTGAAGCTGAGCGAGGAGGAAAAGGACCGGTTGCGCGCCGAGCGCGGGCAGGGCGTCTGGCGCTTCAAGCTGAAACAGGAGCGGATCGAGTGGACCGACGGCATCCTGGGCGATCTGTCGATTGATGCGGCCAGCGTGTCCGACCCGGTGCTGATCCGGCAGGACGGGCAGGTGCTTTATACCATCGCGTCTGTTGTCGATGATACCGATATGGGCGTGACCCATGTGGTGCGCGGGTCCGATCACGTCACCAACACCGCGACGCAGATCCAGATCATGGAAGCGTTGGGGTTTGCTCCGCCCTCCTTCGCGCATCACTCGCTGTTGACGGGTCCGCAGGGCGAGGCGCTGTCGAAGCGCCTCGGCACGCTGGCGCTGGCCGATCTGCGCGAGGCAGGGGTGGAGCCGATGGCGCTGCTCAGCCACATGGCGCGGCTCGGATCGTCGCAGCCGATCGAGCTCTGTTCCGATCTGGATGAGCTGGCCGAGGGGTTCGATCTGGACCATTTCGGCGCGGCCCCGACCAAGTTCGACGTGAACGACCTCTACCCGATCACGGCGCGGTATCTGCATACGCTGCCGCTGGAACAGGTCGCCGATCAGATCGCGGAGATCGGCGTGCCGGAGGATCTGGCCGAGACCTTCTGGACCGTCGCCCGCGCCAACATCACCACGCGCAACGACATCGCGGGCTGGTGGCACCTGTTCCGCGATGGCGCCACGCCCGTGGTGGACGAGGAGGATCGGGAATTCGTGGCCGAGGCTTTCGCGCTCTTGCCCGACCCGCCCTATACCGCCGAGACCTGGGGCGCCTGGACCGGGGCCGTGAAGGAGGCGACGGGGCGCAAGGGCAAAGGCTTGTTCATGCCATTGCGCAAGGCTGTGACGGGGCTGGAGCGCGGGCCGGAAATGAGCGATGTCATGCCGCTGCTTCAGAAGAAGCCCGCTCTCTAGGAGGTGGCGAGTGGCGGGGCGACCCCCGCCCTATGCCATGCCGCAACGGTTCAATTCGCGGGCACGCTGATGATGCAGCGTCCGGCGGCCAGCGCCCCATTGCCTACCCATTCGCCGGTCCAGCGCCCGTTGCGATTACTGGCGGCACTGCGGCAGACCGGGCGGGCCTGCGCCTCATGCAGAAGCGGCATCACCTCGACGCTGATCTCCCGCCGGGGTGGCACGTCATAGGTGCAGGACCAGCGGAAATAATCGACATTCTCGACCGCCCCGCGTCCGGTGGCCCCTGCCTGATCGGCAAGCATGTTGCAGCTGAGCAGTGCCTCGATCTCGTTCAGCGCCTCGATCTCGGTGCTCCGGCGTTCGGCCAGCGCGGATAGGGGGACGGTCGCGAGCCCGAGGGTCCATAGGCCCCTTTGCAAAATCCGTTGGGTCATGGAAAATCTCCTTGTTTGAAAACGGGGATGGAAAATCGGGCATCAGTCCCGCCCCACATGCCGCACCTCCGACAGGATCATCGGGTCCAATGGCGTGCCATCTGCGGTGGCGGCGTGCTGGCCGTATGTCTTGTAGCCCGGCGGCACCAGCGTGCCGCGCGGTGCCTCGTCCAGAAAGATGAACTTGGCTGTCTCCGGCGAAAGCTCGAACCAGCCGGGATCGTCGAACGTGCCGGCATAGACCCCGAGCCGGTCGGGCCAGCGATCGAAGGTCAGATGCGTCTTGGTTCCGCAGGTATCGCAGAAATGAACATAGACCTCCCGACCGCTGCCGCCCGAGATATGCGTGTAGACCCTTGGCTTGCCCGAGGTGATGCGGAACCGGTCGATATGGAAGATCGGTTCCGTCATCTGATGCGATCCGGTGGCGCGCTGGCAGAACCTGCAAAAACAGATCGTGACCCAGTCGGGCGATCCTTCCACCTCGTAGCGCAGCGCGCCGCAGAGGCATCCCCCGGTTGCATGTGTCATTGATCCATCCCCCGTGTCCGGAAGAGTATCGCAGAGATCGGGGGTTGCTCATAGCATTGTGCGCCAGCGCGCGGAAATCGCAGGGACGTCAGGGGCCGGTTCTGCTACGCAGTCGGGGTGACCAACCGTGCGAAATTCCTGTCCGGCAGCCTCTTCCGCCACATCACCGTGATGGCGCTGACCTCGTCCGTCGGGCTGATGGCGGTGTTCGTGGTCGACCTGGTGGACATGCTGTTCATCGCGATGCTCGGCAAGGCGGAGCTTGCGGCGGCGGTTGGATATGCGGGTGCGATCCTCTTTTTCACCTCGTCTTTCGGCATCGGCATGGCGATTGCGACGGGCGCGCTGGTGGCGCGCGCGCTTGGGTCGGGCGATGACGATCTCGCGCGGCGCAGGGCGACGACATCGCTGCTTTACGGGGTGGCTTTCGGCTCGCTCTTCGCGCTGGCCGTCTGGCTGTCGCTGGCCCCTCTGACGGCGCTTCTGGGGGCGACGGGCGAGACGCAGGACCTGGCCATCGGGTTCTTGCAGATCGTGATCCCGAGCCTGCCGATGATGCTGGTGGGCATGGTCGGCGGCGCGATCCTGCGCGCCCATGGGGCCGCGCGCACGGCGATGATGGCGACGATCACGGGCGGTGTCGTCAACGCGGTGCTGGACCCGATCCTTATCTTCGGGCTGGACCTGGAACTGACCGGCGCGGCCATCGCCAGCTTTGCCGCGCGGGTGGCCATTGGTGTCGCCGCCCTGATCCCGATCCTGCGCCATTACGGCGGATTGACCCGGCCCACGCGGGATGATCTGCGCGCCGACCTGGCCCCGATCCTGACCCTCGCGCTGCCCGCGATCCTGACGCAATTGGCCACGCCCATCGGGCAAGCCTATGTCACCCGCGCCATGGCAGAATTCGGTGAGGACGCGGTGGCGGGCATGGCGGTGGTCGCACGGCTGATCCCGGTTTCCTTCGGGGTGATCTTCGCGCTGTCGGGGGCTATCGGGCCGATCATCGGGCAGAATTACGGGGCCGAGCGGTTCGACCGCGTCAGCCGCGCCTACCGCGACGGGTTGATCTTCACCGCCATCGTGGTCGTTGCGATCTCGACCATCCTCTTTCTGCTGCGCGGGGTCATCGCGGACCTGTTCCAACTGGACGGGGTGGCGCGTGACCTGATCTTCCTCTTCTGTGGGCCGCTGGCGCTGGCGTGGTATTTCAACGGGATGCTCTTCGTGTCGAACGCGGCGTTCAACAATCTCGGTCGACCGCTCTATTCCACCGGGCTGAACTGGGGGCGGCACACGGCGGGGACCATTCCCTTCGTCATCCTCTTCGCGGCCTGGCTCGGCGCGCCGGGGGTGCTGATCGGACAGGCGCTTGGCGGCGTGCTGTTCGGGCTGCTGTCGGCGGCGCTGGCGCTGCGCGTCATCGCCCGCCATGACGCACCGGGCGAGCCTGCCCCGTTCACCCGGCAGGCCCGGCTGCTGCAGATGTTCCACAATCGGCGTTAACCGGTCGCCAATCCCGCCCGTGCATCACCGGGGGTCATGCGCTGTTCCGACGCCGGTTCCTGCGGCGGGCGGTGCTGGCGGATTTCCTCGCGCAGGGCAGTGTCGCAGATCACCTCGGCCAGCCCCGAGAGGTGGCGGTCGACCACGCGCATCTCATCCTCGGTCAGGCTCTGGTGGCGCGGGTAGATCGGCGCGGCGCGGTCATCCAGCACCACCGTGTCCCAGCCATGCGTGGTGGCAAAGAAACGCTCCGCCCCGGCGGGGCCGAACTCGCGCAGATAGCCCTGCACGACCACGTCGATATAGCTCAGCAGGACCGGATGGCGCGCATCGGGGCTGTCGTCTTCCTCGATCACGGTGCGGTAGATCTGGATGTCGGACAGCGGCGGTCGGTCGGCGGGGTCGTGGAAGATCTCGGCCACCGGATTGCGCCGATAGGCCCATTCGCGTTCATCCAGCGCCGCCCAATCGGCCCCCGGCACGGCGGCGATAAGGCCGTCGATATCCTCGCCATCGGCTTCCACGGCGGTCAGGAAGGCGACGGGCCGCAGCCGGGTGCGCTTCCACTGGCGGGCCCACCCCCTGACGCGGGCGCGTTCGACCTGCGGATAGGTGTGGGTGGCGCGGTTCACGAGGCTGCCATAGCCAAAGAAAAAAGGATCGGACATGCGCGGACCATGCCTGTGCGCGCCCTGCATAGCAACCCTCTTGCCGAACCGGCAAAGGTTGGTATTCTCCACCACGTTCGATCAGGGAGAATCCGGGGTAACAGCCGGTGCCGAAGGAGCAACCGCCCCGGTAAACTCTCAGGCTGCAGGACCTGGCCGGACATGAGGACAACTCTGGAGAGTGGTGCATCGCACCCGCCGAAGGGATAACGATCTCAGGCGAAAGGACAGAGGGGGCATCGGGTTTCGCGCGAGGCACGCGCGGGGGTTTGCGATGCCGGGCGATTCCCCGGTGACATTTTGATCGGGGGGACCGCCATGGGCGACCTGAAGAGACTGCCGCTACACGAGTTGCACGCCGAGCTTGGCGGCAAGTTCGTGCCCTTCGCGGGCTATGAAATGGCGGTGCAGTATCCCGCGGGCGTGATGGCCGAACACCTGCATACGCGCGAAAAGGCGGGGCTGTTCGATGTCAGCCATATGGGCCAGGTGCTGTTGCCGCTGGACGCCGATGCGGCGCTTGAGGGGTTGGTGCCGGTGGATGTGCAGGGGCTGAAATGCTGCCGCCAGCGCTACGGCCTCTTCACCGCGCCGAACGGCGGCGTGCTGGATGACCTGATGATCGCGCGGCGGCGGGACGATCTGTTCCTGGTGGTCAACGCGTCCCGCAAGGAGCACGACATCGCGCATCTCAAGGCGCATATCGACGGGGTCGAGGAGGTGACCGACCGCGCCCTTCTGGCGTTGCAGGGTCCGCAGGCCGAAACCGCCATGGCGCGGCTGGTGCCCGGTGTGACTTCGATGAAATTCATGGATGTGGTGCAGACCGATTGGGCCGGGTCCGAGCTGTGGATCAGCCGTTCGGGCTATACCGGCGAGGACGGGTTCGAGATCTCGGTGCCCGCCGATGTCGCCGATACCTTCGCGCGCGAACTGCTGGAGATGGAGGAGGTCTCCCCCATCGGATTGGGTGCGCGCGACAGCCTGCGGCTGGAGGCGGGAATGCCGCTTTACGGGCAGGACCTGGACGAGGATATCTCGCCCATCGAGGCCAGCATGTCCTGGGCGATCAACAAGGTCCGGCGCAAGGGCGGCGACCGCGAGGGCGGGTTTCCCGGCGCCGAGCGTATCCTTGACGAGATGGAGACCGGCGCGCCCCGCCGCCGCGTAGGGCTCCGCCCGGAAGGCCGCGCGCCGATGCGCGCCGGTGTGCCGCTCTATGCCGAGGCCGAGGGCGGCTCGGAGATCGGCATGGTCACGTCTGGCGGGTTCGGCCCCTCGGTCGGTGCGCCGATCGCCATGGGGCTTATCGACAATACCATCCCCGCCGACGCCACGCTTTATGGCGAGGTGCGCGGCAAGCGGCTGCCGGTTGCGCAGGCCGACCTGCCGTTCCACAAACCCGATTACAAACGCTGAAAAACCAACTGGGAGAAGTTGCACATGAAATTCACCGAAGAACATGAATGGCTGCGCGTCGAGGACGATCTGGTCGTCGTCGGCATCACCGAACATGCCGCCACGCAACTGGGCGACGTGGTCTTTGTCGAGCTGCCCGAAGCTGGCGACGAGGTGGCCAAGGATGACGACATCGTGGTGATCGAGTCGGTCAAGGCGGCGTCCGACATCATGGCCCCGCTCGATGGCGAGATCGTCGAGGTGAACGAAGCCCTGACCGACAATCCCGGCATGGTCAACGAACACGCCATGGGCGATGCCTGGTTCTTCAAGATGCGGCCCTCCGACCTGTCCCAGATGGATGAGTACATGGACGAGGCCGAGTACAAGCAGATGATCGGCTGATGCGGTGAAGCGGGCGGTGGCATGGATCGACGGTGTGCGCTTCGGCAAGCACGACCTGCCGCCCTCGCGCGCGACATACGGTATGTTCAGTAACCTGCCGGAGGGCGAGGGCCGATGGGAGACCGAGGCCGACCGCGCGATGGCCGAAGCCTTGGCCGAGGCCGGAGACGCCGCCCGGTGCCGCCTGCGCGTTCATGTCGACGGGTTCGATGCCGAGTTCAGCCGGTGGGCCCATTTCAAATACCTGCTCTGGGTCTTCGGTCAGCTCAACATGCCGCGCGGCTACCGCCTGACGGGCCGCGAGGAACCCGGCACCGCTGATAATCGTCACTGGCTGTCGCGCCTCCCCGCCGAGATGAAATCCTGGTCCTTCCGGCGGCAGGTCATGGGTTTCCTGACCGGCCCGGACGCCATCGTCCAACGCTATATCGCGTGGCACCTTTCGCGTGGTGCCACGCCGCCCCCTCAACCTGCCTGATTCCGGAGCATTCCATGCCCTTCACACCGTCCGACTACAAACCGCACGACTTCGCCAACCTGCGCCATATCGGCCCCTCCAAGGCTGAAATGGCCGAGATGTGCGAGGTTCTGGGGGTGAAGGATCTGGATGAACTCATTGACCAGACCGTGCCGAAATCGCTGCGTCAGGATACGCCGCTGGATACTGGCGAGCCGATGAGCGAGCGGGAACTCTTGTGGTACATGCGCCAGGTCGCCAAGAAGAACCAGCCCTTCACCACCATGATCGGGCAGGGCTATTACGGCACCGTCTGCCCGCCCGCGATCCAGCGCAACATCCTGGAAAATCCGGCCTGGTATACGGCCTACACGCCCTATCAGCCCGAGATCAGCCAGGGTCGGCTTGAGGCGCTTCTGAACTTCCAGACCATGGTGACGGACCTGACCGGCCTCGATATCGCCAATGCCTCGCTGCTGGACGAATCCACCGCCGCCGCCGAGGCGATGACGATGGCGCAGCGGGTCTCCAAATCGAAAGTCACGGGCTTTTTCGTCGATGAGAACTGCCACCCGCAGAACATCGCCGTGATGAAGACCCGCGCCGCACCGCTTGGCATCGAGGTGATCGTCGGCAACCCCGACGACCTCGACGCCGAGGCGGTCTTTGGCGCGATCTTCCAGTATCCCGGCACCTATGGCCATGTGCGCGATTTCAGCGATCTGATCGGCAAGCTGCATGACAACAAGGGCATCGGCATCGTCATCGCCGACCCGCTGGCCCTGACCGTGCTGAAGGAGCCCGCCGCGATGGGGGCCGATATCGCCGTCGGCACCACGCAGCGCTTTGGCGTGCCGATGGGGTTCGGCGGCCCGGCGGCGGCCTATATGGCCTGCCGCGACGCCTATAAACGCAACATGCCGGGGCGGATCGTCGGTGTCTCGGTCGATGCGCAGGGCGGCAAGGCCTACCGCCTGTCCCTGCAAACGCGCGAGCAGCATATCCGGCGCGAAAAGGCCACATCGAACGTCTGCACCGCGCAGGCTTTGCTGGCCAACATGGCGTCCTTCTATGCCGTCTTCCACGGGCCGCAGGGCCTGCGCGCCATCGCCGAACGCATCCATTTCAAGACCGCCCGCGTCGCCCGCGCCTTGCAGGAGGCGGGCTTTACCGTCGAGCCGGAGCATTTCTTCGACACGCTCACCGTCGATGTCGGGGGGCTGCAGGGCGTGGTGATGAAGGCCGCCGAGGCGGAGCGGATCAACCTGCGCAGGGTCGGCACCACCAAGGTCGGGCTGTCCCTGGATGAGACCACCCGCGCGGCAACGCTCGACCGCCTGCTGCGCGCCTTCGGGATCGAGAACGGCCAGGATGATGACAGGGTGGATCTGCAAGTGCCCGATGACCTGATCCGGCAGAGCGACTACCTGACCCATCCGATCTTTCACCTCAACCGGGCGGAAACCGAGATGATGCGCTACATGCGCCGCCTGGCCGACCGCGACCTTGCGCTCGACCGGGCGATGATCCCGCTTGGCTCCTGCACCATGAAGCTCAATGCCGCCGCCGAGATGATGCCGATCACCTGGCCCGAATTCTCCAACATGCACCCCTTCGCGCCCGCAGAACAGGCGCAGGGCTATGCCGACATGGCGGTCGATCTGTCGGAAAAGCTGTGCCAGATCACCGGCTATGACGCGATGAGCCTGCAACCCAATTCCGGCGCGCAGGGCGAATATGCGGGGCTTCTGACGATCCAGGCCTATCACAAGGCCAATGGCGAGGATCACCGCAATATCTGCCTGATCCCGGTCTCCGCACATGGCACCAACCCGGCCTCGGCGCAGATGGTCGGCCTCAAGGTCGTGGTGGTGAAATCGGCCGAAAACGGCGATATCGACGTCGAGGATTTTCGCGCCAAGGCCGAGGCCGCGGGCGATAACCTGGCCGCCTGCATGATCACCTATCCCTCGACCCATGGCGTGTTCGAGGAGACCGTGCGCGAGGTCTGCCAGATCACCCATGACCAGGGCGGGCAGGTCTATATCGACGGCGCCAACATGAACGCCATGGTGGGCCTTGTGCGCCCCGGCGATATCGGCGGCGATGTCAGCCACCTGAACCTGCACAAGACCTTCTGCATCCCGCATGGCGGCGGCGGTCCCGGCATGGGGCCGATCGGCGTCAAGGCGCATCTGGAAAAGCACCTGCCCGGCCATCCGCAAACCGGCGGCGAGGAAGGGCCGGTCAATGGCGCGCCGCTCGGCTCGGCCTCGATCCTGCCGATTTCTTGGGCCTATATCCTGCTGATGGGCGGCGCGGGGCTGACCCAGGCGACCAAGGTGGCGATCCTCAACGCCAACTACATCGCCAAGCGTCTGGAGGGGGCTTACGGCGTCCTCTTCAAGGGGCGCAACGGGCGTATCGCGCATGAGTGTATCCTGGATACCCGCCCCTTCGACGACAGCGCCCATGTCACCGTCGATGACATCGCCAAGCGCCTGATCGACAACGGCTTCCACGCGCCCACGATGAGCTGGCCCGTCGCCGGCACGCTGATGGTGGAGCCGACGGAATCCGAGACCAAGGCCGAACTGGACCGTTTCATCGCCGCGATGCTGTCGATCCGCGAGGAGATCGCGGCGATTGAGAAGGGCGAGATGGATGCCGAGAACAACCCGCTGAAACATGCCCCCCACACTGTGGCGGCGCTGATCGGTGATTGGGACCGGCCCTATAGCCGCGAACAGGGCTGCTTTCCGCCGGGTGCGTTCCGGGTCGACAAATACTGGCCGCCCGTGGGCCGGGTCGACAACGCCTATGGCGACCGCCACCTGGTCTGCACCTGCCCGCCGCTTGAGGAATACCTGGACGCGGCGGAATAAGTCGCAAAAGGCCCCGGTTCGTCGCCGGGGCCTTTATCGTTACTGTCCGAACCGTGCGCGCAACTGCAGCAGCGTATAGCGCTTGTCGACGGGGCCGCGTGTATCCATCTGCGCATCGGGATCGAAAGGCAGGCATTGCGCGCCGCAATACTGGTGCATCTCGCCGGTCTGGCCGTTGACATACCAAAGCCTGCCGCCCGGCGTCGCGATCCAGCCGTTGATGCCAAGCGACATGTCGCCCTCGACGTCGATCAGCGACGGCACTTCGTTATCATAGCCCGCGGCCCAGGCGGCATGGGTGTGCCACGAGGCCAGCACCCGAAACCCGTCCGGTGGCGGGATCGTGCCGCATGACGCGTTGCCGCCCCAACTGGCCTTGCCGACCTCGATCCGGCCCGAGGGGCTTTCGACGATATAGCCGCAGACCTCGCGGTCATGGGTGATGGATTGCGGGTTCATCGACCGGAACATGGCGACGACCAGCTCCGCCTCCTCGGCCGATTGGGCAAGGGCGGGCGACCCAAGCAGAAGCCCCATGCAGAAGGCGGCGATCATGCGCATGACGTTTCTCCGTAACGACCTGTCATCCTGGGCAATGCTAGGGCCGGTGCGCCCCGCTGACCAGTCTTGAAATCCCGACCCGCGCGGGCGAGTGTCGGCGGGGCGTGGACAGGAAAGGACCGAGGATGCCAGAGGAAACCGGCCCCGAGGGCGACTTGACCCTGCGCACGGTCGCCATGCCGTCGGATGTGAACGGCAATGGGGACGTGTTCGGCGGCTGGGTGCTGAGCCAGATGGACATTGCGGCGGGGATCTTGTCGCGCGAGCGCTCGCGCGGGCGGGCGACGACCGTGGCGGTTGATGCGATGAAGTTCATCCGGCCCGTCGCCGTGGGCGATGTGCTCTGCGTCTATACGCGGCTGAACCGGGTCGGGCGCACCTCGATGGCGATCGAAGTGGAGGCCTGGGTCAGGCGCGGCACCATCGGCGCGCGCGAGAAGGTGACCGAGGCGATCTTCACTTTCGTGGCCATCGACGAGGACGGGAAACCGCGCCCGCTGCCTGACTAACCCGTTGAAACGACAACAGGATGCGTGGGGGGAATCGCTTCCCGTCATCGTGAGGGGGTCGGCCGGGCGGATCAGATCATCGCCCAGTCGGTAAAGCGGACGGGGGGTCTTGGTTGGCGGACCGGGGCCTCCGCGGTGCCGCAGCGGGGGGCGGGGCCTGGGCGGTGGCTTTTGGGGGCGGGGCGCATGGGTCTGGTCCTTTTGTTGGCGTGGCAATCATGGGTCGTGTGGGCGGGCGGGGCGGTTCAGTTTCTGTCGCGTCTGATCAACAGATAGGCCCGCGCGCCGCCGATTTCCGGCATGTTTCAGCGCTTTGGCGCGCATGTGAGGCGGGGTGAGTTGCGCGTGTGGGGCTGTCCTTCTAGCCTTGAAGCCTCATGAAACAAGGGAGAACCGCCATGTCCGTCGCACGCGTTACCGAGATCATTTCCTCCTCCGGCCGCAGTTTCGACGATGCCGTCGAGAACGGGATCGAGCGCGCCGCCGCCACGCTCATGAACATCAAATCGGCCTGGGTCCAGGACCAGAACGTCATCGTCGAGGGCGGCAAGATCAGCGAATACCGGGTCAAGCTGAAGATCACCTTCGTGCTGGAAGACTGACGCCGAGATCTCCCGATTGAGGGGGGTGCATATGTGTACACCCCCCCATGCACCCCCTGTGCATACGGCGGGTGTGCCTAGCGTTGCCGGATCAGCTGGGTGAGGGCGGTGACAAGCGCCGCGAGGGCGGCCATCGTGGCGATCCAGCCGAAGAACCAGAATTGCCCGGCCAGCGCGTTGTCGCCGAAGGAGGCGACGAAGGCCCGCTTGCCGAGGACCGCCGCCGCGCCCGCGAGGCCCGTGGCGACCAGGAAGGTGAGGGTGAGCGGCAGGGCGGCGATGCGCAGGCTGGCGAGCCAGACAAGCGCCAGACCGAGAGCCGCGCCGATCAGCACCACCTTGCCCGACCACCAGGGATGCGCGCCGAGGATTGCGGTGAGGTCCGTGGCCCAGACGAGGGCCAGGAGGAGGGCGGCAGGCAGGAGGGTCGTGATGCGCATGGGCGGGACTCCGGTTCTGGTCTGGATAGCCGGTCGCGGGGGGCCGGGATAGGGCCGGTCACGCGGTTGTTTGTGCGCGTGAGGGGGCAACCGATCCTTGGCCAGCGTTCCGGCAGGATCGGCCCATGCCGAACTACCGCCGGATGAGGGCAAGCGGGGCCAGCTATTCTTTCACCGTCTGCCTCGCGGATCGGGGGCGTGATTTGCTGGTCGCGCGGGTGGACCTGCTGCGGGCGGGTTCCTCCAGGCAGTGGCAATTGAAAGAGGCGCGGTTTTCGGTGGCTGCGCGGGCCGATTGGGCCACCCGTGGCTCAAGACGCCTCTGCCACCACCTCCTCATCTTCCGCCTCGCCCCAGGGGAACGCGCGGAAGTCGAATTCCTGTGTCAGGGTCGGCTTGATGATCTGGAAATAGGGCGACAGGTCGAAATCGCGGGGCGCGAAGAGGGAGTGGTGGCGGATGTGGTAGATCTCCCGCTCGGCATAATCGCTGATCCCTTCGCGGCGCACCACGTCGGGCAGGATCGGGTAGGTGATCGACTGGAATGCCTGCGCGATGAGCGAGGAACAGATCGCCCGCGTCGGGTCGCCCGAGCCAAGCGCGATCATGCGGCGCCGCCAGCGCACGGGCACCGGCGGGGTGGGCAGGAAATAGCGCATGAGATCGACGATGTTGCGCAGGTCGTAGCGCAGGCCGAGCTTGTCGATCATGAAGTCGGTCACCTGGCGGCATTCGCTTTCGGTCAGGCCCACGGGGCGGCAGATGCGGGTGTTGAAGCAAGCGTATTTCGACAGCGGCACCGCGACGCAGCCATCGGCCACGTTGACCTCGATCAGGCGGGGGCGGTCGGCGCCGTCCCGAGGCGCGGGCAGGGCGTCGCCGACATAGATTGCGGCGTGCGACCAGGTGGACTGCGTGAGATACTTGATCGCGCCCGAGATCCGCGCGTTGCCTTCGACCAGCAAGATGTCGCCGGGTTTGAGGGTTGCCAGCAGCGTCTCCTGATCCGACGGCGTATAGGGCTCGTATCCGCGGCTCTGGCGGGTCAGCTTTTCGGCGATGGCAGCACCGATGCGCTGCAGCAGTGAGCCGCTTTCGGGCGGTGACGATTGGGTCATTTCGGGCCTCCGATCACCTTATAATCGAAGGGTCCGGCGCGTGTCTGTCAAGGTTCGGGCCGGTCACGAATCGGAGGGGTCGTCAGCTTGCCAGGTTGGGCACCCCGCGCCCGTAGTGATCGAGGCCGAAGCTGAGACCCTGTCCGATGCGATGGGCGAGGGCGGACCAGGCGGCGGCGAGGTCGGGGGAAAGTTCCGCCCGCAGGACGGCGTCGAATTCCGCCAGCCAGGCCGGGAAATGATCCGAGCGGACATTGCCCGCGGCCATGTGGGTGCGCATCGGGTTGCCGTCATAGGACCCTTCCAGCAGGATCGCGTTGCGCCAGAAGCGGGCGATCTTCTCCTCATGGGCGGGCCAGTCGTGGATATGCGCGGCGAAGATCGGGCCGAGATCGGGGTGGGCGCGGATGCGGGCGTAGAAGACCTGCACCACGCGGTCGATCTGCGCGGGCGTGACGGGAAAGCGGGCCAGCGCGCTCATGCCACGGCAATCCAGGCGATGATCAGGAAGATGATGAGATAGACGAAGGTGTTGAACATCGAGCGGATGAGGCCGCTATCCGAGGTCGGCTCTACCCCCAGCCATTCGCAGATTTTCGTGCCGGGCCAGAGGATGAGGTCAGCGAGGGTCATGTCGGGCGTCCATATAATCGGTATTTCACTTGCGGAATATTATCGCTTTCAAATACGCATTGCAAATGCTAAATTTAGCCCATGCAGTTGGACAAGTTCACCGATTACGCCCTGCGCATCCTGATGGTGCTGGCCGTGCGCGCGCCCGAGCGGTTGCCGGTTTCGGCCATCGCGCGGCTTTACGGGTTATCCGAGCACCACCTGGCCAAGGTGGGGGCGGAGCTGACCCGGCAGGGCTTCGTCGCATCGGAACGCGGGCGCACGGGTGGCCTGACCCTGGCGCGCGCGCCCGAGCAGATCAATATCGGCGCGGTGGTGCGGGCGCTGAAAAGCGACGATCCGGTGGTCGAGTGTTTCGGCACCTCCTCGACCTGCATCCTGCAACCGGCCTGCGGATTGCGCGGACCCTTCGCCGAGGCGCGCGAGGCGTTCTTTGCGGCGCTGGATGGCTACACGCTGGCCGATGTGACGCGGGCGCGGGGGGCGCTGGCGGATTTGCTGGCGGGTTGAAGGCGGGCCGTTCGGCGGTATATCAAAGGGGCCAAGCGAGGACGACCTCCGCCCCTGTTTTGGGGGGCTCAATATTTCGGGACGACCCGAGGATATGAGAGAGGGACATCCCCATGCGCCGCCCCGCAGACCGCATCCGCCACGCCATCAGCTTCGAGGTCATCGCGCTGATCCTTGTCGCGCCGCTGGGCGCCTGGGTGTTCGGCTTTCCGCTGCACGATATCGGCGTGTTATCGGTGATCGGGGCGACGCTGGCGATGATCTGGAACTATGTCTTCAACCTGGGCTTCGATCACGCCATGCAGCGGGCGCTGGGCCATACCGCCAAGACGCCGCTGATGCGGGTCGGGCATTCGGTGCTGTTCGAGCTTGGGCTATTGCTCGTGCTGGCGCCGGTCATCGCCTGGTATCTGGGCGTGACCCTGTGGCAGGCGGTGGTGATGGATGTCGCCTTCGCGGGGTTCTTCCTGGTCTATGCCTTCGTCTTCAACTGGGCCTATGACGTGGTGTTTCCGGTGCGCTCTCAGCCGGTGGGCGACAGGCCCAGCACATCCAGCATGTCGAACTGACCCGGCCCCTTGCCCTGACCCCAGAGCGCGGCCTTGAGCGCGCCGCGCGCGAAGACGGAGCGATCCGTGGCCTTGTGGCTGAGGGTAATGCGCTCGCCCTGGCCCGCGAAGAGCACGTCATGTTCGCCGACAATGTCGCCGCCGCGGATGTTGGAGAACCCGATATGGCCGCGCTGGCGGGGGCCGGTGATGCCGTCGCGGCCCCTGTCCGAGGCGATGTCGAGGTCGATGCCGCGCCCTTCGGCGGCGGCCTGACCCAGCATCAGCGCGGTGCCCGAGGGCGCGTCGACCTTGTGGTGATGATGCGCCTCGATCACCTCGATGTCGAAATCCTCGTCCAGGGCCGCGGCGACCTGGCGGGTGATCTGCACCAGCAGGTTGACGCCAAGGCTCATGTTGCCGGCCCGGATGATGGTGGCATGGCGGGCGGCGTGTTCCAGCTTGTCCAGATGCTCCTGCGCAAACCCGGTCGTGCCGATGACATGCACGCAGCGCGCCTGTGCGGTCAGAAGCGCATGATCCACCGTGGCATCGGGCGTGGTGAAGTCGATCACCGCCTGCGCGTTCACGATGGCGTCGATGGGATCGGCATGGACCGGCACGCCGGTTGCGGCCCCGCCCATCGCCTCGCCCAGGTCGCGGCCCGCCCAGTCATGGCCGGGGCGTTCGGTGACGGCGACCAGATGCGCGGCCGCGCTGTCGTTGATCACCTCGATCAGCATCCGGCCCATGCGCCCCGACGCGCCCATTACCGCAATTCCAACGCTGCCCTGCATGGCCATGGCCCTCCTGATCCTGTTGAAATCGGCATAGCGCAGAGGACCGCCGGTGGCAAAGCGCTTCTCTTGCGAGGGGCGGGGCGATCGCTTAGGTGGAGGGGCAAAAGGAGCGCGTGCCATGGCAAAGAACAAGTTTCACGACGGCCCCGGCCCGTCGCAGCGTCAACTGCGCGTTGGCGAGCTGATCCGCCGCACCCTGTCGGACGTGCTGATGCAGGGCCAGATCCATGACCCCGAGTTGAACGCGATGTCGATCACGGTGGGCGAGGTGCGGACTTCGCCCGACCTCAAGATCGCCACGGCCTATGTGCTGCCCCTGGGCGGCGACAAGCGCGAGGAGGCGATCCAGGCGCTGAAGCGCAACAAGCATGAGCTGCGCCGCGCCATCGGCAAGGCGATGACGCTGAAATACGCGCCTGACCTGCGGTTCCTGATCGACGACACCTTCGACAAGCTGGACGCGACGCGGGCCATGTTCGCACAGGACAAGGTGCGCCAGGACCTGGACGAATAGGATGCGCGGGCTGATCGCGGCGGCACTGGTTTGGCTGATGCCGGGGATGGCGGGCGCGGTCACCTGCGCCGATGTGACGTTCGACGGGGCCGGGTTCACGCTGTGCGAGGTCGACCTGACGCGCGAGGATCTGCGCCTCTTTCTGCGCGACGATGCGGGCGAGATCCTGGGCCAGTTCGGCGCGGTGGACAGCAGTCTTGGCCCCGGCGAACGCCTGGGCTTTGCCATCAATGGCGGCATGTATCACGAGGATCGCGCCCCAGTCGGCCTCTATATCGAGGACGGGGTGCAGGAGCATGGCCTCGTCACCTCGGCGGGGCCGGGGAATTTCGGGTTGCTGCCCAACGGCGTCTTCTGCATTCAGGCGGGCCGTGCGCAGGTGATCGAGAGCCGTGCCTATGCGGCCGACCCCCCCGCCTGCCGCCATGCGACGCAATCGGGGCCGATGCTGGTTATCGACGGCGCGCTGCATCCGCGGTTCCTGGCCGATAGCACCTCGCTCAACATCCGCAACGGGGTTGGGGTGGATGCGACCGGCACGCGCGCCTATTTCGCGATCTCGAACGATATGGTGAATTTCCACCAGTTCGGGCGGTTTTTCCGGGATTATCTGGGGGTGGCAAACGCGCTCTACCTCGATGGGCGGGTGTCGCGGCTTTACGCGCCGGATTATGGGCGCAACGATTTCGGCTTCTGGCTCGGCCCCATTCTGGGCACCGTCATTGACGCCGGGGGCGGCGGCGGCTAGCAGGCGGTCTTTCCGCGAGCGAGGGTTGAGATGGCACGCAAACGCAAGGGACGCGATATTTCCGGCTGGCTGGTGGTGGACAAGCCCGCCGGGCCGACCTCGACTGCCGTGGTCAACAAGGTGCGCTGGGCGCTGGACGCGAAGAAGGCGGGCCATGCCGGCACGCTGGACCCCGATGCGACGGGCGTGCTGGCGGTGGCGCTGGGCGAGGCGACCAAGACGGTGCCCTATATCACCGATGCCTTGAAAGCTTATGTGTTCACGGTGCGCTTCGGGGCTGCCACCAATACCGACGATGCCGAGGGCGAGGTGCTGGAGACAAGTGACGCGCGCCCCTCGGATGCCGAGATCGAGGCCGCGCTGCCCGGTTTCGTGGGCGACATCCAACAGGTGCCGCCCAGGTTCTCGGCCGTGAAGATCGACGGCGAACGCGCCTACAAGCTGGCCCGTGACGGCGAGGAAATCGAGCTGGCCGCGCGCGATCTCTATGTCGAGAGCCTGACCCTGCTGGAGCGGCCCGACCCTGATCACGCGGTGCTGGAGATGGTCTGCGGCAAGGGCGGCTATGTGCGGTCCATCGCGCGCGACCTGGGCGAGGGTCTGGGCTGTCTTGGCCATGTGCGCGAATTGCGCCGGGTCTGGTCGGGGCCGTTCGACGTGGAAGAGGCGATAAGCCTCGCCCTGATCGAGGAGCTTGCGAAAGACCCCGCGCTGGACGCGCATCTATTGCCGGTCGAGGTCGGGCTGGCCGGCCTGGAGGAGATGCGGGCAACAGCGGCAGGCGCCGCGCGGCTGAAGAACGGCAATCCCGGTCAGGTGCTTGGCACAGCGGAATATGGCGAGGAGGTCTGGGTCAGCCATGACGGCCAGCCGCTGGCCGTGGGCATCTATCGCGGTGGCGAGGTGCATCCCTCGCGGGTGTTCAACCTCTGACGCTTCACACCGCCCTCGCGCGGATGTGTCAGCGGGCCGCTTCTATCTGTGCTAGGGTCAATCCAGATGGAAGGTGTCATGCTGCGCGTGCGCCTGACGCCCCCCCGCGCCCGCGCCCCCCGCACATCTTCCCGGATCAGTCTGGATGCGACAGGAGGGTAGTATGGCCAAGACCAGAACAATCGGAAATCCACTGTCATGGAGCGCGCAATCGCTCGGGCGGACCGGCACGCACCTGGCCGACATGGTTGGGCATGTGCGCAGCGACCGGGCCGATACGCCGCCCAAGGTGCAGCAGATCGGGATGCAGGATATCCGCGATGCGCTGCGCGCCGGCATGG
Source organism: Alterinioella sp. B-7 (assembly GCF_056857775.1). Classification (NCBI taxonomy): domain Bacteria; kingdom Pseudomonadati; phylum Pseudomonadota; class Alphaproteobacteria; order Rhodobacterales; family Paracoccaceae; genus Alterinioella; species Alterinioella sp. B-7. Next base: position 657,970 of record NZ_JBSXNT010000039.1, read on the forward strand.
ACGATTTCGCGGTGTTCCGCTCGGATGTGATGTTCCTGTGCCTGTTCTATCCCGTCATTGGCCTGGCCCTGGTCTGGGCCGCCTTCAACGCCGCCCTTGCGCCCTTCGTCTTTCCGCTGATGGCGGGGTTTGCCCTGCTCGGGCCGGTGGCGGCGATCGGGCTCTATGAATTGAGCCGCCGCCGCGAGATGGGCGCGCCCGCGTCCTGGGGCGATGCGGCGCACCTCTTCAGCGCGCCATCGGTCGGGGCCATGGTGCTGTTGGGGCTTGTGCTGCTGACGCTGTTCCTGGGCTGGATGGGGGCCGCTTTTGTGGTCTACCTGGCCACGATGGGGCCGGAGATGCCCGCCTCGGCCAGCGCCTTCATCGGCGATGTCTTCGGCACCGGGGCGGGGTGGATGATGATGCTGATCGGGATTCCGGTGGGGGCCGCGTTTGCCGCCGTGGTTCTGGCCATCAGCATCGTGTCCTTTCCGCTGCTTCTTGATCGCAATGTGGGTCTGCCGCGGGCGGTCGCCACCTCGTGGCAGGTCACGCGGGAGAACCCGAAGACCGTGGCCGCCTGGGGCCTGATCGTGGCCGTGGGGCTGGTGCTTGGCTCGATCCCCGCCTTCCTGGGGCTGATCCTGGTGATGCCGGTTCTGGGCCACGCGACATGGCACCTCTACCGCCGCGCGGTGGCGTGACGCACGTCTCGGAATTCATCTGAGACTGCAAATCGCTGAACGCGGTGAAATCCCTGATTTCAGGCAGCGTTCAGGGATACGAGCTATTCCGAGAGTGCCGGGTTGCGCTTCGGCCTGCCCTGCCTGACAAGCGGGGCATGATCACGAAGGCGTTCCAGAAAGGCGATGCGGCCAGCGAGGCGGTCTATTCCGACTGCCTGGCCTATCGCTATTCCCTGACGCGGGTCTGGGACCCGGCTGGCCCGCGCCTGCTTTACATCATGCTGAACCCCTCCAGGGCGACCGAGCGCCAGAACGACCCCACGGTCGAGCGTTGCGAGCGGCGGGCGCGGGTTCTGGGCTATGGCGCGATGCGGGTGATGAACATCTTCGCCTGGCGCGAGACCGACCCCAGGCAGCTGCGCCGCGCCGCCGACCCGGTGGGGGCGGGCAATGACGCGTTGCTGCTGGAGGGCGTGGCCTGGGCCGATACCGTCATCGCCGGGTGGGGCGTGCATGGCGAGCATCTGGGCCGGGGGGCCGCGGTGGCGGCGCTCCTGCGCGGGGCGGGGCGCGAAGTGCGGTGCCTGGGGCTGAGCAAGGCGGGCCATCCGCGCCACCCGCTCTACATCGCCTATGCGACGCAGCCGGTCGTCTGGGCGATTGACGAGGCGGGGGAGGGGCGGCAAGCTGCGGCCAAGAAAGGGGCCTGACATGTCCGCAATTCCCGGCTTTTCGCAAAGCCTGATCGAGGTGGGCGATGTCTGCCTGTCGGTGCATCAGGGCGGTGAGGGCGCGCCCCTGATCCTGCTGCACGGCTTTCCGCAAAACCACATGGCCTGGGAGAAACTCGCCCCCGATCTGGCGAAGGACTTCCACTGCATCATCCCCGACCTGCGCGGCTATGGCGACAGCGACGCGCCCGCCGACGATGCCGATCACCACGTCTATTCCAAGCGCGCGATGGCGGGCGATATCGCCCGGTTGATGGATTTCCTGGGGCTGGAGCGGGCGCATGTGCTGGGCCATGACCGGGGCGCGCGGGTGGCCTATCGGCTGGCGCTGGATCATCCTGACAGGGTGGAGCGGCTTGGCATTATCGAAGTTGTGCCGACGGGCGATTTCTGGCGCGCCTGGGACGCGGACCTGGCCTTGAAGGCGTATCACTGGAGCTTTCTTGCACAACCCGCGCCGCTGCCGGAGCGGATGATCTGCGCCGACGGGCCGGGATTCATCGACTGGACATTGGCCAGCTGGACCCAGTGCCGTGGGCTGGAGCCGTTTTCCGAGGCGGCGTTGGCGGCCTATCGTGCGCAGGGGGCGGATCCGGTGCGGGTGGGCGCGATGTGCGCCGATTACCGCGCCGGGGCGACGATGGACCGGGCCCTGGACGAGGCCGACAGGCTGGCGGGCAACAAGATCGCCGCGCCTGTGTTGTTCCTCTGGGCCAGCGCCGGGTTCCCGGCCCGCACCGGTGACCCGCTGGCGATCTGGCAGGGCTGGTGCGCGGGTGAGGTGACGGGAAAGGAATTGCACTGCACCGGCCATTTCGCAATGGAGGAGGTGCCGGGCGCCGTGTTGGAGGCCGTGCTGCCGTTCTTTCAGGCGCGCTGACGGTCGGGCCGGGCGGGGGCAAATTCCAAAGCACTTTGCGTTTGACTAGCATCGAAAGACGCGGCCTCTCCCTGCGGTCGAACGCGGCTTTCGATGCGGTCTGGATCAGACAAAAACACAAAGTGCTGGATGTAAGGAATTTCGCCCGGGATCGAGGTCAGCGCGCCGATCCTGCCATGGCGCCCGTGTCAGGCGCTTTCGGCCGCGTCGTCAAGATCGAGGTCGCGCAGCAGGATCGAGGCGGGGTCCAGCCCCTGCGCGCCGGTCACGTGCAGCACGACCGTGCCGTCGACCACGATATCGGCCCCGGTGCCATCAGTGAAATCAACCACGGAGATGACAGGGTTGGGGGTGGCCGCAAGATCGACCGTGACCTGGATCTGGTCCTGGCTCGGGTCGAAATCGGTGACGTGCCCGGCCTCGGTATCGGATTCGACGAAGACTCCGGATTCGAAGGTATCGGAGCCCTCGCCACCCGTGGCAACGTCGTTCTCGCCGATCAGGATGTGATCGTCGCCCGCGCCGCCATCCAGCGTGTCGGCGACATCCTCGTCAAAGGGGCCGAATTCGGTATCGCCCGCCGCAAAGGTGCCGTCCAGCGTGTCATCGCCGTCGCCGCCCGCCATCTGGTCGGCCCCGAAGCCGCCGAGCAGGTAGTCATTGCCCGCGCCGCCCTCGACCGTGTCGTCGCCATCGCTGCCGAAGAGCAGGTCATTGCCGCTGTCGCCGGACATCGAATCGTCGCCGTCACCGCCATGCAGCAGGTCATAGCCCTGCCCGCCCGAAAGGGTGTCGTCGCCCTCATCGCCGTAAAGCTCATCATTGCCGTCGCCGCCCAGGACGGTATCGTCGCCCTCATTGCCATAGGCCGCGTCATTCTGGCTGCCGCCCGAGACGAGGTCATTGCCCGCCCCGCCAGTCAGCGCATCGGCGCCTTGCTGGCCGAAGAGTTCATCCATGCCGCTGCGCCCGCGCAGGATGTCGTCGCCGGTGCCGCCATTGAGCAGGTCGTCGCCGTCGAGCCCGTCGAGCGTGTCGTCGCCCGGACCGCCGGTCAGGGTGTCATCGCCGGGTGTGCCGATGAGGCTGTCGTCATCCGAGGTGCCGTCCAGCGTGTCATCGTCGGGCGTGCCCGCCGGGGTATCGTCGCCGGTCGTATCGGTGTCGGTATCGGTGTCGGTATCGCTGACGGATCGCAGCTGGATGTCGTCCATCGTCAGGGTGGTGATGCCCTGCAACTGCATGATCGGGGTGCCGCCGGACAGGATCGAGGTGGTCTGCGCGTCGTTATCGACCTCGAAGCTGATCTCGGGCGAGACGTCGCCATCGTGCCGGATCAGGATCGTGTCGGTGCCTTGCAGGAAATCGGTCACGATGGGCACGTCGCCACCATCGCGGTCGGTCTCGAACGTATCGGCCCCGTCGCCGCCCGTCGCCATGTCGCCCGCGCCCAGGATCAGCCAGTCATCGCCATCGCCGCCCTGCAGCGTATCGGCCCCGTCGCCGCCATCCAGCGTGTCGTCATCCGCGCCGCCGGACAGGAGGTCATCGCCTTGCCCGCCGAAGAGGGAATCGTCGCCCGCCTCGCCGGTCAGGATGTCATCGCCGTCGCCGCCATCCGTCGCGTCGTCGCCATCGCTGCCTTCAAAGACCATGCCGATGGGCGCGGGCGCAGGCAACGGATCGAGGGTGTCATCCTCGGGATCGCCGATGGTGGTGTCGTCGCTGTCGGTATCGTCGCTGTCGGCAATGTCGCTATCCGCATCGCCGAACAGGAAGTCGCCCAGATCGGTGATCTCGGGCTCACCGCCTTCGCCGGAGGTGGTGCCACCCGTGGGCGCGGCCCCCGCCTCCTCGCTGCTGTCATCCGAAAAAATCCCCTCGAGCATGAACCCGACGAGCATGAGAGCCAATACGCCACCCGCTGCCAACATGTGCTTTTCCTTGTTTCGATGACAGGCCCCGGGGGTTGAGCCTATACGCATCCGTTGCGGAAACCCTGCGCGCGGTGCCGGGTTTTTTGCCGACACAAGCAAGGTCATCCCAAGGAATTAATGTGGCGGCGTTTCCGACTGGTGAACGGTATCCAGTTTCGGCCCGGTCATTTTTCCGGCTTTCGTTTCAAACGGCAAGGATTGTGTAAACGATTGGTTAACGAACCGGGCAGGCGCGCGCGAAGTTCGGGCTTTCCTTTGCGCCTGACATCCCCTATACGCGCGCAGTCTGCCGGGGTTTTGCCTTGGCGGCACCTCTCCACGGGCCTTGCTGGACGACATCCCGGCCTGCGCCATTCACACCAACCCATAAGGAGACCCCGATGTCGATTACCGCCGAAGAAAAGACCCGGCTGATGAAGGAATTCGCAACCAAGGAAGGCGACACCGGATCGCCCGAGGTTCAGGTTGCCATCCTCACCAGCCGCATCACCACCCTGACCGAGCACTTCAAGACCCACAAGAAGGACAACCACGGCCGCCGTGGCCTTCTGAAGATGGTCGCGCAGCGCCGGAAGCTTCTGGATTACACCAAGTCCAAGGACGAGGCGCGCTATCGCGACCTGATCCAGCGCCTGGGCATCCGCCGCTAGGTCGGGTCCGCCAGACAGCAGGAATATCGCCCCGCCACCGATCCCGGTCGCGGGGCTTTTTGCTGTCCGGGGCTCAGCCCTCCCGGCTCATGCGGATCAGGTCGCTTTCCTTGACGGTTTCCATGACCGCGAAGGAATGGGTTTGCATCACCCCCGGCAGCTTGCCGATCTTTTCGCCCAGAACCTCGCGGAAATGGGCGATGTCATGGGTCCGCACCTTCAGCATGTAGTCAAACTGCCCGGCGATCATCAGGCAGCTCTGCACTTCGGGGATGCTGCGCACGGCGGCGTTGAAATCGTCCAGCGCGCTGTCGCTGGTCCGGTTCAGGCTGATATGCACGATTGTCACGTGTTTCATATCGACCAGCGCGGGGTTCAGAACCGCGCGGTAGCGGCTGATCACGCCGGATTTCTCCAGCCGCCTGACGCGTTCCGAACAGGGGGTTTTCGACAGGTTGATGCGCTTGGCAAGCTCGACGATGGACAGGCGCCCGTTCTCCTGAAGCTCGTCCAGGATCTTGCGGTCGATAGCGTCCAAGCGTCTGGCCATTTGGTCATTTGTCCTGATTTCTTCCTGCAAAAAGGGAATAAACCCAAAAAAACTGGAAATAAAGGCCCAACTACTAGTGAAAAAGACTGATACTGAGAACGGGAGACGCGAACAATAATACTACCATTCCCCATGTCACGGTGTCGGCCTCTGCCCGCGGGTAAAGGGGTCTTTCCCGGCACCGACAGGTGACAGCGGGGGGAGCTACGGGAGAGTTGATATTATGTCCACGAAATTACTGATTGGCCTTGATGGCCACAGTTCCGGCGAAAGGGCGCTGGCCTATGGCGAGGAGATGGCCTGCCAGGTGGGGGGCTGTGAATTGCTGGTCGTCTATGTCATCGAATGGTCGCCCTATTCCTTCCAGACGGCCGAGGAGAATGCCCTGCGCCACAAGCGCCGCGAAGAGGAGATCGCGACCGCGATGGAACGGATCGTCACGCCTGCCGTGACACGCCTGACCGAGGCGGGCCTGTCGGCCAGCGGCATGGTGCGCCACGGCAATGTCGCCGACACATTGAACGCGATCGCGGTCGAGGAAGGGGCAACGCAGATCGTCGTCGCACGCTCGACCGAGGGCGGGTTCACGAAACGGATCTTCGGCAGCGCGACGGCGAACCTGGTGATGGAAGCCAGCGTGCCGGTCACGGTCGTCACGTGAGGGAGGGAAAACTCATGAAAACCTATCAGAAACTCGGCCTGCCCCTCGCGGCACTGGCCTCGACCGTCACGCCCGCGATGGCGCAGGAGGCGCTGAGCCTCGATGACCGCGTCAACGCGGCCTTCGCGACCTTCACCGGCCCCTTCGTCAGCCTGATCTTCGCGCCCTTTCCGGGCACGAATTTCCCCTGGATCGTCATGTGGCTGGTGGTCGCTGCGACAATCTTCACGTTCTATTTCGCCTTTGTGCAGCTGCGCTTTTTCAGCCATGCGATCGCGTTGGTCAAAGGCGACTACTCGGACCCCAACGATGCCGGTGAGGTCAGCCATTTCCAGGCGCTGGCAACGGCGCTGTCGGGAACCGTGGGCCTTGGCAACATCGCCGGTGTGGCGGTGGCCGTCGGCATCGGCGGACCGGGGGCCACGTTCTGGATGATCCTGGCGGGGCTTCTGGGCATGGCGTCCAAGTTCACCGAATGCACATTGGGCGTGAAATACCGCAACGAATACGAGGATGGCACCGTGTCGGGCGGTCCGATGTATTACATGTCCAAGGGCTTCAAGGAGTTGGGCCTGCCGGGCGGCAAGGTGCTGGCGGTGCTGTTCTCGATCTTCTGCATCCTCGGCGCGCTTGGCGGCGGCAACATGTTCCAGGCCAACCAGGCGCATGCGCAGATCTCGGGCATCGTGGGCGACTATCCCGGCTGGATTACCGGCGTGATCTTCGCGGCGGTGGTCTTTGCCGTCATCGTCGGCGGGATCAAGTCCATCGCCACTGTCACCGAAAAGGTGGTTCCCTTCATGGGCATCCTCTATGTCGGTGCGTCACTGGTCATCCTGGCGGTCAACTACAACCTGATCGGATGGGCGTTCGGCCAGATCTTCGCAGGCGCCTTCACCGGCCTGGGGGTCGCGGGCGGCTTTGTCGGCGCGCTGATCCAGGGTTTCAAGCGGGCGGCCTTCTCGAACGAGGCGGGCGTCGGTTCGGCGGCGATCGCCCACTCGGCGGTGCGCACGAACGAGCCGATCACCGAGGGCTTCGTGTCCCTGCTTGAGCCGCTGATCGACACGGTCGTGATCTGCACCATGACGGCGCTGGTGATCATCATCTCGCAGCAGTTGATCATCGACCAGGAGACTGGCAACTATGTCCTGAACGAGGCCGGCACGGCGATTGCCACGATCGGCGACACCTCGGGCGTGGCGCTGACTTCGGCGGCGTTCGGCTCGGCGATCAGCTGGTTCCCTTACGTCCTGGCCATCGCGGTGGTTCTCTTCGCCTTCTCGACCATGATCTCGTGGTCCTATTACGGGCTGAAGGCCTGGACCTACCTCTTTGGCGAGGGCCAGACCTCGGAGCTTGTGTTCAAGGTGATCTTCTGCATCTTCATCGTGATCGGCGCGGCAGCAAGCCTTGGCCCCGTGATCGACTTCTCGGATGCGGCGATCTTCGCGATGGCGGTGGTCAACATCACGGCGCTCTATTTCCTGATGCGGCTGGTGCGGGTCGAGCTGAAATCCTACAGCGCACGCCTGGCCTCGGGCGAGATCCGCAAGTTCGTGCACTGACCCTGCGCAAGACCTGAAATTGCGGGAGGCGGCCTGTCGGTCGCCTCCCGTTCCCGTTTCCGGTGACGTCGCGTTTTCCTTGCCCGGTGGCCCGCCAAGCCCCTAGCCTGCGCGCGGTAACCCGGAGGCCCGACATGATCCCCACCCTGCGCGTTCTCATCCATATGGGCAGTCTGCAACGCCTGCTGCCGTTCTGGATCGGCGGTCTTGTGACGCTGATCCTGGGGTTCAGCCCGCTGTTGCTGCTGGCCGTGGCCTACGGTGTGCTGATGCAGTTCTTCGTCGAATATGCCATGCACCGGTTCCTGCTGCACCGCGCGCCGCCGACCGAGCAGGGCGTGTTCAACGCGCTCTACCGCAGCCATATCGGCCATCACGAGTTTCCCGGCGATGCGGAGTTCTTCACCGGCGACGATCACTGGTATCCGGTCCGCTTCGGCCTGCTGTCGCTGGCGATCCACACGGTTATCCTGTGGCCGGCCCTCGGTCTTGGCGGCGCGCTGGTGTTCGGGGTGGTGGCGATCTTCTTCGGCTCGGTCAGCGCCTTCGCCTTCTATGAATACTGCCACACGCTGGCGCATCTGAACGTGCCCAAGGGCTGGTTCGGCACCCGCGTGACGCAAAGCCACCTGGCGCATCATTTCCAGGATCACGACGCGACCTATCACGTCAGCATCGGCATGGGCTGGATCGACCGGCTGTTCGGCACCGCCCATGACCGCGACACCGCCAAGGCGCGCTATGACCGCAAGACGATCCTGAGCATGGGGATGGACCCCGAGGATCTGCGGCTGGTGACGGCGCGCAAGGCTTACGGGCTGCCGAAGATCCCAGGCAACCGGCGCGGCCCGCCGACCGAGACCGGGGCCTGAGCGATCAGGTCGTCGGGCCGAACTCGCCGCAGAGGGGTGCCTCGACAAAGGCGCGTTGCGCGGCGAGGTCGGGGCAGGTCGCAAGGGCCAGCGCCAGCTTGGCGTAGGCCGCCTCCAGCGTCATGTCGCGCCCGTCGATGACGCCGTGGCGCAGCAGGATGGCCCCGGCCTCGTAGGTGCCGAGCGTGGTGCCCCCCTCCAGGGTCTGGCTGACCGCGACGACCGGGATGGCGCGCGCGGCGGCGGCCTCAAGCGCCCCGGCCAGCACCGGATCGTTCGGCACCGTGCCACTGCCATAACAGCGCAGCACGATCCCGTCGCAGACCTTCATGGCATGCTCGATCACCTGCATCGCGCAGCCCGGCGCGACCGGCAGCACGGCGATCGAGGCGCGCCCGAAGGCGTGGCGGATCAGCCTTGGCCCCGCCCGGCGCGGCATGCGCTCCGAGGGCCAGCCCGAGAACGCATCATGCGCCGCGCTGTGAACCTTGCGCGCCCGCGGCCCGCGCAAAAGCTGGCCCGCGAACTGGATCCAGACGCCCGGTTCGGCTTCGCCCGCGATCCGCAGGGCATCGGCCAGGTTCCTTTCGCCATCGCTGCCGGGTTGTTCCAGCGGCACCATCGCGCCGGTCAGGATCACCGGCTTGTCCAGCCCCTCCAGCGCCATGGCCAGCGCCGAGGCGGTGAAGGCCAGCGTGTCGGTGCCGTGGGTGATGACGAAACTGCCGTAATCGGCATGGTGCGCCGCGATCTCGGCGCTCTGCCGGTTCCAGTCCTCGGGCGTGGCATTGGCGCTGTCGATCAGCGGGTCCAGCCGCTTGAGGTCCACCGCGCCGCCCGCCTCCAGCCGGTCCAGCGCGCGTTCAACGAGACCGGTGGCGGGGTGCAGCCCCTCGGGCGAGGGGGCCATGCCGATGGTGCCGCCGGTGTGCAGCAGTAGGGTTCGGGGCGATGTCATGGGCTCTCTTCCTCCGGTCGGCAGGTCATGGGGATGGGTCAGATCACCCCGGAGCGCGTGAAACAAGAAGAGATCGCTTTCAAATTCGTCAAAACCAGTGTAAGGCCCCCCAATCTGAGACGTGACGCGATGGACCCCGGCGTCGCACGATAGGATTGGGGTCGGCGGCAATGGGGCCGCCATAGACACGGGGGACCCGGAAGGCCGGGAGCGCCCCCTGATAGGAAACGATACATGTTCAACGTGACAACGAAATCCATCCAGTGGGGCGAAGAGACGCTGACACTGGAAACCGGCAAGATTGCCCGTCAGGCCGATGGCTGCGTCATCGCCACCCTGGGCGAAACCAGCGTCATGGCCGCGGTGACCTTTGCCAAGCAGCCGAAACCGGGTCAGGACTTTTTCCCGCTGACGGTGCATTACCAGGAAAAATACTATGCCGCCGGCAAGGTGCCGGGCGGCTTCTTCAAGCGCGAGGCGCGTCCGACCGAGAAGGAGACGCTGACCGCGCGCCTGATCGACCGTCCGATCCGCCCGCTCTTCGTCCCCGGCTTCAAGAACGAAGTGCTGGTGATGTGCACGGTGCTGAGCCATGACCTGGTCAACGATCCCGACATGGTCGCGATGATCGCCGCCTCGGCCGCGCTGACCATTTCCGGCGCGCCCTTCATGGGTCCGATCGCGGGCTGCCGCGTGGGCTATGAGGATGGCGATTACGTCCTGAACCCGACCGTCGACGACATGCACGACCTGCGCAACAACCCCGATCAGCGTCTCGACCTGGTCGTCGCGGGCACCAAGAACGCCGTGATGATGGTCGAATCCGAGGCCTATGAGCTGACCGAAGAGGAAATGCTTGGCGCCGTGACCTTCGCGCATGAGCAGATCCAGCCGGTCATCGACCTGATCATCAGCCTCGCCGAAAGCGCCGCGAAAGAGCCGTTCGATTTCCAGCCCGCCGATTACTCGGAGCTTTACGAGGCCGTGAAAGCCGCCGGTGAGGACAAGGTCCGCGCCGCCTACGCGATCACCGACAAGCAGGAACGCACCACCGCCGTTTCCGACGCCAAAGCCGCGATCATCGAGAGCCTGAGCGCGGAGCAGCAGGAAGACCCGAACCTCGGGTCCGCGCTGAAAAAGCTGGAAGCCTCCGTCCTGCGCGGCGACGTCGTGAAAACCGGCAAGCGCATCGACGGCCGCGCGCTGGACACGGTCCGGCCCATCGTCTGCGAAACCGGCCTTCTGCCGCGCACGCATGGCTCGGCGCTGTTTACCCGTGGCGAGACGCAGGGCCTGGTCGTGACCACGCTTGGCACCGGCGACGATGAGCAGTTCATCGACGCGCTGCATGGCAACTTCAAATCCAACTTCCTGCTGCACTACAACTTCCCGCCCTATTCGGTCGGCGAAGCGGGTCGCGTCGGCCCTCCGGGTCGGCGTGAGATCGGCCACGGCAAACTGGCCTGGCGCGCGTTGCAGGCGGTTCTGCCCGCGGCGACGGATTTCCCCTATACCGTGCGTCTGGTGTCGGAAATCACCGAATCGAACGGCTCCTCCTCGATGGCGTCGGTCTGCGGCGGGTCGCTGTCGATGATGGATGCGGGCGTGCCGCTGAAATCGCCGGTTGCCGGCGTGGCGATGGGCCTGATCCTGGAAGAGGACGGTGACTATGCCGTTCTGACCGACATCCTGGGCGACGAGGATCACCTCGGCGACATGGATTTCAAGGTCGCGGGCACCGAGGCGGGCATCACGTCGCTCCAGATGGACATCAAGGTTGCGGGCATCACGCCCGAGATCATGTCCAAGGCGCTGGAACAGGCCAAGGCCGGACGTCTGCACATCCTGAACGAGATGGGCAAGGCCCTGACCGAGGCGGGTTCGTTCTCGGTCCATGCGCCGCGCATCGAGACCATGCAGATCCCCACCGACAAGATCCGTGAAGTGATCGGTTCGGGCGGCAAGGTGATCCGCGAGATCGTGGAAGTGTCGGGTGCCAAGGTCGACATCAACGATGACGGCATCATCAAGATCGCATCGCCCAATGGCGAGGCCATCCAGAAAGCCTATGACATGATCCATTCGATCGTGGCCGAGCCCGAGGAAGGCAAGATCTACAAGGGCAAGGTCGTGAAGATCGTCGATTTCGGCGCCTTCGTGAACTTCTTCGGCAAGCGCGACGGGCTGGTGCATGTCAGCCAGATCGAGAACCGCCGCCTGAACCACCCCTCGGACGTTCTGAAAGAGGGTCAGGAAGTGTGGGTCAAGCTGCTCGGCTTCGACGATCGCGGCAAGGTGCGCCTGGCGATGAAGATGGTCGACCAGGAGACCGGCGCGGAATTGGCCAAGGAAGACGCTGAGTAAGCGGTTTCGTCATGAGATTGAAAAGGCCCCGCGATTTCGCGGGGCCTTTTTGTTTCGTGTCCGGGTGTCCGAAAAAGCCACCCGACCTGACCAAATGGCTGCATGGTCAAGCCGGGTGCAGGACCGATGGTGTTCAGGCCGCGCGACCGCGCATGTAGTAGATCACGCCACCCAGGACGGCACCGATGACCCAGGCATAGCCGCTGAGTTGGGCAAGCGCCGGAACCCAGACGGTTGCGATGGAGAAGACCGCGGCGATGGCGAATGCGATCAGCGCGTTGTCGTTCCAGCCGTTGCGGTAGTGGTATTCGCCACCGTCCATGTTGTAGAGCGCATCGCGGTTCAACGACTGCTTGCGCAGCAGGTAGTAATCCACGATCAGGATGCCATAGAGCGGGGCCAGCGTGGCACCGAGCGTGTTGACGAAGCCGCTGATGCCGAAATTGCTGATGAAGGCCGTCCAGAGCCCGCCGATGACCAGGGCAAAGCCCGAGGTGATCAGGCCAGCGGCGCGGAAGCTGATTTTCGACGGTGCCAGGTTGGCGATGCCGTTCACGGCGGGGATGAAGTTGGCCACCAGGTTGATACCCACGGTCGCGGCGAAGAAGGTGATGGCCGCAATAACGCCGAGAAGGACGCTGTCGGTGCGATCGACGATCTCGGTCGGGTTGATGATCGCCTCGCCATAGACGACGGCGGCCCCCGCGGTGGTCAGCAGTGCCAGCGCCGAGAAGAGGATCATGTTCAGCGGCAGGCCGGCGAAATTGCCCTTGACCATCGTGCCCTTGTCACGGGCATAGCGTGAGAAGTCCGAGAAGTTGATCATCACGGCAGCGAAATAGGCGACCATCGTGCCGACAATGGCGATGAAGCCGTTGATCTCGGTGGTCCAGGTGGCGTCGGCGCTGACAAAGATGGTGCGCGCCTGGCTGAGCAGTTGACCGTCGGATTTGAACCAAAGCACGATCACGAGGCCGATCATGACGGCATAGACGAAGGGGCCGGCGATGTTGAGGAAGGTTTCGACCCAGTCCATACCGCGCCAGAAGATCAAGATGTGGAAGGCCCAGACGATCACGAAGGAGATCCAATCGACAGCGCTGAGGCCCAGGTATTCGGCCCCGCCGGTGGTGCCCGTGAGCGAGTGGATCAGGAGGGCAACGGCGGTGGAGGCGAAATAGACCTGCACCCCATACCAGAACACTGCGACCGTGGCCCTGAGGACCGAAGGCAGTTTGGCCCCGGCGGTGCCCATGCTGGCGCGTGCAAAGACCGGGTAGGGGATCCCGTATTTTTCGCCAGCGGCCCCCGAGAGGTTGACCATGAACATCACGAAAAGACTGGCGGTGATCAGGGCGGTGAAAGCCGTCCAGCCGCTGACGCCGAAGGAGATGAAGAGCGAGGCCACCAGCGAGTAGCCAAACAACGACTGGATGTCATTGGCCCAGACGTTGAAGATGGCGAACCAGCCCCAGGACTTCTCTTCTGCCGTGACCGGGTTCAGCGTGTCGCCGTCGCCCGGAGCGTGGTCCATGTGCGTGGTGGTCATTGTGTCTCCCTCCCTAGGAATGGTGCTCGCGGGGTGTTGCGGTGGATGACGCAACGAAAATCGCGGCCTGTCATTGTATCTAACATTTTAGCATTTATATTAGAAAAAATGATACATAAGGTTTTTAGACAAATCTTTCATAAAATATTTGAAGATCAGGCCCTGATTCTTCTCCGATACTGGACAGTATGAGCAGTGAGACCGACATGACCGCGAAAAGCCCGCCCAAGGATCTGATGATGGACCAGGCCTACAAGGCCCTGATTGCGCAACTGCGTGACGGGCGGTTGGCGAGCGGCAATTTCCTGTCCATGCCGATGCTGGTTGAGCGCCTGGAAATGCCGATTGCGGCAGTCCGCGAAGCGGTGAAGCGCGCCGAGGCGGCCGGGTTGGTCGATGTGATCCCCAAGCGCGGCGTGATGGTGATGGATGCCGGGCCGCAGATCACGCGCGAATGCCTGGAACTGCGCGCGATCTTCGATTGCGAGGGCGCGCGCAACCTGATCGAGGGTGGCTTTGACATGCCGCTGCACGAAATGCGCCAGATCCATGAAGCGTTGCGCGACCTTGCACGGGATCGGACGGTCACCGGCCTGTCGGCGCGCGCCATTGAGACCGACCTTTCGCTGCACGATATGCTCTCGGCGGGGATTGGCTCCAACCTTGCCGAACGGCTCTATGACGAAAACCGTGACCGGATTGCCGTGATCCAGAACAGTCGCCCGTTTCTGCCGGATCGGATCACTTCGGCCATGGAGGAGCATCTTGTGATCATCGCGGCCCTCGAGGCGCGCGACCTTGAGGCGACGACTGCCGCAATTCGCGCGCATCTGGCAAACACCCTGCGCTGGTGGGGTGTCGAGACCTGACGAACAGGTGTGATCCTGTCAGACGATTTCGGCGGCGGTGACGGGCTGGCGCATGAGTTTCAAATCGAAATCCGTCGCCTGAGCCATGGCTGGAAAATCCCTTCCGGCGCAATCCGGCGGGAACCGTTCCTCCCGCAACACTTGACTATCTTCCGGTCCTCGCCCCATCCTTGAGGCATCCATGCTCAAGGATGAAAAACTCAGGGAGACTATCATGAACAAGCATTTTGTTGGCGCGCTTGTCGCGGCCACGACGGTTTTCGGCGCTGGCGCTGTCGCCGCGCAGGACACTTTCATCGCCATCGGCACGGGTGGTGTGACCGGCGTCTATTACCCGACCGGCGGCGCGATCTGCCGGATGGTCAACCGCAACCGGGCCGAGCATGGCATCCGCTGCGGTGTGGAATCGACCGGCGGATCGGTCTTCAACATCAACGCCATTCGCGGCGGCGAGCTTGAGTTCGGCGTGGCGCAGTCCGACTGGCAGTATCACGCCTATAACGGCACCTCGCGGTTCGAGGAGCAGGGCGCGTTCGAAGACCTGCGGGCCGTCTTCTCGGTCCATCCCGAGCCCTTCACCGTTGTCGCGCGCGCCGATTCCGGCATCGAGAATTTCGAGGATCTGCGGGGGATGCGCGTCAATGTGGGCAATCCCGGTTCCGGTCAGCGCGGCACGATGGAAGTGCTGATGGCCGAGATGGGCTGGACCATGGATGACTTCGCCGTCGCCGCCGAGTTGCAGGCCGCCGAGCAGAGCCAGGCGCTGTGCGACAACAATATCGACGCGATGATCTACACCGTCGGCCACCCGTCCGGCTCGATCCAGGAGGCCACCACCGCCTGCGATTCCGTGCTGGTGAACGTGACCGGCGATGCGGTGAATACGCTGGTCGAGGAAAATCCCTTCTACCGTGTCGCCACCATTCCCGGCGGCATGTATCGCGGCAATGACGAGGACGTGACGACCTTCGGCGTCGGCGCGACCTTCGTGACTTCGGCCGATGTGCCCGAAGAGGTCGTCTATGAAGTGGTCAGCGCGGTGTTCGAGAATATCGACCAGTTCCGCGGCCTGCATCCCGCATTCGCCAACCTGGACCCGGCGGAAATGGCCAATGACGGCCTGTCGGCACCGCTGCATGCCGGGGCCGAGCGCTACTACCGCGAGGCTGGCCTGATCGAGTGACGCTCACGCCCCGGCGCCTTCCTGCCGGCACAAGATCCGGTCGGGCACCACCCACGGTGCCCGACCGCCAAAAATAACTGGCAGCCTTTCTTGGCACCACTCGGGGGAACAGCGCGATGACGGATCAAGACGGGCGCGAGGGGCGCCAATTCACCGACGAGGAATTGCAGGATCTGGTCGCCAGCACCGATAGCGGCGCGCGCGATCCATCCAATCGCAATATCGCGCTGCTGATCTCGGGCCTGGCGCTGGTCTGGTCGCTCTTTCAGCTCTGGATCGCGCAGCCGCAGCTCTGGTTCGCGCAATACCTGCCGGCGATGAACTCGACGCAGACGCGGCCCCTGCATCTCTTTTTCGCCATCGTCCTCGCGTTCCTGGCCTATCCGGCGCTCAAGCGCTCTCCGCGCCACTACATTCCCATCACCGACTGGATCCTGATCGCCATCGGTGGCTTTTGCACGTTCTACGTCTTCTGGTTCTCCGACGTTCTGGCGCTGACGGCCCGCTCGGGCCTGCCGACGCAGACGCAGGTGATCATCGGCGCGGTCGGTATTGTCGTCCTCCTGGAGGCCAGCCGCCGCGCGCTTGGCCCCGCGCTGACCATCGTCGGGGCTATCTTCCTGGCCTATGCCTATTTCGGGCAGGGCTGGCTGGTGCCCGACCTGATCGAGCATGAGGGCCTGTCCTTCACCGCGCTGATCAATGCGCAATGGCTGGATACGGGCGGCGTCTTCGGCATCCCGCTTGGGGTCTCCACCGCTTTCGTGTTCCTCTTCGTCCTTTTCGGCTCGCTGCTGGACAAGGCGGGGGCGGGCAATTACTTCATCCAGCTGGCCTTCGCGGGCCTCGGCCACCTGCGCGGCGGACCGGCCAAGGCCGCCGTCGTGGGAAGCGCGATGACCGGGCTGATCTCGGGCTCTTCCATCGCCAATGTCGTCACCACCGGCACCTTCACCATTCCGCTGATGAAGCGGGTGGGCTTCACCGCCGAGCAGGCGGGCTCGGTCGAGGTCGCCTCCTCGGTCAATGGTCAGATCATGCCGCCCGTCATGGGGGCCGCGGCATTCCTGATGGTGGAGTTCATCGGCATCTCCTACATCGAGGTCATCAAGCACGCCTTCATCCCCGCCGTGATCAGCTATATCGCGCTGGTCTATATCGTGCATCTGGAGGCCCTGAAAAAGGACATGCCCGCCCTGGGCGAGGCCAAGAGCTTCCTCGGCATGATCATCAAGGCGTTCATCGGATTTGCCGTCGCGGGCGTCGGCTTCACCGCGCTGATCTATGGCGTCGGCGCGCTGCGCGACACGCTGCCGGACCTGACCGGGCCGATCATGATGGTGGTGCTGCTAGCGGTCTATCTCTGGCTGGTCGCCATCGCCTCGCGCAAGCCCGACCTCGAGATGGACGACCCCAATTCCAAGGAGATCAAGCTGCCGCAGGTCAAGGACATCTATTCCACCGGCCTGCATTATATCCTGCCTATCGTGGTGCTGATCTGGTTCCTGATGGTGGAACGGCAAAGCCCCGCGCGCTCGGCCTTCTTCGCCACCGCGCTGATGATCGGGATCATCTTGACGCAGCGCCCGCTCAAGGCGCTCTTTCGGGGCGAGGGCGGCCAGATCGCGGCCGAGTTCAAGAACGGCTTCAACGATCTCATCGACGGTCTGATCGCGGGTGCGCGCAACATGATCGGCATCGGCGTCGCCACGGCGGCCGCCGGTATCATCGTGGCCACCGTCACCCGCACGCCCATCGGGACAGAGCTTGCCGGGCTGGTCGAACAGCTGTCCTTTGGCATCCTCTTCCTGATGCTGGTGCTGGTGGGGCTCTTCTCGCTGATCCTGGGCATGGGCCTGCCGACCACGGCGAATTATATCGTGGTCTCGTCGCTGATGGCCTCGGTCGTGGTGTCGCTGGGCGCGCAGGAGGGGTTGATCGTGCCGCTGATCGCCGCGCACCTCTTCGTGTTCTATTTCGGCATCATGGCGGATGTGACGCCCCCCGTGGGGCTGGCCAGTTTCGCCGCCGCCGCCGTGTCGGGGGGCGATCCGATCAAGACCGGTTTCACCGCCTTCTTCTATAGCCTGCGCACCGTCGCGCTGCCGTTCCTGTTCATCTACAACCCGACGCTGATCCTCTATGGCGTCGACCTGGGGACATGGGCCGGGATGGGGCAGGCGGTGTTCGTCTTCGTTGTCGCGACATTTGCGATGCTTCTCTTCGCCGCCGCCACGCAGGGCTATTTCCTGGCCCGATCGCGGATCTATGAAAGCGCCGCGCTGCTTCTGGTGGCCTTCACCCTCTTCGTGCCGAATGTCTGGCTGAACATGGTGCAGGATCCGTTCATCGAGGTGCCGCCCGCCCAGTTCGAGGAGGCGCTTGGCGCGGCGCCCGAGGGCGAGCGTATCCGCCTGCAGATCGCGGGGCCGGATTTCAACACCGGCGAGACGGCGGAAACCACGCTGGTGATCTTCGCCGAGGGCGGCGATACCGCGACGCGGATGTCGAATACCGGCCTTCTGCTGATCCCCGATGGCGATGCGATGCGGCTGGATGAGCCGATGTTCGGCACCGAAGCCGCCGAGGCGCTGGTCGATTTCGACTTCTACGCCGACGATCCGGTGCAACTCTCCGCCGTGCAGATGGCGCGCGACCGGCTGCCGGAGCAGGTCTTCTACCTGCCGGCGCTGCTGCTGCTCTTGATCGTGATCCTGCTGCAACGCCGCCGCCAGACCAAACCGGCCTTCTGAGGAGGATGCCCCATGTTCAAGACCGTTCTTCTGCCCATCGACCTGTCGAGTGATCAAAGCTGGTCGCGCGCGCTGCCCGCCGCGCTGATGCTGTGCGAGGCGGGGGGCGGTGTGCTGCATGTCACCACAGTGGTGCCCGATTTCGGCCTGTCCGTGGTCGGCAGCTATTTCGATGCGAGCTTCGAGGAAAACGCCCTGCACGATGTCGGCGAGGCCCTGACGGCCTGGGTCAAGGACAATGTCCCGGACGGCGTCGAGGTGCATCCCCATGTCCTGCATGGCCGGGTCTATGACCAGATCATCGAGGCGGCGAACCGGCTGAACGCGGACGCCATCGTCATGGGCTCGCACGCGCCGGAGCTCAGCGACTACCTGCTTGGCCCCAACGCCGCGCGGGTGGTGCGCCACGCCAGGCAATCCGTCTTCGTGGTTCGGGGGGATTAGGTCCGATGACCCATGTTTTCGGTCGCGGCAAGGCCCCCCTGCGCAAGGCCGTGCGCGGCGAGGGCTGTTACCTCTATGACGATCAGGGCCGCGCCTATCTGGACGGATCGGGCGGCGCGGCGGTGTCCTGCCTGGGCCATTCCGATCCGGATGTGCGCGCCGCGATGCACGCGCAACTGGACCAGTTGGCCTTCGCCCATACCGGGTTCTTCACCTCCGAGCCCGCCGAGGCGCTGGCCGATCTGCTCATTGCCAACGCGCCCGAGGGGATCGACAAGGTCTACCTGCTGGCGGGCGGTTCCGAGGCGATCGAGGCGGCGCTGAAACTGGCGCGGCAGTATTTCCTGGAGATCGGCGAGGGCAAGCGCCACCGCGTCATCGCGCGCAGGCAGAGCTACCACGGCAACACGCTCGGCGCATTGGCGGCGGGCGGCAATGCCTGGCGGCGCGAGAAATACGCGCCGCTGCTGGTCGAGACCAGCCATATCGCGCCCTGTTTCGAATACCGCGAACGCGGTGAGGGCGAGAGCCTCGAGGAGTACGGCCAGCGCGCGGCGAATGAGTTGGAGGCCGAGATCGAACGGCTTGGCCCCGAAACCGTCATGGCCTTCATCGCCGAGCCCGTGGTCGGCGCGACGGCGGGCGCGGTGCCCTCGGTTCCCGGCTATTTCCCCCGCATCCGCGAGATCTGCGACCGGCACGGGATCCTCCTGATCCTCGATGAGGTCATGTGCGGCATGGGGCGCACCGGCAGCCTCTTTGCCTGCGAACAGGACGGCGTCAGCCCCGATATCGTGACCATCGCCAAGGGGCTTGGCGCGGGCTATGCGCCGATTGGCGCGATGTTGTGTTCGGGGAAGATCTACGAGGCCATCGCGCAGGGGTCGGGCAGTTTCCAGCACGGTCACACCTATCACGCGCATCCGCTGTCGGCGGCGGCGGCCCATGCGGTCGTCTCGGCCATCCTAGACCGGGGCTTGATCGAGCGGGTGCAGGTGCAGGGCGAAACGCTTGCCGCAGCCCTGGATGCCGCGTTCGGTCAGCATCCCCATATCGGTGACCTGCGGGGGCGTGGCCTCTTTCGCGGTGTCGAGCTGGTCGAGGATCGGGCCAGCAAGCAGCCCTTCGATCCGGCCCGAAAGCTGCATCTCAAGGTGAAATCGGCGGCGATGGAGGAAGGGCTGATCTGCTATCCGGCGGGCGGCACCGTCGACGGCAAGTCGGGCGATCACATCCTGCTGGCCCCGCCCTTCATCATCGAGGATGCCCAGATCGACGAACTTGTCGGCAAGCTGTCGCGCGCCATCGACCGGGGGTTGCAGGCGTAGCGGCGGGGACGTGCCCCGCCGCCTGTCAGTTTATAACGCGCCGACTTCCTCATAGTAGCGCCGCGCACCGGGATGCAGTTGCATCTGGCCGCGCTGTTCGGCGGCAAAGTTTACATCCAGCGCTGCCGCCCAGGGGGCCTGCGAGGTCACCTGGTCTAGGTTTTCCCAGAAGGCGCGGGTGATCTGGTAGACAAGCTCTTCGTCCAGATCGGCGCTGATCGCGATTCCGACCGAGGTGTTGTGAGAGATCACCGGGCCGTCATTGGTCTGGTTCTCGTAGATACCTGCCGGGATCTCCTCCAGGAAGCTGTATTCGCCCAGGAAGGCCTCGACCTCGGGGCCTTCGGTCATCTCGGGCTGGATGAAGCGCAGGCTTTCGGTCTCCGAGAATTGCAGGAATTGCTGGCACGGATCGAGGCAGCCATTCACATACATCTCGACGCTGCCATCCAGGAAGGCCTGGAACCCGGTTTGCCAGTTGGCGCTGATCGCCTCGTAATCCTCGCCCACGACAAGGCCGGTCGAGGCCTCGATCCAGCGCCGCGCCGAATGGTAGGCGCCGCCGCCCTGCGGGCCGATGAAGACCGTCGCGCCCTCGATGTCATCGAGCAGCTGGATGTCGCTGTCGCCGCGCACGGCATAATGATACTGGCCATAGGGGAACCACATCAGAAGCTGGACATTTTCCGCCGCTTCCGCCGCGTCGGCCTCGTTCTGATACATCGCGGCCCCGGCGGCCATCAGGTCGTAGATGTTGGGCGAGGTCATCGACATCTCAAGGTTGCCGCGCCCGATCTCCAGCTGGTGCAGGGTCGCCGCGCCGCCGCCCGCGACCTCGATGGTGACGCCCTCCAGGTTGTCATTCACGATATTGGCGAAGGTGGCCATGGTGATGGCCTGGCCCAGGCTCGGCGCGATCGTGGCCATGCGCAGCGTTTCCTGCGCCTGCGCCGCCCCGGTGGCAAGCATCGCGGCAAGGGCCGCGCCGGTAATCAGATGTTTCATGTCAGTCTCTCCCTGTTTTGAATGTCAGGCGGCGGTGCTGCCGCGTGGTTGGGGGGAACCGTCCCCGGCCCCCTTGATGCGGTGGAAAAGGATCAGCGCGATGCCCAGGCCCGCCGCGGGCAGGGCATAGATCATTTGCGGGGCCAGCATCACCAGCCCGGCGGCGACGCGCAGCGCGCGCTCCAGCGGGGTGAGCGGCCCCCGCTCATGACCCGCCAGCGCCGAGGATAGCAGCCACATCGCCAGGATGAAGGCCGCGACGATCCAGAAGAAGGCGAACCACGAGATCGCATAGGGATCCATCATGGTGGCCGAGCTTGAGACCTCGGAGCCGAACCAGGCGAAGAGCACCTGCAACTTGTAGAGGACCGCCGGGTGATAGGCGAAGACGAAGGGGATCAGGAACCCGGCCAGCCCGATCTTGGCGGCGGCAAAGCCGGTCTTGATCGGATCGGCCCCGGCAATGGGCGCGGCGGCGAAAGCGGCCAGCGCCACGGGCGGCGTCACCGTCGACATCACTGCAAAGAAGACGACGAAGAGGTGCAGGGTCAGCTCTGGTATGCCCACGGCCTCGATGCCGGAGGAGAGGGCGATGACGATGATGAAATAGGTCGCCCCCGGCGGCAGCCCCATGCCGAGCACGATGGAACCGAGCGCCACCACGATCAGCACGATGAAGAGCGGCCCATCGGCCAGTTGCGCCAGAAGAAGCGACAGCCGCCCGGCAAAGCCCGACAACTGGATCAGCCCCACGATCAACCCGATCGCCGCCACGATCACCACGATGGAGGCCGACATCCGCCCCGCATCAGCAAAGGCATGCCAGAGCCTGGAGCGGTTGCGGAACTCGGGGAAAAGCGCCAGCGACGTGACCAGCGCCGCGACGAAGCCGTAGAAGCCCGCCTTGGGCACCGAAGGCTGGATGAAGAGGAAGGTGGAGAGGACGCCAAGCGGGATGATGAAGACCAGGCATTGGCGATACTCGCGCCCCGTCAGGCCCGGACGCTGATCGGCGGGCAGGGCGCCGACGCCTGCGCGGCGGGCCTCGAAATAGACCGCCATGAAGGTGCCGAGGTAATACATGAAGGCGGGCAGGATCGCCGCAACCACGATATAGCGGTATTCCAGCCCGATCTGTCCCGCGACGAAGAAGGCGACGACGCCCATCACGGGGGGCATGATCTGGCCCCCGGTCGAGGCCGCAGCCTCGACCGCGCCGGCAAAGGCGGGCCGGAAGCCCGCGCGCTTGATCACCGGAATGGTCATCACGCCGGTCGAGACAACGTTGGAAATCGCCGCGCCGGACAGGGTGCCGAAGAGGGCCGAGGAGGCGACCGAGGCATGGGCCGCCCCGCCGATGAACCCGCCCGTCAGCCGGTTGGCGATCTTCATCAGCAGGTCGCCCGCGCCCGACGCCATCAGCACCGCGCCGAAGACGATGAAGATCAGCACGTTGCCGGACACGACCTGGATCGGCTGGCCGAACATGCCGCCGGTCTGCGACCAGAAATTCTGCACCATCGCGCGCAGGTTCTGGTCAAAGGGCGCGTCCGAGCCTTGCAAGATGCCCATCCATGCGGGCAGGTCGCCGCGTACGAAAAGATAGATCACCCAGAACAGGCAAAAGGCCGCGATGAAGCCGCCGAACATGCGCCAGGTCAGGTAAAGCGTGACAGCGGAGGCTAGCGGGAAGATCACGAAATCAATCGGATCGGCCGAGGGCAGCAGCCCCGCATCGGTGGCGAAAACGCCAACGATCCATTGCGTCAGCGTGACGATGGAGACGATGGCGAGCAGCCAGTTCAGCCAGCGCAGCCCTGGCCGGTCATGCAGGGTGAGCGAGGAGATCACGAGGCCGAAGAGGATCGGCAGACCCAGGATCAGGCCGGTAGGTTGCAGGAACCCGCGCTCGACCGAGCGCCAGGCAGCGCCGAGCCAGTGCTCGCGCAGGAGGACGCGCTGGTCGCGGCGCGAAAGCTCCTCGAAATCGGCGGTCGTGGCCTCGATGAACCAGCGCACGAAATCGCTGATTGGCCCGCCGGCGGCATAGAGCAGGATGACCAGCGCAAAGAACACGGCGAGGATATCCGCGATGCGCCGTTCGGGCGCGTTCGGGGCGGTGGCACCGAAACTCATTGGGTTGGTTCCTTCAGGTGATTCTGTTCAACCGGACCGCGATATTTCCGGGTCAGTTCCTCGGGCACTTCGGTCCCGTCCTTGAGGAAGGGCAGGACGCCGCGCCGCGCCGAGGCCCCGCGCATGGCGTCAAGATCGGCGTCCGAGCGCGTCACCCGCTGCGACAGTCGCAGGCCCCATTGGGTCAGGTGGCGATAGAGGCGGGCAACCTCTCCAGCGTGATCGGGCGAGGTGCCGAGATCGTGGAACTCCTCCGGGTCGGTTTCAAGATCGAACAGCATCGGGCGAAAGCCGCCTTCGGCATGGATCAGCTTGAAGCGCCCGTCATGGACCATGAAGAGGCGTGCATCCGCGTTCGACACACCGACCGCGTCGCGCATCTGGGTCAGGCAGTAGTCATATTCGCTGATCACCACTTCGCGCCAATTCTCGGGCGCTTGCCCGTGCAGCCACGGGACCAGGCTGCGCCCCTCGAGGATATGCCCCGCCACTTCACCGCCCGCTGCATCGACGAAGGTGGGCACAAGGTCAATCGCCTCGACCAGCGCGTCGCAGGTGGTGCCGCGGGTGGTGTCGGCCTCGGCCCGCGGGTCGTAGATGATCATCGGGATCTTGGCCGAGGCATCGTGGAACATGTCCTTTTCGCCCAACCAGTGATCGCCCAGGTAATCGCCGTGATCCGAGGTCAGCACGATCATGGTGTCGGCCATTTGCCCGGTCTTCTCCAGCCGGTCGAGGATGCGGCCCAACTGGTCGTCGCATTGCTTGATCAGGCCCATATAGGCGGGGATGACCTTTTGCCGGACCTCGTCTTGCTGGAACGCCTTGGCAATCTTGTTGGACATGAAGGCGGCGTAGACGGGGTGCGGGTCATCCCTTTCGCGCGCGTCTCGGGACGCGGCGGGCACGTGGTTCGCGCCATACATGTCGTGATAGGGCGCGGGCACGATATAGGGCCAATGCGGCTTGATATAGCTGACATGCGCGCACCAGGGGCCGTCGGTCCTGTCCATGAAATCCAGCGTTTCCGAGGTCAGCCAGGGCGTCTCGCTATCCTCCTCGCGGATATTGGCGGGCTTGTCGGCATTCATGAACATCCAGCCCGAGGCCTTCTGCCCGCCTTCAATCCCGGCATTGGCATAATCGGCCCAGGGATTGCTGCCGTCATAACCTTTCGACTTGAGATAGGCGTTATAGGGCGAGGGCTTGGGGTCATAGAACCCGTCCGGCCCCTCGCCCCAGAGCCCGTCATCGCGCACCCAGACGTCAAAGCCGCATTCGGCCTGCCGCCTGCCGATAGTGCTGTCGGGGTCAATCCCCAGGCGCGCCATCCCGGCGGTGTCGGGCTTCATATGGGTCTTGCCGAGCAGCCACGTATCCACCCCCGCCGCGCGCAGGTGGTCGCCGAGCGTCATTTCGCCCACCCGCAGGGGGTAGCCGTTCCACTGCGCGCCGTGGCTGGAGGCATAGCGCCCGGTGTAAAAGCTCATCCGGCTTGGGCCGCAGACCGGCGATTGGGTATAGGCATTGGTGAAGCGGACGCCCTTCGCCGCGACGCGGTCGAAATTGGGCGTGTGCAGATGCGGATGCCCGGCGCAGCTCAGGTAATCGAACCGCAATTGGTCATACATGATGAACAGGATGTTCAACGAGCGTCCTCCCCACAGATTTTCCGGTCCCAATTCGCTTCGCGCAGGTTACGCAGGGAAACCATAACAGACAAATCGTTCATCCTCACTGACATGAGCTTTGGTTATGGGGCGGCCAGCCGCGCCGCCTCCTCGATCACCAGATCCTCGAAGGCGAGTCCGGCCATGGTCGGCACGCGGGCCAGTTCCGAGGTCAGCGAGATCGAGATCTCGGGAAAGTCGAAGTCGAGGTCCAGCGTGGCGATCTGCCATCTGCGGGCGACATCGCGCACCAGCAGCGTGGGGAAGGAGCAGAGCAGGTCCGTCCCTTCCAGCATCGACAGGATGGTCAGGATGGAATCGGAGCACAGGATCGGCGTCGGGGCCTGCATTCCGCGCGCCTCGAAATAGGCGGCGAAGGTCGCGCGCCTCTCACGCGGGCCGATCAGCAGCCATTGCGCCTGTTGCAGCGCCTCCGGCGAGGTCTGGGTCAGGTAGCGCGAGCCTTCGCCGGTGACGATGGTGATGGACGTGCTGACCAGGTGGCGCGCGCGCAGGCCAACGGTGGTCTCGGGCTCGGGGGCCGGTCCGATGACGAAATCGGCCCGTCTTGCGCGCAGCATCTGGTAGGCGCGGCTGGAATGGCCGCCGACGACCTGCACCTGCACGGAGGGAAACCGCCGCGCGAAACGGGTCAGCACGGGCGGCAGGATCTTGACGGCGGCGAAGGGCGAGACAACGACATTGAGGGTGCCGTGAACCCCGCCCTGCATCTGCGCGATGTCCTCGTCCAGCAGCGCCAGGTCGCGCGCGATCAGGCGGCAGCGGTCAACGACGCGCTCCCCCTCGACGGTGGGCACGACGCCATGCGGGCCGCGATGGAAGATCTGGCAGCCGAGGTCGCGCTCGGCGGCCTGCAGCGCCTTGGACAGCGCCGGTTGTGATTTGTTCAGACGCAGCGCCGCCGCGCCGAGGCTGCCCGCCTCGGCAATCGCCGTCACCAGTTCCACATGTTTCGCTTGCATCCGCCGACTGTGCCAGATTCGCGCGGACTTGCCTAAGGCTCAGGCGCGAAAACCTGCCAGCCCATCATCCAGCGCGCGACGGTGGTGATCAGCGCCATGGCGGCGAAGAGATAGGCCAGCCAGATGAACGCCCCCGGCCACAGGCAGAAGGCGACGAAAAAGAGGATGGTCTCGAACCCTTCTGTCAACCCGCCGAGATAGTAGAGCCCCTTGGTGGGGAAGTCCTCGGCCGTCAGCCGCTGTTTCTCGGCCAGGACCGAAAAAGCAAGGAAGGACGATCCGGTGCCCACGAAGCTGAAGATCAGAACGGCGGCGGGCAGCGCGTTGCGCGACGGGTCGGCCAGCGCAAAGCCAAGCGGAACCGCCGCGTAGAAGACGAAATCCAGCGCGATGTCGAGGAAGGCCCCGCGATCGGTGGGAGTGCCCATCCGCGCGACGGCCCCGTCCAGCCCGTCCGCCACGCGGTTGATCAGGATCAGCACAAGGCCGATCCCGTAGAACCCGGCCCAGATCGCGGGCAGGGCCAGTATCCCGATAGCGAAACCCGCCAGCGTGATGTGGTCCGGGCGCACGCCCAAACCATGCAGCAATTCCGCCGGTGGGTGGGTCAGGCGGCGTTGCAGCGGCAGCAGGCGGGCGTCGAGCATGGGCGGGTCCGGGTAACGAAAGGTTCCGCTGACCCTGCGGGCCGATGCCCACACGCGCAAGACACGTTCACGTCACAGGCGTGCCAGCGGTGCTCATCGGCAGGATTTCCGCCACCTCGACCGACCCGCCCGCGTCATTGATCGGGCAGCCCGCGGCCATCTTGCAGGCGGCGTCCTGATCCGGGGCCTCGACAATGGTATAGCCCGAACATGGGTTCGATCCGCCGTCATCCGTCACGCCGCCTGCGCTGACGGTTTTCGACATGCCGACAGGCGCGCCGCCATCGACGATCGCCGCACCCAGGCCCTCCATCCAGGCCCCCCAGGCGGCCATGACCCTCGCGCCTTCTTCCTCGGTTTCGGGCATGGAGCCGCCGTGATAGACAAAGAGATAATGCGACATTGGGGTAGTCCTCCTGGTTGGTCAGGGCGCGAGGGTCGCGTCCAGCTTGTTGAGGGATGAGGTCCATCCCCGGTTGTGGTTCTCGGCGGCCTCCGCGCCGGGCAGATCCATATGTTGCAGCCGGAAGGTCGTGCCTCCCGCGCCATCCGCCTCGACCGTGAAGGTCACATGGCTTTCCGCGCCGCGCCTGTCCTCATCGTCATGCCAGGCCCAGGTGAAGCCGACCGACCGGGGCGGATCGACATGGGTGACCTGGCCCGTCACCTTGTAGCGCCCGCCTTCACCATTGATCATGACCGAGCCCCAGGCGCCGGTGCGGGTGAAATCCAGATCACCGCTTTCGACGCGCACGCCTTCCGGCCCCCACCATTGCGCCAGCATATCGGGGTCGGTCACGGCGCGGAACACATCCTCGGGCGGGGCGGCGTAATGGCGGGTCAGGTCGAGATCGGGCATGGCGGTCAATCCTTATCCGGGTCCAGCAGGACGGCGAGCCTGTCGAGGCTGCCCTGCCAGAACTCCTTGCGGGTGATGGTCCAGGTGCCGATGGCGCGGATCGCCTCCGGGTCCACCGCGTAGATGCGGCGTTGCGCATCGACGCGCTGCTGCACCAGCCCCGCCTGGCGCAGCACCTTGAGGTGGCGGGAAATGGCAGGGGCGGAGATGTCGGCCACGTCCTGCAACGCGCCTGCAGGCAGCGGGCCGTCCGCGATCAGGCGGTCGACGATGGCCAGCCGCGTCGGGTCGCCAAGGGCGGCGAATTGAGTCGCAAGCGAGGGGTCGGGGCGCGAAGACATGTATATAACATATGCGTTAATTAATGGCAGAGTCAATTGAGGACGTGTCGCCGCAGCCTGTGGGCTGCGCCGATCCGCGCCCGCTGACGCGGGCGATCTGGATATTTGAAGAACAAAGAAGGGGTCTTACGGGTATGCGCGCACCGTGCCGTCACCCAGGATCACCCGCTGCATCGGGATGTCCCAGGGCATCGGATAGATCGTGCGCATCGCCGCGAAGGGCTGCCCGACGCCGATGATCACCGTGCCTGCGGGTGCGCGCGCCAGGGTCCGGTCGTAATAGCCGCCGCCATTGCCGAGCCGATAGCCCGCCTCGTCCACGCCCAGAAGCGGCACGATGACGGTATCGGGGGTGACGGGTTGCGCCTCGACCGGGACGGGGATGTTCCAGACGCCGCGCGTCATGGCCGCGCCCGGTTGCCAGCGGTGGAACGCGACCGGCGCATGTTTCTGCACGATCACCGGCAGCGACAGCCGCGCGCCGCGCCGATGGGCCGAGGCGAGCCAGTCGCGCAGGTCGATCTCGCCCCGGATAGGCCAATAGGCGGCGATGGTTGTGCCCGCCGGATCGGGCAGCAGGGCATCGAGCCGTGCCGCGATCTGTCCTGCCATCGCGCGCTGATCCTCGACCGGCATCGCCTTGCGCAGGGCATAGAGCCGGGTCCGCTCGGCCTTGCGGAAGGTGGCCACGTCGCGCGCGGTTTCCGGGTCGATCACATGGCCGTCCACGAGGTGATGCGCGAAACAGGGGTCCGATCCGGGGGTGTCGTCGTCCATCTCAGCAACCTTCCCTTGCCAGTTTGCGGGCAGGGTGCGCCGATGGTTCGTGACGTCAACCCGCAAGGCGACCGGTCAGAGGCCGGAACGGACATCGGGGCCTTCAGACGGGCCGCTTCATCGCCTCGAAACTCTCCATCGTGAAGGCCACCGCTGCGCCTGTCTCGGGGTCGAAGAGGTCGCGCTGCAACGCGGTCAGGGGCCCGAGATAGACATGGATCGCCAGCGACGGCGCGCCGCCCTCGGTGGTGACGGTGTGGATCGCGTCCCTGTCGAGCGTGATGACATCACCGGCCCGCGCGGTGACGGTCTCGATATGCTCCAACCCGCCCGGTCCGCGCCGGTAGAGCGCGGAGGTCTCGCCGCCCGCATAGCCCGCTATCAGCACTTTCAGCTTGTGCTCATGCGCCGGAATCGCCTCGTGCGGGTGAAAGCGGCAGCGCCAGATCGAAAGGGTTTCATCCTCGAAATAGAGGATCTCGTCCTCACCATCCTCGGGCGTCGCGGCGATCAGGGGGGCGGGATCGGCAACGGCCGCGGTCAGCACCTCGCGGATTGCCGCCTCCGCATCCGGCGCTTTGGCCGCTTGGCGGATGTCGGATACCAGCGTGTCGAACGAAAACGCCATGAGTTGTCCCCCCTGACGCAACCCTAGGAGCTGAGGGGCGGTCGCGGCAACCCCGATCAGCCCTCGATCTCGTCCAGCAACGCGGGCAGCGCGCCCAGATCAGCGATCTCGCGGAACCTCGGGTGATCCTCGGGCGTCTCGGCATGTTCCAGCGCCCAGGTCAGGCCATGCGGCACGTAGATACCCCAGGCCCCGGCCTCCAGCGCGGGAACCACGTCGGATTTCATCGAATTGCCGATCATCATGGCGCGCGCCGCGCCGCTATCCGCAAAGGCGCGGGCGTAGATCTCGGGCGTCTTGTGGCTGACGATCTCGACCCCGTCGAAAAACTCGCCCAGGCCGGACGCGGCCAGCTTGCGCTCCTGATCCAGGAGGTCGCCCTTGGTGATGAGCACGATCCGATGCGTGCCCGCCAGTGCCTCGACCGTTTCCTGCGCATGGGGCAGCAGGTGGACGGGGTGGCGCAGCATCTCGTGCCCTGCGTCGAGAATATCCGAAATCACCCGCGCGGGCACCTTCTGTTCCGTCACCTCGATGGCGGTTTCGATCATCGACAGCATGAAGCCCTTGATGCCGAACCCGTAATGGCCAAGGTTGCGGCGCTCGGCCTCCAGCAGGCGCTCCAACAGGTGATCGCGTTCGGTGTAATCGGCCAGAAGCTCCGCGAAGCGATCATGGGTCAGGTGAAAGAAGGTTTCGTTCTGCCACAGCGTATCGTCCGCATCGAAGCCGATTGTTTCGATTTTCCTGTGCATTTGATCCTTTCCGCCGGGGCAGGGCCTGAAATCGCCCCCTTTTCCCATAGCGCATGCAGCCTATATACTGGGATCACCACGACCCCAATGCGATCCCACCCGGAAGGCGTAATGATTCTGCACCCGCTGACAGCGATGACCAAGGCCCCCAAGACCGGGGACAGTGCCGATGTGCTGACCCAGACCAAGCCGAAGACGCAGCGTCCGCCGCTTTACAAGGTGCTGCTGCTGAATGACGACTACACCCCGATGGAGTTCGTCGTGCATGTTCTGGAACGCTTTTTCGGCATCACCCATTCGCAGGCGGTCGAGATCATGTTGACCGTCCACAAGAAGGGCGTGGCCGTTGTCGGTGTGTTTTCCTACGAGATTGCCGAAACCAAGGTGGCGCAGGTGATGGATTTCGCCCGCCGCAACCAGCATCCCCTGCAATGCACCATGGAGAAAGAGGAATAGCACGCTTTTCCTCGGGCCGCTCATGACCCCAAATCGTTGGACCCTTGCGCTGGATAGCGGTGACCTGGCGTGGCCTGATGGGGCGCGCAGCCTTGTCTTGCGCGCACGCGGCGAGGCCGATTTCAGCGGCTTGGGCGCGGTGCAGGCGGTGCAGGGCTTCTACCCCGATCATGCGCGGCTGACGGCACGCGGCATTGATGCGGTCGTGGCGGCGGAGGGCCAATACGGCGCGGCGCTGGTCCAGATCGTGAAATCGAAACCCGAGACCCTGTCGCTGGTGGCCGAGGCGATGGCCCGTGTCACCCCCGGCGGAGTCGTCGCGGTGGACGGGCAGAAGACCGAGGGCATCGAATCGGTGCTGAAAGCCGTGCGCAAACTGCTGCCGGTCGATGGCGTGCTGTCGAAATCGCATGGCAAGCTCTTCTGGCTGACCCGTCCCGACACCGTGCCGCAGGAGATCGCCGAATGGGCCGCCGCCCCCGCATTGGTCGAGGATCGCTGGATCACCGCGCCGGGCATGTTTTCCCCCGGTGGCCCGGATGCAGGGTCCGAATTGCTGGCCGCCCTCGTGCCGCAACTCAAGGGGGATGTGGCCGATCTGGGGGCCGGCTGGGGTTACCTGGCCGCCTCGGTATTGGAGGAGCAGGAGGGCATCGACAGGCTCGACCTGATCGAGGCCGAGTGGTCGGCGCTGGAGGCCGTGCGCCGGAACGTCACCGATCCGCGCGCGAGGCTCATCTGGGACGATGCGACCACCCATACCCCCAACCGGCGCTATGACGCGATCCTGTCCAACCCGCCCTTCCACACCGACCGCGCCGCCGACCCGGGCCTCGGGCAGGCCTTCATCGCCGCTGCCGCGCGGATGCTGAAACCCTCGGGCCAGTTCTTCATGGTGGCCAACCGCCACCTGCCTTATGAGGCGACGCTCAAGGCGCATTTCGGGACCGGCAAGATGCTGGCCGAGATCGGCGGCTACAAACTCTATCAGGCAGGCAAGCCGAAAACGGCGCGCCGGACCTGATCAACGGGAGAGACCGCAGATGTCCCTATCCATCGAAGGCAAGACCGCGATCATCACCGGTGCCGCCAATGGCGTCGGCCTTGCCATCGCGCGCCATTTCATCGAACGCGGGGCCAATGTGATGCTGGCCGACCGCGACGAGGCGCGGCTGGCTGATGAGGTCGGCAATGTCGAGGATGAGCGCGGCCAGGCCCGGTTCTTCGCGGGCGACCTGCGCGAGAAACTGACCGTGGCCAACCTGGTCTCGGCCACCATCGACGCTTTCGACCGGGTCGATATCCTGATCAACGCCGCCCGGCAGGTCAAGGAAAGCGATCCGCTGGATGCTTCGGACGACACCGTCAAGGTGCTGATGGAGCAGAACATGTATACCGCGCTCAGGCTCAGCCAGTCGGTCGCCAAGCGGATGATCGAACAGGCCGAGGAAGACGGGAACGAGGATGGCACGGTCGGGGCGATCGTCAACCTGTCCTCGATCGCGGCGCGGCGCACCCATCCCGATCTTCTGGCCTATTCGGTCAGCGCGGCGGCGCTGGACCAGGTGACGCGCAGCCTGGCCGTGGCGCTGGCACCCAAACGTATCCGGGTGAACGGGGTGGCGTTCGGATCATTGATGTCGCACAGCCTGAAGGAGACGCTGAAGGGCAACCGCGAGTTGCGCGCCGAGATCAAGGAATGTACCCCGCTTGGCCGCATCGGATCGGCGCGCGAGGTGGCCAGTGCGGTGCAGTTCCTGTGCTCGGACGGGGCGGCGTTCGTCACCGGCGAGCTGATCACCGTCGATGGTGGCCGCACGCTTCTGGATAACGTCACCTCTGCGGCGCATTGAACCACCTTACCCGGCGTAGCTGTCGCAAGGCGGCATGCCCTCGCCGATAGCCACCCATCCCCAATCGGCAGGTCCGTCGGGCGCGTATCCTTGCGGATAGATCGAGACATAGCTCCACCCGTTCAGCGGCCAATGGGCAAAGGTGATCGAGGCTCCGGGCCGGAGCTGGCCAATCGCGGCGGCGGCGTGGCTCGCGCCATTGCGCAGCGTCAGCACCGGGCCGCGATAGCCGATGCAACCCGTGGCCCCGAAATCGCGCACCGGAACATCGGCCATGCGCCGATAGGGCTCCAGCTCATCGGGGTAGGTCAGCCAGGTGCGGTTGGTGTCGAGGTTGCAGGAATACTGGGACTCGGACTGGCGGATGCGGGCGACCTGTGCCGCCTGTGCCGGGGCCAGCGTCGCATTGCGGGTCGTGCAATCCGAGTTGTCGAACTGGGCTTGGCCAAGGGGCGACGAAAAGCAATACCCGGCGCGATCATGGATCAGGTTGCGGGCGAACCACAGATCCTCACACAGCGGGTCATCTTGCTGCGCTGCAAGGGGCGTGGCAAGAAGCGTCGTGAAACAGGTGAAGGCGGCAAGGAACTTACGCATGGCGGGGCCTCCCGGCTTTTGTCGGTGAATGAGCCTCCATTCTCGGGCACGCGGCGAACGTCGCATTGACCAAGATCAACCCCGCTGTCCGCAGCCCGGGCCCGAGGCAGGCCGGGACAAGCCGACGCGTTCCCTGATCACGGCAGTCGAACGG
Organism: Alterinioella sp. B-7; assembly: GCF_056857775.1. Classification (NCBI taxonomy): domain Bacteria; kingdom Pseudomonadati; phylum Pseudomonadota; class Alphaproteobacteria; order Rhodobacterales; family Paracoccaceae; genus Alterinioella; species Alterinioella sp. B-7. The sequence goes on from NZ_JBSXNT010000039.1 coordinate 690,796, forward strand.
CCACGAAAAACCCCCTGCGGCGGGACCGGCAGGGGGTGTTCGCTGTCACGGAGGTGAGGGCCTCAGCGGCGGTCGTCCTCATCATCCTCGTCGTCGTCCTCGCTGTCGGGCAGGTTGAAGAAACTGTCGGCGTCGCGGACATCCTTTTCGTCCTTGTCGTCGTCCTCCTCTTCATCGCGATCCGAACTGTCGCTGAGCGAGAAGGTTTCCAGCCCCGAAATCGCGGAAGGAATCCGCGCCTCGGGTTCCATGCCGAGCGATTGCTCGGTCGAGACCAGCTTGCGGCGTTCGTCATCGGTCATGCCTCCGCCCTCGGCCGCGATCTTGGCCGCCGCCTTCTGCACCACGGCGTCAAGCTCGGATTGCTTGCACAGGCCAAGCGCCACCGGGTCGATCGGCTGGATATTGGCGATGTTCCAATGCGTGCGCTCGCGAATCGCCTGGATCGTCGGCTTGGTGGTGCCGACCAGCTTGGAGATCTGGCCATCGGTCAGCTCGGGGTGGAACTTGACCAGCCACAGGATCGAGGCCGGACGATCCTGGCGCTTGCTGAGCGGCGTGTAGCGCGGCCCGCGGCGCTTTTCCTCGCCCACGGCAGACGGGTTGAACTTGAGCTTCAGCTTGTGGGAGGGATCCTTCTCGGCGGTGTCGATCTCTTCCTGGGTCAGCTGATTGTTGGCAATCGGATCGAACCCCTTGACACCGGCGGCCACGTCACCATCGGCGATGCCCTGCACCTCAAGCTCGTGCAACCCGCAGAAATCGCCGATCTGACGGAAGCTGAGCGTGGTGTTGTCGACCAGCCAGACAGCGGTGGCTTTGGCCATGATCGGTTTGTTCATCTTGAGCGGCTCCTTGGGTTTCGCAAATCTCTCCCGTGCCGGGAAACGGCTCGCCGGGTCTGGCCTGGCGTGACGTCGTTGTAAGGGAGGTCGTGGCGTATATAAGCAGGATAAAGCCGGGAGGGAAGGGCAAATGATACGACTGATCATGGCACTGATGCTGATCGCGGGCGCGGCACGGGCCGAGGGCGAGCGCGCAGGCGCGTTCGACTATTACGTGCTGGCCTTGAGCTGGACCCCGACATGGTGCGCGATCGAAGGCGACGGGCGCGGCTCGCCGCAATGCGATCCGGGGCAGGGGTTCGGCTTCACCCTGCACGGGCTCTGGCCGCAATACGAGGCGGGCTGGCCAAGCTATTGCCCGACAAGTGAGCGCAATCCCTCGCGCGGGATGACGGCGGATATGGCCGATATCATGGGATCGAGCGGGCTGGCCTGGCACCAGTGGAACAAGCACGGGGTCTGTTCCGGCCTGTCGGCCCGTGACTATTTCGCCCTGTCCCGGCTTGCCTATGAGCGGGTGACGCGCCCCGACCTCCTGCGCAACCTGGGCCGCGAGGTGCGCCTGCCCGCCGAGGTGATCGAGGAAGCCTTCCTGGAGGAGAACCCGGATCTGCGCGACGAGACCACGACCGTGACCTGCCGCGATGGTCGCGTGCAGGAGATCCGCATCTGCCTGACCCGCGACCTTGACCCCCGCGAATGCGGGCGGGACGTGGCGCGGGACTGTTCCTTGCAGGAGGCGATTTTCGCGCCGATGCGCTGAGGGGAGAGGGCGGGAGCGAGGGGCCAGCCCCTCGCGCTCCCCGGGATATTTACGGAACAAAGAAGGAAAATTTTAGTCAAATTGATCTCATCCTGTCCGGCGATCCTTTGCCAGGGAGTCATGCGGAAGGGGCCGGGGATGCGGATGTTGAGGCTTGCGGCGCGGGTGCTATGCGCCGGTCGAGGATCCGCCCTGGCGCATGTCAGCGGCATCTTTGATCCTGACGTCAGAACGCCTTGCGGGCGCGCAAAGCGGCGGAGATCGTGCCATCGTCGAGGTAATCCAGTTCACCGCCGATGGGCACGCCCTGGGCCAGCGAGGTGACCTCGATATTGCGCGGCTCCAATTCGCCCGCGATGTAATGGGCGGTGGTCTGGCCATCCACCGTCGCGTTCAGGGCCAGGATCACTTCGGTCACGCCCTCGCGCTCCAGCCGGTCCATGAGCTTGGGGATGCGCAGATCCTCCGGCCCCACCGCATCCAGCGCCGACAGCGTACCGCCAAGCACATGGTAGCGGCCGGAAAACACCTGGCCGCGTTCCATCGCCCAGAGGTCGGCGACATCCTCGACCACGCAAATCTGGCCGTTGGCGCGTTTTTCGCTGAGGCAGATGGCGCAGGTTTCGGATGTTCCGATATTGCCGCAGGTCAGGCATTCGCGCGCCGAGGCCGCGACCGACATCATCAGGTCGGCCAGCGGCGTCATCAGAAGCGCGCGCTTCTTGATCAGGTGCAAGACCGCGCGCCGGGCCGAGCGGGGGCCGAGACCGGGCAGCTTGGCCATGACCTCGATCAGGGCCTCGATATCGCGCGGGGCGTCGGCCAAGATCAGAACGGCAGCTTCATGCCTTCGGGCAGGTTCAGCCCTTCGGTCAGGCGCGCCATTTCCTTTTGGCTGCGCTCCTGCGCCTTGACCTGCGCATCCTTGATCGCGGCCAGGATCAGGTCCTCGACCACTTCCTTTTCATTGGGATCGAAGATCGAGGGGTCGATATCCAGCCCCGTCAATTCACCCTTGGCGGTGGCCGTGGCGCGCACGAGGCCCGCGCCCGAGGAGCCCTCGACCGTGATCGTGGCGAGGGTTTCCTGCATCTCGGCCATCTTGCCCTGCATTTCCTGCGCCTGTTTCATCACCTTGGCCATGTCGCCAAGCTGGCCCAAACCTTTCAGCATCGTCACGTTCCTCTGATCAATCGCGTTGGTCTGTAGATACGGGCGCGAGGCGCGTCGCACAAGGCGGCGTCAGTCCTCCTCGAAAGGGTCCCATTCATCCTCGACCTCGGGCAGGGCGGTGACGGCGGCCTCATCGGCCATGTCCTCGCGGCTGCGGATCTCGGTGATCTTCGCCTGCGGGAAGGCGTGCAGGACGGCCTGCATCAGGGGATGCTCCAGCGCCTTTTCCCTGAGCGCGTCGCGTTCGGCATTGGCCTGTTCCTCCAGCGTCGGGCCGCCGCCCTCGTTGGCCAGGCTCACCGTCCAGCGTACGCCGGTCCAGTTCTTCAGGCTCTGCGCCAGCCGCGGCGCGAGGTCCTGTGGCGCACGGTCGGTCGGCTGGAACGTGATGCGTCCCGGCGCGTAGGAGACCAGGCGCAGGCAGGATTTCACCTCGATCAGCAGCTTGATGTCGCGGTTGGATTCGATCAGCGCGACCACCCGGTCGAACGTCGCGTAATGGGCCAGCGCGGTGTCGGATTGCGCCTCCAGCGCCGGGGCCGCGCCGCCCGAGGGGCCGCGCGGGGCGTGGGCGCGGGGGCCGGGACCGCCCTGGGGGGCGGGCGATGGCGCGGCGGGGGCGGGCGGCACCGGCATGTCACTCAGCTTGCGCAGCAGGTCTTCGGGCGGCGGCAGGTCGGCCACATGGGTCAACCGGATCACCGCCATTTCGGCGGCCATCATCGCGTTGGGGGCAATCGCCACCTCCTCCAGCGCCTTCAGAAGCATCTGCCAGGTCCGGGTCAGCACCCGCATCGACAGCTTGGCGGCCATCGCCTGCCCGCGCGTGCGTTCATCCGGGCCGATGGTGGGGTCTTCGGCGGCGTCGGGCGTGATGCGGATGACGCTCAGCCAATGGGTGATCTCGGCCAGATCCCGCAAGACCGCCATCGGGTCGGCGCCATCGGCATATTGCGCGCCCAACTCGTCCAGCGCGCCCGCCGCGTTGCCCGACATTATGTGATCGAAGAGGTCCATGACCCGGCCCCGATCGGCCAGCCCCAGCATGGCGCGGACCTGGTCGGCGGTGGTCTCGCCCGCGCCGTGGGAAATGGCCTGGTCCATCAGGCTCATCGCGTCGCGGACCGAGCCTTCGGCGGCGCGGGTGATAAGCGCCAGCGCCTCCTCGGCGATCTCGGCATTTTCGGCAGTGGCGATGGACTTCAGGTGGGCGATCATCACCTCGGGCTCGATCCGGCGCAGATCGAAACGCTGGCAGCGCGACAGGACCGTGACCGGAACCTTGCGGATCTCGGTGGTGGCGAAGATGAATTTCACATGGGCGGGCGGCTCCTCCAGCGTTTTCAGCAGCGCGTTGAAGGCGCTGGTCGAGAGCATGTGAACCTCGTCGATGATATAGACCTTGAAACGCGCGGTGGCGGGGGCGTAATGCACCGAGTCCAGCACGTTCGAGCGGATGTCGTCGATCTTGGTCTGGCTGGCGCCGTCCATCTCGATCACGTCGACATGCTGCCCCGCCATGATGCCCACGCAGTTGCGGCATTGCCCGCAGGGTTCCGTCGTGGGGCCGCCGGTGCCGTCCGGCCCGGTGCAGTTCAGCCCCTTGGCGATGATCCGCGCGGTGGTGGTCTTGCCGGTGCCGCGAATGCCCGTCAGGATGAAGGCCTGCGCGATCCGGTCGGCGGCGAAGGCGTTCTTGAGGGTGCGCACCATCGCCTCCTGCCCCTTCAGGTCGGCAAAGCTGGCGGGGCGGTATTTGCGTGCGAGCACCTGGTAGCCGGTGCCGGTCTGCGTGTCTGTCATTGCTCGCGATCCCCCTGCGGTTCAGGCCAAAGGTGTAGCGCCGCGCCGCGCCTGCAACAACCCGCCCGCTACAGCATCCACAGGATTGCGCCGACAAGAAGGGTGGCCGTGGTCATGACAATCGCCAGCCGGGTGAAATTCTTGCGCTGGATCGGCTTTGCATCGGTGCTGTTCAGCCGCTCATGCGTCTCATGCGCCCGGTTGCGCGCCGACCAGAAGATCAGCACCGCGATCAGGAGGAAGGTCGAGGCCACCAGCTTGGCCGCCCAGGTCGGCTCGAACGCGCCGAACACGGCCCTCAGTGCGATGGCCACGCCGATACAGCCAAGCCCGGTGCCCATCCAGGAATTGAACGTGCGCTCATTGGCCAGGATGGTGCGGTCCTGCGCCCAATCAGTGCGCTCCTCGGCCTGCTCGGTACGCTGTTGGGCCTGGTCTTCCCTCTTGCTCATTTTGGCAGCATAGGCGCGCGGCGCGGTGGCAGACAAGCACCGGCACCGTGCCTCACGCCGCGACGCGCCCCATGATCGCGCCTTCATAGGTCTTGAGGATCGCCCGCGCGGGATCGCCGGGATCGGTGTCCAGGCCGCACAACTCGGGGAAGATCTCATGGATCTCGCGGATGGACTGGCTGTCCAGCGACTGCATGGCCATCGGACCGGGCATCAGGCTTTCGGCGGGCAGCCCGTTCGACAGCAGAACCTCGTGGCTGTCCAGCAGGATGTGATAATAGGTCACGCCGCAGGCCCCGCTCTGCCACAAGATGCTGTGGTCGTTGACCAGCGCCTTGATGGCCACGAGAACCTCGGCCTCGCCAAAGAGATACTCGGCCCGCCAGTCGGTCAGAAGGACGCGGTGATTGGGCGACAGGATCAGATCCTGCACCGGCAGCCCGTCGCCAAGCGCCCCGGCGCGCACCGCGATGGGGCGCAGATACTGCGCGCGGGCCAGGGCCAGCCCGTCCATGTGCCGCCGTCCGATCCAGCGGATGGGCATCGCGCCGCTGTCGCGGGTCAGGACAAGATCGCCGACCTGAAGCATCTCGATGGGCACCTCGCCCTCGGGCGTGGCAATCAGGGTGCCATCGCCGAAACACATGAACTGAATGGGCTGGAAGGGATCGGTGAAATCCTTCTCGCCGCCGTCCTTGGCGCGAATGAATCCGGTATGCACCTCTCCGTCGGCGCCCAGATAGGTGAACTGGTATTCATCGGGGTTGTTCGGATCGACCCAGGTCGACAGCGCCCCCAGGAGCGAGATCGAATCGGAGGGATCGTAATGGTGGATGTCGATCCGGAGGTCGTCCTGGTCGAAGCTGGACAGGTTGATCGTGACGTAGTCGGAATGGCTGTCGTCACGGAACTCGATCCTGATCTTGTCCACATCGTCATTGGGATCGGCCGAGATCGTCACCGCCCCGCCGCCGGGGATGTCCACGCGTACGGAATCGTTGTCACCAACGGTGACCTCACCATTTTCCGTAACGTTGATCTTCGGCATGTCTGCTCCGCCCGGCAGGCGGATCTGAACGCCCACTCTGCCATGGCCTTGAAATTACCACAGTTTGGCCATCCGGCAATGCGGGAATTGTGAAGCCCGGCGTTTCAGGCTATTGTGCAACAGCCTTCGGGGTGAGGCATCCAGATCCGCGGAAAGCCGTCACCGGCACCCCCTGTTATCGAACGGACATACCCTTCGGTTTGACCTTTGCCCGATCAAGCGGATCGCGGGCGGTATGAAAGGTAAGCCGATGACGAAAACCCTAGACAGGTTGCGCCGCGATGCCAAGGCGCTGAGGCAGGCCCATGAGGCCGGAACCCCAGATGCGCGCGCCCGCATTGCCACCTATCAGCCGCGCCCCGAGGGCCAGGCCCTGAAGCACGCCGATTACCTGCATGTGATCGCGCGCGAGAACAGTTTTGCCAGCTGGCCCGCCCTGAAAGAGGCGGTCGAGATCATGGGGATGGACCGCGCGGCAAAGCTGCAACGCCTCAAGATCGCGCTGCATCACGGGCAGGTGGAGGTGGTGGAGCGGTTGCTTGCGGAGACCCCCGACCTTGCCGATGGCAGTTTCGGGCTGGAGGTGGCGCTCTATAATCGTGATGCCGTCGCCGCGACACTGGCCAAAAATCCTTCCGCCGCGACCGAGTTGCGCGGCATGGCCCCGCCGCTGGTGCATCTGGCGCAATCGCGCATGTTCCGGCTCTGGCCCGAGCGGGAGGGCGACATGCTGGCGATTGCGCGGATGTTGCTCGATCACGGCGCCGATGTGAACCGGGGCGCGCCGGCTGCGCAAGGCTCCGACCACATGCTGTCGCCGCTCTATTTCGCCATCGGCCATGCCGATAACATGGTGCTGGCCGAGTGGCTGCTGGATCACGGGGCCGACCCGAATGATGGTGAATCTCTTTATCATTCGACCGAGCTTGGCCATCACGAGGGGCTGCGCCTGTTGCTGGCCGCGGGGGCCGACCCAAAGCGCACAAACGCCCTGCTGCGCGCGATGGATTTCCACGACCACGCGGCGGTGCGGATGCTGCTGGAGAACGGCGCGCGGGCCGATGATTTCGACGAGAGCGAGGTGGGCGGCGAGGCCCCCTGGACCATGCCCGCCCTGCACCAGGCCGCGCGGCGCATGTGCGATGCCGAAATGGTCGCGCTGCTGCTGGAGGCCGGCGCGGACCCCGCGCGCGTGCATCAGGGCGCGTCGGCCTATGGCTATGCGCGCGTTTTCGGCAATACCGACCTGGCCCGCGCCATCGAGGCGCGCGGCAAGGCCACCGACCTGACACGGGACGAGGGCCTGCTGGCCATGGCCGCCGAGGGCGCGGTGCCGGAGGAAACCTGGATCGACCCCGCGAAACTGCCAGACGCCTATCGCAACATCCTCCGCGAGATCGTGGGCCTGCCCGGCAAACTGCCCCATATCCGGGCGCTGGTGGCGCTCGGCGTCGAATATGACCGCCCGGATGGCAGCGGGTTGACGCCCGTGCAGATCGCGGGATGGGAGGGGTTGCCGGAAGAGATGGCCTATCTGCTGTCGCTGAAACCGGACCTGGCCCATGTCAACGCCTACGGCGGCACGTTGCTGTCGACGATCATCCACGGCTCCGAGAACTGCCCCGCACGGGCGGAACGCGACCATGTCGCCTGTCTGCGGCTGGCGCTGGAGCATGGCGTGGCCCTGCCAAGGCGCGCGATCGGGTTCGCGGCGGATGACGCCGTGGCCGCGTTCCTGGCCGATTGGGCCGCATCCTATCCCGGTCAGGTGATCTGAGCCTTTGGGAAAGGGGCCCGTCTGCGCTAGGCTGGCCCCGGACAAGGGGGAACAGGGCGATGCGATTGGGTGTGATCTGGGTCTTGCTGGCGCTTTGGGCGGTCGCTGTGGCGCTGTCGGTGAACGCCATGTTTCAGCCGCCGACCGGCGATGGCTTCGCCCGCGGGCTGAACCGGATCGAGGGGTTTCTCGGCTTTCAGGCGGCGGCGCTGGTCATCGCTCTGATCGTGCTGTCGGTGCGCGGTTGGGCCGAGGCGCGCTGGCTGCGCCGCTTGACGCTGGTGCCGATCCTGCTGGCGCTGGCGCTGGTGCTGCTGGTGGGCGGGATCATCCTCTACGTGATCGTCATGGACGGATGAGCGTGGGCTTCACGATCCACGACCTTGCGGTTGGTGGCGGTCGGCTTGGCCTGTGTCGCTTGCCGGGGCGGGGTGTGTCTTACGATGTTGATTTCTCAAGGATTCTGGACTGGCAGCCCGACCTGGTTCTGTCGATGACGACCCTGCCCGAGATGGCGGGGACCGGGGCGGCGCATCTGGGCGAAGACCTGGCCCGGAACGGCATCGGCTGGCGGCACCTGCCCATCGTCGATTTCGGTGCGCCGGGGCAGGGGGTCGTGGCGGCCTGGCCCGAGGTCTCGGCGCTGGCAGCAGGGATCCTCTCCAGCGGCGGCGGGGTGCTGGCGCATTGCTATGGCGGTTGCGGGCGCTCGGGCATGGCGGTGCTGCGGCTGATGGTCGAGGCGGGCGAGGACGCGCAGGCGGCGCTGATCCGCCTGCGCGCCGTGCGCCCTTGCGCGGTCGAGACCGAGGCACAACTGGCCTGGGCCAGCGCGCCCCGGTAACCTCAGCGCCCGTCGCGGTCCCGCTTGGCCGATTGCGCGCCACGATAGGTCTTGTGCAAAGACCTGTGCCGCGCCCGCGCCTCGTGCAGCGCCTCGGAGTTATGGGCATCCTCGCGCTTCAGTTTCTGCCATCGTTTCAGTCGCTTGGGGTCAAGGTCGCCCGCCTCCACGGCGGCCTGTATGGCGCATCCCGGCTCGGTCTCATGGGCGCAATCGTTGAACTTGCAGGCGGCTGCCAGCGTCTCGATATCCTCGAAAACGGCCTCGATCCCATCCGCCACATCGGCCAGCGGCAGAGACCGCATCCCCGGCGTGTCAATGAGCCAGCCGCCGAACCGGGTGCGGGCCAGATCGCGCGATGTCGTGGTGTGGCGGCCCTTGGCGTCATCCTCGCGGATGCCTTGCGTTGCGGCATCGCCGCCGGTCAACAGGTTGGACAGCGTGGATTTTCCCACCCCGGAGGAGCCGGCCAGAACCAGCGTCTGACCGTTCCGGCACCAGGGTGCGAGAGTGTCCAGCTCGTCCGGATCGGTGGCGTTCAGGGTGACGGCGGTGACCAGGGGTGACAGCCGGTCGGCCTGCTTCGCATAGCTGTGCGGATCGTCGCACAGGTCAGATTTCGTGAGGATAATCAGGGGCATACATCCGGCGCTGGCGGCCAGGGCAAGGTAACGCTCCAGCCGCGCGATGTTGAAATCCTCGTTGCAGGAGGTGACGATTCCGAAGGTTTCGACATTGGCGGCGATCAGTTGCGCCGACACGTCATGCCCCGCCGCGCGGCGTTTGAGGCTGGTCTGGCGCTCCAGCCGTTCAGCCACGGCGCCGCGGTCGGGCGTGGTCAGAACCCAATCGCCGACGGCATAATCCCCGGTCGTCTCGGGCGTGCGCAGGGTGAGTGTGCCGTGCGGTGACAGAACGGTGACGCGGTCGCGGGCGACGGTGCTGATTCGTGCCGCGAAATCAAGGGTTTCAGGATCGGTTTGCGCCGCGAAGAAAGGCGACCAGCCGAGGTCTTTCAGAGTGTAGTCAGTCAATTTTCAGGTGTCCCGAAGCAAGTCATGAGAGGGCGCTGGCCCTGGGGCCGCGCGGGTCTGTTGCTCGGGTCGAGACGGCGGAAATTATGCCGCGTCGGCCCGGAAGGGTGCTGCAATCTCCATGAAGCCTCCTGCGGGCGGGCCGGGTTTGCGGGGTGCAAAACCTGACAGGTTTGTCCGCTTTTTCTAACAGGTTTGTCAAGTTTTTGGGGGAGGGGCGAGAGGGGCGGTGCGAAGAGATCGGCGGACCCTCTCGGCGCTGTTCAGCGCCTGCCGGGGCGTCGCGTTTTGCTGGCGCAAAAGCGCGGTCGCGTCGGAACCTGCTTCGCAGAACCCTCGTCCCCTCTCGGCGGCATTCGCCGCCTGCCGGGCGTCGGAACCTGCTTTGCAGAACCCGACGGGGGTGAGAGGTTGGACGACGACCCAAGCGGGGCTCGTTGTGGCTGCTTCCTTCCGGATCTGACCAGGTTGGCGAGGCGCTTGCCCGCGCCAACCCCTCGATCCGTCATTTAGGGGATCGGGGCGGCCCGTGCAAGGGGCGGCGCATGTCTAGAGGGACGCGAACCAGTCCCAGGCATCCGCCGCGAAGTCGGGGCCGCCCTCGTAGAACCAATGCGTGTGGCCGGGGATCAGGACCAACTGATAATCATGGCCCGCGCGCGACAGGTAATCGGCGGCGATACGGGCGCTGGTCACGTCGAAGATCTGGTCCGATGTGCCAAGGTAGAGCCGGATCGGCGGCGCGTCGCGGATCGGGTGCAGAAGCGTCGGGTTCACATAGCCCGCATGTGCCGCCACGCCGCGCCAGGGGCCGATGACGCGGTTGGCGGCAAGCTGCGCGGTGATCGCGCCCGCCGAATGACCGAAGAGGAACATCCGGGTGCGGTCGACGGGGTAGATCTCCACCGCCGCGTTGATGACGCTGTGCAGGAAGGCGCCTTCGGGGATCTCTCCCGGTGCGCCATTCGCGTCGTCGATCGCCACAAGGATCAGGCCATTTGCATCGGCCACCGGCTGCCACATGTCGATCATCGAAAGCCCGTCGCGGCCCGCGCCATGAAAAAGCACGATCACCGGGGCCGGCGTGTCGAGGCCCTCCGGCGCGTAGCCCCACCATGTCCGGGGCATGATGCCGTCCAGCACCGGGTGGCGCGTGGCCCCGGTGACATCGGGCGCATAGTCCAGCGATGCGGGCAGGGCGGGGCGCAGGTCCGGGCGTTCCGTTTCGGTCAGGGTGCCAGGCGGGGCGGTGGGGTCGGCGACCGTCATCTGCGCAGGCCCGGACAGCATCGGGGCCAGCAGCAGGCCCGTCGCGGCGAGGAAGGCGAGGGCGACGAGGGCCAGCACGGAGATGTAGAGGCGGCGCAAGCTAAAGCTCCATGCGGAAGCGGGCAAAGCCGGTCGGGCTGTCCTCCAGCCGGGTGAGGTTCAGCGCCGCGATGTCCTGGGGGTGGTTGGCGGCACCGGGGCCGGTCTCGTAGATCACGGACGTGCCGGGCATCGGGGCGAAGCGCCAGGTGTTCAGCGGCTCGGGCGTGACCGGCGCGTGATCGGTGATATGGCGGATCAGGATGTCCTGCGCCGTCAGGTTCGGGTCCAGCACCAGATCACCCCGCGTCGCGGCTCCGAAATGACCGCCGCCCGAGGCGCGGTAGCTGTTGGTGGCGACGAGGAACTCATCGCCCGGCATGACCGGCTGACCCTGGCAACAGAGGTCGGCAATGCGCCCCGGCGTCTCGAACCGGGTCAGGCCATCGGCCGAATAGGCGGCGGGCTGGCTGGGGTCGATGGTGTAGGTCAGCCCGTTCAGGATGTCGAAATTGTAGCTGGCGAATGCCGGGTCGATCAGAAGCTGGTCGCGCCCGTCGGGGGTGATCTGGCGAAAGATCGAGGCCGCGCGGTCCAGCCAGTCACGGATGTCGGCCCCTGTCAGGCGCAGGATCCGCAGCTTGTTGGGATAGCTGTAGAGGTCGGCGACATTGCGGATCGAGAGCGGCCCGACCGGAATGTCGATGTAGTTCTGCGGCCCGCCGCGCCCGCCCGCCTTCAGGGGGGCGGCCACCGCCAGCAGCGGCAGATGCGCCAGCGGGTGGCCCTGGAGCGCGCGAACGGCGGCGGCACGCTTGGCCGTGGCCTTGAGAGACAGGGCAGAGGTGTTCGAGATCAGCGCGAAATAGCTGGTCAGCGGGCGTGTGGTGGCGCCGATGCGGCGCCGGATATAGGCGAGCGTCGCCTTGTGGTCGGTCGCGGTCACGGCGAGGATGCGGGCCTGGGTCGGGCCGATCTCGTCGGACGTGTCGCGGGCGGGCAGGGTGTCGGCCTGGGCCGAGGTGACCCGCCAGCCGTCATCGCGCCGCCGAAGGGTCAGGGCGATCCGCCCGAGATGCGAGCCGAACGCCCCGGGCTGGACCACGGGCGTGCCGTGCAGGTTGCCGGTGCCGCAGCTGTCGGGGACCGGGAACACGACGTGGCTGTGGCCCGCGACGATGGCATCGCATCCGGCCAGGCGCGCCAGCGGCAGGATCGCGTTTTCCAGCTCGGGCCGGTCATCCTCGGGGCCGATGCCGGAATGGCAGAGCGCGACGATCAGGTCGGCCCCCTCTGCGCGCAGACCCATTGCCGCGCGGGCCGCGGTGGCGACGATCGGGTGGCTCTGCAACCGGCCCTGCAACACCGGCTTGTCCCAGATCGTGATCTGCGGCGGCGCGAGGCCGATGACGCCGACCCTGATCGCGTGCCATTCCCCGGCGCTGTCCTGCATCCGGTGGTTCAGCATGATCGCGGGCGGCAGGAAGGGGCTGCCATCCTGGTAGGTGAGATTGGCCAGAACGACGGGAAATTCGGCATCCGCCAGCGTCCTCGTCAGGAAATCCGGGCCATAGTTGAAATCGTGATTGCCGACAGTGGCCGCGTCATAGCCAAGCGCGTTCATCGCAGCGATCACCGGGTGCGGGCGGCCGTCGCGGGCACGCTCACGCGCGGCATAGTCGCCAAGCGGGGTTCCCTGGAGCGTGTCGCCATTGTCGAAAAGCAGGCTGTTGGGCGCGGCCCTGCGCTGCGCCTCGACCAGCGGGGCCAGCCGCGCCAGCCCCAGACCGCCCGCCGGTTCGTCGCGGTAATAATCATGTGGCTGGATATGGCCGTGCAGGTCGCTGGTGGCCAGCAGGGTCACACGCAGCTCCGGGTCCGCGTGCCGCGTCGCAAGTGTATCGTCTTGCTTTTCCATTAACTTTTATGAAGCCTGTCGGTCATGCGTTGGTTAGAACAACCCTGTGGATAAATGGCCAGAGCCCTGGGACAGGATACCATAGCGGTTTGCGCCGGTGTGCCACATCTGCGACATGACCGCCAGAGGATCCGCACGGGGATGGGCCCCGGGCGACAGGGGAAGGGATGGCGATGAGACTGGCGGAAACGGTGACCTTCGGCGGCGGCGGGCTGGAGCGCGCGGCGGAACTGCGCGGCGATCAGGCGGCGTTGACTGCGGCGCTGGAGAGCGGCGATCCGGTGGTGCTGCCGATCTGGCGCGGCAAGCCTCTGATGGCGGGCGATGCGTTGCAATTCGTGGCGGGCGATCATGCCATATTGGCCGACGCCCCACCGGGTCGCCTCTTCCTGGGGCGCGATGGCGAGGGCCTGCGCTTTGCGGCGGATGTCTCGGCCTGGGAGCCCGAGGCGGTGGACAAGGCCGCGCTGGACAGCTTCGCGGATGACAGCCAGCAGGTGCATCCGGCGCTGCCCGAGGCCAGTTTCCGCGAATTGCGGCTGGCGATGGTCGCGCTGAGCGCCCGCGAGGCCGAGATCGCGGCCACCGCCAAGGCGATGCTGGGCTGGCACCGGTCGCATCGGTTCTGCGCCAAGTGCGGGGCGGAAAGCCGGTTCGATCTGGCCGGGTGGCACCGCCGCTGCCCGTCCTGCAACGCGCTGCATTTTCCGCGCACCGACCCCGTCGTCATCATGCTGATCACGCATGGCAATGACCTGCTGATCGGGCGCTCGCCGGGTTGGCCGCAAGGCATGTATTCACTGCTGGCGGGTTTCGTGGAACCCGGCGAGACGCTGGAGGCCGCCGTGCGCCGCGAGGTGGCCGAGGAAACCGCGATCCGGGTCGGGCGGGTCAATTACCTCTCCAGCCAGCCCTGGCCCTATCCGTCCTCGCTCATGTTCGGCTGTATCGGCGAGGCGCTGAGCCGTGAGATCACGCTGGACCCGGTGGAGCTGGAGGATGCGTTCTGGATCAGCCGCGAGGACCTGGTGGCGGCGCTGGCCGGTCATCATCCGACCCTCCTGCCCGCGCGCCCCGGCGCCATCGCGCGATTTTTGATGGAGAATTGGCTTGCGGACCGGCTGGATTGACCCGAGACTCCGCGCCAATAAAGCTGGGACAGAAAAAACGGACCTGCCATGAAATTCGAAACAATCGAGGAGGTTGCCGCCCCTCAGGACTATACTTTCGCGCGCTTTACCGATTTCACCCGCTATGAGGGGTTGGCGCGCAAATACGGCGCCGATATCCGCCGGGTCGGCGGTTTCACCGAGGTCGCCGAAGGGGCGACATGGCGCGGCACCATGCAGGTGCGCGGCAAGACCCGGGGCGTGGAGGCGGTGGTGACCCGCTACGCGCCCCCGGAGGCGGCCCGGATCGACACCGTGGTCGGCGGCATGAACGTGGTGTTCGAGATGCGGTTCGAGGCGCTGGGCCCCGACAGGACCCGCCTGCGCGCCGTCGCCGAATTGCAGGCAAGGACGCTGGCCGCGCGACTGATCATCCAGTCCATCAAGCTGACCCGCAAGCGGGTACAGGCCAAGATCAACTCGCGCATCGTGGCGCTGGCCAATGAATACGAGGATGCCTGGCGGCGCGAGCAGGGCTGAGGCCCGGTCGATCCTGCCGAGTTGAGCCGGATCGGTTGGACAAGCTGCTGTCCACCTACGCCTGGTCGGGTTTCAAGATCCGGAAGTTGAAGCGCCCGGTTGAGAAGAAGTGCGCGCCCCGCGCATCGAGAGCGATCTGTTCGTCGGCCCACGCTTTCAGGTCCACCTCCGATACGGTCTCTTGTGCGCCTACATAGGCCATGATGAAGGGAACGATCATCTCGCTGTAGCAGCCCTCATACCGATCCAGATTCACAATCGGGAAATAGCTTACGTCTGCCACGAGCAATCCGGCCATTCGCAGGCGCGCCGCCAGGGTTCGGGGCAGGTTGCAGTCCGCGCAGTGAGACTTGAACGCCACGAGGATCCTTTCCATGCGATCAGGGTCTTCACTATGCCAGCAAAGAGCGTCCCAATCCGTCGCAAGGATCAGACCCCGTCCGCCCGGCTTGAGCACTCGAGCGACTTCGGATGCGAACATCTCGATGTCGGGAACATATTCGGCAACCTGCGTGCTGACGATGACGTCAAATACGTTGTCGTCAAACGGCAAGGCGGTCGCGTCAGCGCAACGATATGTCAGCCAGGACCGGTCGGCCCTTTGGCAGGCGCGGTCCACCATTTGCCGCGAGATATCCACGCCGACCACTTCGCCCGCGGGCCCGGTCAGTTCGGCGATGGCAGCGGCCAGGAACCCCGGGCCGCTGCCAATATCCAGAACACGCTCGCCCTCGCGAATTGCAAGCCGCTGAAGGGTGTCCTGCCTCTGCGCGGTTACGTCAGGCCCCAAGTAGATTGCCTCGAGCTGCTCGGCGGCAGCTTCATCGTATTCCATGCTTGGCATCGGCCCCCTCCCTCTTTCTTGCACCGATACTATCAGAGAATTGCAACGTTTTGGGGGCAGATACCGGTCCCTTGTTCCTGATGCGGCCCTAAGGCTGCCCTAGTTCGTCCGCAGATGCGACGGGACGAACAGCGCGACCTGTCTCGACACGCAGGTGTTCGGCCCGCCCTCGCCATCCGTGCGGGAGCTTTCGGGATAGAAGGGCGGGACGCTGTCCGCGGTGCAGCCGCCGCGGAAGGACGAAAGCTGATCGGCGGCCAGTTCGGGCAGCAAAGGCCCGTGATCATGCACCACGAGGTGATATTCCGAGGTTTCGGGATCGGTAAACGCCGTGTCGTAGAAATTGCCCGCGACATTGCCCGTTGGCAGGAAGGCCGAGATACGGACCCGGCCATCGGCCCCCACCACGGCCCCGCCGCCATTCGTGGCCACGGTATTCATCTGGTCGGCCATGCCCATCGCCTCGACAGGCGTGCAGGGATTGGCGGCGCAGTCCTCCGGGTTCTGGATGGCGACGAACCACATCGTGACGGCATTGCCGGGGGTCAGGCCGCCGGTCTCGATCATCGCCGAGGCGCCGTCGGGACCGGTCCAGAGGTGGGCGCTGGTCGCTTCGATCGGACCGGGGGTCATGCCGCTGGGCGGGGTCCAGGACATTGGCAGGGTGTCGGCAAGGGCCGGGGCGGCGGCAAGGACAAGGCCACAGGCCAGAAGTGTCGTGTGATGTTTCATGGAAACCTCCTGTTACAGGTCTGAAATCTGGCAAGGTTCCCCACATGCGCGCAAATCAGTTCTGTTGCGGCGCTGGACAAGGTAGGCTTGCCCAGGATGACCAAGCGATTGCCCTCCATCAACGCGCTGCGCAGCTTCGAGGCGGCGGCCCGGCACCAGAGCTTCACCCTGGCCGCCGAGGAGTTGCGCGTCAGCCCCGCCGCGATCGGCTACCAGGTCAAGCGGCTGGAGGAGGATCTTGGCCGCGCGCTGTTCACCCGCAGCCACCGCGCGGTGCGGCTGACCCCGGACGGGATGGCGTTGATGCGGCGGCTGGGCAAGGGGTTCGAGATCATCGAGGCAGCCTGGACCGAGGCCCATGCCCCGAAACCGGAACGGATCTTCAAGGTGACCGCGCCGATTGCCGTGGTACAGAAATGGCTGTTGCACGAGCCGACGATGCAGACCAACCGGTTCGGGGCCTTCCGGATCGGCTGGGACGTGTCGCAGGCGTTCCAGGACCTGGAGGGGTCGGGTATCGACGCCGCCATCCGCTATACCAGCGATCCCGATCCGAGCCTGTTCTCCGAGGCCCTGCTGCGGCAGTTCTACACGCCGCTGATGCGCGCCGATGTCGCGCGCAGGATCAAGGCCCCGGCGGACCTGTTGCAGCACGGGTTGATCACGCTGGGCTTCGACCTGGCGGCCGAGCGGCATATCGACCTCTGGACGCCGTGGTTCGAGCTTCAGGGCCTGCGCGCGCCGAACCGCTTCGAGATGACCTGCGGTTACACCATGACGGTGGTGGAGGTCGCGCGGGAGACCGGCCATATCGCCATGGGGGGCTATTTCGTCGTCGCCGAGGATATTGCGGCGGGGCGCCTGGTGGCCCCGTTCCCGGTCGGGATCGTGCCGCAATCGCAACTATGGGTGATGTGCCGCAAGGGCCGCGAGGAGGAGCCGGAAATGCTGTGGTTCCGGCAGGCGGTGCGGGCCTGCGCCGACCGGCTGAGGGCGACGGCGGCGGGGTTCAGGATCTTCGATCTGGAGGGGCGACCGGTGGAAGGCGCATGAGGCCCCGGCGGGGATGACCTACCCCCGCGCCGCATCCGCCGGATAGGTGCCCAGGATGTGCAGCTCGGAGGTGAAATAGCGCAACTCCTCCAGCGCCAGTTGCACCATGGGATCGTCGGGGTGGCCCTCGATATCGGCGTAGAATTGCGTCGCGGTGAAGCTGCCATCGACCATGTAGCTTTCCAGCTTGGTCATGTTCACGCCATTGGTGGCGAAGCCCCCCATCGCCTTGTAGAGCGCGGCGGGGATGTTGCGGACGTTGAAGACGAAGGTGGTCATCATGTGCTCGGCGCGGCGGGTCATGTCGGGGTCGCGCCCCATGATCAGGAAGCGCGTCGTGTTGTGATCGCTGTCCTCGATATGGCGTGCCAGCACCTCCAGCCCGTAGATCTCGCCCGCCAGTTCCGAGGCGAGCGCGGCCTTGGACGCATCGCCCCACGCCGCCACGTCGCGCGCGGCGCGGGCATTGTCGGGGCTGACGCGGCCCGTGATGGCGTTTTCGCGCAGGAAGCCCGCGCATTGCGGCAGCAGGACCAGGTGGCTGTAGGCCTCGCGCACATCGGCCAGCCGCGTGCCGGGAATCGCCAGCAGGTTGATATGGACCCGCACGAAAGCCTCGTCATGGATATGCAGGCCGGATTCGGGCAGCAGGCGGTGGATGTCGGCGACGCGGCCATAGGTCGAGTTCTCCACCGGCAGCATGGCCAGGTCGGCCTCGCCGCCTTTCACCGCGGCGATCACATCCTCGAATGTCGCGCAGGGCAGCGCCTCCATTTCGGGCCGTGCGTCATGGCAGGCCTGATGCGAATAGGCGCCGGGTTCCCCCTGGAAGGCGATCATTGCGGTCATCGAGACGGACTTTCTTGGATATCGGGCGTTCTGTCGCGCTGACTACACCTTGCAAGGCAGAGGCGAAAGCCGGTAGATACCTCGAGATACGATATTTGGACGGGAAGGCCCCCATGTTTGACACGATGACCCTTACCAAGGCCGTTGGTGCCATCTGCGCCGGCTGGCTGGTGCTGTTGCTGGGCGGCTGGGCTGCAAGCGGCCTCTACAGCGTCGGCGGCGATGATGAAGTCGCGGGCTACGTGATCGAGGTCGAGGAAGACGAGGCTGGCGGCGAAGAGGTCGAGGAGGTTCCGTTCTCCGAGTACCTGGCAGCCGCCGACCCCGCCGATGGCGAGGCCCTTTGGCGTCAGTGCCGCAGCTGTCATGTCACCGAACAGGGCGAGAACGGCACCGGCCCCTACCTGTACGGCGTGGTCGGGCGCGATATCGGGTCGGTCGATGGCTTCTCCTATTCCGACACGCTGGCCGAGATGGAGGGCGACTGGACGCCCGAGCGCCTGAACGGGTTCCTGGAAAACCCGCGCGGCTACGCGCCGGGCACGATCATGTCCTTCAACGGCCTGCGCGACGTCGAAGACCGCGCCGCGATGGTGGCCTATCTCGATTCGCTCGACGATTGAGGCGGGGGATCGCCGCAGATTTTCAAGGGCCGCTCCGCTTCGGGCGGCCCTTTTTGTCGCGCTCCGCTATGTTCACGAAATCTCAACTTGAACGCAGGCGGCACTGGTCCTTACGGTGTGAAAGCCCATAACAGGGAGATGACGCCCCGTGACCCTAGCCCCGGAGACACTCATGACCCAACCCCGCCATTCGTTCCTGCCCCTTGGCCTGTCGCTGGTGCTGGCCTTGTCCGCCCCGGCCCTCGCCCAGGACGAGGGTGAGCTGACGGTGACGCATGGGGTCTCGACCTTCGGCGATCTGCGCTATGGCCCCGATTTCGAATACCTGGATTACGTGAACCCGGACGCGCCGCAGGGGGGCGAGCTGTCTTTCGCCTGGTCCTCGGGCGGGTTCGATTCGCTGCATCCCTACAGCCGCAACGGACGCTCGGCGGTGGCCTCGAACATCTTCTACGAGGCGATGCTGGAGGGCACCTATGACGAGATCGGCTCCTCCTATTGCCTGCTTTGCGAAAGCATGGCCTTCCCCGAGGATCGCTCCTACGTGATCTTCACCATTCACGAGGATGCGACGTTTTCGGACGGCACGCCGGTCACGGCCGACGATGCCCTTTTCAGCTACGAGATCCTGCGCGATGAGGGGCTGCCGTCGTTCCGCGCCTCGATCGGCCTGACCATCGCCAGCGCCGAAGTGCTGGACGAGCGGCGCATCCGCTATGACTTCAACCCCGAAGCGCCGCTGCGCGGGCGGATCGAAAGCGCGGGCGGCCTGCCGGTCTTCTCGCGCGCCAGCCATGAGGCATCGGGCCTCGATTTCGAAGACTCCCGGCTGGAGCCGCTGATCGGGTCGTCCGCCTATGTGCTGGAGTCCGTCAGCCCGAATGAGCGCGTCGTTTACCGCCGCAATCCCGACTGGTGGGGCAACGATCTGCCGATCAACCGGGGACGCTACAATTACGAGACCATCCGCATCGAGTATTACGGCGATTCCAACGCCGCCTTTGAAGGGCTGGCCGCCGGCAATTACACGTTCCGGCAGGAAAGCAGTTCGCTGCAATGGGCCACGGCCTATGAATTCGACAAGGTGACGGATGGCACCATCGTTCTGGAAACCATCGACCACGGCAATATCTCGCCCGGTCAGAGCTTTATCTTCAACCTGCGCCGCCCCCAATTCCAGGATGTCCGCGTGCGCGAGGCCATCGGGTTGATGTTCAATTTCGACTGGACCAACGCGACGCTGTTCTACGGGCTCTACAACCCGATCACGTCCTTCTGGGAGAATGTCGATCACCTGGAGGCGACGGGGGTGCCCGAAGGGGCGGAGCTGGCGCTGCTGGACCCGCTGCGCGATCAATTGGCCCCCGAGATCTTTACCGAGCCGCCCTTTGCCTTCCCGTCCTCGAGCCCCGAGCGGACCTTTGATCGCCGCCAGGCCCGGCAGGCCGCCGCCCTGCTGGAGGAGGCCGGCTGGACCCCCGGAGATGACGGGTTGCTGCGCAACGAGGATGGCGACCGGCTGGAGGTCGAGTTCCTCAACTCCAACCCGCTCTTTGACCGGATCATCAACCCCTATGTGGAGAACCTGCGAAATATCGGCGTCGATGCCCGCCTGACGCGGGTGGACAGCGCCCAGATGACGGAACGCGAGCGCAGTTTCGATTTCGACATCATCACCGATCATTTCCCCATGGACCTGGAACCGAGCTCTGGCCTGCGCCAGTATTTCCATTCGGTTCAGGGCGAAGATTCGCTGTTCAACCTTGCCGGTGTTTCGGACCCTGCCATCGACGTGCTGGTCGAGGCGGTGGTCGATGCCGAGACCCAGGAGGAGCTGAACGTCGCCGTGCGGGCGCTGGATCGCGTCTTGCGGTGGGAACGCTTCCGGGTGCCGCAATGGACCAATAACAGCTACTGGTTCGCCTATTACAACATGTATCGCCACCCCGAGGAACTGCCGCCCTATTCGTCGGGCTTCCTCGATCTGTGGTGGATCGACGCCGAGGCCGAAGCCGCGTTGCGCGCCGAAGGGGCGCTCTGATCCGCGATGGGCGCCTATATTCTCAGACGGCTCATGCTGATCATCCCCACGCTGATCGGGATCCTGGTGATCAATTTCGCCCTGGTGCAATTCGTGCCGGGCGGACCCATCGACCAGATCATGGCGCAGCTGGAGGGTGAGGGCGACGTGTTCGCGGGTATTTCGGGCTCTGGTTCGGAAACCGGGGCCGAGGAACTGGGCGGCGGCGACAGCTATCTTGGCGCGCGCGGCCTGCCCGCCGGGTTCATCGAGCAGCTGGAGATCGAGTTCCACTTCTCGCGCATCGTCTGCGAGGAGGGGTTCGAGGGCGAGCCGCGCCTGCGCGCCGAGGAATGCCGCGCCGAGCCGATCCCGACCTGGCAGCGGTTCTTCCTGATGATGTGGGATTACATGCGCTTCGATTTCGGCGAGAGCTATTTCCGCTCCATCTCGGTCGTGGACCTGGTGATCGAGAAAATGCCGGTCTCGATCACGCTTGGCCTGTGGTCGACGCTGGCGGCCTACCTGATCTCGATTCCGCTCGGCATTCGCAAGGCGGTGCGCGACGGGTCGAAATTTGACACCTGGACCAGCGGGCTGATCATCGTGGGATATGCGATCCCCGGTTTCCTCTTCGCGATCCTCTTGCTGGTCCTCTTCGCGGGCGGGCGATACTGGCAGGTCTTCCCCCTGCGCGGGCTGACCTCGGACGGGTTCGAGGACATGACGACCCTGCAACAGATCGGCGATTATTTCTGGCACATCACGCTGCCGGTGCTGGCCTCGACGATTTCGGCCTTCGCGACGCTGACGCTGCTGACCAAGAACAGCTTTCTGGACGAGATCAAGAAGCAATACGTGATGACCGCCAAGGCCAAGGGCCTGTCGGAACGGGCGGTGCTTTACGGCCATGTCTTCCGCAACGCGATGCTGATCGTGGTGGCGGGGTTTCCAGGCCTCTTCATCGCGGTCTTCTTCGGCGGCAGCCTGATCATCGAAACGATCTTCTCGCTCGATGGGCTGGGGCGCATGGGCTATGAGGCGACGGTGGCGCGCGATTACCCGGTGATGTTCGGCACGCTCTTTGTTTTCGGGCTGATCGGGCTGGTGATCAACCTTCTGTCCGATCTCGTCTATGTGCTGATCGACCCGCGCATCGACTTTGAATCGCGGAGGGTCTGAGGCATGGCGTTCTTTACCCTTTCGCCGCTCAACCGGCGGCGGCTGCGCAACTTCCGCTCGAACCGGCGCGCGGTCTGGTCGCTCTGGATCTTCGGGACGCTGTTTTTCCTGTCGCTCTTTGCGGAGTTCCTGGCCAATGACCGCCCGCTGCTGGTGCGCTACCAGGGCGAGTATTACACGCCCATCTTCAACCTCTACACGGAGCGGGATTTCGGCGGGTTCTTCCCGACCGAGGCCAATTACCTTTCGGTTCAGGTGGAATGCCTGATCGTCACCGGGATCGAGGAATGCGCCGATGACGATTCCGGCGAGATCGCGCGCGGCCTGCTGGCGGATGCCGAGGATGGCGTTGTCGATGGCACCGAGATCGACCGTGGCTGGATCCTTTGGCCGCCGGTGCCCTATGCCTACAACACGGTCACCGAAATCGCGGGGTCGGCCCCGTCCGCCCCGGATCGCGACCACTGGCTCGGCACCGACGACACCGCCCGCGACGTTCTGGCCCGTGTGATCTACGGCTTTCGCCTGAGCATCGTCTTTGCCCTGATCGTGACGGTCCTGACCTCGATCGTGGGTATCGTGGCGGGCGCGGTGCAGGGCTATTTCGGCGGGCTGACCGACCTGTTGTTCCAGCGCTTCCTGGAGATATGGGGCGGTATTCCGCAGCTCTACATCATCATCATCATCGCGGCGATCTTCCGAATGAATTTCTGGCTATTGGTGCTGCTGATGACGGCCTTCGGCTGGATGGCCCTGGTCGGTGTGGTGCGGGCCGAGTTCCTGCGCGCGCGCAATTTCGAATATGTCCGCGCCGCCCGCGCGCTTGGCGTCAGCGACCTGGTGATCATGTTCCGCCATGTGCTGCCCAATGCGATGGTGGCGACGCTGACCATGCTGCCCTTCATCGTCACCGGCACCATCGCGGCGCTGGCGACGCTGGATTTCCTGGGCTTCGGGTTGCCGTCCTCGGCCCCCTCCCTGGGCGAGCTGACCTTGCAGGCCAAGCGCAACCTGCAGGCGCCCTGGCTCGGCTTCACCGCCTTCTTCACCTTCGCCATCATGCTGTCGCTCTTGGTCTTCATCTTCGAGGGCGTGCGCGATGCGTTCGATCCCAGAAAGACGTTCCAATGAGCCTTCTGGACGTGCGCAACCTGTCGGTCAGCTTCACCCAGGACGGGGCCACCAACCATGCGGTGAAGAATGTGAGCTTCTCGGTCGAGAAGGGTGAGACCGTCGCCATCGTCGGCGAAAGCGGGTCGGGCAAGTCGGTCACCGCGCTGTCGACCGTGTCGCTTCTGCCTGGCAGCGCCGAGGTGACGGGATCGGTGCGCTATGGCGGCGCCGAGATGATCGGCGCGAAGGAGCGCGAATTGCGCCGGGTGCGCGGCAACGATATCAGCTTCATCTTCCAGGAGCCGATGACTTCGCTGAACCCGCTGCACACGCTGGAGACGCAGTTGGAGGAGAGCCTTGCCCTGCATCAAGGCTTACGCGGCGCGGCGGCGCGGGCGCGCATCCTGGAGCTGATGACCAAGGTCGGCATCCGCGACCCGGAATCGCGCCTGGGGGCCTATCCGCATCAATTGTCGGGCGGGCAGCGCCAGCGCGTGATGATCGCCATGGCGCTGGCCAATGGGCCCGACCTGCTGGTCGCCGATGAACCGACGACGGCGCTGGACGTGACCATCCAGGCGCAGATCCTGGAACTGCTGGCGGATTTGAAGCGCGAGGAGGGGTTGAGCCTTCTGTTCATCACCCACGACCTGGGCATCGTGCGCCGGATCGCCGACCGGGTTTGCGTGATGAAGGATGGCGAGATCGTCGAGACCGGCCCGACGGAAGAGATATTCGCCAACCCGCGCCACCCCTATACCCGCAAGCTGCTGGAGGCCGAGGCCACCGGCGGGCCGGACCCGGTGCGCGACTTTGCCGAAACCATCGTCGAGACCGAACATCTGAAGGTGTGGTTCCCGATCCAGGCGGGGTTGCTGCGGCGCACGGTGGGGCATGTGAAAGCGGTGAACGATGCCACCATCTCGGTCCGCGAGGGCGAGACGCTTGGTATCGTCGGCGAAAGCGGGTCGGGCAAGACGACGCTGGCGCTGGCGGTGATGCGGCTACTGTCCTCGGAGGGGCGGATCAGTTTCCTGCGCAATGACATCCAGGGTTGGCACCCCAAGCGCATCCGGCCCCTGCGCAAGGATATGCAGATCGTCTTTCAGGATCCCTATGGCAGCCTCAGCCCGCGCATGACGGTCGAGCAGATCGTGGCCGAGGGGCTGAGCGTGCATGAGGTCTCGGGCGGGCATGACCGGCGCGCGATGGTGGCGAATATCCTGCGCGAGGTCGGGCTGGACCCCGACATGATGCACCGCTATCCGCATGAATTTTCCGGCGGCCAGCGGCAAAGGATCGCCATTGCGCGGGCGATGATCCTGCAACCCCGGCTGGTGGTGCTGGACGAGCCGACCTCGGCCCTGGACATGACCGTGCAGGTGCAGATCGTCGAACTCTTGCGCGACTTGCAGAAGCGGCACAAGCTGGCCTACCTGTTCATCAGCCATGACCTGAAGGTGGTGCGCGCCCTGAGCCACAAGGTGGTGGTGATGAAGGAGGGCGACGTGGTCGAGACCGGCAGCAACGCCGAGATCTTCGACAATCCCAAGACCGACTATACCCGCGCGCTGATGGCGGCGGCCTTCGATCTACACGCCGCCGGGTAAGCGATTGCGCTGCGCCTGCGGCGCATCGCCCGCGCGGGCCGGCGACGCTCTGGCCCCCTTGCGGGAGCCCTCGCGCCACCGGATTGCCATGGACAAGCGGGAAAGGCAGTGTGTGGTCTGCCGGTGTGGCGCGGGGCGGGACCGGTGCTATTCGAGTATTTGGACCAAGAAGATGAAGGGGCGGGGTTAGATTGCCGAGCTGTGGCTGCTGGCCTGCATCTCGTAGGCGTCGAAGGCGCGCGCGATGAGGCGGGCGAGGGGACGACCGGGGGGCAGGATCTCGAAGCCCGAGGCGTCATGATGGACCATCTCGGGGAAGGCGGCGGCGGCGCCGGCGTAGAGGGTTTCGAGATGCTTGGGCGTGGTCAGATCCGCGCCGAGGATCTCGTGGCTGTCGATGCGGAAATCGCACATCAGCGCCTCGATCAGGCGGGCGCGCAGCCGGTCCTCGCCCTTGAAGACATGGCCGCGCCCGGTAGCGAGCTGGCCCGCGCGCACCGCCTTCTGGTAGGTCATGGTCGCGGGGGCGTTCTGCGCGAAGCCCTGTGGAAAGCGCGAGATCGAGGAGGCGCCGAGGCCGATCAGCACCTCGCAGGTGTCATCCGTATAGCCCTGGAAATTACGCCGCAGATGGCCGGTGCGGGCGGCCTGTGCCAGGCTGTCGCCCGCGCGGGCGAAATGGTCGATGCCGATCTGGGTATAGCCGTCCCAGGAGAAGAGCCGCGCGGCGGTCTCGAACAAGTCCAGCCGTTCCTGCGGCGTCGGCAGGGCGTCGGTCGGGATCAACTGCTGGCGCTTGGCCATCCAGGGCACATGCGCGTAGCCGTAGAGCGCCACCCGATCGGGGTTGAGCGAGAGCAGTTTCTGCACGCTGTCGGCGATCTTCTCGCGGGTCTGATGCGGCAGGCCGAAGAGGATGTCGGCGTTGAGCGAGTGGACGCCGCGCGCGCGCAGCCCTTCCACCGCGTCGCGGGTGATCTCGTAGCTCTGGATCCGGCCGATGGTCTTCTGGATCTCGGGGTCGAAATCCTGCACCCCGATGGAGGCGCGGGTCATGCCCGCGGCGGCGAGCGCGTCGAGCCGCGCCTCGTCGATCTCGTTCGGGTCGATCTCGACCGAGAACTCGGCGTCATCGCACATTGTGAAATGCTGGCGGACGGCATTGGCGAGGTCGGTGGTGGCCTCGGGGCCGAGGAGGGTGGGCGTGCCGCCGCCCCAATGCAGGCGCGCAACCTCGACGCCCTCGGGCAGGAGCGCGCCGACCTGGGCGATCTCCTGTTTCAGGGTGGCGACATAGGCCAGAACGGGGTCGTCGGAATTGACGCCTTGCGTGCGGCAGGCGCAGAACCAGCAGAGTCTGCGGCAGAACGGCACATGCAGGTAGAGCGAGACGGGCGAGCCTGGCCGAATCGCGGCAATCCAGTCGCTAAACCCTTGGGCCTGCACGTCGTTCGAGAACTTGTTGGCCGGCGGGTAGCTTGTATAGCGTGGCACTTTGGCCTCAAAGAGACCAAGCGCGCGAAGTTGCGCAAGGTTATCCATTCAGATAGCCTTAGGCTGTGCCTATGTTCCTGTAATTGATCGAGATCAAGACCATCACTTCGGTCGCCTAAAACCGGGGAGTTTTCCCATGCCCAAAGCCGCGCTTGCCGCACCCCTGCTGCAAGATTGTTCCAATTGCCCGATTCGGCATCGGGCGGTCTGTGCCCGCTGCGAAGCCGATGAGCTGGAGCAGCTGGACGCGATCAAGTATTACCGCACGTTCGAGGCCGGGCAGACCATCGTCTGGTCCGGCGATCAGATGGATTTCGTGGGCTCGGTGGTCAGCGGGGTCGCGGCCCTGACCCAGACCATGGAGGATGGCCGCCGCCAGATGGTGGGCCTTCTGTTGCCGAGCGATTTCCTGGGCCGCCCGTCGCGCGACACCGTGACCTATGACGTGACGGCCTCGACCGACGTGGTGCTGTGCTGTTTCCGGCGCAAGCCGTTTCTCAAGCTGATGGAGGACACGCCGCATGTCAGCCAGCGCCTGCTTGAAATGACGCTGGACGAGTTGGACGCGGCACGGGAATGGATGCTGCTTCTGGGGCGCAAGACGGCGCGCGAGAAAATCGCGAGTTTCCTCACCATCATCGCGCGGCGCGGGACTACGGCGAATGTCGTTCCCCTTAAGGCGGAGGTGGCGTTCGACCTGCCGCTGACGCGCGAGGCGATGGCCGATTACCTGGGTCTGACGCTGGAAACGGTGAGCCGGCAGATGTCAGCGCTGAAGCGCGATGGCGTGATCGAATTGCAGGGCAAGCGCCATGTCGTGGTGCCCGATTTCCATCGTCTGATGGCGGAGACCGGCGATGACACCGATGGCGGGCTGGTGACCTGAAACAAGGTCGGAATTGTCTGAAAACCCTTAAATGCTGGCCCAGTCGGTAAAGACCTGGCGGGGGGCCTTGCGCGTGGCCGGGGTGGCGTTGATGCGGCGGTCGGCGGGGCGTTGCAGCTCGGCCTGGGCCGGGATCGGGCGGGGGGTGTGATGGGCGGTGCAGAACATGGGCTTGGTCCTTTGGGGCAATGCGTTTCTGATCTCTGCGACTCACTTTAGTGTAAAAAATACACGTATGCAAGAGTGTATCCGGAACATCGTCGTGGAGCCGTGGCCCCATGCCAGAAATATCCCATGAAATCATGCGGAAATCGGGGCGGGTGCAGGGTGATTCGGAGAAGAGACAGCGGCAGTCCCGTGCCGGATACGAAAACAGGCGCGAGGGGATCCCCTGCGCGCCTGCGGCACTCGTTACTCTACCAAAGGGCTTAACGCGCCATCAGGACCGGCACGCTGGCCTGTTCCAGAAGGTTGCGCGTCGCCCCGCCCAATATGGCCTCCCGCAGGCGGGAATGACCATAGGCCCCCATCACCAGCAGATCCGCATCCCTGTCGCGGACGTGGCGTTCGATCATGTCGGAAATGCGCGGCATCGTGCAGGCGATGACCGAGACCTCGACCCGGGCACCGTGGCGCGACAGCATCTTCGACAGTTCCGCGCCGGGATCGGCGGCCCCGGTATCGTGGCGCGGCGGGTCGATGATCAGGATCTCGACGCAATCCGCGGCGATCAGAAGCGGCAGGGCGCGGCGCGCCGCCACGAGCGCCTCGGCGCTTTCGTTCCAGGCCACCACGGCGCGGGTGGGTTTGTCCGAGGGCAGCCTGTCATTGCCGGGCAGCACCATCACCGGGGCCGAGCCCTGGAACATCGCCGCCTCGACGATCACCGGCGCGTCCGAGGCGCGCCCCTCGCCATAGGGTTTGGGCAGCATCACGAGGTCGGAAAACTGCGCCCGGTGGGCCACGAGGCCCGAGACCATCGCGCTTTGCGCCACCAGCGCCTCGACCGCCCAGGTGATCTCGGTCCGGCCGAGGCGGTCGCGCACCGCGTCCTCCAGCGCCTTGGCGTGATCGCGCGATTGGCTCTGCGTTTCCTCGTGGATGATGGCGGTCGCCCCGGCGAAGTAATAGCCCGTCTGCGTCCGGTCGATGCCCAGGCACAGCACGTCCAGATGCGCGCCCTGGCTGCGCGCGAAGGGCAGCGTTGCCTCAAGCACCGGGGCTACATCGTCGATGTCGGTCAGGATCGTCAGAATGCTCTTGTAACCCATGGCGGCGCTCCTTTGTTTCCTGGGTGTCGGGGGCAGACTAGAGCCGTACCGCCCGTGCTGCTTTGACTTGCATCAACCCTATCCTTTCCGGCAATTTGACATGGATCAAGGTCTCCATCGCCCTAAAACGCGATTTGAGATCATACGGAACACTCCGGAAGGCTTTCGAGTCGCAACCGGGGGTAGATGAAGGGACGATCCATGCTGGATTATGTGAAGCTTTTGATCCTCGGCCTGGTTGTGATCAGCGCCGCGATCGCGGCCAATTACGCGCTCGACGTGGGCTATATGGTGCACGCCATCATCGTGATGATCACCGCGGCGGGCCTGTTTCTGTGGCAGTTGCGCCGCACGGATGAGCCGGTACCCGCGGCGGTGCTGCAAACCGAATACATGGATGGGCCCGTGAGATGGGGCGCCATCCTGACCGCGTTCTGGGGCGTTGTCGGCTTTCTGGTCGGCACGTTCATCGCGTTTCAGCTGGCTTTTCCGCAGCTCAATTTCGAATGGGCGCAAGGCTATCTGAATTTCGGACGGCTGCGGCCCCTGCACACCTCGGCGGTGATCTTCGCCTTTGGCGGCACCGGGCTGATCACGGCAAGTTTCTACATCGTGCAGCGCACAACGGCGGCGCGTTTGTGGGGTGGCGGGCTGGCCTGGTTCGTCTTCTGGGGCTACCAGTTCTTCATCCTGCTGGCCGCGACCGGGTACCTGATGGGCGTCACGCAGAGCATGGAATACGCCGAGCCCGAATGGTATGTCGATATCTGGCTGACCGTGGTCTGGGTGGCGTTCCTGGCTGTCTTCATGGGCACGCTGATCAAGCGGAAAGAGCCGCATATCTACGTCGCCAACTGGTTCCTTCTGTCCTTCATCGTCACCGTGGCGATGCTGCATGTGGTCAACAACCTGGTGGTGCCGGTGTCGATCTTCGGCTCGCGCTCGGTCCACGTGATGGCCGGCGTGCAAAGCGCGATGACCCAGTGGTGGTATGGCCATAACGCCGTCGGCTTCTTCCTGACCGCGGGCTTCCTGGGCATGATGTACTACTTCATTCCGAAGCAGGCCGAGCGTCCGGTCTACTCCTACAAGCTCAGCATCATCCACTTCTGGGCGCTGATCTTCCTCTATATCTGGGCGGGTCCGCACCACCTGCACTACACCGCGCTGCCGGATTGGGCCTCGACCCTTGGCATGGTGTTCTCGGTCGTGCTGTGGATGCCCTCCTGGGGTGGCATGATCAACGGGTTGATGACGCTGTCTGGGGCCTGGGACAAGCTGCGCACCGACCCGGTGCTGCGGATGATGGTGACCTCGATCGCGTTCTACGGCATGTCCACCTTCGAGGGGCCGATGATGTCGATCCGGGCGGTCAACAGCCTGTCGCATTACACCGATTGGACCATCGGGCACGTGCATTCCGGCGCGCTTGGCTGGAACGGGCTGATCACCTTCGGGATGCTCTACTACCTGTTCCCGAAACTGTGGAACCGTGAGCGTCTCTACAGTCTGCGCCTGGTCTCGTGGCATTACTGGCTGGCGACGATCGGCATCGTCCTCTACGCGGCATCCATGTGGGTGACCGGGATCATGGAAGGGTTGATGTGGCGCGAAGTGGATGCGCAGGGCTTCCTCGTGAACTCCTTCGCCGACACCGTGGCGGCAAAGTTCCCGATGCTGGTCGTGCGTGGCCTGGGTGGCGTGCTGTTCCTCGGCGGGTCGCTGATCATGGCCTACAACCTCTGGATGACCGTTCGCAAAGGCGTTGCTGCTGCACCCGCCCGCGCCGCGGCCCCGGCAGAATAAGGAGGGTCGGAGAATGGCCAACAACAACGACGATAACGACAAGATCCTCGACCCCGAGCGCGACCCCAATGTCTCGACCGTCTCGGACATCCCCGAGGAGGTTCCGAACGAGTTGCCGCATCAAAGCTGGTTCCTGAACAAGCACGGCAAGATCGAGCGCAACGCGACCCTTCTGCTGGTGCTCAGCCTCGCGGTGGTGTCGGTGGGCGGCATCGTGGAAATCGCACCGCTCTACTACCTGGAGAACACCATCGAGGACGTAGAAGGCATGCGCCCCTATTCCCCGCTGGAGCTGCAGGGGCGCGAGATCTACATCCGCGAGGGCTGCTATGTCTGCCACAGCCAGATGATCCGCCCGATGCGGGACGAGGTCGAGCGCTACGGGCATTACAGCCTCGCGGCGGAATCGATGTATGACCATCCGTTCCAGTGGGGATCGAAGCGGACCGGGCCGGACCTGGCGCGCGTCGGCGGGCGCTATTCGGACGAATGGCATGTCGATCACCTGACGGACCCGCAATCGGTGGTGCCGGAATCGATCATGCCCTCCTACGGGTTCCTGGCCGAAACGGTGATCGAGCCGACCTATATCGCCGACCTGATGGAGACGCATCGCATCGTGGGCGTTCCCTATACCGACGACATGATCGAGAACGCGGCCTATGACTTTGTCGAACAGGCCACCGATTTCGGCGATGACGCGGTGGTGGAACGCTATCCGAACGCACAGCAGCGCGATTTCGACGGCAACCCGGAAGTGACGGAAATGGATGCGCTGATCGCCTATCTGCAGATGTTGGGCACCCTGGTCGATTTCTCGACCTTCACGCCCGATGAAAGCCGCTGAGGAGGAGGGAACGTCATGAACGATACCTATACCATCATGCGGGTCTTCGCCGGAAGCTGGGGCCTGTTGTTCATGTTCACGGTCTTCGTGGTGGCGGTCGTCTTCACCTTCCGCCCCGGAAGCCGGAAACTGCACCAGGACAGTGCCAACATCCCCTTCCGCCATGACGACAAGCCTGCAAGGTCGCCCGCGGCCAGCCAGAAGACGGAGGCGCGGCAATGACCGACAAGCACATCCCCGACCCTGAAGAACAAGAACTGCAGGAGGGCGATCCCCGCACCACGGGCCATGTCTGGGACGGGATCAAGGAGTTCGACAACCCGATGCCGCGCTGGTGGCTCTGGACGTTCTACTTGACCATCTTCTGGGGCATCGCCTATACCATCGCCTATCCGGCCTGGCCGCTGATCAACGGCGCGACGGCGGGTCTGCTGGGGTATTCGACCCGCGGCGAGGTGGCGGAGGAAATCGCCGAGTTCGACGCGATGAACGACCCGATCCGGGCGCGTATCGAGGAGGTCGAGCTGGCCGCGATCACGCCGGACGAGAACCCCGACCTCTACAACTTCGCGGTCCAGGGCGGCGGCGCGATCTTCCGCACCTGGTGCGCGCAGTGCCATGGCTCGAACGCGGCGGGCGCGGTGGGGTATCCCAACCTTCTGGATGACAACTGGCTCTGGGGCGGCTCGCTGGACGAGATCTACTACACGATCAGCCACGGTATCCGCAACGAGGACGATCCCGATGCGCGCTGGTCGGAAATGCCCGCGTTCGGCGACGTCCTGAGTGACGAGGAAGTCTCCCAGGTGGTGCAATATGTCCGTAACATCTCGGGGCAGGAATATGAGGCGGAGCTGGCCGCTGCCGGCGAAGAGGTCTACCTGAACAACTGCTCCGCGTGCCACATGGAAGACGGCACCGGCGAAAGGGCCCTGGGCGCGCCCAACCTGACCGATGCGATCTGGCTTTATGGCGGCGATGAAGAGGCGCTGGAATATACCGTGCGCAATTCCCGCTTCGGGGTCATGCCGCCCTGGTCGGCGGAAGCCTCGTCCGCGGGCCGCCTGTCGGAAGCCGAGCTTCGCTCGGTGTCGATATACGTCCACTCGCGGGGCGGCGGGGAGTAGTCCCCGACAAGAGACCCGGTGGCCCGTTCGCGCGGGCCACCGGTAGATGCCGGTTCTGGTCCTGTTCGCGCGTTTCCTACAGAACCGGCATCACCTTACCTCAAAAAAAACGAAAATCGTCTAGATTCAGACCTATCCCCGACGTTTTCGTTGCCAGTGTCGCCGTCGGATCAATCTAGGAAACGCGCAATGAATACACTTGATACCAAGCTGGCCCGCTTTCTGGCCGACGATGCAGGCGCCGTCACGGTGGACTGGGTCGTGTTGACCGCTGGACTTGTCGGGCTTGGCCTGGCGACAACGGCGGTGGTGTCCGCCGGGGTCGAGGATGTCTCGGGCGACACATCCGGCGTCATGACCGATTATGAAATCGAAACCAGCTTCGGCGTTGACTGGGCACGCCAGCAATGGGACGCCAGCAATCCCGGCATCTATGACAGCTATTCCTCTTGGATGGCCGGGTTCGACGACGCGCAATTGCTGGCGCATATGAACAACATGGAGCAATACGCCTCCTACCCGGCGGGATCGGGTCACCCCTATGACACCTATCACGACGAGTTCTTCATCGCGCGGGACGAGGCCATCGCGCGCGGCCTGGTCGCGGCCCCGTCCTGACCGGGAAAGGGCGGCGCAGCGCCTATCCCATCTGCCCGCCCTTTTCGCCACGCAGGCGCACCTTCTTGCGGTCGGTCAGGGACACCCAGATCGCCAGCGCCGCCAATGTGCCGCAATAGATCACGCCGATCAGCAGCACGATGATGCCCGGCACCGGGCCGATATCGGCCCGGTCGACGAATTGCTGAAAGCTCTGCGCCTGCATCGGGTGGATCATCAGCTTGCCGACATAGGCAACGGCCTGGATCAGCAGGATCCAGACATAGTTGCGCCGCACCCGCCGCGCCATCGAAGTGATGAACCCGATATGGTACTGCGGCCGCAGGTAATCCTCGGCCAGGATCGCCTGCCAGTTCTCTTCCGTGTGCAGATCGCCGCCATCGCGCAGCATCGGCGCGTAGAAATGCGTCTCCAGCCAGCGCGACCGCGCCCGCCAGACGTTGAAATAGCGATAGCGCCGCGCCTCCAGCGCCAGGAACAGCAGCATAAGGATACCGACCAGCAAGAGCGGCAGGGGCGACGCCTCGGGCGTTGCGAAGGAGATCGAGAGCGCCACGCCAAGCGTCACCACGGCCCAGTTCGTCGTCGTGTCCAGCCGCGTGCGCCAGATCGTGCTGCGATAGATCTCGCCGCGATAGAGATGCGCGATGGCCCCGATCTCGGCGGCGGTGAATTCCTGCGCGCAGTCGGGGTTGCGTTTCTCGGGCCTGCCCTGGGTGTCGTCCATATCGCTTCATCCTGTTCGTCGCGTGCCCCACCTTGGCACAGAACGCCCCCCTGCGACAAAACCTTCGCGCGGCTGGAATTCGGTGCAGAGGAGGTCTAGTTTCGGCCTGTCTGACAGTTGCGCCATGCGGGTGCGGGTTTGATCTGGGTCAAGGCTGCGTGACGTGGTGCTGCCTAGAAGCGACAATAGCCCCGATCCCGCCTCCCAAGGAGCGTCCCCCGCGCATGAGTTCCAGTGACCAGCCCCAAAGCCTCTATGCGGCCCGTGAGCCGATCTTTCCCAAGCGCGTCAAGGGCCCGTTCCGTAACCTGAAATGGATCATCATGGTGGTGACCCTGGGCATCTATTACCTGACGCCCTGGATCCGCTGGGATCGCGGCCCGTCATTGCCCGACCAGGCGGTGCTGATCGACCTGGCCAACCGGCGCTTTTTCTTCTTCTGGATCGAGATCTGGCCGCATGAGTTCTATTTCGTCGCGGGCTTGTTGATCATGGCGGGGCTCGGCCTGTTCCTGTTCACCTCGGCGCTTGGCCGGGTCTGGTGCGGCTATGCCTGCCCGCAGACGGTCTGGACCGATCTGTTCGTACATGTCGAACGGTGGGTCGAGGGCGACCGCAACGCGCAGCTTCGCCTGCTGAAAGCGCCCTGGACCGCCCGCAAGGCGCGGCTGCGCGTCACGAAATGGACCATCTGGCTCTTGATCGCGGTGGCGACCGGCGGGGCCTGGGTGTTCTATTTCACCGACGCGCCGACGCTGCTGGTGGACCTCTTCACCCTCAACGCGCATCCGGTGGCCTACACCACCATCGCCATCCTGACCGCCACCACATTCGTTTTCGGCGGCTTCATGCGCGAGCAGATCTGCAATTACATGTGCCCCTGGCCGCGCATCCAGGCCGCGATGATGGACGAGGACACGATCACGGTTGCCTATCGCGACTGGCGGGGCGAGCCGCGCGGCAAGCATCGCAAGGGCGCGGATGCCGACCAGCTTGGCGACTGCATCGACTGCATGGCCTGCGTCAATGTCTGCCCGGCGGGGATCGACATCCGCGACGGGCAGCAGATGGAGTGCATCACCTGCGCGCTCTGCATCGACGCCTGCGACGACATCATGGCCAAGATCGGCAAGCCGCGGGGCCTGATCGACTATATGGCGCTGACCGACGAGACCAACGAGCGCGCGGGCAATCCGCCGAAATCGGTCTGGCGGCACATCTTCCGGCCCCGCACCATCATCTACACCGTGCTCTGGTCGGCGATCGGCATCGCGCTGGTGGTGCTGCTCTTCATCCGCTCCGAGATCGACATCACGGTCGAGCCGGTGCGCAGCCCGACCTTTGTGACCCTCAGCGATGGCTCGATCCGCAACGCCTATGACCTGCGCCTGCGCAACATGGCCAATGAGGATCGCGTGTTCGAGATCACCCTGACCTCCGAGGCCGACCTGGCACTGGACCTTGAGGGGGCCGAGGGGGATCGCGTCACCGTGCCCGCCGACAGCACGCAGCAATTGCGCGCCTATGTGACAGCCGAGCCGGGCGATCCCGCGGCCGAGGCCGACCGGACGGATTTCCGGTTCTGGGTGGAAGATGCGATCAGTGATATCAGGGCCTACCAGGATACAGTCTTCGACGGCACAGGGGAGTGACGGCATGAGCGACGAGGAAAAACGCCCCCGCGAACTGACCGGCCGCAAGGTGCTGCTGATCTTTGTCCTGGGCTTCGGCCTGATCATCGGCGTCAACCTGTTCATGGCGTTCCAGGCCGTGCGCACCTTTCCGGGGCTCGAGGTCTCGTCCTCCTATGCCGACAGCCAGGATTTCGACATTCGCCGCGAGGCGCAGGAGGCGCTTGGCTGGACCGCCGAGGTCGAGGTCGATGTGGAGGAGGGCATCCTGACCCTGCATCTGCTGGAGGCCGATGGCAGCCCGGCGCTCCCGGCGGAGCTTGTCGCGCTCCTGACCCGGCCCACGAGCCGGGTCGATGATCAGGAACTGGAATTGACCCGTGAACGCGGCGCCCTTACCGCGCCGGTCGATATCGCGCCGGGGCGCTGGCGGTTGCGGTTGACGGGCACCGCGCGCGACGGCACCGATTACCGCCACAACATCACCTTCACGATCCGCGAGTAGGCCGATTTGACCGCCAGCCTCACACATCCCCGCCCTGCCGCCTGTCCGGCCTGCAATGCCGCCCCGGCGGCGGAAGCGCTGGCCGCCAAGCCGGTCGATGCGCGGCTGATGCTGTCGCTGCCGGGCATCCATTGTGCCGGCTGCATCTCGGGCGTCGAACGCGCGCTGGAGGGCGTGGCGGGGGTGCGCGCGGCGCGGGTGAACCTGACCCTGAAACGGGCGGCGGTGGAGGCGGGGCCGGAGATCACCGCCGGTGACCTTGTCGCGGTGCTGGAGCGCGCGGGCTACGAGGCGCATGAGCTGGACCCCGGCGTTCTGGCGGCGACCGAGGCCGACAAGGGCGCACGCGACCTGCTGATGCGGCTCGCCGTGGCGGGCTTTGCGATGATGAACGTGATGCTGCTGTCGGTCGCGGTCTGGTCCGGGGCCGAGGGCGTGACGCGCGACCTGATGCATTGGGTGTCGGCGGCCATCGTGCTGCCCGCCATCGTCTTCACCGGGCAGCCCTTCTACGTCAATGCGTGGTCGGCGCTTCGGGCGGGGCGGCTGAACATGGATGTGCCGATCACGCTGGCGATCCTGCTGGCCGTGGCCACGTCGCTCTATGAAACGATCATGTCGGGCGAACACGCCTATTTCGACGCGGCGATAGCGTTGACCTTCTTCCTGCTGGCGGGCCGCTACCTGGATTACCGCACGCGGGCCACGGCACGCTCTGCCGCGCAGGAACTGGCCGCGTTGGAGGTGCCGCGCGCGATCCGGCTGCGGGACGGGGTCGAGGAAACCGTGGGCATCGCCGATCTGGCCCCCGGGGATGTCGTGCTGGTGCGTCCCGGCGGGCGTATCCCCGTCGATGGCACCGTGACCCAGGGCAAATCCGAGATCGACCGCGCGCTGATGACGGGCGAAAGCCTGCCCGCCTATGCAGGCCCCGGCAGCGCCGTTTCGGCGGGTGAGGTCAACCTGACCGGCCCCTTGCGGGTCGAGGTCACGGCGGCGGGCAAGGACAGCTCTCTGCACCGCATCGCCGACCTGGTT
Source organism: Alterinioella sp. B-7 (assembly GCF_056857775.1). Taxonomy (NCBI): domain Bacteria; kingdom Pseudomonadati; phylum Pseudomonadota; class Alphaproteobacteria; order Rhodobacterales; family Paracoccaceae; genus Alterinioella; species Alterinioella sp. B-7. The sequence continues at coordinate 727,386 of NZ_JBSXNT010000039.1, forward strand.
GCCATCGCCGAAAGCGGGCGCAGCCGCTACACCTCGCTGGCCGATCAGGCCGCCAAGCTTTACGCGCCGGGGGTGCATATCATGGCCGCGCTGGCGGCTGTCGGCTGGTATCTCTACACGTTCGACCTGCGCATTTCGCTGAATATCGCCGCCGCCGTGCTGATCATCACCTGCCCCTGCGCGCTTGGCCTTGCCGTGCCCGCGGTGACGACGGCGGCATCGGGCAGGCTGTTCCGCAAGGGCATGCTGATCAAGGACGGCACCGCGATGGAGCGGCTGGCCGAGGTCGATACGGTGGTGTTCGACAAGACCGGCACCCTGACGCTCGGTATTCCGCAGCCGGTGGGGTTGGAGGGGCTTTCGGACGCGCAGGCACGGGTGGCACTGGCGCTGGCGCAAGGCTCGTCGCATCCGCTGGCGCAGGCCCTGGCCGCCGGTCTTGCAGGGCGGGAGGCCGAGGCGCTGGACGGGTTGCGCGAGGTTCCGGGCTACGGGGTCGAGGCGATGTGGAACGCGACGCCCGTTCGTCTCGGGCGCGCGGCGTGGGTTGGGGCAGAGGCGCCCGATGTCACCGCGACCTTCCTGCAGATCGGCGATGCGGAGCCTGTCGCGCTCACCTTCACCGACAGCCTCCGCCCCGGCGCACGGGAGGCACTGGACGGGCTCAAACGGGCAGGGCTGCGGGTGATGCTGATCTCGGGCGATACGCGCGGGGCCGTGCGGCGCTTTGCCGACGAGATCGGGATCGAGGAGGTCTTGGCCGAGGCGCTGCCCGCCGAGAAGGCCGCGCGCATCGCGGCGCTGTCCGAGGACGGCGCGAAGGTTCTGATGGTCGGTGACGGGCTCAACGATACGGCGGCGCTGGCGGCGGCGCATGTCTCGATCTCGCCCGCCTCGGCGCTGGATGCGGCGCGGGTGGCCTCGGACATGGTGCTGTTGGGGAAAGACCTGTCACCGATTGCCGATGCGTTTGATACCGCCGTGAAAGCGCGCAAGCGGATCCGGGAAAACTTCTCGATCGCCACGGTCTACAACATCGTCGCGGTGCCCTTCGCGGTTGCGGGCTTCGCCACGCCGCTCGCCGCCGCCTTGGCGATGTCGGCCAGTTCGATTACCGTGTCGCTGAACGCGCTGCGGCTGAAATAGGGGCTGTCATGGATATTCTGGTGATCCTGATCCCGGTCTCTCTGTTCCTGGGGGCGCTTGGGCTGGTGGGGTTCTTCTGGCTGCTCAGAAAGGGCCAGTTCGATGACCCTGACGGCGATGCCAACCGCATCCTGCGCGACGATTACGACGATCATCCGAAACAGTGAGGCTCAGACCTGCTCGGCGCGGGCCAGCGGCCCCGGTTCCTCGCGGATGGGCAGGTGGATGAGCGCGGCCAGCAGGCCAAGCGCCACGGCGGCCCACCACATCGGCGTATAATCCTGCGTCAGGTCATAGATGCGCCCGCCCAACCACGCGCCGATGAAGCTGCCCGACTGGTGGCTGAGAAAGACCAGCCCGGCCAGCGTCGACAGGAACCGCAGCCCCTGCGTCTGCGCGACCAGCCCCATCGTCAGCGGCACGGTCGAGAGCCACAGAAGCCCCATGATGGCCGAGAAGATCAGGACGCTGGCCTCGGTCAGTGGTAGCAGGATGAAGGCGGTGATGACCACGGCGCGGGCCAGGTAGATGCCGCTCAGCACCTTTTTCTTGGAGTAGACCTGCCCCGACCAACCCGACAGGAACGAGCCCGCGATGTTGAACAGCCCGATCAGGGCCAGCGACAGGCCGCCGACCCAGGCGGCGAGATTGGCGTCGATCACATAGGCGGGCAGGTGGGTCTGGATGAAGGCGACGTGAAAGCCGCAGACGAAGAAGCCGAAGAAGAGGCACAGGTAACTGCGGTCGCTGAACGCCGTGGCAATGGCGGTGCCGAAGGCGCCCGCGCCAGACCCGGAGGCCGTGGGGGCAGAGACCCGCGCGATGAAGACGAGGAAGGGCAGGATCAGGGCAAAGCTCGCCCCGATCAGCAAGAGGGCGGGTTGCCAGCCGACGCCGCCGATCATGAAGGTGGCAGTGGGGGCCGAGACGAACATGCCAAGCGATGCCGCCGCCGTGCCGAGCCCCAGGATGAAGCTGCGCCTGTCGGGCGTCACGATCTTGCCAAGCGCGCCGATGACGATGGGAAAGGAGGCCGCGCCGGTGCCTGCGCCGACCAGCACGCCGGTCAGCACGAAACCGGTCGGATCGGTGATCACCCCGCGCAGGGCAAAGCCCGCGCCTGCGCAAACGGCCCCGAAGGCCAGCACCCGCGCCGTGCCGTATCGGTCGGCCACCGCGCCCGCGACGGGTTGCGCAAAGCCCCAGGCCAGCGCCTGCACCGCGACCGAGAGCGAGAACACCTCGCGCCCCCATCCAAGCTCGGCGGACATCGGCGCGAGGAAGACGCCGAAGGTGGCGGCGAACCCGAAACCCAGGAAGGCGACCATGCAGCCCGCGAAAATGGCGGCGTTCAGGCGCGCGGTGTCTTGCTGGCGTGTCATGGCAGGCGTTCCCCACGGGTCTGGCCAATGCGCGGGTCGGCATCGGCCATTCTGCGGCGCAGGCTACACGCGGCGCTGGGTTTGGCAATCGCGAATGGCGATTACGGGCCGTAGGTGGTGCAGGTCACGTTGCGCGACATCAGCCGGGCACAGGCGCGTTCGGCGGCCTCCTCGCTCATGCCGGCAAACTGCGCCTCGAAGCCGCCGGGCCGGTTGACCACGTTGCGCAGTGCCTCGCCAAAGGTCGACAGCTCGGTCAGCGCGGTCTGCAGGAGCAGGCGTTCGGCGGCGTTGCGGGAAGGGTGGCGGCCAAGCGAGACGCCGTAGAGCCGGGTGCCTGTGGATGAGGCGCGGGTCACGATTTCCTGCTGTGGCGGTTCGGGATCGGGGTCGATGACGGCCAGTTCGATCTCGGCGGAATCCACCGAAGGGATCTCGGGACGCGGGACCGGGATGACCGATGGCGTTTCTGCCGCGGTCCGGGTTTCCGCGACCTCCAGCAGTTCTTCGGGCGCGGCCGGCGCTGTCGCGCCCTCCGCGGTCGGGATGGGGGCCTCGGCCTCCTCGGCGCGGGCCAGCACGATGTCAGGCTCCTCGGGCAAGTCGTCGGGCCGGGGCGTCGGCAGGTTCTCGGCGATCTCCTCGGCCACCTCCTCGGTCGGCGGGTCGGTCAGCGCGTCTTCGACGGCATGCTCGACGGCGGCCAGCAATTCCGGCGCGACCTCGGGCAGTTCGTCCTGGGTGCCGGGGCGGGGCAGGGGGCGCAGGCTGCTGGTGACGGCCCCGGTCGCGCGGATGCTGCTGCCGACGCGGTCATCATCATCATAGACCGGCAGTTCCGGGCGGCGCACCGTGGCCGTCGAGGGCGCGCGGGCAAAGCCCATGTCCAGGAGTTCCATGATCCGTTCATTGCGGGTCGCGGTCGAGCGGCCACCGAAGACGGTGGCGATGATCCGTTCCTGGCCGCGCTCGGCCGAGGCGACAAGGTTGTAGCCCGCCGCGCGGGTGTAGCCGGTCTTGATCCCGTCGGCCCCGCGATAGGCATCCAGGAAGCGGCGGTTGGTGTTGCGCACGGTGGCAATGCCCGCATCCGCCGAGCGGCGCGAAAAGAGGTTATAGTATTGCGGATAGTCGTAGAAGAGGCGCCGCCCCATCGTGGTCATGTCGCGCGCCGTGCTCAGGTGCCCGTTCTCGGTTAGGCCATGGGCATTGCGGAAGGTCGTGCGGTTCATGCCAAGCGCGATGGCGGTGCGGTTCATGCGGCGGGCAAAGGCGGCCTCGGAGCCCGAGATCGCCTCGCCGATGGCGGTGGCGGCGTCATTGCCCGAGCGCACGGCGGCGGCTCGGATCAGGTAGCGCAGGCGAATGCGCGTGCCTGCCTGAAGGCCAAGCCGCGAAGGTGGTTCGGAGGCGGCATTGCGCGAAATGGTCACCTCGGTATCCAGCGTGATTTCGCCCAGGCGGATCGCCTCGAAAGCGATGTAGAGCGTCATCATCTTGGTCAGCGATGCGGGGTGCAGGCGGGCGTCGGCGTTGCGGCTGTGCAGCACCTCGCCGGTGCGCGCGTCGATCACCATCGCCGCATAGGGCGCGGCATGGGTCGCACGCGGTGCGAGTACCAGCGCGCTGAACAGCACACATACCCCAACAAGGGTGAAAAGGAGCGGTCTTCGGATCACGAAATTGCTCTGTCTACCTCGGGATGCCGTCTGTTGCGGCGATTGAGAAAACCCTAGGCGATTTCCGCAGCCAAATCCATCATAAAGCGGCGTCCAAATGTGGCGATTTCAAGGCAATTTCGGAAAGGCGCAGATTTTGGCCCCGGCGCGCGGCGTGGCCGCTACATCTGTGCCTTGCGGCACTGGACGGGGCCGGGGCGCTGCGGCACTCTGTGCCCTGGTATGAAGGAGGTCCGGCTCATGAGTAACCCGTTTGACGTCCGAAAGGCGCGCGCCGCCGCCTGGTTCGCCGAATTGCGCGACGAGATCGTCACCGCCTTTGAAGCCCTTGAGGAAAGCCAGCCGGACGAAGCCCCCGCCGGGCGATTCGAGGTGACGGAGACACGCCGCGCCACCGAGGACGGATCGGACGCGGGTGGCGGCGTGATGAGCGTGATGCGCGGGGGCCGGGTGTTCGAGAAGGTCGGCGTCAATATCTCCACCGTCTATGGCAACCTGGGCGCGGCGGCGCAAAAGGCGATGGCCGCGCGCGGCGTGCCGGGGATGGAAGAGGATCCGCGCTTCTGGGCCTCGGGGATCAGCCTGGTGGCGCATATGCAGAACCCGCATTGTCCCGCCGTCCACATGAATACGCGGATGTTCTGGACCCCGCATGCCTGGTGGTTCGGCGGCGGGTCCGACCTGAACCCCTGCATCGAATATGCCGAGGATACCGAACATTTCCACGCCGTGCAGGCGCGCTACCTGGCCCCGCATGGCGAGGCGCTTTATCCCGAGTTGAAAGCCTGGGCAGACGAGTATTTCTTCATTCCCCATCGCGGGCGCGCGCGCGGCGTCGGCGGGGTCTTCATGGATGACCGCAACAGCGGCGACTGGGAGGCCGATTTTGCCTTGACCCAGGATATCGGCCGGGCCTTCCTGCCGGCCTATCTGCCGATCATCGAGACGCGGCGGGGAATGGACTGGGGAGACTCGGAGCGCGACACGCAGCTGATCCATCGCGGCCTCTATGCCGAATACAACCTGGTCTATGATCGCGGCACCAAGTTCGGGCTGGCCACCGGGCATGACGCGAACGCGGTGCTGATGAGCCTGCCGCCACTGGCGAAATGGGTCTGACAGGAGCTTCGCCGCGCGTGCCGCGCGTCGACCGGTGCGAGGGGGCTGTCTGCCCCCTCGCGCTCCCCCGAAGGTACTTGCACGAAGAAGATGACGGGGTCAGGCGCTGCGGATCGCGTCCAGCATGACATGGACATTCTCGGGATCGGCATCGGGCGTGATGCCGTGGCCGAGATTGAAGACATGCGGGCCGCCCCGGAAGGCGCGGGTGATGCGCTGCGCCTCGTCGATCAGGGGCTGGCCCCCGGTGACCAGGAGCTTCGGGTCCAGGTTGCCCTGCACGCAGGTCTGGGCTTGCAGCGTTTCGGCGGCCCAGGTGGCATCGACGCTGGTGTCGAGCGCCAGGCAATCGGCCCCGACGGCCTTGGCGAAACCGGGATAATTGTCCCCCGCCTCGCGCGGGAAGACGATGACCGGCAGGCCGGGATGGCGCGATTTCAGCGCCGTGACGATGCGCTTGATCGGTTGAAGGGAATAGCGCTCGAAGGCGTCGCCCTTGAGGCTGCCTGCCCAGGAATCGAAGAGCTTGATCACCTCGGCCCCGGCCTGCACCTGCTGTGACAGGTATTCTATGGTGGCCCCGGTGATGAGGTCGATGAGGGCGTCAAAGGTCTCGGGGTCGGCCTCGCGCAGCGCATGGGCCGGGGCCTGATCCGGCGTGCCGCGCCCGGCGATCATGTAGGTGGCGACCGTCCAGGGGGCCCCGGCGAAGCCGATCAGCGTGGTTTCCGCGGGGAGGTCGCGGGTCAGGATGCGGATTGTCTCGTAAATGGGCGCGAGGGTGTCGTGGATGTCGTCCTTGCCCTTGAAATGGGCCATGTCGCCTGCGCTGGTGATCGTAGAAAGGCGCGGGCCCTCGCCGGTGACGAACCACAGATCGGCGCCGAGCGCCTGCGGAATCAGCAGGATATCGGCGAAGAGGATCGAGGCGTCGAAGCCGTAGCGGCGAATGGGCTGCAGCGTGACCTCGGCGGCGAGGTCCGGGGTGTAGCATAGCGACAGGAAATCGCCCGCCTTGGCCCGCGTGGCGCGGTATTCGGGCAGGTAGCGTCCCGCTTGCCGCATCATCCAGACGGGGGGTGTCGGCAGGGTCTCACCGGCAAGGGCGCGCAAAAGGGTCTTGGTCATCGGGATCGTCCTTCTCCGGTGGGCTGGTGGCAGATGTTTCGCGGGCGGGGTCCGGAGTCAAGGCGAGGTGCGCGGGGATGGGCGGTTTCGACGCGCGGGGCGCGCGCGCCGACCGGGGGCGGCGGCTGACGCCGCCGCAAGTTCGAGTATTTGGGCCAAGAAGATGGGAGGGGGCTTCAGATTGGCGGATGGGTGGATTAGGGGAAGGGTATGACACTGGATTTGCCCTCCCCCTCCGCGCCGCTCAGGATCGGCACCCGTGGATCGCCGCTGGCCCTGGCGCAGGCGCATGAGACGCGGCGTCGATTGGCCGATGCGTTTGACCTGGCCGCCGAGGCGTTCGAGATCGTGGTGATCAAGACCACAGGCGACAACCGCGCCATGATCGACGCCGACCAGCCGCTGAAGACGATCGGCGGCAAGGGCCTCTTCACCAGGGAGATCGAGGAGGCGCTGCTGGCGGGGGGCATCGACATCGCGGTGCATTCGATGAAGGACATGCCGGTGGCGCAACCGGGGGGGCTTGCGCTGGACACCTACCTGCCACGCGAGGATGTGCGCGACGGCTTCGTCTCGCTGGCCCATGGCGGGCTGGACGCCCTGCCTGCGGGGGCGCGCGTCGGCTCCTCCTCGCTGCGTCGGCGGGCGCAGATGATGGCGCGGCGGCCCGACCTGGAGCTGGTCGAGTTTCGCGGCAATGTGCAGACACGGATGCGGAAGCTGGGGGAAGGCGTGGCCGATGCGACCTTCCTTGCGATGGCAGGGCTCAGGCGGCTGGACATGGTGCATGTGGCGCGGACCGCACTGGAACCCGAGGACATGCTGCCCGCCGTGGCGCAAGGGGCGATCGGGATCGAGCGGCGGGCAGGCGACACGCGCGTGGCGGCGATGCTGGAGGCCATTCACGACGCCGAGACCGGCCAGCGGCTGGCCGCCGAACGGGCGTTTCTGGCCGGGTTGGACGGGTCGTGCCAGACGCCGATTGCGGGGCTCGCCGAGCTGGCGGGCGGAGACCTGCGGCTGCGGGGCGAGATCCTGCGGCCCGACGGCTCCGAGGTGATCACCGACGATGTCAGCGTGCCGGTTGCCGACGGGGCCGAGGCGGGGGCCGAGATGGCCCGCAAGATGCGCGCGCAGGCGGGCGAGGGGTTCTTCGACCTGTGAGCCGCGCAGAGCCCGCGATTTGTCCCTTGACGCGCGGTGCCCGCTGTCCTACCTAGCGCGTCGTTCGGCGGTGTAGCTCAGTTGGTTAGAGCAGCGGAATCATAATCCGCGTGTCCGGGGTTCAAGTCCCTGCACCGCCACCATCCCCCTTATTGTCCGACCTTCACGCATGGACCGGGAAATGTCGGTTCCGGGATTGCGGCAGGTCAGCGATGCGGGCTTCTCTTGGGTTACGCCAACCCGAGGGGATTGCAGATGTCATTGACCATGCCCGAGTTTGCCACTGGCCTTCTCCATGGCGACTTGCCCGATGCGCTTGTCGTGACGCTGAGGCGCAGTTTCCTCGACACGATGGGGGTGGCCGCGATCGGGTCGCGGACGCAGATGGCGGCGGCGGCGCGGGCGGGCGCGCGGGCGGTGTTCGGGCCGGGCAGCGGCGGCGCGGCACGGGTCTTGATGGAGGGCAGCGCCCTCGGCGTTGCGGGCGCGGCAATGGCCGGGGCCTTCACCATCGACAGCATCGACGCGCATGACGGCACCACGCCGAACAAGGGCCATGCCGGATCGGCGGTGTTTCCCGCTGTGCTGGCAGTGGCCGATGCGATGGACACGCCCGTCACGGGCGCGGATTTCGCGGTCTGGCTGGCCCTGGCCTACGAGGTGTCCTACCGCGCGGGTCAGGTGCAGCACGCGACCTGCCCCGATTACCACACCTCCGGCTCCTGGACCGCCGTGGGCGTGGCGGTTGCGGTGGCGCGGATGTTGGGCTGTGACGCGGGACAGATCCGGCACGCGGCGGGGATCGGGGAATATCACGGGCCGCGCAGCCAAATGATGCGCTGTATCGACCATCCTTCGATGCTGCGCGACGGGGTCGGCTGGGGCGCGCCCTCGGGCGTCACGGCGGCCTACCTGGCGCGTGAGGGGTTCACCGGCGCCCCGGCCCTGACCTGCGAGGGGGGCGAGGCCGCGCCGTTCTGGCAAGGGTTGGGCGAGGACTGGCTGACCATCGCCCACACCCATTACAAGCGCTATCCCTGTTGCAGGTGGGCGCATCCGGCGATGGACGCGGCGCAGGATCTGATGGCGGCGCACGGGTTGACCGCGGACCGGGTTGCTTCGGTCGAGATCCGGACGTTTCACTATGCGACCCGGCTGGCGGGGCATGAGCCGCAGACCATGGACGACGTGGCCTATTCTATCGCCTGGCCGGTTGCCGCAATTATCGCGCATGGACGCCTCGGCCCGCAGGAACTGACGCCCGAGGCGCTGCGCGACCCCGAGATCCTGCGCCTCAGCCGCGCGACCAGGCTCATCGACGACCCGGACCTGACGGCGCGCTCCGTGGCGCAGAGATGGGCGGCGGTGGCATTGGTCCTGACCGATGGCCAGAGGCTGGAGGCCCCGCCCCGCACCCCGCGCGGCGACGTGGACGATCCGCTCAGCGACGGTGAGATCAGCGCCAAGTTTCACCTTCTGGCGGGCGATATCCTCGGGCCGCGTGCCGCCGAGGTCGAGGATCTGTGCGGCCGGTTCGACAGGCTCGATGCGGTCGGGTTCGCGCGGCTGATGGATCTGGTGCTGTCGGCCCCTGATGCGTGACAAAACCGGCATGCCCGCGTCGGTTTCCGGCAAGTCCGGGCCGGTCACCCACGCATGATGACCCTGACATGTATGAAACCCCGGAGACGTCCCCCGTGCCCGAGATCAAAACCCATGCCCAGGCCGTCGTGATCGGCGGCGGCGTCATCGGCTGCTCGATCCTCTATCACCTTGCCAAACTGGGCTGGTCCGACGTGATCCTGCTGGAACGCGATGAGCTGACTTCAGGCTCCACCTGGCACGCGGCGGCGAATATTCACGGACTGCATGACAGCACCAATATCAGTCGCCTGCAGCACTACACGATGAATCTTTACAAGGAGCTTGAAGCCGAGACCGGTCAAAGCTGTGGCGTGTTCCAGCCCGGATCGCTCTACCTGGCGCAGACTGAGGCGCGCGAGCATCAGCTGCGGTTGCAGGAGGCCAAGGCGCGCCGTTATGGCATGAATTTCCACGAGGTCAGCCGGGATGAGGCCGAGCGGCTGCATCCGCTGGTCGATTACGATGGCATCCGCTGCATCATGTATGAGCCCGATGGCGGCAATGTCGACCCCTCGGGCGTGACCAATGCCTATGCCGTGGGTGCGCGGCAGCGGGGGGCCGAGATCCACCGCTTCACGCCGGTCACAGGCACGGAGCAGCAGCCCGATGGCACCTGGATCGTGCGCACCGCCAAGGGCGATATCCGCACGCCCTGGGTGGTGAATGCCGCCGGTCTCTGGGGCCGCGAGGTGGCGCGGATGGCGGGGCTGGAACTGCCGCTTCTGCCCACGGAACACCAGTATTTCGTAACCGAGACCATCCCGCAGATCGCCGCGATGGACCGGCGTTTGCCCTCGGTCGCCGACCGCGATGGGGAATATTACCTGCGGCAGGAGGGCAAGGGCCTGCTGGTCGGGGCCTACGAGAAAGATGTGCGCTTCTGGGCCGAGGATGGCACGCCGCAGGGCTTCGGGCATGAGCTTTTCGCCGACGATCTGGAGCGGATCGAGGAAAACATGATGCGCGCCATCGACCGGGTGCCCGCCGTGGGCGAGGCCGGGATCAAGCGGGTGATCAACGGGCCGATGATCTGGTCGCCCGATAGCAATGTCCTCTTTGGTCCCGCGCCGGAACTGACGGGCTATTTCTGCTGCAACGGGATCATTCCGGGGTTCAGCCAGAACGGCGGCATGGGTAAGCTGGCCGCCGAATGGATGGTCGAGGGCGAGCCGAGCCTGGACATGTTCGCTTGGGACATGGCGCGGTTCGGGACCTGGGCGGGCAAGGATTTCACCAAGGCGCGGGTGGGCGATCAATATGCGCACCGCTTCAAGATCCATTTCCCGAACGAGGAACGCGCGGCGGGGCGACCGGTGCGGACACGGCCCGGCTACGCGATGCAAAAGGACATGGGCGCGCAATTCGGCCTGAATTACGGGTGGGAGCATCCGCTATGGTTCGCAGCCGAGGGCGAGCCGGATCACGAGACCTATGGCTTCGACCGCCAGAACTGGTGGGAGCCCGTGGGCCGCGAGGCGCGGATGCTGCGCGACGGGGCGGGGATCATCGACATCTCCAATTTCGCCAAATACGTGGCGCGGGGGGCGGGGGCGGAAGGCTGGCTGAACGCGGTCTTCGCCAATCGGATGCCGCGCCTTGTGGGCCGCTCTTGCCTGACGCCTCTCATCGGCAAGCGCGGTGGCGTGGCAGGCGATTTCACCGTGACGAAGCTGGCGGAGGAGGAATTCTGGATCATCGGCTCGGGCATGGCCGAGCGGTTTCACCAGCGCTTCTTCAAGGCGGTGCCACTGCCCGAGGGCGCGACATTCGAAAGCCGGACGGAAGGTGTTTGCGGCTTCAACGTCGCCGGGCCGCAATCTCGCGCGCTCTTGCAACGGCTGACCAATGCGCCGCTGGCGAACCTGGATTTCCCCTTCATGCGCTCGGCCCGGATCGCGGTGGCGGGGATCGACGTTCTTGCCATTCGTGTCAGCTTTACCGGCGATCTGGGGTGGGAATTGCATTGCGCCGAGGCCGATCAGGTGGCGCTCTATTCGGCCCTGATCGAGGCAGGGCGTGAGTTCGGCGCGGGTCCGGTGGGCAGCCGCGCCCTGATGTCGCTGCGCATCGAGAAGGGCTATGGATCGTGGGGGCGGGAATATTCGCCGGAATACTGGCCGCAGGAATCGGGGCTGGCGCGGCTCATCAAGATGGACAAGGAGTTTCTGAACAAAGCCGCATTTGAGGCTGTGGCTGACAACCCGCCGCGTGAAATCATGGTGCTGATGGAGGTCGATGCCGAAACCGCCGATGCCAGCGGCGGAGAGCCTGTCTTTCTGCCCGACGGCACGCCGGTGGGGCAGGTCAGTTCGGGCGCTTATGGCTACCATGTCGGCAAGTCGCTGGCGCTTGGGTACGTCAAGGCCGCGCACGCCGCGCCGGGGACGGAGCTGCATGTCGCCGTCCTTGGCCAGCCACACGGCGCGCGCATTCTGAACGGTGCGCCATTCGACCCGGACGGCACCCGCCTGCGCGGATAGAGGGGTCGTTGGTCAACTCGTGACGCGACGGCAGGCTCCAGTATTCTGCCATCGCGGGCCCCTTGGACCTGTGCCTATCGTGCAATCATGGATTGTATGGACGGCACCCTTGCTGTCTTATCCCGGCAAAGCGAGGGCCATATGGGCAAAGTGACACGACGCGGGTTGCTGGTGGGGGCGGGTGGTGCGGCGGGCTGGATCGGCGCGCGGCAGTTCGGACATCACCTGCCTGTCTATGAGGGCACGGCCCGGCTGGATATGCCGGCAGAGGCCGGGTTCCTCAACGATGCCAGCGGCTTGTCGCGCACGCCGATCCACCGCCACATCACCCTGTCTGAGGACCCCGGCGAGGCACTCATCGCCGCGATCCGCGCGGAAATTACCGAGGCTGCCAGCAATCGCCGCCCGGTCAATATCGGTGCCGCGCGCCATTCCATGGGCGGTCAGGCGATCCCGCGCGCGGGCCATGCGATCACGTTTGATAACGGCATGGTGGAACCCGACACCGCCGCGCAGACCTATCGCGCCCATGCCGGCGCACGCTGGTCCCAGGTCATCGCCGCGCTGGACCCGATCGGGTTTTCGCCCGCCGTCATGCAGTCGAACAACGATTTCGGCGTTGCCGCCACCTTCTGCGTCAACGCGCATGGCTGGCCGGTTCCCTTCGGCCCGATGGGGGCGACGGTGCGCAGCTTCCGCATGGTGTTGCCGACGGGGGATCTGGTGACCTGCTCGCGGAGAGAGAACGCCGAGATCTTCAACCTGACGATGGGCGGCTACGGGTTGACCGGCGCGATCATCGACATGGAGGTCGACATGATCCCGAACCGGCGCCTGCAGCCGTCCTTCGAGACGATGCCTGCCGAAGCCTTCTCGACCGCCTTCACCAACGCCGTCGCCACGCCCGCCGTGAGCATGGCCTATGGCCGCCTCAACGTCGGTCGCGCCCGGTTTTTCGAAGACGCGCTGATGATCACCTATCGCGCCACCGAGGATCAGGCCGACCTGCCGCCCGCCGAGGGCTCGGGCCTGATGGCGCGGCTGGCCAGCCGCATCTACCGCTGGCAATTGGGCAATGAGCCGATGAAGCGCCTGCGCTGGTGGACGGAAACCACGCTCGGGCCCGCTCTGGGCGACGGCCCCGCGACGCGCAACAGCCTGATCAACGAACCGGTGGTGACGCTGGATGACCGCGACGACAACCGCACCGACATTCTGCATGAATATTTCGTGGCGCCTGAGCGCTTCGGCGATTTCCTGACCGCCTGCCGCGAGGTGATCCCGGCCAGCTACCAGGAGTTTCTGAACGTCACCCTGCGCCATGTCGCGCAGGATGATGAAGCCGTGTTGAGCTATGCCCGCACCCCCCGCATCGCCGCCGTGATGTCGTTTTCCCAGGAGATGACGCAGCGCGGCGAGGCCGACATGGCCCGGATGACGCGCAACCTGATTGACCGGATCGTCGAGATCGGCGGCAGCTATTACCTGCCCTACCGGCCCCATGCCACGATCGACCAACTGACCCGAAGCTATCCCCGCGCGGAAGCGTTCGCGGCGGCCAAGCGGGAGCTGGACCCGCAATTGATCTTCCGCAACACCCTGTGGGACAGCTACCTGGAGGCGCTATGACCACGCTCCGCATTATCGCGTTCGGCTATTTCGTGGCGCTCATGATCGCCGCGTCGCTGAACTACATCCCCGGCCTGACCGATGAGGACGGCCTCGCCTTCGGCATCTTCGCGCTGGATATATTCGACGACGCGCTGCATGTCGCCTCGGCGCTTTGGGCGCTGGCGGCGGGGCTGATCTCGCATCGCGCGTCACGCATCTTCCTGCTGCTCTTCGGCGCGCTCTACCTCGGCGATGGCGTCTTCGGCTTCTTCACCGGCTACGGCTATCTCGACCTCGGCATCTTCACCAACCCGTCCGAGGGCATGTCCCTTACTGTCGTGCGCGTGCTGGCCAACCTGCCGCATCTGGCGCTTGGCGGCTTCGCCCTCTTCGCGGGCCTCAAGCTGGACCGGGCGTGATGCGCTTCCTGTGGCGGTGGCTCAAGCGCCTGGTGCTGCTCCTCGCTGTGCTCCTCGCCGCTTTGCTGACCCCTGTCGGTTATGTCGAACTGGCCTGCCAGGGCGAGACGGCCGTGACCGACTATGCCGCGCTGCTGCCGCCCGAGCATCGCCGGCTGGAATCGCGCACCCTCATGACCTACCCGGAATGGCATATCGTCCATGCCTATGACGATTACGCCGAGGTGATCTCGGAGGGCGATCCGCATGACTATGCGTTCTTTCGTTCGATCACCGGCTATTGGTCCTCGCTCTGCTCGCTCACGCGGGCCTCGGCGGATCATGGCGGCGTGGATTGGGAGACGCGGCAGATGGTCTATGTCATCGGCGTCAGCTTCACCGCCGAACTCGCGCTGAAGGCCGCCTATGAGGAAACCGTGGGCCGCGTCTTCACCTGGATCAGGGGCGAGACCCGCGCGCCGCTGGATGAGATGGCGGCGGTTCAGGCGCGGGGCTATGCCACGTTCCTGCAACAGGTGCCGTGGTATCGGTGGGACTTCGCGGGCGATGCCGACGCGTTGCAGGCGGCGGCGACGGATCAGCTGCGCGACCGGGAACGCGCCTTTGCCCTGGGGATCGAGAACAATGTGAAAGCCGCCTATGCGGGGGTGATCGCCGAGGCGGTGGCGGGCGTGGGTTTTGACGAACTGACCCTGCGCATGATCGTGACGGGGGTGGGTCGCGCAGATCTGCAGGCACTTCCGGGCGTCACCGTCATCGCCGAGCGCGCGCAGGGATGGGAGATCGAGACACCGCGCTATCGCGAACTCACCGGGTTGCTGGCGCAGATGGCCGAAGCGGGCGCGGGCTTTGTCGAGATCGCGGGCAATGACGACATCATGCTGACGGCGCTGTCCGATGCGCCGACCCACCCGGATGCGATCCACAGTTTCGCGCGGCAGGGCTATGGCGACTACCGCCACCTGCTGTTGGTGCCGGTGACGGAGCTTGACGAGACCCTGCGCGGGCTGGCCGACCAGGGGCTGCGGCTGGAACATGTCCATGATTATTAGGCGCCTCCTCATCGCCCCTTCGCTGACCCCTTAGCCTCTGCACGAAACCTGCACATCTCCTGCGCCTGCTCTGCACGGGCGGCCTGCCATCTTGACGGGCAAAGAAACCGTCAAGGAGATGCACGGATGATCGGGACAATGACAGTGCGCGGCGTGCCGCGCGGGCTTTTGCGCGATGCGTGGTGGTTGAGCGAGGAAGTGGCCGACGTCGTCAAGCCGCCCGCGCCCCCGGCCCCGGTTGCCGCCGACCGCCGCCCGCGCTTGACCCGCGCCGCGATTGCGCTGGCCGTGCTGCTGGCGCTTGGCGACCTGCTGTTCTACGGGCACGATGTCGGGCTGTCCCTTGCCCTCTACGCCTACGCGATCTTTGCCGCCAGCGTTGCCGTGCTGCCAAACCGGGGCGGCGTGGTCGGACCCGCGGTGCTGATGTTCCTCGCGGGGTTGCCCGTTATCGAGCATCTGCAAGCCCTTTCCGTTTTCCTGCTGGCAGGCGGGCTGATCACCTCGATCGCCTGGCTGCGGGCCGGGCGCAGTGGTCTTGCGCGCAGCGCGCTGCGGCTTTGGGCGGCGCTGCCGGTTGCGGGGGTGCTGGACGGGATTGCCTGGGCGATGGATCGGAAATCCCCGCGCGCGGCCCCCGGCCAATGGCGCATCTTGGCGCTCAATTGGGCGGTGCCGCTTGGCGGCGGGATGGTGCTGCTGTCGCTTTTGGTGCAGGCCAACCCGGTGCTTGAGGGCTGGCTGGACCTGTCGCTGTTCGAGGATTGGGATCTCGAGGAAACCCTGCTGCGCCTGATGTTCTGGACCGGTCTGGCGCTGGTCGTCTGGCCATTCCTCAGCTTCACGCCGCCCGCCCCGTTCATCGGCCCCCACCGCCCCCGCGCCCGCGCAACGCTCGGTTTCAACACCGCCTCGGTCGCCAATGCGCTGATTGTGTTCAACTTGCTGCTCGGGCTGCAAACCCTGATGGATATCGCGCTCCTCTGGGGCGGCGGCCCGCTGCCCGAGGGGATGAGCCATGCCACCTATGCCCGCCGCGGCGCCTATCCGCTGCTGGTCACGGCGCTGCTGGCGGGGGGCTTTGCGCTGGCCGCGCGGCCCCATCTGGGGGGCCGGAAGAGCCTGTCGGCGCTGATGATGATCTGGCTGGCGCAGAATGTCCTGCTGACGGCCTCGGCGGCCTACCGGCTCTGGGTCTATGTCGAGGTCTATGGCCTGACCTACCTGCGCCTTCATGCGGCGATCTGGATGGGGCTGGTGGCCGTGGGGCTGGTGCTGATCGGCTGGTTCATCCACGCGCGCCGTCCCGCTGCCTGGCTGGTGCTGCGCGGTGGCGGGCTGGCGCTGGTCACGCTCTACATCTGCGCCTTCATCAATTTCGCGCAGATCATCGCGGCCTATAACCTGACCCATCCGTCGCAGGATCGCGGCGTCGACCTGTCCTATGCCTGTTCCCTCGCGCCGATGGCCGCCGTGGCGTTGCAGGGGCAGACCTGCGCGCGTGCGCCCCATATCGACGGCTGGCGCGATTGGGGCTTTCGCAGTTGGCGCGTGGCGCGTTTACTGGCGGCGGCGGAGGGAGCGTATGAAGATACTCGTGGTCGATGACGATGCCCGCCTGCGCGAGCTCGTGAGCATCGCGCTGGAGCGTGCAGGCTTCGCCGTGGTGACGGCGGGCGACGGGCAGCGCGCCCTCACCCATGCCGCGCGCGAGGCGCCTGACCTCATTGTGCTGGATGTCGGCCTGCCGGAACGCGACGGGTTCGAGGTCTGCCGCCGCATCCGCGCCACCTCGGACGTGCCGATCCTGTTCCTGACCGCCCGCGACGACGAGATCGACCGCGTCCTGGGGCTGGAACTGGGGGCTGACGATTACGTGACCAAGCCGTTTTCCCCGCGCGAACTGGTGGCCCGCGTGAACGCGATCCTGAAACGGGCCATGGGTGGCGCGGCGCGGGTGCTGCGGCACGGGGCCCTCAGCCTCGATGTCGCGGCGCATAGCTGCGATTTCGACGGGCGCGACGTGGTCCTGACCGCGACCGAGTGCAGTCTTCTGGCGCTGCTCCTGCGCGACCCGGCCCGCGTCCTGTCGCGCGCGCAGGCGGTCGATGCGATCTGGGGCGCGGGCAGCGACATTTCGGGCCGGACGCTGGACAGCCACCTGCGCAACCTGCGCCGGAAACTGGCGGATGCGGGCTGCGCCGACGGGATCGAGACCGCGCATGGCGTGGGGATGCGGATGGGGCCATGCCGGGGCAGGTAGGCAAATGGCGCCCGTCGCTCTGGCTGGTTCTGGGCGGCGCGCTGGCGGGCACATTGGCGCTGTCCTTCCTTGGGTTGGTGGCGCTGCGCTACCTCGGGCCTGAGATCGGGTTTCGCAACGCGGCCACCTTGCTGGCGCTGATCATCGCGGGGCTGACGGCGGTGCTGTGGTGGCTGCTGCTGCGCCTGTTGCTGCGCCCGATCACGGCGCTGGCGGGCTATGCCGCATCGGTACGCGCCACGCCGGATGAGCCTGCCGCGCCGCCCGCCCATTTCGGCACGCGCGAGCTGTCGCGGATGGGGGGCAGCGTCATCGACATGGCCGCAACCCTGCAAGACCGCGAGGCGACGATCCGCAGCTATACCGACCATGTCACGCATGAGTTGAAGACACCCGTAACGGCGATTTCTGCGGCGACCGAGCTGCTGGAGGACAGCGAGGATCTGAGCGCCGAAGACCGCCGCCTCGTGACCCAGATCCGCAGCGCCGGCGCGCAGATCGAGGGCCAGTTGGAGGCGCTGCGCCACGTCATGCGGGCGCGCGAGGCAAGCTACCGGGGAACCTGCACGCTGGCCGATCTGGCGGATGACCTGCGGCGCGATCACCGCCGCCTGACGCTGACCATCGCGGGCGAAACGACCCCTCTGCCGCTGGCTTGCAAGGGGTTGGGGATCGTGCTTCAGCACCTGCTGGCCAATGCCCGTGAAATGGGCGCGGATGCGGTGACCCTTGCGGCGCGCGATGGCACCCTGACCGTCACCGATAACGGCCCCGGCATCTCGTCCGGCAACCTGCCGCATATATTCGAGCCGTTCTACACCACCCGCCGCGATGCGGGCGGCACCGGCATGGGGTTGGCCATCGTCTCCAGCCTTCTGGCCGCCCATGGCGCGCGGATCGAGGCCCTGTCCCAGGCCGCCGGCGCGCGCTTCGTGATCCGCTTTGCGGCGGCATGAGGCGACCGGCGCCACCCTTGCATCGCGGTCGAAACCCGATATCACCTTGGCCACCCTTGCGCGGAGCCGCTCGTTGAAACCGACCCGGACCCTCCTGTCGATCCTGCTGCTGCTGGCCATCGCCACCGGGGCCTACCTGCTGTCGAGCCGCTATTTCCGCTCCGAGGAGGTGACCCGCGCCGAGGGCCGCCTGTCGCTCTACCGCTCCACCGTGGTGGCGGAGCTGAACCGGTTCTCGCACCTGACCTTCGTTCTGTCGCAGGATCCGATCGTGATCGCCACGGCGCAGGGGGCCGATACCGACACGCTCGACGCGCGGCTGGCCGAATTTGCCGCCGAGGCGGGGCTGGACGCGATCTACCTGATGACGCCCGAGGGGCTGACGATCTCGGCCTCGAACGCCGGGGCCGAAGGCTCCTTCGTCGGCCAGAATTACGGCTTCCGCCCCTATTTCCGCGAAGCGTTGGCAGGCGGGCAGGGGCGGTTCTACGGCATCGGGGCCACCACCGGCCTGCCGGGCTATTTCATCGCCGACCCGGTGATCGGCGCGAATGGCACGGTGCAGGGTGTCATCGCGATCAAGCTGGACCTGTCGGACCTGGAACAATCCTGGCGCGAGGGCGGCGAACAGGTGCTACTGGCCAATGCCGACGGCGTCGTGCTGCTGGCCTCGGACCCCGAATGGCGCTACCGCACGCTGGCCCCGTTGCAGGCCGGTCAACGCGCCGCGATCCGGGACGCGCGGCAGTTCAGCGGGCAGGCGCTGGACCTGCTGGACTGGCAGAGCGACGGCACGGGGCGGGCGCGGATCGGCGGCGACGAGGTGATCCACCTGACCGGCCACGACCTGCCGCATGGCTGGCAATTGCACTATTTCGCCTCGCTGGGGCCGGTCACGACGCGAAGCTGGCTGGCCACGGTGCTGGCGCTGGTCATCGCGGGCGGCATCGGCGTGCTGGTGCTCTTGCGCCGCAACCGGTTGATCCGCGCCGCGCTCAACCGCTCCGAGGCCGAGGAGGCCGCGCTGCGCCTCGCCAATGACCGCCTCGCCGTCGAGATCGAGGACCGCCGCACCGCCGAACGTCGGCTGGAACGCACCCGTGACGAACTGGCCCGCGCCAGCCGGTTGGCGGCCCTGGGCGAGATCGCGGCCTCGGTCACGCATGAGCTTGGCCAGCCGATCACCGCGATGCGCAACCATCTGGCGGCGGCGGAACTGGGCGGTGGCGCGGGGGTGCTGCCCAACCTCACCGGGCTTGTCGAGCGGATGGAGGGGATCACCCGGCAGCTCAAGTTCTTCTCCAGCCCCGGACAGGACCGGCTTGGCCCCGTCGATCTGCGCGACGCGGTGCAGGAGGCGCTGAACCTGGTCGCGCCCAACATGGACGGTGTCGCGCTGGATACCGATATGCCGGACAGGCCCGTCATCGTGCAGGGCAACAAGCTGCGCATCGAACAGGTGCTGACCAATATCCTGCGCAACGCGCTGGACGCGATGGAGGGCGCCCGTGACCCCGCGCTTTCCGTCACGCTCGGCTCGGACGGCGGCACGGCCTGGATCGAGACCGCCGATCGCGGGCACGGATTGGGCGAGGCCAGCCTTTCGGACCTCACCGAACCTTTCGTGACCAGCCGCGCCTCGGGGCAGGGGATGGGGCTTGGCCTGGCCATCTCGGCAGGGATCGTCAAGGAACATCACGGGGTGATGCGGGCCTGGAACCGGTCGGGCGGCGGGGCCGTCTTCCGGGTTGAAATCCCGTTGGCGGAACCGGCACAGGCGGCGGCGGAATGAGCGCGCCGTTCAACATCCTCATCGTCGATGACGACCGCGCCATGCGCGCCTCGCTGGTCGATCTGCTGGAGGCGGCGGGCTGGCGGGTCGAGGCGCTGCCGCGCGCCAGCCAGGTCATCGACCGACTGGCCGGACTGGCCCCCGACGTGATCCTCTCCGACGTGCGGATGCCCGACATGTCGGGGCTGGAGTTGCTGGCCAAGCTGGACGCGACCGCGCCGCCCGTGGTCCTGATCTCGGCCCATGGCGACATCCCGATGGCGGTGCAGGCGATGCAGGAAGGCGCCTACAGCTTCGTCGAGAAACCCTATGATCCGCGCCGCCTGCTCAGCATCCTGCGCCACGCCGCCGAGCAACACCGCATGGCGCGCGGCACCGACCGGTTGCGCGCGCGGCTGGCGGAACTGTCGGGGCTGGACCGGATCCTGCTTGGCACCACGCCCGAGATCGCCGCGCTGCGCCGCGACGTGCTGGACATGGCGACGACCGCCGCCCCGGTCCTGCTGCAAGGCGAAACCGGCACCGGAAAGGAACTGGTCGCGCGCGCCCTGCATGATCTCAGCCCGCGCGCGGACGCGCCGTTCCTGGCGCTGAACTGCGCCGCCATCGCCGCCGACCGCTTCGAGGCCGAGATGTTCGGCACCGCGGGCGAAGCGACCGGCAGGCTGGTCGCGGCCAGTGGCGGCACGCTGTTCCTGGACGAGGTCTGCGCCTGCCCCGCCCCGGTTCAGGCCAAGCTTTTGCGCGTGATCGAGGAACAGGAGGTCACACAATCGGGCGCGCCCGGACCGGTGCGCATCGACCTGCGCGTTGTTTCCGCCTCGAACGAGGATACCGGGGCGGCGGTCGAGGCAGGGCACCTGCGCCAGGACCTTCTCTTTCGCCTCAACACCGTCGTGCTGACGCTGCCGCCCCTGCGCCAGCGCCGCGATGACCTGGTGCTGCTCTTCACCCATTTCCTGGACCATTCCGCCCGCGTCTACGAGGTTGCCCCGCCCGAGTTGGACCATGACGACATGACCGCGCTGCTGGCGCATGACTGGCCCGGCAACGTGCGCGAGTTGCGCAATGTGGCCGAACGCCGGGTGCTGGCGGCGCGGCGCGGGGGCGGCTCGGTCGCCGATGCGATCCGGGTCAGGGACGCGCCCGAGGATGTGCCCGACACGCTGCGCGAAGCTGTCGCCGTGTTCGAGCGGGAGCTGATCGGCAAGGCCCTGCGCGCGCATGAGGGCCGGATGGACGCGGTGGCCGAGGCGCTTGGTATCGGGCGGCGCACGCTGAACGAGAAGATCGTCAAGCTGGGGTTGGACAAGGACGCGCTGTTATGACGGATCGCGATGAATTGACGGGATGGATGCGCGCCTTGCGCCGCGATTTCCACCGCCAGCCCGAATTTGGCTTCGAGGAAAGCCGCACCGCCTCTGTCGTCGCCGAGGCTTTGCGCGAATTGGGGTGGGACGTGGTGACGGGTGTGGGTGGCACCGGCGTCGTCGCGACCCTTGCCCGTGGGCGGTCGAACCGCGCGATTGCCTTGCGCGCCGATATGGACGCGCTCAGGATCACCGAGGCGACGGGGGCAGCGTGGGCATCGACGCGCGACGGGCTGATGCACGCCTGCGGCCATGACGGTCACACCGCGATGCTTCTGGGTGCGGCACGAATCCTCGCCGAAGAGGGTGCGTTTGACGGCACCGTGCGGCTGATCTTCCAACCCGCCGAGGAATGGGGCCAGGGCGCGCTGGCAATGCTGGCCGACGGGCTGATGACGCGGTTTCCGTTTCAGGAGGTCTATGGCCTGCACAACATGCCGGGCCTGCCGTTGGGCCATCTGGAAACCCGCGCCGGAGCCATCATGTCGGCCGAAGATCTCTTCGAGATCACGCTGACCGGGCAAGGCGGCCATGCCTCGCAACCCCATACCGGGCGCGAAGTCATGGTGCCCGCCTGCGCGTTGGTGACGGCCTTGCAAACCATCGTGTCGCGGCGGCTGGACCCAGGCCAGATCGCGGTTCTGTCGGTGACGGAACTGCTGACCGACGGCACCCGCAACGCGCTGCCGGGTCATGCGCGGATCCTGGGCGATGTGCGCAGTTTCAGCGCGGAGGTGTCGGCCCGCGTCGAGGCCGAGATGCGACGGATCGCGGAGGGCATCGCCACGCAGCACGGCATCGCGGCGCAGGTGGACTACACCCGCGAATTCGTGCCGCTGATCAATGATGCGGAGCTTGCGGACGCGGTAATGCAGGCCGCCGCCGGGGTCTCGGATCAGGTTACCACGCGCCCCACCCCGATGACGGGATCGGAGGATTTCGCGCGGTTTCTGGATCACGTTCCCGGCTGCTTTGCCTTCATCGGCAATGGCGAAGGGTCAGCCCCGCTGCACAGCCCGACATATGATTTCAACGACGCGGCGCTCTTGCACGGGGCGCTGGTTCACACCGCCATTGCCCGCGCGCGTCTGCCGGAAGGGGCATAGCCAATGCCCGAGATCACCGACCAGAGCCTCAGCCGCGACGATATCGAGACCCTCGCGGCCTCTGGCGGCCCCGTCACGCTGGCCGGCTGCCAAATGATCGACATCGACCTTTGCGACCTGGAACTGGTCGATTGGCATTTCGACGCCTGCCATCTCGACAACGCGCGGGCCAGCGACGCTATCCTTGAGGAGGTGCGCTTCACCGCCTGCCACGCCCCCGGACTGATCCTGCGCGGCGCGCGGCTGATGCAATGCCGCGTCATTGGCTGCGACATGAGCAATGGCAACCTGTCGGACATGATTGCCGCGGATGTGGAATTTGCCGATTGCAAGCTGCTCGGCGTGAACATGAGCGGCACCCAAGCAACCGATCTGACGCTGGCGGGCAGCAATCTGGCCGTCGCGCGCCTGTCCGGTCTGTCCTTGCGCGGCCGCATGATCCAGGGCGTGAATTTGGCGGGCTCCGACCTGACGCAATGCGATTTCCGCGATGCGGTGTTTCAGGATTGCAGCCTGCGCGATGTCGAGGTCTCGGAGGCCCGGTTCGAAGGGGCCGACCTGCGCGGGGCCGATCTTGGCGGCGTCAAGATGGGGGACGCGGCGCGGTTTCGCGGGGCCATGATCTCTAGATCCCAGGCCGCCGACCTTCTCGGCCAGCTTGGCCTGATCGTCGGCTGACGCGCTGCCGCGCGCGGAAATCCGCAGGCCCCGCGCCACGCGCCCTTGCGATATCCTTCATGGCCAAACGCGACCGGGTATGGAAAACTCCGCCCCATCCAACAATCAGGATTTTGGGAGGATCCGATGAAAAACCTGCTTACCGCCACCGCCGTCACGGCCATCAGCGTCAGCTTTGCCGCCGAGGCGCTGGCCACGGAATGGAATGTCTCGGTCTGGGGCTCGCGCCGCGCCTTCACCGAGCATATCGAACGCCTGGCCGAGTTGCTGGACGAGCGCACCGATGGCGAATTCACGCTGAACATTTCCTATGGCGGCCTCTCCGGCAACCGCGAGAACCTGGACGGGATCTCGATCGGGGCCTTCGAGATGGCGCAATTCTGTGCCGGGTATCACGCCGACAAGAACCCCTCGATCACGGTGCTGGAACTGCCCTTCCTGGGCGTCAGCGACCTGCAACAGGAGCGTGAGATCAGCCAGGCGCTCTATGAACATCCGGCGGTCGTGGCCGATCTTGCGCGCTGGAACGCGGTGCTGCTGATGCCTTCGCCGCTGCCGCAATACAATATCGTCGGTGTCGGCGATGCGCCGCAGACGCTGGAGGATTTCGACGGCATGGCTGTGCGCGCCACGGGTGGCATCGGTGCCGCGATGGAAACCATCGGCGCGGTGCCGAACTCCATGTCCGCGACCGAGGTGCGCCAGGCGCTCGATGGCGGGCTGGTGCAGGGCGTCAGCTTTGCCCCGCATGCGCATATGTCCTTCGGCACCATCGAAACCGGCGAATGGTGGACGACCAACCTCAACCCCGGAACGGTCAACTGCCCCGTTGTGGTCAATTCCGACGCGCTGGCCGCCCTCTCCGATGAGCATCGCGAGGTGCTGATGTCTTCGGTCGATGACGCGCTGGACTACTATATCGACTATTACAACGAGCAGACGATGGCCGCATGGGGCCCGGCACTGGACGAGCGCGGAATCGAGCGCGTGACCTTCTCGGAGGAGGAGCTGCAAGCCTTCCGCGAAGCCGCCGCCGAGCCCGCCGCGCAGGCCTGGATCGAAGAGAACACCGCCCGCGGCCTGCCCGCGCAGGAGCTCTACGATTTCGTCACCGGCATGATCGCCGAGGGCGGCATGTAAAGCCCGCCCGCGCCCGCCCCGGTGCGCAACCGGGGCGGGCGCATCTTTTTTACGTGACATGAAGGAGGGGGGACGGTCATGGCCGCAGCATCCCTTGTGATGACCGATGACAGCACCGTCAGCCGGCTGGATCGCGGCCTGCTGGAGGTCGAAAAGCTCTTTGCCCTGATCAGCGGTCTGGCCGTCTTCGCGCTGATGATCCTGGCCGTGATCTCGGTCGGCGGGCGCAACGCGCTGAACCAGCCCATCCCCGGCTATGTCGACTGGATCGAACAGGCGATGCCGCTGATTGCCTTCATGGGCATTTCCTATACGCAGCGCGAGGGCGGCCATATCCGCATGGACCTGCTGGTCGGTAACCTCAAGGGCCGCGCGCTGTGGCTGGCGGAACTGGCCACGACGCTTCTGATCCTCATCCTCATGATGCTTCTGGTCTGGGGCACCTTCGCGCATTTCCTGCGCAGTTTCGACATGTCCCAACCGCTCTGGAGCCGCGACAGCTCGATGGATATCGGCCTGCCGATCTGGCCCGCCAAGCTGATCGTGCCGGTGGCCTTCGGGGTCATCTGCCTGCGGCTGATGTTGCAGGTCTTCGTCTACGCCCGCGCCGTCGTGCAGGGCACCGAGCGGCCCGTCGGCGTGCCCCTGATCGCCGATGCCGCGACACAGGCGGCACTTGAGGCCGCGACGGTCACCGGCGACGATGACGACGACAAGGGGCGCTGATCATGGATTCGATCACCATCGGCCTCATCGTCACCGGCTTCATGCTGGTCTCGGTCATCCTCGGGATGCGCGTGGCCTTCGCCGCCGGGATCTCGGGCCTCGTCGGGCTGATCTGGATCTTCTGGAGCCGCCGTGGCTATGACCCCGAGGCCTTCACCTGGGCGCTTGGCGTCGCGGTGCAGACCGCCGGACAGGTGCCGCATTCCAAGATTTCCAGCCAGGCGCTCAGCCTCATCCCCACCTTCATCCTGATCGGCTATCTCGCCTATCACGCGGGGCTGACCAAGGCGCTCTTCGAGGCCGCTAAAAGGTGGATGGCCTGGGTGCCGGGGGGGCTGGCCGTGTCCACCGTCTTCGCCACCGCCGGTTTCGCCGCCGTGTCGGGCGCGTCCGTCGCCACCTCCGCCGTTTTCGCCCGCATCGCCATTCCGGAAATGCTGGCCATCGGCTATGACAAGAAATTCGCCGCCGGCGTGGTGGCGGCGGCGGGCACGCTGGCCAGCCTCATCCCGCCCTCGGCGATCCTGGTGATTTACGCGATCATCGTCGAACAGGATGTCGGCGCGCTGCTTTTGGCGGGGTTCATTCCCGGCGTGTTCTCGGCCTTCGTCTATACGGCGCTGATCATCGGCATGGCGCTGACCATCAAGGATTTCGGCCCGCGCGTGACCGGCTTCACCTGGAAACAGCGCTTTGCCTCCCTGCCGCCCGCGCTGCCCATCGTGGCGGTGGTCGTGATCATCATCTTCTTCGTCTACAACCCCTTTGGCGGCGACGCCTGGGGCACACCGACCGAGGGCGGGGCCATCGGCGCGTTCATCGTGTTCCTGATGGCGCTCTACCGGGGGATGCGCTGGCCGGAGCTGCGCGACGCGCTTATGGAGACCGCCAAGCTCTCCGTCATGATTTTCACAATCATCTGGGGCGTGCTGATCTATGTCCGTTTCCTGGGCTTCGCCGACCTGCCCGGCGCGTTCTCCGACTGGCTGACCTCGCTGGACATGGCGCCGCTGTTGATCCTGATCATGATCCTGCTGGCCTATGCCGTGCTCGGCATGTTCATGGACGCGATCGGGATGCTTCTCTTGACCCTGCCTGTGGTCTTCCCCGCCATCATGGCGCTGAATGGCGGCATGAACGTCAGTGCCGAGGCCAGCGCCTTCGGCATGTCGGGGCCGATGTGCGCGATCTGGTTCGGGATCCTGGTGGTGAAAATGGCCGAGTTCTGCCTGATCACGCCGCCCATCGGCCTCAATTGCTTCGTCGTCGCGGGCGTGCGCCCCGACATCACGGTGCAGGACGTGTTCAAGGGCGTCATGCCGTTCTTCATCGCCGACGCCATCACCATCGCGCTGCTGGTGGCCTTCCCGATGATCGTGCTCTGGCTGCCGAGCCAGATGTAGATCCCATTGACACCTCCCCTCGGTCGTGAATATATTTTCGACAGTAAAATAATTCATCTCGGGGGAGGAACGCATGTATCTGGGTCTTGATCTCGGCACGTCCGGCCTGCGCGCCCTCCTGGTCGATGAGAACGGCGCGCCCGTCGCCTCGGCCGAGGCCCCGTGCACCGCGCAGCATCCCCATCCGGGCTGGAGCGAGCAGGATCCGACCGAGTGGATCACCGCCTGCGAAAGCGCGATGGCCCGCCTGCGCGCCGAGGTGCCGGAGGCGCTGGCCGCGCTCAAGGGGATCGGCCTCTCCGGTCAGATGCACGGCGCGACGCTGCTGGACAAGTCTGATCGTGTGCTGCGCCCCTGTATCTTGTGGAACGACACCCGCGCGGCGGCGGAGGCGGCGGCGCTGGACGGCGCACCGGATGTCCGCGCGCTGTCCGGCAATATCGTCTTTCCCGGCTTCACCGCGCCCAAGCTGCTCTGGGTCGAGGCCCATGAGCCCGAGATCTTCGCGCAGGTCGCCAAGGTTCTGCTGCCCAAGGACTACCTGCGCCTCTGGCTGACCGGCGCGCACGTCTCGGACATGTCGGATGCCGCCGGAACCTCGTGGCTGGATGTCGGCGCGCGGGATTGGTCCGACAGGCTGCTCTCGGCCTCGCATATGCGCCGCGATCAGATGCCCCGGCTGGTCGAGGGCAGCGAAACCAGCGGCAGGCTGCGGGCAGAGCTTGCCTCCGATTGGGGCGTCACCGGCCCGGTCGAGGTCGCGGGCGGCGGCGGCGACAACGCGGCGGCGGCCTGCGGTGTCGGGTGCCTGAAGGAAGGCGACGGCTTTGTCTCGCTCGGCACCTCGGGCGTGCTGCTGGCGGCGAAGGACAGCTTTGCCCCCGCGCCGGAAACCGCCGTTCACAGCTTTTGCCACGCCATCCCCGGCACCTGGTACCAGATGGGCGTGATCCTGGCCGCGACCGATTGCCTGAACTGGCTGGCGGGCACGCTCGGCGATACCCCCAAGGCGCTGGCGGGTACCATGCCCGACACCCCCACCGGCCCCGCCCCGGTCCTGTTCCTGCCCTACCTCTCGGGCGAGCGTACGCCGCATAACGACGCCGCCATGCGCGGCGCGTTCCTCGGCCTCGACATCGGCCATGATCGCCGGACCCTGACCCAGGCGGTGATGGAAGGCGTCGGCTTTGCCCTGCGCGACAGTCTTGAGGCGCTGAAATCCACCGGCACCGACCTCAGCGCCGTGCTTGCGATCGGCGGCGGCACCGGCTCGCGTTTCTGGCTGGAAAGCCTGGCCACTATTCTCGACCTGCCGCTGAAACTGCCCGCACAGGGTGAGTTCGGCGCAGCCCTCGGCGCGGCGCGGCTGGCGATGGCGGCAACCGGCCATTCCGTCACCGACATCATGGGGGCCCCGCAAGTGGCCACCACCATCGACCCGCGCGCCGACCTGACCCCGGCCTATGCCGAGGCTTATGCAAAATACCGCGCGCTCTATCCCAGTTTGAAGGCAGTTCTGACATGACCACAGGTTTCTTCGGCGACATCACCGACATCCCCTTTGAAGGCGCGGACAGCCGCAATCCACTGGCCTTCCGCCATTACAACCCCGACGAGATGCTGGCCGGCAAGCGCATGGAGGATCACCTGCGTTTCGCCACCTGCTACTGGCACAACTTCACTTGGCCGGGGAATGACCCCTTTGGCGGCCAGACGTTTCAGCGCCCCTGGTTCAAGGACGGCATGGAGGCCGCGAAGCTGAAGGCAGACGTCGCCTTCGAGATGTTCACCTTGCTGAAATCGCCCTATTTCTGCTTCCACGACGCCGATGTGCGGCCCGAAGACGCAGGCTTTGCCGAGAACACGCGCAACCTTGAGGAAATCACCGATTACTTCGCGGCCAAGATGGAGGCGACCGGGATCAAGCTCCTCTGGGGCACCGCCAACCTCTTCTCGCACCGCCGTTTCATGTCGGGCGCGGCGACCAATCCCGACCCCGATGTGTTCGCCTTCTCGGCGGCCACGATCAAGACCTGCATGGATGCCACGCAACGTCTGGGGGGTGAAAACTACGTCCTGTGGGGTGGGCGCGAAGGCTATGAGACGCTGCTCAATACCGACCTGAAACAGGAGGATGCGCAGCTTGGCCGTATGCTGAACATGGTCGTGGATTACAAGCACAAGATCGGCTTCAAGGGCGCGATCCTGGTCGAGCCGAAACCGCAGGAGCCCACCAAGCACCAGTATGATTACGATGTCGCCACGGTCTACGGCTTCCTCAAGCGCCATGGGCTGGAGGGCGAGGTCAAGATGAACCTCGAACAGGGCCACGCGATCCTGGCGGGCCACAGCTTCGAGCATGAGATTGCGCTGGCGCAGGCGCTCGGCATCTTCGGCTCCATCGACATGAACCGCAACGATTACCAATCGGGCTGGGACACCGACCAGTTTCCCAACAACGTGCCCGAGGTGGCGCTGGCCTATTACCACATTCTGCAAGGCGGCGGCTTCTCGACCGGCGGCACCAATTTCGACGCCAAGCTGCGGCGGCAATCGCTGGATCCGGAGGATTTGCTGATGGCCCATATCGGCGGCATGGATGTCTGCGCGCGGGGGCTGAAGGCGGCGCAGGCGATGATCGAGGATGGCACGCTCGCCGATTTCGTGTCGGACCGTTATGCAGGTTGGCAAGGCGACGAGGCGCGTGCCATGCTGGACGGCAAGCGCGACCTTGACCAGATCGCCGTGCGGGTGGAGGCCGAGGGGATCAACCCCGAACCCCGCTCGGGCCGGCAGGAATACCTGGAAAATGTCGTGAACCGCTTCACGTGACGGCAAGGGGGGCCGCTTATGCAGATCAGGCGCATTGGCGGCCCGGACGATGCCCCGCTGATCGAGGCGGAGTTGCAGGATGGCGATGTGCGCCTGTCGCTGCTCAATCTCGGGGTGGTGACGCGCGGCTGGTGGGTGCCTTGCGGCGGGGCCTCGGTGCCCGTGATCCTGGGCTATGCCTCGCCGCGCGCCTACCTGACCGATGATTGCTATCTCGGGGCTATCGTCGGACGGGTCGCCAACCGCACTTCGGGCGGGCGGTTGCAGATCGACGATACCAGCCACCAACTGTCGCAGAACGAAGGCCAGACCCATGTGCATGGCGGGCTGCGCGGCCTCAGCAGGCGGCACTGGCAGGTCGAGGGCGACAGCGCCGCGAACGCGATCCGCTTCACCTACCGATCCCCCGATGGTGAGGAAGGCTATCCCGGCCTGGTCGATTTTGCCGTCACCGTCACCCTGCGCGGCACTTGCGTGCGTTATGACATGGCGGCCACGGCGGATCGTCTGACCCCCGTCAACCTGGCGCAGCACAACTATTACAACCTGATGGGCGGCGGCGAGGTCTGGTCGCATCACCTGACCTGCATCGCCGACCGCCGCACGCCCGTCGACGGGCGCGGCTTGCCGACCGGGGAAATCCTGCCGGTCGACGGCAGCCGCTACGATTTCCGCGACACCACCGCGCTTGGCGCAATGGACCCGACCCGCGAGGGGATGGATGTGAATGTGATCTTCCCCGAGGCGCGCGACCCGGATGCCCCCGTGGCACAACTCGGCGCGCCGAACGGATTGCGCCTGAAGATGTGGTCCGACCAGCCCGGCGCGCAGCTCTACACCGCCAAGCACCTGACCGCGCGCGCGGGCGGCTGGACCGACAAGAGCCTTTGGCCCTTCCACGGGCTTTGTATCGAACCGCAGGCCCCGCCCGATGCGCTGAACCAGCCCGGTTTCCCCTCGATCCTGATCGACCCCGACCGCCCCTATCGCCAATGCCTGCGGGTGGACATCGCGGAGGCGTCATGCGCTGGCTGATCCTCGCCCTTCTGCCACTGCCCGCGCTCGCGTTCGCGCAGCAGTTTCCGCCGGTCGACTGGATGACGACCGACCCGGCCCGCGTCGAACTGGGCCAGCTTCTCTTCTACGACCCGATCCTCTCCGGCAACAGGGAGGTCTCCTGCGCCACCTGTCACAACCCCGCGCAGGGCACATCCGATGGCCTCTCGCTCGGGCTTGGCGATGGCGGCATCGGCCTCGGGCCGGAGCGTCGGGCAGACCCCGCCAACCTTCCCGAACAGCGCATCCCGCGCAACGCGCCCGCCCTCTTCAACCTTGGTGCGGCGGAATTCAGCGTCATGTTCCATGATGGCCGGCTGGAGGCGGATCCCACCCGCCCCGGCGGCATCCGCACACCCCTGGGCGAGGATATGGTGGCGGGCTTCACCTCGGTCCTTGCCGCGCAGGCGATGTTCCCGGTGCTCTCGGGCGACGAGATGGCCGGGCATTATTCGGAGAACGAGATCGCTCAAGCCGTCCGCATGGGGTTCCTTTCGCAACCCGGCGGCGCCTGGGACCGGATCGCGGCCCGCGTCGCGGCAATCCCGGAATACCGCGCGCGGTTCGATGCGGTTCTGGGGCAGGGGGCAGAGATCCGCTTCACCGATATCGGCAATGTCATCGCCGAGTTCATCGCCCATGAATGGCGCGCCGATGACAGCCCCTTCGACCGCTACCTGGAAGGCGAGCCGCTGCCCGCCGCCGCCGAACGGGGACGGGCGCTCTTCTACGGGGACGCGGGGTGCAGCAGCTGCCATGCGGGCCGGTTCCAGACCGATCAGGATTTCCACGCCATCGCCATGGTGCAGATCGGCCCCGGCAAGGCGGCACGGTTCGAAAGCCATGCCCGCGACGAGGGCCGGATGCGGGTGACGGGCGATCCCGCCGACGCCTATGCCTTCCGCACGCCGAGCCTGCGCAACGTGACGCAAACCGCACCCTATGGCCATGCCGGGGCCTATGCGACGCTGGAGGGCGTGATCCGCCACCACCTCGACCCGGTCGCGGCGCTGATGGGGTATGACCGGAGCCAGGCGGTGCTGCCAGCGCTGGATGTCGCCGACTGGCGGGTGCTGGAGGATGAGGCCGAGATGGCGGCCATTGCGGCGGCGAACGAATTGGCCCCGATGGTGTTGAGCGATCCCGAGATTGCCGACCTCATCGCCTTCCTCGACGCCCTGACCGACCCGCGCGAGGACCGCCTTGGCGTGCCGGATGCGGTGCCGAGCGGTCTGCCGGTTGCGCGATGATCGTCGCTTCCAAGCGACGTGCACGCGATTTCGAAATCGCGTGGACACGGCCAGTCGACTGGCCGTCCCCCGCCCTCAGCCGTCGCGCGTGATTGTCATCCTCTGATCCGTTTCAACGCTCTGCCACGCGCCGGCCACGCCATCCGGCCAGATCACCCGGACCTCGACGGCTTCCGCATCGCCAAGCCCGAAATGCAGCGGCCCCGCGACACCTCCGGCATGGCCGCCGCCCACTGTCACCTCCTGCGTCCAGACCCGATCCCCGGCCCGAACCTCGACAAAGGCGCCCACGGCCAATCGATTGGCCGTGCCCTGCGCCAGGTCGATCTGCAACCATGCGCCGGTATCGTCGCTGACATTGCGATAAAGCTCCATCTCCGCGCGCCGGTTGACGACGACAAGGTCCAGCCGTCCGTCGCCATCCAGATCGGCCAGCGCCGCCCCCCGGCTGCGCGCCATGCTGGCCACCCCGGCCTGCAAGCCGACCTCGCGGAATACGCCATCCGCGCTGCCCATCAGCAGGTTGTTCGGGTCATCCATGGCGCTGCCCGGCATCTGCTCGACATTGCCCTTGGCGACGAACAGATCGTCCCAGCCGTCATTATCCACATCGCCGAACTGCGCGTGCCAACCGGTCGAGGGCCGCCCGTCGCCGCCCGTATAGGGCCGATGCGCCGTCGCGCCCCGCGCATAGGGCGCATCGACGTAAGCCGGTCCCTCGCCTGCCCGCAGCTGCAAGCGCTGGTCCCCCATCGAGGTCAGGTAGACCTCGGACAGCCCGTCGCCATCCAGGTCGCGGCTCGCTATTCCCATCCCCCAAAGCTGGTGGGTGTTCCAGCCATCCTCGGCCCCGTAGAGGCGCGGGTCGGTCGTCATCGCCCACATCTGCTCCTGCCCGCCGCGCACGTAGTAATGCCGGTCATTCGACACCCGCAGATCGGCGCGGCCCTGCCGCCCCCAATCGGTGAACAGCATCGAGAGGGCGCAGAACCCCGGCTCCAGCCGAATGGGCGCCCCGTAGCGGTCCCCTTCGGGCCGGTAGAGATAATTCGCATCGCAGGCCTCGAACGGCCCTTCCGGGTCGCTGCGATCCACGTAATTGCCGAAGGCCAGCGTCGGAAGGGTCTCGCCCGCCTCCCAGGTCGCGGAAAAGGCGGTGGTCCAGCGCGCGTCGCTGGTGAAACCCAGATCGAACGGCGCGAAGTCACAGCCGCCAAGCCCACGCATCAGGCGGTTCTCGCCCACGCGCAGCACCGCCAGGTCCAGCACGCCATCACTGTCGATATCCAGCGGATAGGCCCCGATCACGCCGGTCAGGGCCAGCGCCTCGGGCGTCTCAGCGGTGAACTGCATCCCGCCCTGGTTCAGCATCAGTTGCGCCGGGTTCTCGCCGCCCGCCGCGAAAAGCTCGGGCAGCCCGTCGCCGGAACAATCGAAGGCAGCGACACCGCCGCCGACAAAATGCTCCCACCCGCCGCCATAGATGTGTTCCGGCAGCGTGCGCGGCTCGAAGACCGGATCGGCCAGGGCCACCCCGGGCAGAAGGATCAGGACCATGCTAAGTTTCATTCGTGGCAAGCCCCTTTATGGTCAGCGCCGAGACCCCCTCCATCGCGTAGGCCGCCGCCCCCTTGGCCCACATCAGATCGCCCCATTCATGGATGCGGATCTCGGGCAGGGGGGCATCGACCTGCACCACCGAGGCGCGCACGCGGGCCAGCACCGCCTCGGAATAGAGGAAGTCATAGGCCATCTGTTCGCCCGACAGGATCACCAGCTTGGGGTCGAAGATGTTGATCACATTGGCCAGCCCCATGGCGAACATGCGGCCCGCCCGGTCCAGGATGCTCTGCGCCATCGCATCGCCGCGCCGCGCGCGGGCATAGAGCCGCGAGAGGTCTTCCTCGGGCGCGGCACCCGACCGGATATTGGCCTCGCGCAGCAGGGCGTAATCGCCGACATAGGCCTCCAGGCAGCCACGCTGGCCGCAGCGGCAGAGCGCGCCGTCAAGCTGCACCTTGGTGTGGCCGAACTCCGCCCCGCAGCCGCGTTCGCCGCGATAGATGCGGTTGTCGATCACGATGCCCATGCCGACGCCCATCTCGATGGTGATGACGATGAAATCCGAGGTGTTGCGCCCCTCGCCGAACAGCTGCTCGGCCTTGGCGACAAGGTTGGCGTCATTGTCGATGAAGAAGGGGCAGGGCAGGGCCTCGGACAGCATCCGGCCCAGATGGACGTTGCGCGCGTCCAGGTTGGGTGACCAATGCACGAAATTGTTGCGCGCGTCGATCAGGCCCGAAAGGCCCACGCCCGCGCCCGATATTTCCGTCCGGCTGCGCCCGGCAAGTTTGCAGGCCCCGTCCAGCGCCGCCTCGACCAGGCCCACCATCTCCGCGGGCGACATCACGGGATGCGGCAGGGGCTGATCGTATTCGGCGACCGTCTGCCCCTCGAAATCCACCAGGATCACCGTGACCGCGCGATCGGCGATCTTGAGGCCGGCCAGCAGATGCGCCGCGCCCCTGATCTTCAGCGCCACGCGCGGACGGCCCCGTTTCGCGCCCTCGCGGTCTTCCGGCACGATCTCCTCGATCAGGCCCGCGGCCAGCAATTCCGAGGTGATCGCGGTGACCGTCGCGGGGCTGACGCTGGTTTGCCGCGCGATGTCGATGCGTGCGATGCGGCCCGCCGCCCGGATCGTGTCAAAGACCTGCTGGCGCCCGACCTCGCGTTGTTCCATCCCGTGCGTTGCGCGTGCGGCTCCGGCCATGGCGCCCTCCCTCGGAAGATAATTCACCAAAAAAAATAAATCGGCAAGCCTGCTGGCGTTATTTAATTTGATCTTCA
Source organism: Alterinioella sp. B-7 (assembly GCF_056857775.1). Lineage (NCBI taxonomy): Bacteria > Pseudomonadati > Pseudomonadota > Alphaproteobacteria > Rhodobacterales > Paracoccaceae > Alterinioella > Alterinioella sp. B-7. The sequence continues at coordinate 761,632 of NZ_JBSXNT010000039.1, forward strand.
AAAAAATTGCTGCTAGCGTAACATCACGTCGAGGAACCCCGGGGAGGGGATTCCCGCACTGTACCAGGGAGGAATAGATGAAATTTCTGCAAAGATTCGCCGCGACTCTGATCGCGGTCATGTTCGCCACCACGGCGTTCGCACAGGGCATCACGGTCGGCGTCAGCTGGTCCAATTTCCAGGAGGAGCGTTGGGCCACCGACGAGGCCGCCATCGTCGCCGCACTGGAAGAGGCCGGGGCCACCTATATCTCGGCCGATGCGCAATCCTCGTCCGCCAAGCAATTGTCGGACATTGAAAGCCTGATCGCCCAGGGTGTCGATGCGCTGATCATCCTGGCGCAGGACGCGCAGGCCATCGGCCCCGCCGTTCAGGCCGCCGCCGATGAGGGCATTCCGGTCATCGCCTATGACCGCCTGATCGAAGACCCCCGCGCCTTCTACCTGACCTTCGACAACGTGGAAGTGGGCCGGATGCAGGCCCGCGCGGTGCTGGAAGCAGCGCCCACCGGCCGCTACGTCATGATCAAGGGCTCGCCCACCGACCCGAACGCGGATTTCCTGCGCGGCGGTCAGCAGGAAGTGCTGCAGGAGGCGATTGACGCCGGCGAGATCGAGATCGTGGGCGAATCCTATACCGATGGCTGGCTGCCCGCCAACGCGCAGCGCAACATGGAGCAGATTCTGACCGCGACCGACAATGGCGTCGATGCGGTTGTCGCTTCCAATGACGGCACCGCCGGTGGCGTTGTCGCGGCGCTGACCGCGCAGGGCATGGACGGCATCCCGGTCTCGGGCCAGGACGGCGACCATGCCGCGCTGAACCGTGTCGCTTTGGGTACCCAGACCGTATCGGTCTGGAAAGACGCCCGTGACCTTGGCCGCAACGCCGCCGAGATCGCCGTCGCGCTGGCAGGCGGCACCGCGATGGAAGACATCGAGGGCGCGCAGGAATGGACCAGCCCCAGTGGCACCACCATGAACGCGATGTTCCTGGCCCCGGTCCCGATTACCCGCGACAACCTCGCCGTCGTGGTCGATGCCGGCTGGATCGAGCTCGAGGCGCTTTGCCAGGGCGTCACCGACGGCCCCGCGCCCTGCGACATGTAACCTGACACCGATGCGCCCCCGGTCCCTTCGCGGGGGCGCATCACCCACATGCTGACAGCCAGGAGTCCGGACATGACCGACGCCCCGTCTCAGCCGCTTCCCTCACACGCCCGCAGATCCCTGTTCCAGCAACTGGAACTGGATACCCGTCTGCTTGGCATGGTCGGCGCCTTCATCCTTCTGTCCATCGGGTTCAATATCATGACCGATGGCAGGTTCCTGACCTCGCGCAACATCTTCAACCTGACGATCCAGACGGTTTCGGTGGCCATCATGGCCTGCGGCATGGTCTTCGTGATCGTCACCCGCCATATCGACCTGTCCGTCGGCGCATTGCTGGCCACAAGCTCGGCCATCATGGCGATGACCCAGACCGAGATCCTGCCGGATCTGTTGGGCCTTGGCCTGAACCATCCCCTGACCGCGCCCGTCACCATCGTGGTGGGCATCGTGGCGGGCACCCTGATCGGGGCGTTTCACGGCTGGCTCATTGGCTACCTGGCCATTCCGGCCTTCATCGTCACGCTTGGCGGCCTGCTGGTCTGGCGCAATGTCGGCTGGTTCCTGACGCGGGGCCAGACCATCGGCCCGCTTGACGACAATTTCCTGGTCTTCGGCGGCATCAACGGCACGCTCGGGCCGACCTGGTCTTGGGTTCTGGGCGGCATCGCCGCCGCCGGTGCCATCTGGGGGATCTGGAGCGCACGGCGCAACAAGGCCGCGCATGACTTCCCCGTCAAACCGGTCTGGGCCGAGGTGACGCTGTCGGCGATTTCCGCCGGGGCCATCCTGGGCTTCATCTGGGTGCTGAACTCCTACCAGGTGCCCATCGGCCGGTTGCGCCGCAACTTCGAGGCGCGCGGCGAGGAAATGCCCGAAGGCTTTACCACCGGCTACGGCCTGCCGGTCTCGGTCTTGCTGCTGATCGTCATCGCCATCGGCATGACCATCATCGCGCGCCGCACCCGGCTTGGCCGCTACATCTTCGCCACTGGCGGCAACCCCGACGCGGCGGAACTGTCGGGCATCAACACGCGGATGCTGACGGTCAAGATCTTCGCCATGATGGGCGCGCTTACCGCCATCTCGGCGGTCGTGGCCTCGGCCCGCCTGGGCAACCACACCAACGATATCGGCACGCTGGACGAATTGCGCGTGATCGCGGCAGCGGTGATCGGCGGCACCGCCTTGGCGGGTGGCATCGGCACCATCCACGGCGCGATCCTGGGCGCGCTGATCATGCAATCCTTGCAATCGGGCATGGCCATGGTCGGCGTCGATGCGCCCTATCAGAACATCGTGGTGGGCTCGGTGCTGGTCCTGGCCGTGTGGATCGACATCGTCTATCGCAAACGCACGGGGGATACCTGAGATGACCACGCCTCTTGTCGAAATGCGCAACATGTCGATCTCGTTCGGCGGCATCAAGGCGGTCGATAACGTCACCGTCGATCTCTATCCCGGTGAGGTCGTGGGCCTCCTGGGCCACAATGGCGCCGGGAAATCGACCCTGATCAAGATGCTGTCGGGGGCCTACGCGCCCGACGCGGGAGAGATCTTCATCAATGGCGAGAAAGCCACGATCACTAATCCGCGCGACGCGCGCCGCTACAATATCGAGACGATCTACCAGACGCTGGCGCTGGCCGACAATCTCGACGCGGCCTCGAACCTCTTCCTGGGGCGCGAACTGGTGACGCCGCTCGGCCTCGTCAACGATGCCGCGATGGAATCCGAGACGCGCAAGATCATGGCCCGCCTCAATCCCAACTTCCAGAAGTTCAACGCGCCGGTCTCGGCGCTCTCGGGCGGGCAGCGCCAATCCGTCGCCATCGCCCGCGCGGTCTATTTCAACGCGCGTATCCTGATCATGGACGAGCCGACGGCGGCGCTCGGGCCGCATGAGACGCAGATGGTGGCCGAGTTGATCCAGCAGTTGAAGGCCGACGGGATCGGCATTTTCCTCATCGACCATGACGTGCACCAGGTGCTGGACCTCTGCGACCGGGCCAGCGTGATGAAGAACGGTGAATTGGTGGGAACGGTCAACACCGCCGACGTGACCGATGATGACCTGCTCAGCATGATCATCCTGGGCAAGAACCCCAAGCAAGCCGCGTGAGGCGGGGCTCGGGGGTCGAGTATTTTTGCCAAGAAGATGGGGGCAGGGGGCGCGGCCTATCGCAGCCGCGCGCCCGATTCCGCGTCGAAGAAGAGGGCGTTTTCAGGGTCCACGGTCAGCCCGACCATCGCGCCTGATTTCGGCGCGCTCTGGTCATGCGCCTCGACCGTCACCCGGCTGCCATCGCCTGCGATCAGGTAGTGATAGGCCACGCCGCCCAGTTGTTCCGAGATATCCACCTTGTGCGTGTCGCCCTCGGCCAGGCGCAATTGCTGCGGGCGCACGCCGACGGTGACCGGCCCGGTCGCGGGGGCCGAGAGGGGCGGCGGCAGGGTCATGTCGCCTAGCCCCGGCACCTGCACGCCACCGCCGCCCGCCACGGCGGGAAAGAAATTCATCGCCGGGCTGCCGATGAAGCCCGCGACGAACTGGTTGTCGGGGTCGTTATAGAGGTCGAGCGGGCGGCCCACCTGCTCGATTCGCCCCGCGCGCAGCACCACGATCTTGTCGGCCAGCGTCATCGCCTCGACCTGGTCATGCGTGACATAGATCATCGTCGCGCCGATCTCGTTGTGCAGTCGCGCGATCTCGACCCGCATCTCGACGCGCAGCTCGGCATCGAGATTGGACAGCGGCTCGTCGAATAGGAACACGTCCGGCCCGCGCACGATGGCCCGCCCGATGGCCACCCGCTGCCGCTGCCCGCCCGACAGCGCCTTGGGCTTGCGGGTCAGGTAGTCGTCCAGCTTCAGCACGCGGGACGCTTCGGCCACCTTGGCCGCGATCTCGTCCTTGGGGTGGCGGTTCATCTTCAGGCCAAAGCCCATGTTCTCGGCCACCGTCATATGGGGGTAGAGCGCGTAGGTCTGGAACACCATCGCCACGCCACGTTCGGCCGGGTCCATATGGGTCACGTCGCGCGGGCCGATCTCGATTGTGCCGCCCGTGGTCTCCTCCAGCCCTGCCACCATGCGCAGCAGCGTGGACTTGCCGCAGCCCGACGGCCCGACGAAAACGCAGAACTCGCCATCCTCGATTCCCAGGTCGATGCCGTGGATCACCTGAGTCTCGCCGTATTTCTTGATGACGTTGGAAAGGGTCACGCCGGTCATTCAGTTTCCTCCCAAGGAAATATCGTCAGGTTACGGTGGGGAATTGCCAGTTTGTGGCCTCGTCCCCGATCTGTCTTGCGGTGGCCAGCAGGTCGGCGCGGAAGGCGCGGATGCTGTCCAGGGTTTGGCGGTTGGTCGAGGCCGCGATGGAGAGCGCCCCGATGGTGCGCCCGCCCTGCGTCACGATCGGCGCGGCGATCGAGATAATCCCGGCCTCATGCTCCTCGCGGTCGAAGGCAACGCCCTCGGCCCGGATCGCCTCAAGCTCCTCCAGCAGGGTGCCGGTTTCGGTATGCGTGTTCGGCGTGTAGGCAAGGAAGGCCTGCTGCTCCAGCGCCCGGTCGCGGCGTTCTGGCGTCATGTTGGCCAGGATCGCCTTGCCGACGCCGGTGCAGAAGGCGGGCGCGACGACACCGGTCTGCGCCATGGTCTCGAACCGGTCGGCGGCCTTCAGCTTGTCGACGAAGATCACCTGGCCCGCATCCATCTGCGCCAGGTGGATGTTCTCGCCCACCTTCAGCGACAGCGCCTCGACGAAGGGCCGCGCGACGGTGGCCAGTGACGCCTGTTTCCACGCCGAATGTGCCAGCTTTACCAGCCGCAGGCCAAGCGTGTAGGTGCCGGTCTCGGGGTCGTGGGAGAGCATGCCTTGGTTGGTCAGCGTCTGCACGAATCGGTAGAGCGAGGCCTTGGGATGGGTGCTGCGCGCCAGCAGCTCGGCGAAGCGCACGGGGCGGCCGAAATTCGCCACCTCGTCCAGCACGCTCAGCGCCTTGCCCACAGTGCCATCGGCCTGCTTGTTCATCGCGCCCTCCCCGGCGACCGTCAAAGAATCTGTTGACAAGACTACGCACATCCGGGTTATGATTTCAACTATAGAAACTAAGTTTCAAATAATGGAACCACATAGGGAGGAAACCATGCGATCCATTTTGAAAACCCCGCTGGCTGTGCTGGCGGCAACGACAATGCTTGGCGGTGCCGCCGCCGCGCAGGAATTGTCGGGCACCCTGCGCATCGCGTCGGACATGTCGAACCCGGCCCCGCGCGCCGTGATCGAGGGTCTGGTCGCCGATTTCGGGGAAATGCACCCCGATCTCGAGATCGAGTTGACCGTGGTGGACCGCGAGGCCTGGAAAACCCAGATCCGCAACTCGCTCAGCGCCGATCCCCCCGATGTGATCAACTGGTATGCCGCCAACCGCATGACGCCCTACGTCGAGGCGGGCCTGTTCATGGACATCTCCGACTGGTGGGAGGCCGGTGACTACGAGGGGCTGGAATCTGTGCGCGGCGCGATGACGCTCAACGATGCGCAATGGGGCATCCCCTATACCTACTACCAGTGGGGCATCTACTACCGCGAAGACATCTTCAACGAGCTTGGCCTGGAAGAGCCCGCGACCTTCGAGGAAGAGATCGCCAATTGCCAGGTCATCGTAGACAGCGGGCGCGCCTGCTATGCCATCGGCTCGCGCTTCCTGTGGACCGCAGGCGGCTGGTTCGACTACCTCAACATGCGTACCAACGGGTTCGATTTCCACATGGCCCTGGCCCGTGGCGAGGTCGAATGGACGGATGAGCGCGTGCGCGAGACCTTCGCCAACTGGCGCCGCCTGATCGACATGGGCGCCTATGTCGAGGATCACCAGAACTACTCCTGGCAGGAGGCGCTGCCCTTCGTCGTGAACGGCGAGGCGACGGCCTACCTGATCGGCAACTTCGCCGTGCCGCACCTGCGTGAGGCCGGGCTTGGCGATGACCAGATCGACTTTTACCAGTTCCCGGTGATCACCGAAGGGCTGCCGATGGGCGAAGACGCCCCCACCGACACGTTCCATGTCGCCGCCGGCGCGCAGAACGTGGAAGCGGCGCGCGCCTTCCTGGCCTATGTCGCCTCGCCCGAAGTGCAGACCGAGATCAACGGCCCCGACGCGCTTGGGCAGCTGCCCGTCAACGCCAACTCGGAAGTTGCCGATGACGAGTTCCTGCAACAGGGCTTCACCATGCTCAGCCAGAACGCGGAAGGCGGCATCGCGCAGTTCTTCGACCGCGATTTCCCGGCCGAGATGGCCGCGATCGGCATGGAAGGTCTGCAGGAGTTCATGGTCTTCCCGGACAACCTCGACGACATCCTGGGTCGTCTGGAAGCCGCGCGGCAGCGGATCTACGAATAATCACATTTCGCGCGCGCCCCGTCACCCAGGGGCGCGCGTATCTCACAACCTATCCGCAAGGCCCTGCCCAGGGGCTTTCCGAATGCGTTGCCCAGGGGAGGGGATACCGACATGGCCACCGCCGCGTCACAGCAGACATGGATGCAGCGCAACAAGATGATCGTCACGCCGATCCTCTTCCTGTTGCCGGGGCTGCTGTTCTTTTCCGTCTACGTCATCATTCCGATTTTCCAGAGCTTCCAGATCTCGGCCTATGAATGGAACGGGTTGGGCGATCTCAGCGAACGGGGCGAGTTCGTGGGCCTGCAGAATTACCGCGAGCTGATGAGCGACCGCGCCTTCGAGGTCTCGCTGTGGAACAACGTCAAGTGGCTGGCGCTCTACCTGCTGGCCATTCCCGGCGGCCTCTTCATCGCGCTCTTCCTCAACCAGACCGTCACCGGCATCCGCCTCTACAAGTCGCTCTTCTTTTTCCCCTTCGTGATCAGCCAGGTCGTCGTGGGCCTGGTCTTCACCTGGTTCTACCTGCCGCGCGGGGGCCTGCTGAACACGATCCTGGGCGGCCTGGGGTTCGACACACTGAACATCCTGGGCGATCCGACGCTGGCCACCTATGGCATCATCGCCGCCGGTCTCTGGCCGCAGACGGCCTATTGCATGATCCTCTACCTCACGGGCCTCAACGCCGTGGACCCCGAACAGGTCGAGGCGGCGCGGCTGGACGGCGCCAAGGGCTGGCGGATGCTGTGGCATGTGGTGCTGCCGCAACTGCGCCCGGCGACCTTCATCGCCTTTGTCGTCACCATCATCGGCGCGCTGCGCAGCTTCGACCTGATTTCCGTGATGACCAATGGCGGCCCCTTCGGTTCGACCCGCGTGCTCAGCTTCTACATGTTCGAACAGGCGCTCAGCGAATACGGGTTCCGCATGGGGTACGGCTCGGCCATCGCGGTGGTGCTGTTCCTTATCATGCTGATCTTCATCGCCTATTTCCTCTACTCCATGTGGCGTGACGAACGCCCCGCGCGCACCTGAGAGGGCCAAAGACATGTTCCCCACCCCGATCCAGAAACGCAGCGAGGCGGTGCGCGTCACCTACCAGGTCTTCCTGCCCATCGCGCTGATCCTGTGGCTCCTGCCGCTGATCGCCGTGGCGTCCTTCTCCATCCGGCCCCTGACCGATTTCACGCAAGGCAATTTCTGGGGCTGGCCGTCCTCGTTCAACCTGTTCACCAATTATGGCCGCGTGTTCTTTGAAAGCGACATGCCGCGCTACATGCTGAACTCGCTGATGATCACCATCCCCACGGTGGTCGGCGCGGTGGCGCTCTCGTGCATGACGGGCTTCGCGCTCGGCATCTACCGGTTCAAGGGCAACCTGCTGATCTTCTTCATGTTCATCGCGGGCAATTTCGTGCCCTTCCAGATCCTGATGGTGCCGGTGCGCGACCTGACCGTCAGCCTCAACCTCTACGACACCAAGCTGGGTCTCGTCCTCTTTCACATCGCGTTCCAGACCGGGTTCTGCACCCTCTTCATGCGCAACTTCATCAAGGCCCTGCCGGTCGAGCTGATCGAGGCCGCGCGGGTCGAAGGCGTCGCCGAATGGCGCATCTTCTGGTTTGTCGTCCTGCCGCTCATGCGCCCCGCCATCGCGGCGCTTGCCGTGCTGATCTTCACCTTCATCTGGAACGACTATTTCTGGGCCATCGTCCTGACCCAAGGCCCCGAGGCGCAGCCCGTCACCGCCGGCATCACCAGCTTCAACAGCCAGTTCGTGGCGCAATACCACCTGATGAGCGCCGGCTCCATCGTCGCCGCCATCCCGCCCGTGGCGATGTTCTTCGCCATGCAGAAACACTTCATCGCAGGTCTGACACTGGGGGCCGTAAAATGACCAAACTTGCCTTCATCGGCGCAGGATCGACGATTTTCATGAAGAACATCGTCGGCGACATGCTCCACTTCGACGCCCTGAAAGACGCGACCATCGCCCTGATGGATATCGAGGAAACCCGGCTGGCCGAATCCGAGGCCGTGGCGAAAAAGATGATCGCCACCATGGGCACCGGCGCGACGGTCGAGACCACCACCGACCAACGGCGCGCACTGGACGGGGCCGATTTCGTCGTCACCGCCTTCCAGATCGGCGGCTATGACCCCTGCACGATCACCGATTTCGACCTGCCGAAGCGCTATGGCCTGCGCCAGACCATCGCCGACACGCTCGGGGTGGGGGGCATCATGCGCGGCCTGCGCACGGTGCCGCATCTGTGGCGCGTGGCCGAGGATATGGCCGCCCTCTGCCCCGACGCGCTGCTCATGCAATACGTCAACCCGATGGCGATCAACACCTGGGCGCTGGCCGAACGCTACCCGCAGATCAAACAGGTCGGCCTCTGCCATTCGGTGCAGAACACCGTGCAGGAACTGGCCCATGACCTCGACATGGATCAGGCCGATTTCCGCTACAAGGTCGCGGGCGTGAACCATGTCGCCTTCTTCCTCAAGCTGGAGGATGCGCGCGGCAACAGCCTCTATCCGCGCCTTTCCGACGGCTACCGCGCGGGCCGCCTGCCCAAACCGCCCCTCCTGATGCCGCGCTGCCCCAACACGCTGCGCTACGAGGTGATGGAACACCTGGGCTATTTCTGCACCGAAAGCTCCGAGCATCTCGCCGAATATGTGCCGTGGTTCATCAAGGAAGGCCGCGACGACCTGATCGACCAGTTCGGCATCCCGCTCGATGAATACCCCAAGCGCTGCGTCGAACAGCAGGCCGCGTGGAAGGAACAGGCGAAAGCCCTGCAATCGGCCAGCGAGATCGCGGTGCCCAAAAGCCATGAGTTTGCCGCCGAGATCATGAACGCGATCACCACCGACACGGCCTATGTGGCCTATGGCAACCTGCCCAATACCGGCCAGATCCCGCAACTGCCCCTGGGCGCTGCGGTCGAAACCCCCTGCCTCGTCGATGCGGGTGGCGTGCAGCCAAGCGTCGTGACGGACATCCCGCCGCAGCTTGTCGCGCTGATGCGCAGCCAGATCAACGTGCAGGAATTGACCGTCCGCGCGCTGATCGACCAGAACCCCGACCACATAACCCATGCCGCGATGATGGACCCGCATACGGCGGCCGAGCTTGACCTGCGCCAGATCCGCGCCCTGATCGACGATCTGCGCGCGGCCCATGGGCATTGGCTGCCCGATTGGGCGCAGCTCAGACAGGCCGCCTGACATCATCTTCTTGGTAAAAATACTCCCGCCGGAGGCGTTCCAACAGTGACCAAAAAACCCCGCAGAAGCCAGGCCTGGTACGGCAAATCCGACAAGGACGGCTTCATCCATCGTTCCTGGATGAAGAACCAGGGCTTTCCCGATCACGCCTTCGACGGGCGCCCCGTCATCGGCATTTGCAATACCTGGTCGGAACTGACGCCGTGCAATTCCGGCCTGCGCGAGCTTGCCGAGGGCGTCAAGCGCGGCGTCTGGGAGGCCGGTGGTTTCCCCGTCGAATTCCCCGTCATGTCCCTGGGCGAGACCCAGATGAAACCCACCGCGATGCTGTTTCGCAACCTGCTGGCGATGGATGTCGAGGAATCGATCCGCGCCTATGGCATCGACGGCGTCGTGCTGCTTGGCGGCTGCGACAAGACCACGCCGGGTCAGTTGATGGGGGCGGCCTCCGTCGATCTGCCCGCCATCGTGGTCAGCTCCGGCCCGATGCTGAACGGCAAGTGGCAGGGGAAGGATATCGGCTCGGGCACGGATGTGTGGAAGTTTTCCGAGGCCGTGCGCGCGGGCGACATGACGCTCAGGGATTTCATGGCCGCCGAATCCGGCATGAGCCGCTCCAAGGGTGTCTGCATGACCATGGGCACCGCCTCCACCATGGCGAGCCTCGTCGAGGCGATGGGCCTGTGCCTGCCCACCAACGCCGCCCTGCCCGCCGTCGATGCCCGCCGCATGGCGCTGGCCCATCTGACCGGCAAGCGTATCGTGGAAATGGTGGATGAAGACCTCAAACCCTCCGACATCCTGACCCGCGCCGCATTTGAAAACGCGATCCTCGCCAATGCCGCCGTCGGTGGCTCGACCAATGCCGTGGTGCATCTTCTGGCGCTGGCGGGCCGGGTCGGGGTCGATCTGACCCTCAAGGATTTCGAGATCGGCGGCGACATTCCCCTCCTGGTCAACTGCATGCCCTCGGGCAGATACCTGATGGAGGATTTCTGCTACGCGGGCGGCATGCCCGTGGTGCTCAAGGAGCTGGGCGACCTCCTCCGCGCCTCCCGGACCGTCCTCGGCGGTGACATCGCTTCCTATGCCGACGGTGCCGAATGCTGGAACCGCGACGTGATCCGCCCCTTCGGCGACCCTCTGAAACCTGCCGCCGGGTTGCGCGTGCTGCGCGGCAACCTCGCGCCCGACGGGGCCATCGTGAAGCCCTCCGCCGCCACCGAGGCGCTGCTGGAGCACGAGGCCGAAGCCTATGTCTTCGAGAGTATCGAGGATCTCAAGGCCAATATCGACCGCGATGACCTGCCCGTGACGCCGGACACGATCCTGGTCCTGAAAGGCTGCGGCCCAAAGGGCTATCCCGGCATGCCCGAGGTCGGCAACATGCCGATCCCGGCGCGGCTGGTGAAACAGGGCGTGCGCGACATGGTGCGCGTGTCGGACGCCCGCATGTCCGGCACCGCCTATGGCACCGTCATCTTGCATGTCGCGCCCGAGGCCAACGCGGGCGGACCCCTGGCGCTGGTGCAGACAGGCGACCGCATCCGCATCTCGGCCAAGACCGGCACGCTCGATCTGCTGGTCAGCGACGAGGAGCTAGCGACCCGCCGCGCCGCATGGGCCCCCGACCCGCCGCGCTATGACCGGGGCTATGCCAGGCTCTATGTCGATACCGTCTTGCAGGCCGACAGGGGGGCCGATCTGGACTTCCTCGTTGGCAAGGACACACGCCCCGTGACACGCGAAAGCCATTGACCTCGCCCCGCCCCTCTTCTTTGTTCCGAAAATATCCCGGGGGGTTTGGGGGGCTGGCCCCCCAACCGGTCGATGCGCCGAAGGCGCGGCGAAACAGGCTCATGTCTGCACAGGGGGTGCATCGGGGGGTGTACGCATGGTGCATGGCGACTTTCGAGGAGGAATGAGATGACCGACCCGACCTATCCAGACCTTGACGGGGCCTCCGTCTTCATCACCGGCGGCGGCTCCGGCATCGGGGCCGACCTGACCGAAGGCTTCCTGCGCCAAGGGGCGAAAGTGGCCTTCGTGCAGCGCTCGGATGCCTCTGAATTCGTTGAGGAAATGGAGAAGAAGACCGGCAACCGGCCGCTCTTCCTGCAATGCGACATCACCAATATCGACCTCTTGAAATCCTGCATGGACCAGGCCGCCAAGGCCCATGGCCCCATCACCGCGCTGGTGAACAACGCGGCGAATGACAAGCGCCATTCTGCGCAGGACGTCACCGAGGAGTTCTGGGATTGGATGCAAGCCATTAATCTCAAGGCATATTTCTTCGCCTGCCAGGCCGTCATGCCGGGCATGAAAGCGGCGGGCGGCGGCGCGATCATCAACTTTTCCTCGATCTCCTACATGATGGGCAACGCCGGCTACCCCGCCTACACCACGGCGAACGGGGCGATCACCGCGATGACCCGCAGCCTCGCCCGCGAATTCGGCCCCGACCGCATCCGCGTCAACGCGCTGGCGCCGGGGTGGGTTCTGACGCAGAAGCAAAAGGACCTCTGGGTCACGCCCGACGCGCTGGAGGCCCATGTCGCGCGGCAATGCCTCAAGGACACGCTGGAGCCCGCGGATATCGTCGGCGGCGTCTTGTTCCTGGCCTCGAACACGTCGAAAATGATGACAGGTCAAATGCTTGTCATAGATGGCGGCGTGGTCACGACAGGGTGAGCGACATGGACTCTCTCGACTGGATCGCGGTGGATTGGGGCACCTCGCATCTGCGCGCCTGGGCGATGGGGCCGGGCGGCGAGGTGCTGGACCGCGCGCAGTCCGGTGACGGCATGGGCGGGCTGGATCGTGACGGGTTCGAGCCCGCGCTGCTGCGGCTGATCGGGCCCTGGCTTGGCGATAGCCCCGTCACGGTTCTGGCCTGCGGTATGGTCGGTGCCCGTCAGGGCTGGTGTGAGGCCGCCTATCAACCGGTCCCCTGCAAGCCCGCCGAGACCGGCCTGACAGCCGCGCCCACCACCGATCCCCGCCTCAACGTCTTGATCCTGCCCGGACTTTCGCAAGCCGCCCCACCCGATGTGATGCGCGGCGAGGAGACCCAGATCCTCGGCGCGCTGACGGATGCGCCCGATTTCGACGGTGTCATCTGCCTGCCCGGCACCCACACCAAATGGGCCCATATCAGCGCCGGGGAGGTCGTCAGTTTCCAGACCGTGATGACCGGCGAGCTTTTCGCGCTGCTCTCGGACCAATCCGTCCTGCGCCATTCGGTCAAGGCCGATGCGCCCGATGCCGATGCTTTCGACGCCGCGCTTTCGGAAACCCTGTCGCGGCCCGAGAAACTGGCCCATGCGCTCTTTGGTATCCGCGCGGGCGACCTGTTGACCGACCAGGACGCGGCGCAGGCGCGCGGGCGCCTCTCCGGGCTTCTCATCGGGGCCGAGCTTGCCGCGACGCGCCCCTATTGGTTGGGCCGCGACATCCTGATCTGCGGCGCGCCCGCATTGTCGGCGCTCTACGCCCGCGCCCTCACCTCGCAAGGCGCGATGGCCAAAACGGTCGAGGGCGACGCCCTGACGCTGAACGGCCTGCGCCGCGCCTATCGCATCCTGAAGGAGGGACAAGCATGAGCCGCCCCCTGATTGCCATCCTGCGCGGGATCACACCCGCCGAGGCCAAACCCACCTGCGCCGCGCTGATCGCCGCTGGCATCACCCGGATCGAGGTGCCGCTGAACTCGCCCGACCCGTTCGAGAGCATCGCCGCAATGGCCAACGCGCATGGGGAAGAGGCGCTGATCGGGGCTGGCACGGTGTTGAGCGTGGAGGATGTGGCCCGCGTGGCGGAGGCGGGCGGCAAGCTCATCGTCTCGCCCAACATGGACCGTGACGTAATCGCCGAGACCAGGCGGCGGGGCCTGCAAAGCTGGCCCGGCGTGATGACCCCGACCGAGTGTTTCGCCGCCCTTCAGGCCGGGGCCGACGGCCTCAAGATCTTCCCTGCCAGCCTGATCGGGCCCGCTGGCGTCAAGGCAATGCGGGCTGTTCTGCCGAAGGATTGCGAGGTTTTCGCGGTCGGAGGCGCGGGGGCCGAGAACTTCGCCGACTGGTGGCGTGCAGGCGTCAGCGGCTTCGGCATCGGCACCGCGCTCTACACGCCCGGCCTGTCAGTGGATGAGGTCACGGCGCGCGCCAACACGATCGTCGCCGCCTTCGATGAGGCCGCCGGATGAAGGTAAACGTCTTCGACCCCCGCACATGCGACCTCGGCGAGGGGCCGCTCTGGCATCCGTCTCTCAACCGGCTCTACTGGTTTGACATCACCGGCAAACGGCTGCTGACGCAGGGCCGCGAATGGCAATTCGACCGCCACGTTTCCGCCGCCGGGTGGATTGATGACACGATGCTTCTGATCGCCACCGAACGCGACCTGATCCGCTTCGACCTTGAAACCGGCAGGCAGGAACAGATCGCGCCGCTGGAGGCCGACAACCCGGTAACGCGCTCCAACGATGGCCGCGCCGACCCCTGGGGCGGGTTCTGGATTGGCACCATGGGCAAACATGCGGAACCCGAGGCCGGTGCGATTTACCGCTATCATCGCGGCGAGACCCGCAGGCTTTTCGACAAGATCACCATCACCAACGCGATCTGTTTCAGCCCCGATGGCACCCACGCCCATTTCGCCGACACCGGGCGCGGCACCGTCTGGCGGCAGCGCTTGGGCGAACAGGGCTGGCCCGAGGGCGACCCTGAGATCTACCTGGAGCACGGCCCCGATGGCCCCAACCCCGACGGCGCGGTGATCGACGCGGGGGGCAATTTCTGGTGCGCCGAATGGGGCAGCGCCCGCGTCCGTTGCTACGGCCCCGATGGCACCCGACTGCGCGACGTGACCCTGCCCACCAGCCAACCCTCCTGTCCGGCCTTCGGCGGGTGTGACCTCTACATCACCACGGCGCGGCAGGGGATGGGCGCGGACCGCATGGCGCGGGAGCCGCTGGCAGGACAGGTCTTCGTCGCGCGCGACGTGGCCGAGGGGCAGAAAGAACACCGGGTGATCTTGTGAAACGCACGCTTGGGACTTGCTACTACCCCGAACATTGGCCCGAGGCGCAATGGGCCGAAGATGCCGCGCGCATGGCCGGGATCGGCCTGACCTGGGTGCGCATCGGCGAGTTCGCCTGGTCGCGGCTGGAACCCGCCCCCGGCGATCTGCGCTTCGACTGGCTGGACCGGGCGATCGACACGCTCGGCGCGGCAGGGTTGAAGGTCGTGCTCGGCACGCCGACCGCGACGCCGCCGCGCTGGATGCTGGCGCGTCACCCCGACATGCTGGCCATCGACGCGATGGGCCACCCGCGCAAGTTCGGATCGCGGCGACATTACTGCTTCAGCCATGATGGCTACCGCGAGGAGGCCGTGCGCATCGCCCGCCTGCTGGCCGAGCGATATGGGCGCAACCCCCATGTCGCGGCGTGGCAGACCGATAACGAATATGGCTGCCATGACACGGTGATCTCCTATTCCGATGCCGCCACCCGCGCCTTCCGCGACTGGTGCGCGCAACGTTACCAGTCGCCGGACGCGCTGAACCGGGCCTGGGGCAATGTGTTCTGGTCGATGGACTATGACAGTTTCGACGACATAGACCTGCCCAACCTGACCGTGACCGAACCCAACCCCGCCCATGCGCTGGCCTTCCGCCGCTTCTGCTCGGACCAGGTGGCGCGGTTCAACGCCGCCCAGGTCGCTGCCATCCGCGCCCATTCCGATGCGCCGATCAGCCATAACTACATGGGCCGGATCACCGAATTCGACCATTACGCGCTTGGCCGCCAGATGGAGATCGCGACCTGGGACAGCTATCCTCTGGGGTTTCTTGAGGACCGGCTGGAGGATGACGCCGAGCACAAACGCCGCTATGCGCGGCAGGGTGACCCGGACTTCCAGGCGTTTCATCACGATCTCTATCGGACGGTCGGACACGGGCGTTGGTGGGTGATGGAACAACAGCCTGGCCCGGTGAACTGGGCCCCGCACAACCCCGCGCCACTGCCCGGCATGGCCCGGTTCTGGGCGTGGGAGGCCTTTGCCCACGGTGCCGAATGCGTCGCCTGGTTCCGCTGGCGGCAGGCCCCCTTCGCGCAGGAGCAGATGCACGCCGGGATGCTGCGCCCCGACAGCGCCCCGGCCCCCGCCTTCCACGAGGCGGCAGAGGTCGCGTCGGAACTGGCCGATCTGCCGGAGGTCGAGGCAGGCCAGGCCCCCGTCGCGCTGGTCTTCGACTATGCCTCTGCCTGGTCCTGGGCGGTGCAGCCGCAGGGCAAGGGGCTGGACTACTTCCGGCTGGTCTTCGAGATCTACCGGGGCCTGCGCAAACTGGGCCAATCCATCGACATCGTGGCGCCGGATTGCGCGGATCTGGGCGGCTACAACCTCGTCCTGGTGCCGGGGCTGGAATACGTGCCGCCGCGCCTGTTCGACGCCATCACGGCCAGCGGCGCGCAGGCGATGTTCGGCCCCCGCACCAATTGCAAGACGGCAGAGATGTCCATCCCCGTCCCGCTGCCGCCCGCCATTCCCGGCCTCGACGTGACCGTTGCGCGGGTGGAAAGCCTGCGGCCCGACATGCCCATCCCCTCGGCGCATCTGGGCCACATCACCGGCTGGCGCGAAATCCTGGAAGGCTCTGCCCCTGTGCAGATGACCACCGCCCATGGAGAGGCCGTTATCATGGGCGAAAACGGCCGCTATTACCTCGGTGGCTGGCCCGACGCGGATTTCCTCGGCTGCATCCTGACCCGCCTGCTGACCGATGCGGGCCTTACCGCGCTGGAGATGCCCGAGGGCGTGCGGCGCAGGCAGGCGGGCGGGCGCGTGTTCCTGTTCAACCACGGCCCCGATCCGGTGGAGTTCCAGGGCCACCTGCTGCCCGCCGCGGGCGTTCACTGGTCGGGCGCAGGCGCGCGGCAGGGCAACTGAAGGCTCCCGCGCGGTCCGCGACGATCGCGGGTTGCACCTTCCTCGGGCGGCAGGCATCACTGCGCTGCGGTCATCCTCGGGGGCAGTCACGTGGCGAAGATCAGGGTTGTCATCAACGGGTTCGGGCGGATCGGCCGGTCGGTGCTGCGCGCCTGGCTGATCTCTGACGCCTGGCCCGAGGTCGAGATTGTCGGCGTGAACGATATCGCGCCCTTGGAGACCTGCGCCTACCTCTTTGAATATGATAGCGTTTTCGGGCCCTTCCCCGGTGGCGTCGAGGTCGAGCCCGGTGCCATGATCGCCGCGGGCCACCGCATCCCCTTCACGCAACAGCCCGACCTGGCGCAACTGAACCTCACCGGCGTCGATATCCTGATGGAATGCACCGGACGTGCCACGGATCGCGCGATTGCGGAGCAGGGGCTGGCGGCGGGCGCGGCGCGGGTGCTGGTCTCGGGGCCTGAAACGGATGCCGACCTGACCGTCGTGCTTGGCGCGAATGACGAGAAGCTGACACCTGCACATCGCATCGTCTCGAACGCCTCCTGCACCACCAACGCGCTGGCCCCGCTGGCCCGCGTGCTGGATGATGCCTGGGGCCTGGAAACCGCGCTGATGACGACGGTGCATTGCTACACAGGCAGCCAGCCGACCGTTGACATGCCGATGGCCAACCCCGCCCGCAGCCGCGCCGCCGCGCTGTCGATGGTGCCGACGACCACCAGCGCCGAGCAACTGGTCGATGTCGTGCTGCCGCATCTGGCCGGGCGCATCACCGGGTCCGCCGTGCGGGTGCCCTCGGCCTCCGTGTCCTGCGTCGATCTGGCGGTGATCCTGCGCGACAGGCCGCAGGCAGAGGATGTGCGCGCGCATCTGGCCCGCGCGGGCGGCGTGATCGGCTATACCGACAAGCCGCTGGTGTCGTCGGACCTGCGGCAAAGGCCGGAATCGCTGATCGTGGCGGGGCCTGAGATCAAGCGGTCAAAGGGCGGCATGCTGCGCGTCTTCGGCTGGTATGACAATGAATGGGGCTTTTCCTGCAGGATGCTGGATGTGGCCAAGATCATGGGAGAGATGACATGAGCGGATACAACACCTGGTTGCGTGAGGGCAATTTCATCAATGGTCAGTGGGTGGGTGCCGATAGCGGCGAAACCATCGACGTGACCAACCCGGCCACCGGCGACGTGATCGGCACGGTTCCAAACGCGGGCGGGGCCGAGACCGCGCGCGCGATTGACGCGGCGCAGGCCGCCTTTCCCGATTTCGCCGCGATGGACCTGATGTCCCGCGTCGGTCTGCTGTGGAAGCTGCACGATGCCCTGATGGACAATGCCGATGACCTGGCCGAGCTTCTGACGGTCGAGATGGGCAAGCCGCTGGCCGAGGCGAAGGGCGAAATTACCATTGGTGCGCAATACATTAGATGGTTCGCCGAGGAAGCCCGCCGCGCCAAGGGCGAGATCGTTCCGGCAGGCGTCAATGGCCGCCGCATCCTGGTGACGCGCCATCCCGTGGGCGTCGTCGGCATGATCACGCCGTGGAATTTCCCCTCCTCGATGTTGGCGCGCAAGATCGGACCGGCGCTGTCCGTGGGCTGCACCGTGGTGGCCAAACCCGCGACGGCGACGCCCTATTCGGGGCTGGCCTGGGCCGCATTGACTGAGGAGGTCGGCTTCCCGAAGGGCGTCTTGAACGTGGTCACGGGGTCCGCCCGCAAGATCGCGGGCGCGATGATGGACAGCCCCGCCGTGCGCAAGATCACCTTCACCGGCTCGACCGAGGTGGGCAAGGAGCTGATCCGCCAAAGCGCTGATACTGTTAAGAAAGTTTCGATGGAGCTTGGTGGCAACGCGCCCTTTATCGTGTTCGACGACGCCGATCTGGACAAGGCCGTCGAGGGCGCGATGGCGTCGAAATTCCGCAATGCGGGGCAGACCTGTGTCTGTGCCAACCGGCTCTATGTCCAGGCGGGGATTCACGATGCCTTCGTGGCCAGGCTGGTGGAGAAGACCGAAGCGCTGAAGGTCGGCAACGGGCTGGAGGAGGGCGTCGATCAGGGGCCGATGGTCGACATGAATGCCGTTGAAAAGGTTGAAGAATTCATCTCGGACGCCAGGCAGAAGGGCGGCGAGGTCGTCACCGGCGGCGCGCGGCATGACAAGGGCGGCAGCTTCTTCAAGCCGACGATCATCACCGCCGCGACGCAGGCCATGATGTTCGCCAGGGAAGAGATCTTCGGCCCCCTTGCCCCGGTCTTCCGCTTCGACAGCGAGGAGGAGGTCATCAAGCTGGCCAACGACACCGAGTTTGGTTTGGCCTGCTATGCCTATACACAAGATCTGGGGCGCGCCTTCCGTCTGAACGAGGGGCTGGATTATGGCATGATCGGCATCAACTCGGGCCTGATCACCACGGTTGAGGCCCCGTTCGGGGGCGTCAAGGAAAGCGGGATGGGCAAGGAGGGCGGCAGCCAGGGGCTGGAGGATTACCTCGATACGAAATACGTCTGCATCGACGGGATTTGACCGGGGTAGTCGGGTATTTCTGACAGGTTTGTCCGTTTTTTGGCGGCGGTTGGTGGGCAGAACTGCCCACCAACTACGCCAGTGTCGGCGGGGCGCCGCCTCGATCGCCGGATGACCTGCGCGACGTCTTGATCGGCGCGCGGCGCGGAGGGAGGATGCAGACCCGTCCGCATCGTCAGGAGACCGCCATGTTCCGCTTGTTCCTCGCCCTCGCCCTGATGACTGCGCCCGCCCTCGCGCAGACCGCCGACCAGGAGGCGCGGCTGGCCGATGCCGTCGCGGCGATGGAGGCGCAGAGCTTCGCCTTCTATGCCTCGATCGACCCCCGCTTCGTGCCGATCCTGACACCGCCCGAGGACGCGCCCGATTTCAGCGACAACCGGCGCTGTTTCATGGCCCGGCTGGAAGAGGGTGGCGGGCCGGACATGCTGGAGGACTATATCACCGCGCTGGAGGAGATCAGCGCGACAGAAATCACCACGCTTCTGGACCTGGGCGCGAATGTGCCGGAGGTGATGATGTCGGATGTGGTCTTTGCCGCATCCTCCGAATGCGGGTCGCTGTCCTATTCGACATCGAAGATGGTGACGCCGGAATTCCTGGCGCTGATGGATGAGCCGGAGGTCATGAACGCCTTGATGGGTCAGGCGCGCTAACCGCCAAGCGTCACGCCGTAGCCCGCAGGCCCTGCCATGCGCAGCACCTGCCGTATGATCGCAGCGCCGTCGCTGTCGTAGGCCACACGGGTCAGGCACAAAAGCGCGGTGTGGCGGTCGACCGAGAGGGCCACGGCGTCGGACATGCTGGTTTCCTCGGCGTGCAGCCTGTCCTCGACGCGGGAGGCCGTCAGCCCAAGCGCGTCAAGGATGTCGGCCAGATCGGCGGGCAGGTCTTCCGACGCCTCGGGCGCAGTCGCCACGGGGATGTGCAACTCCTCCAGCGCGAAGCGGGCACCGCCGGATTTCAACGTGCGGGCATAGTCATGCAGCCGACCGGGGCCGAACAGCGCCTGTTCGCCTGCGCCCGGACCGCGGGTGGCATGGCGGCTGCGGAAGACCTCCAAATCCAGGGCCGCGCCATCCGGGCCGCGCAGGCGGTCAATGTCCGGGGCGTCGGTTGCGGGGGCGGCGGGGCGCGCGACGATGGTGCCGCGACCGGGCTTGCGGTGCAGGTGCCCCATGCCTTCCAGCGTCATCAGCGCGCGGCGCATCGTGCCCTGGCTGACGCCAAACTCCTCGGCCAGCTCGAATTCATTGCCAAGGCGCGTCCCCTCGGGCCATTTGCCCGATTTGATCCGGCGCAGCATCTCGGCTTCGGCCTTTTTGTAGAGCGGCTCACGGGCCATATCGGGTATCCTCGTCCTCAAGGGGCGGTCAGTTCAGGTGACGGATCAACCTGGCGTGCCGGTCGAAGGCCGCGATGGCCTGGCCCATTGTCGGCAGGTTTGCCGCCTCCATCATCGGGATCATCTTGGCAAAGGCCGTCGCCGTGGCGATCGCGTCCCCGATGGCTGTATGGCGGTCCTGTTCGGGAATGCCAATGGCCAGACGGTCGCAGAGCGCATCGAGGGTATGTTCCGCCGATCCGCCGAAGAGGATGGCCGACAAAAGCACGGTATCGAGGATCGGCTGATCGAAGCGCAGGCCGATCTCGGATTCGCGGCGTTGCAGGAAGGCCATGTCGAAGGGCGCGTTATGGGCCACCAGCGGACAGCCGCCCGCGAAGCGGTGGAACCGGGTGAGGGCCTGCGCGACGTCCGGCGCGTCGGCCACCATCTCGTTGGTGACATGATGCACTGCGGTCGAGGCGGGGGGGATCTTGCGGCCCGGATTGACCAGCATGTCGAAACGTTCGCCCGGTTGCAGCTTGCCATTGACGACGCGCACGGCGGCGATCTGGCAGATCTCGTCCACTTGCGGGTTGAGGCCGGTGGTCTCGGTGTCGAAGATCACGAAATCGAGCTGGCGCAGGCGCGCTTCCGACAGCTGATCGGGCAGGCGGGCATGGAGCAGGTCGAAATCGTAGCGCATCGCGGCGGGGCCGGTCCGGCTGCCCGAAAGCGACAGGCGCAAGGGGAAACGCAGCGAGGCGCGGCCATCCGAGGCGGGCTCGACCGTGACGCGGGTGCCGTGGAACAGCACCACGTCACGGCCCGAGAAGCGGGTAAAGCCGGGGGTCAGCGGCGCGGCGAGCCACTGGGCGATCTTGTCGGGCGTGGGCGTGGGGCCGGTGGCAGAAAGCGTGACCATCGCGGTCATGGAATCGGCGATACTGATCGAGAGGTGAAAGCCGGTCGCGCCCGCGCCCGCCCAGGAGAGCGCGAGTTTTTCCAGCAGGCGCACCGCCGCGAAGCCGTCAAAGCGCATCCGCAGATCGGCGATGTCATCGGTCAGGGGGATGTCCTTGCGGGCGAGCCGTGCGCGCAACCCGGTGGCCAGGGTCTGGGCGGGCAGCGCCTCCAGCGGCCACCACTTGGCGTCGGTCTCGGATTTCTCGCGGCGAATGCGGGCGGTCAGCGCGGTGAGGTCGGCGCGGGCGGGGTCGGGGAGGGTCGGCAGCGCCTCGGTCACGCCTTCCAGCAGGTCGTTCAGAAGATGCGCGCGTTGCGCCTGCACCAGAAGGCCGCGGCCCTGGTCGCGCAGGCGCAGGACATAGCCGGGGGCCTCGGTTTCCTGGCCCACAAGGTGCATCAGGTGCAGGCGCGCCTCCAAAAGGCGGGTGCCCTCGACGGTGGCGCAGAGGATGTCGGCGCGGTCCTCGGCCGTTGCGGGGTCGCGCAGCCGGTCATAGGCTTGCAGGATCGGGCCGGGCAGCAGCAGGTCCGAGAGCGGACGGTTGAGGGAGAGCGCCTCGCTATCGCCCAAAACCCGGCCCGCCTGCGCATTGTAGAGCGCGATATTATGCTCGGGCGTGCAGAAGAGGACGCCATCGGGCGAGCCTGCCAAGAGCGCCTCGAGCCGGGCCTTTTCACGCGAGAGCTTGGCGGTTTCGCGGCCCACCTCCATCGCCATGGCGTTGCGGGTCTCGGTCAGGTGATCGGCGACGGCGGCGGCGGCGGGGGCCAGATCGCCCAGATAGCGCGCGGGTGCGTGGTCGATGCCGGTTTCCACATCGGCATGGGCGCGGGCGCGCATCTCGGCGGCCAGCTGCTCGACCGGGCGGGCGACATGTTCGTCGAACTTGACCCAGACCCAGGTTGTCAGCCCGATAATGGCCAGCGATGCCACCAGCCCCGCGACGATGAACGCGGGCAGGGCGTCGGGATCGCCGAGCCGCATGTAGCCAAGCACCATGCCGCCCACCACCAGCGCCGCCCCGCCAAGCGCCAGCAGCGCGAAAAAGAGGAAGATGCGCAGGCGGAGGCTGAGATGGGTAAGCATCGGGCGGCCTTTCGGTTATGCCTCGTCGCAGAGGGCCGCGCGCAGCGGGTCGCCTTCGGGCATGGCGTTCCAGCGCGCGTCGTCGCCAAGCGCCGCTTCGGTCAGGTCGGGCTGGTCGATCAGGGTCATCTGGCGGCCCGCCTCGCAATCGACGGCCATCGGCACCTCGGTGATCGCGGCCCATCGGCCATAGACATAGAGGTTGACCAACTGCACGCCGGGCAGTGCGTCATTCATGCGGATCGAGGCGCGGTCAAGCGCGATGAAGCCGTTTACATAGGGGCGCACATAGGTCCAGGGCTGATACCAGGCGGTGTGTTCGCGCGAAACGATGACCTCCATCCCCTCGGGCAGGTTGCCGACCTGGTTGTCGAACCAGGTATATTCGGTCGAGACCGTCGCCACGATCATGGCCCCGCCCGCGAAAAGGGGCGTGATCCAGGCGGGCAGGCGTCCCCGGAAGGTCATGCGCAGGAGCATGGCAAGCCCCGCGCCGCCGATCCCGGCGATGAAAACGGCAATGAGGGTGAAGAACATGCGCGTTCCTTCCGCGTCTAGCTGAGGATGCCGCGGCCCTGGCCGGCGGCGGATTGCATCGTCTTGACCACCACGAAGGCGTCGCGCAGGTGGCTGCGCTCGAAATCGGAAAGGTCGGTAGGGGTCATGAAATTGTCGGGCGTCTCGCCGCGCCTGATCTGCGCGGCCTGATGCGCGAGGCGGATATCGGCGATCATGTCATAGGCGTCCAGCAGGTCGCGCCCGCCGGTGGGCGAGACCTGCCCGCCGGTGATCGCAGCCTCAAGCCTTGCGCGGGTATTAGCGGCGCGGTGGCGCCCGCGCAGGGCGTAGATGCGGCCCAGATCGACGATCGGCACGACGCCGTTATGTTTCAGATCGACGCTGTTCTTGTTCTCGCCCGAGCGGATCGTGGCGAAACCGCGAAAGAGGCCGAGCGGCGGCTGATGCTTGAGCGAGTTGGAGACCATATGCGCCACGAAGATCGAGTTTTCCGAGGCCCGGCGCAAGGTCTCATCCTGCAAGCCGTCAAAGAGGCTCTCATCGCCGCCGATGGGGCGCAGGTCGAACATGACGCTGGCCAGCATCTGTGCCTCGGGGTCGGGCGAGGCGATCCAGCCCTCGAAATACTCGCGCCAGACGCGCAGGGGTTGGCGCCAGCGATCCGCCGTCGCCATCATGTCGCCGGGGCAGTAGAAATAGCCGCAGGCATCCAGCCCGTCCGAGACGATCCTGGCCAGCGACTTGAAATAGGCGTCATGCGCGGGGGTCATGTCGTCATGGAGGATCAGGCAGTTGTCCTGGTCCGAAACGCCGGTCTGTTCCTGGCGCCCTTGGCTGCCACAGGCCAGCCACAGATAGGGCACCGGCGGGGGGCCGAGCCTCTCTTCGGCCATCGCCAGCAAGCGGCGGGTGGTGGCGTCGCAGATGTCGGTGATCAGGCGGGTGACGACCTGGTGCGCGTTATGACCGCCGACCAGTTGCACCAGAAGCTGCGGGATGGCGTGGACGACCCGCGCGAGATCCTTGATTGAGGACGCATCCGCGATCTCGCCGATCATCGCGGCCGAGGATTGCGCCTGGAACCGGGTCAGGTCGGTCTGGGTCAGGATGCCGACAAGGCGGCCCGCATCGACCACGGGCATATGGGTGATGTGGCGTTCCACCATCCGGTGCAGCACGTCCGAGACCAGCGCCGAGGGCGGCAGGGTGACCGGATCGGGGGTCATCACCTGCGCCACGGGTGTCTCGGGCGGCAGCCCTTCCGCGACGGCGCGGTTGGTCAGGTCGCGGGTGGTCAGGATACCGGCAAGCTTCGCGTCCCGCATCACCATCAGCGAGGAAACGGAGTTGTCGCGCATCCGGCCCGCGGCGGCCCGGATCGCGGTGTCGGGCGTACAGGTCAGGGGATCGCGGGTCATCACATCGGCCAGCGACATGGTGGTCAGGTCCTGGCGCTTGGCGCGGGCGGGGCGGCTGCGGTCGAAGAAGCGCGCGATACCGGGATGGTCGGCGACCAGCGCGGTGAACACATCGGCGGGGATCGACAGGAGGGCCGTCGCGTTGGTGGCGCGCGCCGAGGTCGCGGCGGTGCCGTCGCGCAAGAGGCCGCGTTCGCCGAAGGAATTGCCGGGGCCGAGCTGCGACAGGACGGACCCGGCCTCGTCGCTGACCTCGACCCGGCCCTCGGCAATCAGGTAGAGCGCGGGCAGCCGGTCGCCATGGGCATAGATCTGTTGATCGGCCTCGAAACGCGCCTCGCCGACATGGGCGACCAGATCGCGCAGCGCATCGGCGTCGAGACTGTCATATGGGTGCGTCCGGGCGAGGATGTCGGCGATGGGCAGCGGCATGGATCGGTCCCGGATCAGGCATGAAATGGAAAACGGCGCATCCCGAGGGTTTCAGGATGCGCCGGTCTTGGGGCTCCGGGGGCCGCATGGTGGCGCGCCCCCCGGATCATTGCGCATCTCAGTGGTCGGCGGCTGCCGCACCCGCGCCACGCGGCACGCGGATGCTCTCGACCAGGTCGACGATCTCCTGCGGCGGCTCCTCGGTCGCGTTGGACACGATATAGGCCACACCGAAGTTGATCAGCGCGCCGATGGCACCGAACGAGGTCGACTTGATCGGCCCGAGCAGCGGGTCGGCGTCATCGAAGCTGGCGGTGCCAGGGATGAAGAACCAGCCCTTGTGCAGGAAGATGTAGACCAGGGTCACGATCAGACCTGCCAGCATCCCCCAGACCGCGCCCTTGTTGTTCACGCGCTTGGAGAAGATGCCCATCATCAGCGCCGGGAAGATCGACGCCGCCGCCAGACCGAAGGCCAGGGCCACGGTTTGCGCCGCGAAGCCCGGAGGGTTCAGACCCAGGTAGGTCGCGACCACAATGGCACCGGCCATCGCGATACGGGCCCACATCAGTTCACCCTTTTCCGAGATGCTCGGATTGAGCTGACCCTTGATCAGGTCGTGACTGATGGCACCCGAGATGGCCAGGAGCAGACCCGCAGCCGTGGACAGCGCCGCTGCCAGACCACCGGCAGCCACCAGCGCGATCACCCAACCGGGAAGGTTGGCGATCTCGGGGTTGGCCAGCACCAGGATGTCGCGGTTCACGGTCAGCTCGGAGCCTTCCCAGCCACGCGCTTCGGCGGTATCGGCGAAGCTTGCCGAGCCGTCATTGTACCACTGGATCAAGCCGTCGCCATTGGCGTCGTTGAAGGTCAGCAGGCCGGTGATCTCCCAGTTCTGCATCCATTCGGGACGATCGTCATAGGCGATCGGTTCCTCGGCGGTGCCGTTCGGGTAGACCGTGTCGATCAAGTTCAGACGCGCCATTGCGCCAACGGCGGGGGCCGTCAGGTAGAGCAGCGCGATGAAGACCAGCGCCCAACCGGCGGACCAGCGGGCATCGGCGACGCGGGGCACCGTGAAGAAGCGGATGATGACATGCGGCAAACCGGCCGTGCCGATCATCAGCGACAGGGTGAAGAGCACCATGTTCAGGGTCGAGCCCTGCGCGGCGGTGTATTCGGCAAAGCCGAGATCCTGCACCACCTGGTCCAGACGCTCCAGAAGCGGCACGCCGCTTGCGGTGTGATCCGAGAACAGGCCGAGCGCGGGGATCGGGTTGCCGGTCAGTTGCAGCGAGATGAACACGGCCGGAATCGTGTAGGCGGTGATCAGAACGATATACTGGGCTACCTGGGTATAGGTCACGCCCTTCATGCCACCCAGAACCGCGTAGAAGAACACCACCGCGGCACCGATCATCAGGCCCCAGAAGTTCGACACTTCCAGGAAGCGCGAGAAGGCCACGCCGACGCCGGTCATCTGGCCGATAACGTAGGTCACCGAGGCCACGATCAGGCAGACCACGGCCACCATGCGGGCGGTCGGGCTGTAGAAGCGGTCGCCGATAAACTCCGGCACGGTGAATTTGCCGAACTTGCGCAGGTAGGGCGCGAGCAGCAGCGCCAGCAGCACGTAGCCGCCGGTCCAGCCCATCAGGAACGAGCTGTTGTCATAGCCGGTGAAGGCGATGAGGCCGGCCATCGAGATGAACGAGGCCGCCGACATCCAGTCGGCCGCCGTGGCCATCCCGTTGGTGACGGGGTGAATGCCGCGGTTGGCGGCGTAGAATTCGGACGTGGACCCGGCACGGGCCCAGATCGCGATGCCGATGTAGAGCGCGAAGGTCGCGCCCACGAACAGCAGGTTGAGGGTATATTGATCCATAATCTCCGCCCCTTATTCTTCGTCGACGCCATACTGGCGGTCGAGCTTGTTCATGCGCCAGGCATAGAAGAAGATCAGCGCCAGAAAGACGAGGATGGAGCCCTGTTGGGCAAACCAGAAGCCCAGATCGGTGCCGCCGACCGCGATGCCGGAGAGCATCGGGCGCAACAGGATACCGAAGCCGAACGACACCAAGGCCCAGATTATCAGGCAAATGGTGACGAGGCGGATATTGGCCGCCCAGTACTCGTTGTTTGATGGCGTCTCTGCCATGAGGTAGTCTCCCTTTTGTTTTGGTCCCCCCGGCGGGTGATGGAAAGCGTGCCAGGGCCGGAACGTCGCCGGTGCCCGTTTCCCGCGGGCATCGGCTTCTTGAAAGCGGGTCAGCCGTCCGAGACCTCCTTGACGATCTGGGTCAGCTTCTCCGCAACATCGTCGATCGGCGCCATGGCCGGGACGGGCTTGAGGTTTCCGCGCAGCGCGTAATAGTCGATCAGCGGCGCGGTCTGCATGTGATAGGCACCGAGCCGCGTGCGCACGGTCTCGGCGTTGTCGTCGGGGCGGCGGGTGAACTGGGTCGATCCGCATTTGTCGCAGACGCCCTCGCTGGCGGGGGGCTTGTTGTCGTCGTGATAGCCCTCGCCGCATTCGGCGCAGGTGTAGCGGCCCGCGATGCGGCCGACCATGGCCTCGTCATCGACCTCAAGGCTGATCACGGCGCTGATCGGCGCGCCGCGGTCCAGCATCAGCGCGTCCAGCGCCTCGGCCTGGGCCTCGGTGCGGGGAAAGCCGTCGAGGATGATGCCCTTGCCGGTGTCGGGCTGATCAAGGCGGTCCTTGAGGATGGCCAGCACGATCTCGTCCGAGACAAGCTGCCCTTCCGCCATCACCTGCTTGGCGACCTTGCCCGCGGGCGTGCCCTGGGCCACCGCCTCGCGCAGCAGGTCGCCGGTCGAAAGCTGGACCAGGCCAAACGCCTCGGTAAGCATCCGCGCCTGGGTGCCCTTGCCCGCGCCCGGAGGCCCGAGCAGGATCAGGTTGACGGGATGTGTCTGGGTCTCGGCGTCCATGTCCTATCCTTCCGCGCGGTTGGCGATCAGGTCATCGACCACGGACGGATCGGCCAGCGTCGAGGTATCGCCGAGCGAGCCGGTGTCGTTCTCCGCGATCTTGCGCAGGATGCGGCGCATGATCTTGCCCGAGCGGGTCTTGGGCAGGCCGGGGGCCCATTGGATCACGTCGGGCTTGGCGATCGGGCCGATCTCGTTGCGGACCCAGTCGGAGAGGGTTTTCTTGAGGTCGTCCGAAGGCGTCTCGTCATTCATCAGCGTGACGTAGCAATAGATGCCCTGGCCCTTGATCGGGTGCGGGTAGCCGACCACGGCGGCCTCTGAGACGGTTTCATGCGCGACCAGGGCGGATTCCACCTCGGCCGTGCCCATGCGGTGGCCGGAGACGTTGATCACGTCATCGACGCGGCCTGTGATCCAGTAGTCGCCATCGGCGTCGCGCTTGCAGCCGTCGCCGGAGAAGTAATAGCCCTTGTAGTCCGAGAAATAGGTTTTCACGAACCGGTCATGGTCGCCATAGACGGTGCGCATCTGACCCGGCCAGCTATCGGCCAGCACCAGTACGCCCTCGACATCGTTGCCCTCGATCACCTCGCCCGTCGTCGGTTCCAGCACCAGCGGCTTGACCCCGAAGAACGGCTTTTGCGCCGCCCCCGGTTTCAGCTCATGCGCGCCGGGCAGTGCCGTCATCATGTGGCCGCCGGTCTCGGTCTGCCACCAGGTGTCGACGATGGGGCATCTGCCCTTGCCGACATGGGTGTTGTACCAGTTCCAGGCCTCGGGGTTGATCGGCTCGCCCACGGTGCCGAGCAGCTTGAGGCTGGACAGGTCGTGCTTCTCGACCGGCTCCGGGCCCTTGCCCATCAGCGCGCGAATGGCGGTCGGCGCGGTGTAGAACTGGTTCACCTTGTGCTTTTCGCAGACGGCCCAGAACCGGCCCGCATCGGGGTAGGTCGGCACGCCCTCGAACATCAGCGTGGTCGCGCCATTGGCCAGCGGCCCGTAGACGATATAGCTGTGGCCGGTGACCCAGCCGACATCCGCCGTGCACCAGAACACATCGCCCTCGTGGTAGTCGAAGACATATTCATGCGTCATCGAGGCATAGACGAGGTAGCCGCCGGTGGAATGCACCACGCCCTTGGGCTGGCCGGTGGAGCCGGAGGTGTAGAGGATGAAAAGCGGATCTTCGGCGTTCATTTCCTCGGGCGGGCAATCGGCGCCGACACGTTCGGCGACATCGTCATACCAGACATCGCGCCCGCCGACCCAGGCGACCTGGCCGCCGGTGCGCTTGACCACCAGGCATTTGGTGTCGATCACGTTGTGCAGGAGCGCCTTGTTGACGTTGTCCTTGAGTTCCGTCACCCGGCCCCCGCGCGGCGCGCCGTCCGAGGTGATCACCAGCTTGGCGCCCGAGCCGTTGATGCGCGCGGCCAGCGCGTCGGGCGAGAAGCCCGCGAAGACGATGGAATGGACCGCCCCGATCCGGGCGCAGGCCAGCATGGCATAGGCGGCCTCGGGGATCATCGGCAGGTAGAGGACGACGCGGTCGCCTTTCTCGACGCCCAGATCCTTGAGGACATTGGCGAAGGTGCCGACCTTTTCGGCCAGCTCGTTATAGGTGATGTGCAGCGCGTCATCGCCGGGCTCATCCGGTTCCCAGATGATCGCGGTCTGGTCGCCGCGCGTGGCAAGGTGGCGGTCGATGCAGTTGGCGGCGACGTTCAGCGTGCCGTCCTCGTACCATTTCACATGCACGTCGTCATGCGCGAAGGAGGTGTCCTTGACCTTCGTGTAGGGCTTGATCCAGTCGATGCGCTGGCCATGCTCGCGCCAGAAGCCTTCGGGGTCGTTGATCGAGGCGGCATACATCTCGTCGTATTTGGCGGAGTCGATATGGGCGCCTGTCAGCAGGGCGGGCGTCTTTTTGGTCGTGTCGGGCAAGGTAGTCCCCCTCGTTCAGTCCGGTTCCTCATCCCAGGCAATCGGCGCGTCGAACCGGGTGCTGATCCGCGAAGAGCCCTTCGCCGGTCACGCGTCCCGCGCCTTGCACAGTTCAAACGGCGCGGCAGGTCTGCCGCCTCCGCGCTTTTCCGTCTCGCCCAAGCGGGCGGATATTCCTGGCTGGCCTCCCCAACCGTTTCATCGCCTGCCCGGTGGCTTGCGGCGGATCGAGGCCGCCCCCGTGCGTTCCGGTGGTCGATGACATGAGGGCCGCGATGGGCCCGACTCCCTGCTGTCAAATTTGCAGAGAGTGGGGCATTGGGGAATGGGGGGCGTTACGCAGCGTCACGATCCTGTCACGGAGTTTCGCGCGGAAGGCGAATGTGGTCAATAAATTTACAACTGTATCTGCAAAAGCGTTGTTTATCTGGATATTGCGCAGGGTCGTTTCGGGGCGGATTGAGAAAAGCTGCGTCGTTTTCTTTTCAGATCGACGGTTTTGCGGGGGTCAGGCCGGGTCGAGGCTGCGGAAACTGCCCTCCAGCCAGGGCATCTGGGCAAGGCCGGGGCGGGTGAAATGGGTTTCGATCAGGTCGCGCGCGAGGCCCGCGATCTGGCCCGGAACCTCGCCCGCCCAATCCGGCCCGGAGTAAAGCACGATGCGGCGGGAGAAGCCCTGGAAGGGCAGGGGATGCGCGTCGATGGCGTCGCGGAACCGGCCCGCGCGCAACAGGCTGAGCGGGGTGGTGATGGTCCAGCCGGTGCCGCCCGCGACCAGCGCGCTGATCGACTGGTTCGAGTCCAGCTCGAACCAGTTCGGCGGGGTCAGGCCCTGGCGGGTCAGCACCTCCTCGATCTGCTGGCCCATCACCTGGGCCTGGTCGCGGCGCAGGAGGCGCAGATGATCAAGCGCCTTGATCCCGCCGCCCATATCGGTGCCATGCGGCACGGCAAGGATGTAAGGATCCTCCAGCAGCGGATGCGCGACGGCGCCCGCAGGCGTGCTGCGCCCGGCGGCGCAGATCGCGATGTCCAGCTCACCGCCCGCGACCTGGTTCAGCAGAACGTGGCTGGCCCCGGTATGCAGGCGGAACTCGCAATGCTGCATGGTCTCGGCCAGCCGCGTGGCCAGAAGCGGCGTGACCTCGTTCTCGAAATCCTCGATGACGCCCATGCGCAGCGAGGAGACCTGGCTGAGATCGGGGGCGACCAGGTCGCGCTGGCCGTGGCGCAGCGCCCCGAGCGCGACCTCGACATGATGCAGGAACTGGCGACCGGCGGGCGTCAGCACCATCGGGCGGCGGCCCTGGTCGATCAGCGGCGCACCCACGGCGGCGGTAAGGTTCTTGAGCTGTTGCGAGACGGCGGGCGCGCTCATCCCCAGGCGCTTTGCGACCTCGCCGACCGAGCCGGTTTCGGCCATGGCCTCGAACACCTCCAGCCCGCGGATCGAGACGCCTTTGAGTATTCCCGGCATGGCGGTGTGGCGTCCTTGGGCGCGGGATCAGGCGTTGATGATGGTTTCCAGAAGGCGGGCCGGAATGGCGATGCCGGTGGCCTCGGACCGGCTGCGGGTTTCCTGCCGGCGCGCCGCATGGGCGCAAGCGCGGGGCACGGCAAGATCGGTGTTCAGAACCTCGGGCGCGATGGCGATCAGGGCGTGACCGGCGCGCAACGGACCGCCGAGCGGGCCGGTGAAATCGCCGCGCGCGGCCTCGTCCAGCGCGCCGGTAGCGAGGGTCTGGATGAGGGCGGCCAGGACGCTGCCATCTGCGGCACTGTCTTGCAGGATCGTCGCCGGGTTGCCCGCCCCCGGCAGGGCCAGTGCCATGTGACGCGGCAGGGCGGTGTCGGCCCCATCCGCCAGCGAAACCCGCGTCGTCGCCATGCACAGCCCGATCAGACCGGCCCCGGCGATGTTCTCGGCGACCAGCGCGGGCAGGGTCATCGGATAGGCGTTGCGGATCGTGAGGATCGCGATGCCGTGGCGGCGCGCGGCGGCGAGGAAGGGTAGCCACCCCGCCTCGATCGCGGGGCAGGCAAACCCGTCACCCGCGTCGACCTGAAGGCAGCTTGGCGTCACCTGAGTCAAGGCCGGGACCGCCTGGCCATTGAGGCGGCCACAGCGCAGATGTTCGACAATATCGGGAAGCGCGCCCAACCCCGCCGCGTGCTGCCCGTCGCGTTCGGCCTGACGCAGGCTCCGGGCGGCGATGGCGGCATTGGGGCGGGACGTGCCCGCGCGGATCAGGATGTCGCGGGCGAGGGTTTCGACATCGTCTAGGCTGAGCAACTCATTCATGGGCGAATATGTGTCACCGCAGCTTCCGCGCTGTCAATCAAAAGGGGGCGCGGGTGCTCAGGTATAGAGAAATTCGACATGGCCGTCGGGCAGGATCGCAACCGTGGTCAGCGTCCCCGTCTCCCAGGCGCCGGTGTCGATGCCGATGCGGCCATCCTCGGTCACGGGCGCGTCCATCGGCGTGTGGCCATGCACGACCCAAAGCCCGTCGGCGCGGGGCCGGGTCTCGAATTCGGGGTGCCCCCAGAGCAGGACGCGTGGCGATTGGTGGTCCATCGGGTGTTGCGGATCGGCGGCGGCATGGACCGCCCAGAGGTTGCCCGAGGACCACGAGAGCGGCAGGTTCGCCAGCCAGTCCAGCATCCCGGCCCCCATCTTGGCGCGCAGCCCTTCGGCGGTGGCGCGCAGCGCGTCGGGGGCGGCACCGGGCAAGAGCTGGCTGCTGTGCAACCCGTAGCTGTCCAGCGTGTCATGCGCGCCGGTGCGCAGCCAGCGCGGCCCGCGCGTGACGGGATCGGCGAGGAAATCCAGCAGCATCCGTTCGTGGTTGCCCATCAGCCCGGTCACGTTGTCGGGCAGTTCTTCGGCCAGTTCGCGCACGCGGGCCAGAACGGCGGCGCTGTCGGGGCCGTGGTCGACGTAATCGCCGACAAAGACCACCTGCGGGTTGCGCGCGCCGACCCGGCCGACATGGGCGTCGATGAGGTCAAGCGCGCGTTCCAGCAGGTCGGCGCGGCCATGGATGTCACCCACGGCATAGACCGGGTCCAGCGGCCGCGGCAGGTTCACCTGCGCCTCGGGACTTGGCGTCACGGTGCGGGGCCGGGCCAGGATGGAGCGCAGATTTCGGATCATGGGTGTCACTTGCGCTGGCCGCTTGCGAAAAACAAGGGGCAGGGCGCGGTTGCGGTCTATAATCGGTGCCTATTGGGTGCGCAGGATACGGGCAGGGCGGGCGGCCAGCGGTCGCCAGGCAAAGACCAGCCCCGCCAGCAGGCTGAGGGTTGCGCCGCCCAGGATGATGGCGACGGCGGAGGCGGCGTGAAAGGTATAGCTGCCCTCCATCACGAAGCGCATCACCGCCCATCCCGCCAAGGTGCCCGCGCCAACCGCGATGACGCCCGCCGCCGCGCCCTGGATCGCGGCGCGCAGGGCGAAGCTGGCGAGGATGCGGGCACGGCTGGCCCCGAGGGTCTTGAGGATCGCGGCTTCCTGGATGCGCGCGCGTTCGCCCGCCGCCGCCGCGCCGATGAGGACCAGAAGCCCGGTCAGTAGCGTCGCCGCCGCGCCCCAGGAGGTGGCCGCCGCGATGCCTTGCAGGGCCTGCGCGACCTGGTCGATCGCGTCGCGCACCCGGATCGCGGTGATGTTGGGCGCGGCCCCGGCGATGTCGCGCAGGAGGGGGGCCTCGGCGGGTTCTTCCGCGTAGACGGTGGCGATATAGGTGTGCGGAGCCCCTGCGAGCGCCGAGGGGTTCAGCGTCATGACGAAGCCGATGCCTGCGTCGGAGAAATCGACCTCGATCAGGGCCGCCACGGTCGCGGTGATGTCGCGGCCCAGGAGGTTGACGGTGATCTCGGAGCCGATGCCGATGCCGATCTCGCGCGCTTCTTCCGCCGCGAAACCCATCAGGGGCGGGCCGGTGTAGTCCTGCGCCCACCAGCTGCCCGCGACGATCTGCTCCTCGGGCGGCGGGGTGGCGCGATAGGTCACGCCCCGGTCGCCGTGCAGGATCCAGTGTTCGCCCGCGACCTCTTCCGCCGGTTGGCCGTCGATGCGGGTCACGAAGCCGCGCAGGATGGGTGCGGTCTCGACCCGGGTGACGCCGGGATCGGTTTCGGTACGGGCGAGGAAATCGGCCAGCTGGTCGGTCTGGATGTCGATGAAGAAATAGGAGGGTGCGCGGTCGGGCAGCTCGGTCTGGATTGCAGCGCGCAGGTTGGTGTCGATCTGGCCCACGCCGGCCAGCACCGAAAGGCCGAGGCCGAGCGACAGGATCGTGCTGGTGGTGTCCGAGCCGGGCCCGCCGACCGCGCCGAGGGCGAGGCGGATCGTGCTGCGCCCCCGTGCCAGGCGGGAGCGGGCCAGCGCGCGGGCGAGGCGGCGGATGAGCCAGGCGGTGAGGCTAAGGATCATGAGCGCGGCGAGGATGCCGGCAGCGGCCCAGAGGGTCATGCGGGGCAGGCCCGAGAGGAGCGCGGCGGACCCGGCGAGCGTCACGGCAAGCAGGGCGGTGAGGGCGAGGATGGGCCAGCGGGGCCAGCCGCGATTGCCGGTCAGCGCCTGCCGGTAGAGGGCGGCGGGGCGGATATCGGCGCTGCGCGCCAGCGGCCAGAGCGTGAAGATGAGCGCGGTGAGCGTGCCGTAGAGCGCGGCCTCGGCCAGCGGGCGGGGATGCAGGCCGATGGCGGCGGTGACGGGCAGTTGCGTCTCGATGATCGGGGCGAGGACCAAGGGGAGGAGCGCGCCGAGGATCAGGCCGAGGGCGAGGCCCAGAAGGGTCAGCGCGGCGATCTGCGCGAGGTAGGCGGCGAAGATGGTGGCCCTGGTCGCGCCGAGGGTTTTCAGCGTGGCGATGGTGGCTGTCTTGCCCTCAAGGTAGCTGCGGATCGCGGCGGATATGCCGATACCGCCGACGGCCAGACCGGCGAGCCCCACGAGGACGAGGAACGCGCCGATCCGGTCGGTGAAACGGCGCAGCGCAGGCGCGGCGTTGCGGGCATCGCGCCAGCCGAACCCGGTTTCCGCGAACTGGCGGCGGGCGGCGCCCTTCAGCGCTTCGATATCGGTGCCTTGGGCCAGCCCGAGGCGGTATTGGCTGTCGTAAAGCGTGCCCTGCGTGGCGAGGCCGGTGCCCGCGAGCGCCGAGAGCGCGACGATGCTGCGCGGGCCGGGGCCGAAATTGCCGCCGGGCATATCCGGTTCGTTCTCCAGCGCGGCGCGCAGCTCGAAATCGCCGGTGCCGAATGTGACGGTGTCGCCGATTGCCAGATCAAGTTGCGCGATCAGGGCGGGGTGCATGACCACGCCGGGCAGGGTGCGCGCCTCAAGCGCCTCCTGCATCGTCATCGCCGGGGCGAGGCCGACCGCGCCATAAAGCGGATAGGCCCCGTCCACCGCGCGGATCTGGGTGAGCGCGCGTTGGGTTTCGCCGTCCCGCTCAACCACCGCCATGGCGCGGAAATCGAGGGTCTCGGAGACGGTCTCTGCCCGCGCCTCCATCCAGGCGCGTTCCTCCGTGCTGGCGCGGCGCAGGGGCAAGCTGATCTGCGCATCCCCGCCCAGGATCACCGCGCCCTCGCGGGTCAAGCCCTGGTCGATCGAGACGCGGACCGAGCCGACCGCCGCGATGGCCGCGACGCCGAGGGTGAGGCAGGCGAGGAAGATGCGGAAGCCTCTGAGGCCGCCGCGCAATTCCCGTCTTGCGATGCTGAGCGCAGGGGTCATGCGGCGATGCGCCCGTCGGCGAGGTGGATCACCCGGTCGCAAGCCTTGGTCAGTTCCGGCGCGTGGGTGACGAGGATCAGCGTCGCCCCATGCCGGTCACGCAGGCCAAACAGGAGGTCCATGATCGCGGCCCCGTTGGCGGCATCCAGATTGCCTGTGGGCTCATCCGCCAGCAAGATCGCGGGCCGGGGTGCTGCGGCGCGGGCCAATGCCACGCGCTGCTGTTCGCCGCCCGAAAGTTCGCCGGGATAATGGCCGGTGCGATGGGCAAGCCCCACGGCCTCAAGCTCCGCCTCAGCGCGGGCGAAAGCGTCGCGGTGGCCGGCCAGTTCCAGCGGCGTTGCGACGTTCTCCAGCGCGGTCATTGTCGGGATGAGGTGGAAGGATTGGAAAACCACCCCCATATTGTCCCTTCTGAACCGGGCCAGCCGATCTTCGTTCAAACGGGTGAGGTCATGGCCCATGGCGCGGATGGTGCCGGTGCTGGCACGTTCCAGCCCGCCCATGAGCATGAGGAGAGACGATTTGCCCGACCCCGATGGCCCCACCAGCCCGAGCGTTTCACCCTCCGCCACCTGCAGCGTGATGGCGTGCAGGATATCGACCGGCCCCGCATTGCCCTCCAGCCGCAGCGACACGTCGGTGAGGTCGAGGATGGGGGCGGTCATGGCGTGGCTCCGGCGCAAGGTGTCCCCTCGATATGGGGCGATGGGGAGGATCGGCAAGGCGATTGCGGTCTCGCTGGCGCTGGCGGCCCCCGTTCAGGCCGAGGAGGTGGTGATTGCCGCCCTCGGCGACAGCCTGACGGCGGGCTACGGGTTGGCGCGCGGTCAGGGGCTGGTGCCGCAATTGCAGGGCTGGCTGGATGCGCGCGGCCATGACGTGCGGCTGATCAACGCGGGCGTGTCGGGCGATACCACGGCGGGCGGGCTGGCACGGGTCGACTGGACGCTTGGCGACGATGTCGATGGCATGATCGTGGCGCTTGGCGGCAATGACCTGTTGCGCGGGATCGATCCGGGCGCGAGCCGGGCGAACCTCGATGGGATCCTCGACGCGGCGGATGCGGCGGGGGTCGAGGTTCTGGTGATCGGGCTGCGCGCCTTCAACAATTTCGGGGAAGAGTATCAGACCGCCTATGACGCGATGTATCCCGAACTGGCCGAGGCGCATGGCGACCTCTTTCACGAGGATTTTCTCGGCGCGATCTCGGGGATGAATACAGCAGGCCAGGAGGGATTCCTGCCGCGCTATATCCAGGCTGACGGGCTGCACCCCAATGCGGCGGGCGTGGCGCGGATCGTCGAGGATATCGGCCCGGCGGTCGAGGCGCTCATTCAGCGGGCGGGGCAACCCTGATCTCGGTCGCCGTCACCTCGCAGCGGGTGCGCAGGGCGGGCGGCGGATCGCTGTCGGTCACCCAGATATCCAGCGCGCCGAGCGAGGCGATGCGCACGGGTGCGGCGCGTTTCAGCTTGCCCTGATCGGCGACGAGGATGCTGGTGCGGGCCTGTTCCAGGATGGCGCGGGCCACCCGCACCTCCTGAATGTCGAAATCCAGCAGGTCGCCCTGCGCGTCCAGCGACGAGGCGCCTATGACGGCGATGTCGACCTTGAACTGGCGGATGGTCTGCACCGCCAGGTCGCCGACCAGCCCGCCATCCGAGCGGCGCAGCGCACCGCCCGTCAGCACAACTTCGCAGGACGGATTGCCCGCAAGGATCTGTGCCGCGTTCATGTTGTTGGTCACCACCATCAGGCCGGAATGGGCGGAAAGCGCGCGGGCCACCGCCTCGGTCGTGGTGCCGATATTGAGCAGCAGCGAGGCGCCATGCGGGATCAGGTCTGCGCAGGTGCGCGCAATGGCCTCCTTCGCCTCGGCATTGAGGCGGCGGCGGTCTTCATAGCCGATATTGGTGATCCCCGAGGGCAGGACCGCGCCGCCGTGGATCCGCTCCAGGAGGCGGGCGTCGCACATCTCGGTCAGGTCGCGGCGGATGGTCTGGACGGTGACGCCGAAATCGCGCGCCAGATCCTCGACCATAACACGGCCATCGTTGCGGGCACGGGTCAGGATGTCGGATTGGCGCGGGGTCATGGGCATGGGCTCTCTCCTTGTCGATCAT
Organism: Alterinioella sp. B-7; assembly: GCF_056857775.1. Taxonomy (NCBI): domain Bacteria; kingdom Pseudomonadati; phylum Pseudomonadota; class Alphaproteobacteria; order Rhodobacterales; family Paracoccaceae; genus Alterinioella; species Alterinioella sp. B-7. The sequence continues at coordinate 799,405 of NZ_JBSXNT010000039.1, forward strand.
TTTATAGCCGATGCAACCTTGCGGGGAAGGGAATAAAAGCGAACATGAAAATTGACAAAACGAACACTGAATGGCAAGGGAGAAGCGAGTTTCAGAAGGATGACCCCCCGTGAGTCGCATCTACGATCTCTTCATCATCGGCGGCGGTATCAACGGCTGCGGCATTGCCCGCGATGCGGCGGGCCGGGGCCTGTCGGTGGCGCTGGCGGAAATGGGCGATCTTGGCGGGGCGACCTCGTCGGCCTCCACCAAGCTTTTCCATGGCGGGTTGCGGTATTTGGAGTTCTTCGAGTTCGGGCTGGTGAAGAAGGCGCTGGTCGAGCGCGAAACCCTGCTGCGCGCGATGCCGCATATCAGCTGGCCGATGCGCTTCGTGCTGCCCTATCACCCGGATATGCGGTTCGAATCCGAGACGCCGACCTCGCGCGTCTTGTCCTTCGTGATGCCGTGGATGAAGGGCCGCCGCCCGGCCTGGCTGATCCGGTTGGGGCTGTTCCTCTACGACAACCTCGGCGGGCGCAAGATCCTGCCCGGAACCGAAACGCTGCGCCTGCAAGGCAGCCCCGAGGGCGCGCCGCTGGATCCGAAATTCCAGCGCGCCTATGAATATTCGGATTGTTGGGTCGAGGATGCGCGGCTGGTCGTCCTGAACGCCCGCGATGCCGAGGCGCGTGGCGCGCAGATCATGACGCGGGCCAGGGTGATCCAGGCCGAGCGGGTGGAGGACGTCTGGCAGGTTACGGTGGAGCGCGGCGGGGCGGTCGAGACCTACCGGGCGCGCGCGCTGGTCAATGCGGGTGGCCCCTGGGTGGGGCGGATCATCCACGAGGTGGCGCATCTGCAATCCAATGAGGATGTGCGGCTGGTGCGCGGCAGCCATATCGTGGTGCCGAAGCTGCATGACCACGACAAGGCCTATTTCTTTCAGGGCGAGGATGGCCGGATCATCTTCGCCATTCCGTATGAGACGGATTTCACCCTGATCGGCACCACCGACCTGGATCACGAGGGCGACCCCGGCAACCCGGTCTGCACCGATGCCGAACGCGATTACCTGTGCCGCTTCGCCTCGGAATATTTCGCGAACCCCTTGCGGCCCGAAGATGTGGTCTGGACCTATTCCGGCGTGCGTCCGCTCTATGATGACGGCGCGAAATCGGCGACGGCGGCGACGCGCGATTACGTGCTGTCGCTGGACGCGACCGGGGCCCCGGTGCTGAACGTGTTCGGCGGCAAGATCACCACCTACCGCAAGCTGGCCGAGGCGGCCTTGGCGAAGCTGCGCGGGGCGTTTCCCGAGATGGGGGGCGACTGGACGGCGGGCGTTGCGATGCCGGGGGGCGATTTCCCGGTGGATGGCGTCGAAGACCTGATCGACGGCTTGCGCGCGGATTTCCCGTTCCTCGACGCGCGATGGGCGAAGCGGCTGATCCGCGCCTATGGCACCGAGGCGCGCGAGATCCTGGGCGATGCAGAGAGCGCGGATGACCTGGGCCGCGATTTTGGCGCGAGCCTGAGCGAGGCCGAGTTGCGCTGGCTGATGGCGCGCGAATACGCGGTGACGGCGGAGGATGTGGTCTGGCGTCGGTCGAAACTGGGGCTGCGCTTGAGCGAGGGCCAGATCGCGGAGATTGACAGTTTCATGCGCAGCGCGTGATCTGGGGCAAAAGGGAGGGGGCCGCCATGACCCATATTCTTGCGATTGATCAGGGAACCACGTCGAGCCGGGCGATTGTTTTTGACGCGCAGATGCAGCCGGTCGCCTCGGTGCAGGAGGAGTTCACGCAGCATTTCCCGGCCTCGGGGTGGGTCGAGCATGAGGCCGAGGATATCTGGGGCACCGTGATCTCGACGGCCCGCGCGGCGCTGGAGAAGGCGGGCGTTGCGGCGGCAGACCTGACGGGGATCGGCATCACCAACCAGCGCGAGACGACGCTGTTGTGGGATCGGGAGACCGGCGACCCCGTGCATCGCGCGATTGTCTGGCAGGACCGTCGGACCTCGGGCCTCTGCGCGGCGCTGCGCGAGGCGGGGCACGAGGCGATGGTGCAGGAAAAGACCGGGCTGCTGCTGGACCCCTATTTCTCGGGCACCAAGCTGGCCTGGATGCTGGAGAACGTGGACGGCGCGCGCGAGAAGGCCGAGGCGGGCAAGCTCATGTTCGGGACCGTCGATTGTTACCTGATCTGGCGGCTGACCGGGGGCGCTTCCCATGTGACGGATGCCACCAACGCGGCGCGGACGCTTCTCTATAATATCCGCGAGGGGCAGTGGGACGCGGAGATCTGCGGGCTGCTGAACATCCCCCTGGGCCTGCTGCCCGAGGTCAAGGATTGCGCGGCGCAATTCGGCGATGCGATCGCGGATCACCTGGGCGCCGAGGTGCCGATCCTGGGCGTCGCGGGCGACCAGCAGGCAGCCACGATCGGGCAAGCCTGTTTCCAGCCCGGCATGATGAAATCGACCTACGGGACGGGCTGTTTCGCGCTGCTCAATACCGGCGACACGCTTGTGGAAAGCCGCAACCGAATGCTCGGGACGATTGCCTACCAGTTCGACGGCACACCGACCTATGCGCTGGAAGGCTCGATTTTCATTGCGGGCGCGGTGGTGCAATGGCTGCGCGACGGGCTGAAGATCATCGAGAGCGCCGCCGACACGCAAGCGCTGGCCGAGGCGGCGGATGCGGAGCAGGAGCTCTACCTCGTGCCCGCCTTCACCGGTCTTGGCGCACCCTATTGGGATGCGGAATGCCGCGGCGCGGTCTTTGGCCTGACGCGCGGATCGGGGCCCGAGGAATTCGCCCGGGCGGCGCTGGAAAGCGTCGGCTTTCAGACCCGCGACCTCTACGAGGCGATGCATGACGATTGGGGCGATGCGGGCGGCGAGAGCATCCTGCGCGTCGATGGCGGCATGAGTGCCTCGGACTGGACCATGCAGTTCCTGGCCGACATCCTCGGCGCGAAAGTGCATCGACCGCAGGTGCTGGAGACGACGGCGCTTGGCGCGGCCTGGCTGGCGGGGATGCAGGCGGGGCTCTACCCGGATCGCGACGGCTTCGCCGAGACCTGGGCGCTGGAGCGGGAGTTCGAGCCGGTGATGGCAGAGGAGACCCGCGAGGCGCGCTATGCCGGGTGGAAGGACGCGGTGGCGCGGACCCTCAGCCGGTAGCATTCTGTGGCTTCGAATTGCCTATCGGCAATCCGACCGGTGCGAGGGGCCAGCCCCTCGCGCTCCCCGGGATATTTCCAGAACAAAGAAGCTTGAGTCAGACCCTCAATTGCCCGCGCGGTTAAGGTTAACCGCTCCTTCTTTGTTCCGAAAATATCCCCGCCGGAGGCATTGAATCTCTTTCTTTGTGCAGGCGGTAAGGACTCAGCGGTCCTGCACCAGCAGGCGCATCGTGGCCCCCTCGCGGACATCCATCGGGTTGCGGTCGTCGATCTGCACCGTCAGGTAGCAGCAGCCGCCACGGGAAATGCCCCAGGCCGTCTGCCCGTCATTCGCGGGAACCGGCTGCGGTGTTTCATCGTAAGACGCGGCCAGCAGGGTCTGCGCCGTCCGCGATGCTTCCTCGGGCGTGGCGCGGGGGTCGTGGATCGTGCAGAACGGGTTTTCGGGATTGGCGGAGTAGGACCCTGTCATTCCGGTGTCTTCATGAGTGAACTCGGTCGTCATTCCACTCGCCTGGACCTCGAACCCGTGACCGCGCAGCACGTCCTCGGTTTGCCCGAAGAAGAGATCGAACGGGGCCAGGCAGGCGTCCTCGAAGAGCGAGGCGAGCGTGAGGGTCTGGGCGGCTGCGCCGAGCGGCGTGCAGCACAGAGTGAGGACGAAAAGAAGCCGGGTCATCTGATACCTTTCACGACTGGGGATGTTGCCGCAGGATTCCGTGATTCCCGTTGAGTTTCAAGGAAAGTGGCCGACCTAGTCGCCATTGGGACGGCTGAGGATGAAGCTGGCGGCCCCTGCGATGGCGAGGCCCTGGATGATCAGGATCGTCGCGCTCAGTCCGGCCAGAAGGCTCACCATCAGGATCAGGGCCATCGAGGTGCAGGCGAGGATCTTGTGGCGTGGGCGGATCGCGCCGCTGCCTTCCCAATCGCGGATCGGGCCGCCGAAAACCGGGTGCGCCAGTAGCCAGGCGCGCAGCCGCGGTGAGCTTTTGCCGAAGGCGATGGCGGCGAGGATCAGGAACGGCGTCGTCGGCAGGATCGGCAGCGCCACCCCGATGAAGCCGAGCACGACGCAGAGCCAGCCCAGGATGATCCAGGGCAGGCGGCCGAGGCGGGTCGGGGAAGGCTCTTGCATGGCGCGGGCATAGGCCGGGTTTGCGGCTTTGTAAATCAGGTCCGGGGCGGGGCGTGGATCCATGTGCCCGGCGCGATGCCGTCAAGGCTCCAACCCCCGATGCGCCAGCGGATCAGGCGCAGGGTCGGCAGACCCACCGCGGCGGTCATGCGCCGGACCTGGCGGTTGCGCCCCTCGGTCAGGGTCAGCTCGATCCAGGCATCGGGCACCGATTTGCGGAACCGGACCGGCGGCACGCGCGGCCAGATCTCGGGCGGGTCGATGAGGCGGGCCCCGGCGGGGCGGGTGGGACCATCCTTGAGGGTCACACCGGAGCGGAGCGCCGCGATCTGCCCGGGCGATGGTGCGCCCTCGACCTGGGCCAGGTAGGTCTTGGCCATCTTGGCGCGCGGCTGCGTGATCCTTGCCTGCAAGCGGCCGTCATCGGTCAGCACCATCAGCCCCTCGCTGTCGCGGTCCAGTCGGCCTGCGGGATAGACGCCGGGAAACTCGATATAGTCGGAGAGCGTCTTGCGCGGGCTGCCGGCGCTGCCCTTGTCGGTGAATTGCGACAGCACATCATGGGGTTTGTTGAAGAGGATCACTGTCGTCATGCCGCGCACCTTTGCCGATGCCGCAATCACTGGCCGATTGGTCGCAATCAGGCAAGGGGGGTGCCGGAAATGGTCTTGTCCGAAAGCCCCTAATGATTGAGCGTGGCCGGATACAGACAATCAGGAAGGACCCCGCCATGCCCGCCGGTGCCGCCCCGTTCGCGCAAGCCGAGTATGACCGCCGCATCGCCCGCACCCGCGCCGCGATGGCGCGCGCCGGGCTGGACGCGATCTTTGTCACCGACCCGTCGAACCAGGCCTGGTTGACCGGCTATGATGGCTGGTCCTTCTATGTCCACCAGGGCGTGATCCTGACCCATGACGGCCCGCCGGTCTGGTGGGGGCGCTACATGGACAGCGTGGGCGCCGGGCGGACCTGCTGGATGGAGACCGACGCCATCCTGGGCTACGCCGACCATTACGTGCAATCGACCGAGCGGCACCCGATGCAGGACCTGGCCGGGCATTTGCGGATCATGGGGCGGGCGCGGATCGGCGTCGAGATGGAGAATTACTATTACTCCGCCAAGGCGCACCAGGTTCTTGTATCAGAACTGCCCAATGCGCGGATCACCGATGCCACCGCGCTGGTCAATTGGGAGCGGCTGGTAAAATCCGAGGTCGAGCTGGAATTTGTCCGCAAGGCGGGGCGGATTTCCTCGCATATCACGCGCGTGGCGTTGGAGAAGGCCGAGCCGGGGTTGCGCAAGAATGACCTGGTGGCCGCGATCACCCATGCCGCGATCGCGGGCGTGGACGATATCTGGGGCGATTATCCCGCCATCGTGCCGCTGACGCCGTCGGGCAAGGACGCGACCGCCGCGCATCTGACCTGGAACGGCGACCGGATGCGGGCGGGCGAGGCGACGTTCTTCGAGCTTTCCGGCGTCTATCGCCGCTATCATGCGCCGCTCTGCCGGACGGTGTTCCTGGGGCAACCGGGGCAGGAGGTGCTGGACGCGGAGGCCGCGCAGCTTGAAGGCATCGAAGCGGGGCTGGACGCGGCGCGGGCGGGCAACCGGACCTGCGACATCGCCAATGCGCTGATCGGTGTGCTGGCGCGCCATGGCATCCAGCGCGAGGGGCGGGCGGGATACCCCATCGGCCTCAGCTACCCGCCCGACTGGGGCGAGCGCACGGCCTCGATCCGGTCCGAGGACACGACCGTGCTGGAACCCGGCATGGTGTTCCACTTCATGCCCGCGCTGTGGATGGACGATTGGGGCCTCGAGACGACCGAGACCATCATCATCACCGAGAACGGCCCGCCCGAGGTTCTGTCCGATGTCGAGCGCAAGATCTTCGTCAAGCCATGACCGATCTGCCCACCACCACCGCGCTGCTGGCGGAACTGATCGGGTTCCCGACGGTCTCGACCGACAGCAATGTCGCGTTGATCAACCACCTTGCGGCGCGGCTGGAACAGGCGGGCGCGCGGGTCGAGATCTTTCATGACGCGACCGGGGCCAAAGCCAATCTCTGGGCCCGGATCGGGCCGGATGTGGCCGGCGGCGTGCTGCTTTCGGGTCATTCCGACGTGGTGCCGGTGACCGATCAGGCCTGGTCCAGCGATCCGTTCGACATGCTGGAGGAGGAGGGTCGGCTCTACGGGCGCGGCACCTGCGACATGAAGGGGTTCATCGCCGCCGCCGTCGCCATGGCACCCCTCTTCGCCGAACGCGCGCTGACCCGGCCGGTGCATTTCTGCTTCAGCTATGACGAGGAGACCGGCTGCCTCGGCGCGCAGGCGCTGGCCGACCAGTTGCGCGGGCGCGCGGTGATGCCGAGCATGGCCATCGTGGGGGAGCCCACGCGGATGCGGGTGATCGAGGGGCACAAGGGCTGCTACGAGTACTCGACCCATTTCACCGGGTTGGAGGGGCATGGATCGGGCCCCGATCAGGGTGTGAACGCGGTGGAATACGCGGCGCGCTATGTCGGGCGCCTCTTGGACCTCAAGGACCGGTTGCGCGCGCGGGTGCCCGAGGGCAGCCGGTTCGAACCTGCCTGGACCACGATCAACACAGGCGCGTTGCAGGGCGGTGTCGCGCATAACGTCATTCCGGGGCGCGCGCGGGTGGATTGGGAGATGCGCCCGGTGCAGAAATCGGATGCGGAGTTCGTCAAGGCGGACCTGGCCGGGTATTGCGCCCATACGCTGTTGCCCGCGATGCGGGCGGTCCATCCCGAGGCGGGCATCGAGACCGAGACCATCGCCGAGGTTGACGGGCTGGAGCCCGCCAGCGAGAACGAGGCGCGCGACGTGGCGATGGAACTGACCGGGGCCAATGGCGCGGGCCTGGTGCCCTTCGGGACGGAAGCCGGGCTGTTCCAGGGCTTGGGCATGTCCGTTGTCGTCTGCGGGCCGGGGTCGATTGATCAGGCCCACAAGCCGGATGAATATCTGGAGGTCAGCCAGTTGGGGGCCTGCCTGGACATGCTGGAGCGGTTGAGCCGGAAGCTGACGTAGATTTAGGTTTGAGTCGACACAGGGCACGGTTCCCGGCCACTATCCCGCAATCGGGACATAGGGAGACGGGATATGGGGCATGCGCGAAAGATCGTGTTTCTGCGCGAAGTGATCACCTCGGATGCGCATGGGGAGGCGTGCCCGCCGGTGACGCGGGTTGCGGTCGGGGCGATCTTCCAGAACCCGCTTGCGGGGCGGTTTGAAAGCGACCTGGCGCCGCTGTTCGAAATCGGGGCGGAACTGGGGGAATTGTTGGCCGGTCAAGCCGCCGCGCAGCTTGGAAATCCCCCGGTCTCTTACGGGAAAGCGGCGATTGTCGGGGTCGGGGGCGATATGGAGCATGGCGGGGCCGTGATTCATCCCCGGTTGGGCGCACCGATGCGCAAGGCGGCGGGCGGCGGCGAAGCTGTCATCCCGTCCAACGTGAAGCTCGGCGCCCTGGGGGCGTCGATCGACCTGCCTCTGGGGCACAAGGACGACCCCTGGTCCTTCGATCATTTCGACACCATGACGCTGTGCATCCCCGACGGGCCGAAGCTGGACGAGATCGTGATGTTCCTGGCCTATGCCGATGGCGGGCGGCCGATTGCGCGCTGTGGGCGGGGGCCGGGTGGCGCGGGGTCGGGGCGGGTCTGAGGCAGGTCATGGTGTCCGGTTGGGCGAGGGGAGGCTTTTCGAAAAGCCTCCTGAGGGCCTTCGAAGGCCCTCGCCGCCCGCGTTGCCCAAGCCCGCATCGATGCGGGCTTGCCCCTCAGCCCTCCTTGCGCATCGTCTTGGGCGCGCCGGTGGCCATGTCGGTGCCGGTATAGGACAGGCCAGCCGCCTTCCACGCCCCGAAACCGCCCTTCATATGGGCGACGCGACCGAAGCCATGGTCGAGACAGAGCCGCGCCACCTTTTCCGACCTTGCGCCCGAGCCGCAGTGGAACACGATGCGCTTGCCGTCCTGGGCGGGCATGTGTTCGGGGTGAAACGCCTGCATCGGGGCCAGAAGCGCGCCTTCGATCCGCTCGACGTTGAATTCCTGCGGGGTGCGCACGTCGATGACCACGATCTTGCGGTCTTCAAAGGCCCTGGAGACCTCCTCGGGCGTCCATGTCTCCAATGTGCCGTTCTCGGTCTTCTCGGTGTCCATTCCGGTCTCCTTCAAAAGCGGTTCAGCGGGATTTTCAGGTAGCGGTTGTCCTCGCTTTCCGGCTCGGGCAGGCGGCCCGCGCGCAGGTTCATCTGCAGAACGTGCAGCATCCGGTCGGGCAGGGCCAGGGTCTTGTCCCGCTCTTCCCTGGTCGTGACGTACTCCGCCTTCACCACGCCGCCGCCGATATGGGCGTTGTGGCGGCGCTGTTCGGCCACGGTCGAAACCCAGTCAGGCGTTTCGCGAAAATCGCTGCCGTAATCGTGTCCGATGAAGAGGCGGGTGCGGTCCGGCAGGGACAGGATCGCCTGAAGGCTGTCGTAAAGCTCCCCTGCCGAGCCGCCGGGGAAATCGGCGCGCGAGGTGCCGACATCGGGCTGCATGAAGGTGTCATGGACGAAGGCCGCGTCGTCGCCGACCACATAGGTGATCGAGCCGAGCGTATGACCGGGGGTCAGCATGACGCGGACCGGCAGGTTTCCGATCTGAAACTCATCGCCATCCGCGAAGAGGCGGTCGAAATCGCGGGCCGGATCGAACGCGTCGGGCATGTTGTAATAGTCGCGCCAGAGCTCCGCGATCTCTTTCACCTTCTCGCCGATGGCATTGGGTTTGCCGATCCGGTCCTTGAGGACGGAAGACGCCATCAGGTGATCCGCATGGGGGTGGGTGTCGAGGATCCATTCGATCTCGAACCCCTCGGAAGACGCGAAGGACAGGATCGCATCGGCCCCGGCGGAATGGGTCGCGGCACTTTCGGGGTCGAAGCCCAGGACGACATCGACCAGGGCCGCTTTGGCCGTTTCGGGGTCGGCGACCAGATACTGGATGCTGCCGGTGTCGTCGTCATAGAACCCGAACACCTCGGGCGAGCCGGGGCCGGTGGACGGGCTGGTGCTGGAATAGGTCACTTGTCGAACCTCCTTTCGGGGGACAACAGGCGGGCAGGCGGCGGGGTTCCATCCGTTCCGGGTCAGTCCGGGCTGTCCACTTCGCGCACATCGACGGACACGGAGAGGCCGAGGAAGCTCGCTTCAGTGCCGTCGTAACTGCCCGAGACCGGCGATGCCTGTGCGGGTGTGCGGGTGGTCGCAACCCGGATCAGGGCGCTGCCTGCCGTGATTCGATTGGTCGGGTCGAACTCGACCCAGCCCTCACCGGGAACGAAGACGTCGGCCCAGGCATGGGTCGCGCCGCCGCCGACGGGCGCGTCCGGCCCGCCTACGGAATCGTTCAGATAGCCGGTGACAAAACGGGCGGCAAACCCGAAACGGCGCGTGGCCTCCATGAACAGAAATGCAAAATCCCGACAGGTGCCTTCCCCCCTGGCGATGGTTTCGCCAGCTGTCTGCGTGCCCATCTCGTCGCGGCTGGAATAGCCCAGTTCGCGGTGAATTGCGTGGCTGAGGCGACGCAGGAACAGGAAGGCCCCATCCGGTCGTTCGGTGAAATGCGCGTTCAGCCAATCGTCCAGCGTCCCGGCATCGTGTTCATTCTCAAGGCCAATGTAGGGAAACAGGTCGCGCGCTTCGTCTTTGGAATAGGTGAACGGGTAGGGACAGACATGCGGCCCGTCCTGGCGCGACATGAATTCGGTGACGTAGCGGCGCAGTACCAACTCGCTCTCGATCACCAGGCGATTGGCGGGCTCGGTGAACGTCGCTTCGGCGATGGAATTCCCGAACGTGTCGAAATACCAACGCAAACTCGCCTTGGGTCTGATCGTAAGGAACGCGTCATCGACCCACAGGTCATGTCCGTCGCGGGGCCGCAACATGAGGTGATGCGGGTGCAGAAAAACAGGACGGTCGTAATTGTACTCGGTCCGATGTAGGATGCGCAGGATACGGGGCACACGGGAACCTTTCCGGGTTTGAGGCATTTTCCCCGATGGCACGAGGCCTTCCCGAGACACCGGACCCTGGCCGCCAGCGACCCTGAAAACAAGGATGAAGTGATGCTGATCCGTTTCGGATTCGAGATTGATGTCGAATGCACGTCACCTGTCCCCATGCTGCTGGCGCTTTCGACGCATCGTGACGTGATCGGGCGGCTGATCGGCGAGGATTTCGTCCGCGTTCCGGCCAACTGTCCGACGCGGGCGTATTCCGACCAGTTTGGCAACCGGATCACCCGTATTGTTGCGCCAGTGGGGCCGACGCGGATGTGGTCGGACTGTGTCATCGAGTTTGACGCGCAACCCGATCGCCAGGTGCCGGACGCGCGCCAGCACGCCATTGAGGATCTGCCCGACGACGTTCTGGCCCACCTCTTGGCCAGCCGGTATTGTGACAGCGACAACCTGATCCAGCAGGCTTGGGCGTTGTTCGGCTATACTGTGGAGGGATGGCCGCGCGTGCAGGTCATCACCGGATTTGTCCATAGCCACGTCACCTTCGGCTATCAATTCGGTCGCGCCAACAAGACGGCGTCGGACGTGTTCCGCGAGAAGACCGGCGTGTGTCGCGATTTCGCCCATCTGGCGATCTCGCTGTGCCGGGCCATGAACATTCCGGCGCGATACGCCAGCGGCTACCTGGGCGATATCGGCGTGCCGGATTCGGGGGCGGGCGATTTCTGCGCCTGGTTCGAGGTGTTCCTGGGCGGCGCGTGGCATACGTTCGACGCGCGCTACAACGAACCCCGGATCGGCCGTATTCTCATGGTGCGCGGCTCGGACGCGGCGGATGTGGCGATGATCACGTCTTTCGGGGATTACCGGCTGAGCTATTTCCGGGTCTGGACCGACCGGATCGAAGATGGGCTGGCGGATGGCGAGATCCTCGACATGTTACGCACGCGGCCCGAGGGCGAAGCGCTGGTCTTCCCGTCTTCCGCGCGCGTGGCCTGAGCGTTGGCGGGCCAAGGCTTTTCGAAAAGCCTCGTGAGGGCCTTCGAAGGCCCTTTGCGCACCCCCCGGAGTCAGTCTTTGTCCAGCCCCCGCGCGATCAGTTCCTTCATGATCTCGTTGGTGCCGCCATAGATCTTCTGCACCCGCGCATCGGCGTAAAGTTCTGCTATAAGATATTCGTTCATGTAGCCATAGCCGCCATGCAGTTGCAGGCACTCATCGACGATCTCGCATTGCGCCTGGCTGCCCCACCATTTCGCCATCGCGGCCTTTTCGGCCGTCAGCGTCCCCCGTTCCAGTTCCGCAAGGCAGGCGTCGAGGAAGGCGGCGAGGATCTCCACCTTGGTGGCACATTCGGCCAGCCTGAAGCGGGTGTTCTGGAAATCCATGATGCGCTGCCCGAAGGCGCGGCGTTCGCGCACGTAGTCCAGCGTCACCGCCAGCGCGCATTCGGAGGCGCCGAGCGCGCCGTAGCCCAGGATCAGCCGTTCCCAGGGCAGTTGCTTCATCAATTGATAGAACCCCTGCCCCTCCTCGTCGCCTAACAGATGCGTACGCGGGATGCGGACATTGTCGAAGCTCAGCTCCGCCGTGTCATTCCTGCGCATCCCCATCTTGTCCAGCTTGCGCCCGACGCTGAACCCCTCAAGCCCACCGGTTTCCACCACCATCAGCGAGACACCCTTTGAGCGCGATTTCGGGTCGGTCTTGGCGACGGTCACAATGAGGTCGGCGCTGGCCCCATTGGTGATGAAGGTCTTGGAGCCGTTCAGGCAGTATTCGTTGCCATCGGCAATCGCGGTGGTCTTGACCGCTTGCAGGTCCGACCCGGTGCCGGGTTCGGTCATGGCGATGGCGGCGACCATCTCTCCGCTTGCCAGTTTCGGCAGCCAGCGGGCGCGTTGCTGCTCGGTGCCATAGGCGGCGATGTAATGCGTGGCGATGTTGTGGACCGAGAAGCCCCACCCGCTGTCGCCGATGCGGCCCTGTTCCAGGAAGGTGACGACATCGAACCCGTAAGACAGGCCGAGGCCGCCATGTTCCTCGGGCACGGTCGCGCCGAGAATGCCGAGATCGCCCGCCTTGCGCCAGAAGTCCTTGGGGATCATCCCCGCCTCTTTCCAGGTGTCGCGGTTGGGCTGAAACTCCTCGCTCAGGAACCGTTTGACAGTGTCGGCAAAGGCGCGGTGGTCGTCGGTCATCCAGGCGTGGGTCGGCATGCTCTCATCCCCCTCTTGAGTCAGGGAATGGTGGCGCGGGGCGCGCGGTCTGGCAAGCCTCGCGCAACGTCAGGGACGGGGCACGGTGCCCTCCGCAATCCAGCCGTCGAGGATCTCAAGCGCCCGTTCGGCAAAGCCCGTGTCGTTGATATGCAGGTCCAGCGCCTCATAGCCCGGAGCCTCCGACAGCGCCCCGGCCAGTTGCGCCAGCCCGTCGGGGTCATGGAACGGGCCGCCGGGGCGGTCCCATTCGTCGATGCCTTGAATGGGCATGAGAACACGCACCGGGCCTTTCGCAGCGGCGGCCTTCCGTGCGATTTCGCGGCCTGCTTGCGCCTTTTCCTCATGGCTCATGAGCGCGCAGGCGATCAGGCGGTTATGGGCGTGGATCTCGCGGTCCGCGAAACGCGGGTCCGGGTCGGCCCAGGCCTGCATGTCAATGAGGCTGACGCCGCCCGGTGCGATGATCTGGGGAATCCCCGCGCGCCCTGCCGCGGTGAGGCGGGTGGCCCCGGCGCTGACGACCGAGCCGTGCAGGTGGTTCGACACCTCGACCAGCGAGAAATCCATCACGCAGGCAAAGGCCCCCTTGGCGGCCAGCGCCTCGAACGCCTGCCCGCCCATGCCGGTGGTGTGGAAGATCGCGACCTCGAAACCGCGCGCCTCCAGCGCCGGTTTCAGCGCCTTGATGTATTTGAGCGACGAGGTGCCGAGCGAGGTCATGCCGATGACGGGGCGTGTCGCGTCCGGGGCTTCGACCGCGCGGGCCGCGCCTACCACGGCCCCGGCCGCCTGGCTGAGCGAGGATTTGCAGATCGCGTTGAGGCCATAGAGCCCGCCCGCCCAGAGGATCATCATCACGTCGGGCGCGATGCGGGGGCCGGGCAGGAGCGGCGAGAAGGCCACCGTGGTCACGATCACCTTGGGAAAGCCCATCGGCAGGGCGTTGCACACGTCAAGCGCCAGATCGGTGCCCATGGTGCCGCCAAGGATCAGGATGCCGTGGACCTTGCCCGCCTGCTGCAAGCGCTGCGCCAGTGCCGCCGCCCCTTCGGAGGTCTTGGCCATGGCGAGGTTCTCGTCACCAAGCGCGATGATGTCCGCGTTGGTGGTGTTCGCGGCCTCGGCCACCTCGTGCCGCGTGATGTCGACATGGGCTTCGGGCTCGCCCAACACGCCGACATCCATCACCAGAGGGCGCGCGCCCTGGCCGGTGATGCAGTCCGACAGATAGCGCATCTCGTCCGATTTTGTGTCGCCGGTTCCCAGGATCAGGATCGTCTTGTCGCTCATCTTATCCTCCCCTGTTTCTTCAGCCCGCCGCCGTGAACCCGGCATCGAGCGCGTCGATGATGGCGCTTGCATCGGCTTCATCAAGGATCAGCGGCGGCGAGAGGATGATGTTGGGGCCGGAGACGCGGATCATCACACCCTCGGCATAGGCGGTTTCCTGAACCTTCGCCATTCTCGGCCCCGGCGCAGGCGCCTTGCTGTCTCGGTCGGCAACACATTCCAGTGCCGTCATCATCCCGTGCCCGCCGCGTACATCGCCGATGAGCTCGTGCTTTTCCATCAGCCGTTTGCAGCCCTCGTAAAGCTGCGTGCCGCGCGCGGCGGCATTTTCGATGACGTTCAGGCGTTTGGTTTCCTCCAGACAGGCTAGCGCCGCCGCAGCCCCGACCGGGTGGCCGGAATAGGTGTAGCCCGAACCGATGGAGCCGGTGGCGTCGGTGGAGGTCTCGAAGGCGTCAACCAGACGTTCCGAGATCATCACGCCGCCCATCGGGAAATAGGCGTTGGTGATGGCCTTGGCGAAACAGGTCATGTCGGGCTGCACGCCCCAGAGGCGGCTGCCGGTCCAGGCCCCGGTGCGGCCGAAGGCGGTGATGACCTCATCCGCGATAAGCAGGATGCCGTTGCGGTCGCAGATCTCGCGGATCATTGGCATCAGGGTTTCATGCGGCGGGATCACGCCGCCCGCGCCGAGGATCGGCTCCATGATGAAGGCGGCGATGGTGGTGGCGCCGTTAAAGGCGATCTCGTCCTCCAGCGTGGCGGCGATCAGTTGCGCCAGCTTCGCGGGGTCGGTCTCGCCGAACGGGTTGCGGTAGGGGTAGGGCGCGGGGATGTGGATGCAGCCGGGCAGGAGCGGCTCGTAATTGCGCCGGAAATTGGCGTTCCCGTTGATCGAGGCGCCGCCCCAATGGGTGCCGTGATAGCCCTTCTTGAAGGAGATGAACTTGACCCGTTCGCCCTCGCCGCGCAGCTTGTGATATTGGCGGGCCAGCCGCAAGGACACGTCGATGCTGTCGGAGCCGCCGGAGGTGAAGAAGGCGCGGGTCAACCCGTCCTCGGCGAACCACTCGCGCAGCTCATAGGCCAGTTCGATCGCGGGGCCGGGCATGGTGCCCCGAAAGCTGGAATAATAGGGCAGGGTCTGAAGCTGGTCGGCGATGGCCTGTTTGATCGGCTCGCAGGAATAGCCGAGATTGGCGTTCCAGAGGCCCCCAACGGCGTCGATCATGGAATGGCCGTCGATATCGGTGATGCGCACGCCCTCGGCCCCGGTGATGATCCTGGGCGGGTTGTCCTTGACCTCGGCGGGGTTGGCCATTGGCTGCCAGAGATGCTTGGTGTTGTTCTCGGTCAGGAAATTGTGGTCACGCATCGGTCACTCCTTCACGTCATCGGCGGGGAATTGGGGGAAATCATCGGGCAGCGCCCCGCCACAGGCGCCGGACAGTTTCCGGGCGGCGGTGCGCAACTCGCGCAGGATCAGCGCCTCGGCGCCGTCGCTGGCGCGCGCCTTGGGCAGGGCGACGGCCACCGCGCCGCAGACAGCGCCGGATGGCCCGAAATAGGGCAGGGCGAGGCCGACGACCTGATCCTCGTAGGTTTCGCCGGCGCGCGCGTATCCATTGGCGCGGGCCTGGTCCACGCGGGCGCGGATCGCGGCGGGATCGGTGATGGTCTTGGCGGTGTGGCCGGTCAGCGGGGCCTTCAGCGCGGCATCGGTGACATCGGGATCGGCGAAGGCAAGGTAGACAATGCCCGAGGCGGTGGCGTGAAACGGCAGCACCTCGCCGGGGTCCAGCACGACGCGGTTGGAGCGTTTGCTTTCCACCCGGTCGATATTGGCGAGCACACCGCCCGACAGGGCCGAGACATGCGCGGTCTCGCCGGTCTTCTCGACCAGGCCGTGCAGGATATCGCGCACCGCGCGGGCAAAGGGGAAGCTCGATTCGCGGACCTGGGCAAAACGCAGGAAGGCGGGGCCCAGATGGTAGGCGCGGGTGGCCGCGTCCTGTTCGACGAATCCCTTCGCTTCCAGCGAGTTGAGGAATCGCAGCGTGGTGGCCTTGTTGAAGCCGCTCAGCCGGGCCAGCTCGCTCAACCCCGCCGCGCTGCGCCGCTCGGTGAAAAAGCCAAGCAGCGTCAAAGCCTTGTCAACGGTAGAGGAGGTGTTGGCCATGCTGATCCCGAATGGATGACGCCGCAAAGCAGGGCATCGGTTCATATAATCGTTGACAGAAAGCCATCCGATACGCAACACTTATCGCACCAACGGTACAATAAATGAACCAATTGAGATTTTGGGAGACGATGATGATCAAACAGATAGCCGCCGCCGCTCTGGCCCTTGGCGTGTCCGCGACCGGGGCGCTTGCCGAATATCCGGACCGGCCCGTATCCATCGTGGTGCCGTTCCCGCCGGGCGACCTGGAGGATGTGCTGACGCGCATGGTCGCCGAGGATTTCCAGGAAGCCTACGGCGTGCCCACGGCGGTCATCAACGTGCCCGGCGGTGGCGGTGGCCCCTTTCCCGGCGCGGTGCAGGTGGCCAACGCCCCGGCGGATGGCTCGGTCATCGGCTCTTTCGTGGTCGCGGTGCCGGTGGTCGGCCCGAACCTCGGCATCCCTGAGCTGTCGCCGAACCCGTTCGAGCCGCTCGGCATCTTCCTGACCTATCCTTTCGTCATCGCCGCCTCGGGCGACGCGCCCTATTCCACGATGCAGGAACTGGCCGATTACGCGCAGGACAACGACCTTGTGCTTGGCCATTTCGGCGCACCGCTGGTGCCGACGCGAGTGACGCTGGCGCTGGCCGACCGGATGGGGTTTTCCTACGGGTCTGACGCCGCCTTCGATGCGCTGGATTGCAATACGCTGGCCTCGGGCGACGCGGATGTGATCAACACGACGCTGCAACTGATCCTGCCCTGCCTGGATGATGTGACGATCCTGGCCTCGGTCACAGGCGAGCGCATCTCGATCCTCGATGACGTGCCGACCGTGGCCGAGATCGAGCCGAGCCTGAACCTGTCGCTGTGGAACGGCCTGTTCGTGCATCGCGACACCCCGCAGGAGGTGCGCGATGCGATCATCGCGGTCGCGCGGGAGACCATGGCCAGCGAGCGGGCGCAGACCCTGGCCGAGGAAACCGGCGCGCTGATCTACTGGCAGAACGCCGAGGAGGCGACGGCCCAGATCGAGGCCGATACGGACGTCATCAACGGCCTCTGAGCCCCTGAAACCCAACCCCGCCGCCCGACCCGGTGGCGGGGCGAGTCCCTGCCAGGAGGTTCCCCGATGTCGGGCAATTCGGACAGTGTCGGCCTGCCGCAGATCCAGCGGCGCACCGGCGACACGGTTTTCGGCGCGATCTGCCTCCTGGGTTCGCTGGTCCTGTTTTCACAGATGTGGAGCCAGACCGCCTGGGTGAACGGCCAGGGCTTTGCCGCGCAGCCGGGCTTCTGGCCGCGCCTTGCGGTCAGCGGCATGGTGCTGTTTTCCGCCATCAACCTGGCAATGTCCTTCCGTGACCCGAGCAGCGAGGAAAGGCTGATCTCGCTTGGCGAGGAAATCTCGCTCTGGCTGCGCAGCATCGAGTTCGCCCTGTGGTTCATGGCCTATGTGCTGATCACGCCCTATGTCGGCTACCTGCCCGCGTCGCTGATCTTCACCGTCGCGCTGACCGCACGCTGTGGCTATCGCTCGCCCCAGGCTTTCGTGGCGGCGGCGCTGACGGCCTTGGCCACGGTGGTGCTGTTCAAGTCCTTCCTGCAGGTCCGCATTCCGGGTGGGGCGCTTTATGAAAGCCTGCCCGGCGCGATCCGCAATTTCTTCATTCTCTACCTGTAAGGGGCGCACGGCATGGAGCTTCTTCTTTCCGGGTTCGAGCTGATTGCCCGCATCGACGTGCTGATCGCGCTTGTGATCGGGTCGGTCGGCGGCGTCATCATCGGCTCGATCCCCGGTGTCGGGCCCGCCGTGGCCATCGCCATCCTGCTGCCTGCGACCTTTTCTCTCGATCCCATTGTCGGGCTGACGCTGCTTCTGGGCATCTACGGCTCGTCCATGTATGGCGGCGCGATCCCCGCGATCCTGATCAACACGCCGGGGACCGCCGCCAATGCGCTGACCACATATGACGGCTACCCGATGACGAAGCGGGGACAGGCGCATCGGGCCTTGTCGCTGGCCTATTCGGCGTCGTTCGCGGGGGGCATCTTCTCGGTCGTCTGCCTGATCGTCCTGACGCCGGTTCTGGCCGCCGTCGCGCCCCTGTTCGGGTCGCGCGAGATCTTCCTGGCGGCGCTTCTGGGCATCGTCCTGGTCATCGTCACGCATCGCGGGCAGACCACGATCGCGGCCTTCCTCGTCTCGTTCGGCATCTTCCTGAACACCATCGGGCTGGAGCCCATCCGCTACACGCAGCGCTTCACTTTCGGGCAGACATGGCTCACCTCGGGCATAGACCTGATCGTGGTTGTCCTGGGCCTTTTCGCCATCAGCCAGGCATATTCCCTGCTGATCGGGCGCGACGACAGCCCGAAGGCGCCCAAGCTGACCGGGTCGGTCTTTACCGGCATGGGCGAGCTGTTCCGCCACAAGCGCGTGGCGCTCTTCTCCTCCGGGTCCGGCGTGGTCATGGGCATCATCCCCGGCGTGGGCGAGTTCCTGGCGCAGTTCTTTTCCTATTCCTACGCCTCCAACACCTCGAAGACGCCAGAGGAGTTCGGCAACGGATCGCCCGAGGGGCTGATCGCGTCGGAAGCCGCCAACAACGCCGTGCCGGGGGCCGCGATGATCCCGCTACTGGCGCTTGGCATCCCCGGCGAGGCGCTGACCGCGATGATGCTGTCGGTGTTCTACGTCCACAACGTCGTGCCCGGCCCGCAATTGTTCGAAAGCCAGCCGGAGTTCGTCGTGGCGCTCTACCTCGCGCTGCTGATCCTCAATATCCTGGTGCTGATCTTCCTTTCCGTGGCGACCAAGGGCATCCTCCAGGTCATCCGCATCCCGACGCGGTTCCTCGGCGTGATCGTCCTGACGCTCAGCTTTGTTGGGGTCTACAGCTTGCGCAATTCGGCAACCGATTGCGCGCTGGCCGCAGGCTTCGGGATCATTGGCTATATCCTCAAGCGGTTGAACCTGCCGGTGGTGCCGATCATCCTGGGCATGGTCCTGGGTGGCATCATGGAGACGCGGCTGCGCACCTCCATGGCGCGGGTGAACAGCCCGCTTGATTTCATCGACCGGCCCATCGCGGCGATCCTGTTCGGCTTGATCCTGCTGGCGGTCGGTCTGCACCTGCGCAACCTGTGGCGCAGCCGGAAAGGTATGTAATGAAACAGTCCGATATCGACCTCTTGCGCACGCAACCCATCCGCCCGCAATCCCTGCTGATCGGGGGGAAATGGCGCGATGCCTCGGACGGGGGCCGCCGCGATGTGATCAGCCCGATAGACGGCGCGCTGCTGACGACGCTGGCCGAGGGAACGCAAGCCGATGTGGATGCCGCCGTCTCCGCCGCCCGCGCGGCGTTCGAGACTGGCCGCTGGTCGCGCATGGCCCCGGCAGGCCGCAAGGCGGTGCTGCTGAAATGGGCGGGTTTGATCGAGGAGAACGCGCTGGAACTGGCCGTTCTGGGCGTGCGCGACAACGGCACCGAGATCGGCATGGCGCTGAAGGCGGAACCGGGATCGGCCGCCGCGACGCTGCGCTTCTACGCCGAGGCCATCGACAAGGTGCCGGGCGAGATCGCGCCGACCGGCGACGATGTGCTGGCGCTGGTCCATCGCGATCCGATCGGTGTGGTGGGGGCGATCGCGCCGTGGAACTTCCCGCTGATGATCGCGGCGTGGAAGCTGGGGCCAGCGCTGGCGGCAGGCAATTCCGTGGTGCTGAAACCGGCGGAAACCGCGTCGCTGTCGCTTTTGCGCATGGCCGAACTGGGGCTTGAGGCCGGACTGCCCGAGGGTGTCCTGAACGTCGTCACCGGGGCCGGACCGGTCGTGGGGCAGGCGATGGGGCTGCATATGGATATCGACGTGCTGGCCTTCACCGGGTCCGGCGCGACGGGGCGGCGTCTGCTGGAGTATTCCGCCCGGTCGAACATGAAACGCTGCTACCTGGAGCTTGGCGGCAAATCCCCCAATATCGTCTTCGCCGATGCGCCGGATCTGGAGGTTGCCGCGCAGGTCTGCGCGAACGGCATCTTCCGCAACTCCGGGCAGGTCTGCATCGCGGGTTCTCGCCTGATCGTGGCGGAGAGCATCCGCGAGGATTTCCTGGCCCGCGTGGTCGAGATTGCCGGGGCCCTCAAGGTGGGCGACCCGCTGGACTTGCAAAACGATGTCGGCGCGGTGCATTCCGAGGCGCAGTTACAGGGCAATCTGGCCATGGTCGAGGCGGCCCGCGCGGCGGGCGGCACCGTCATGGGGGGCGGTGCGCGCATCCACGAGAAGTCGGGCGGTTTCTACATGTCGCCTGCCGTGATCGACGGGTTGGGGCCGGAGGCGGATATCCACCGCAAGGAAGTGTTCGGCCCGGTCCTCGCGGCGGTCTCGTTCAAGGATGGGGCCGAGGCGCTTCGCCTCGCCAACGCGACCGATTTCGGGCTGGCGGGGGCGGTCTGGACCTCTGATCTTTCTACCGCGCATCGCATGACGCGCGGCATCAAGGCGGGCCTCCTGCACGTCAACACCTATGGCGGCTCGGGCGTGAACGTGCCGATGGCGGGGATGAAGCAATCCGGCAACGGGGTCGACAAGTCGCTGCACGCGTTGGACAAATATGTCGACCTCAAAACCGTCTGGATCAAGCTGTGAGGGGACGCACATGCCGGTAGGAAACATGATCGTGGCACTTGAAGGCACCCCCGCATCCGACACGGCGCTGGCGGCCTCCATCGCGTTGCAGAAGGCGCATGGCGCGCATCTGACGGGCTACATCGCGCTGGCTGAACGGGCGGTGCTGGAAGATGGCGGCCAGAACTGGGTGCCTGCCGCGATCCGCAAATCCCTGCGCGGTGCCGCCGAGGAGGCCGTGGCCCGGATCGAGGCGCAGTTTCGCGCGGCCACCGCCGATCTGCCCGAGGACAAGCTTCACCTCATCCGGGGACCGCGCGCCAGCGACAGCGGCATGGCCGAGGCGTCGCGATTCTTCGATGTCACGCTGGTCGGGCTGATGGGCGAGGGCAGCCCGTCGACCGGCCTGCACCCGGATCGCATCGCGCTCATGTCCGGGCGGCCCGTGCTGGCCTTTCCCAAGGGCGCGGATACGACGAGGCTGGCCGATCACGCCATGCTGGCCTGGGATGGAAGCCGCGCCGCCGCCCGCGCGCTGCACGCGTCATTGCGGCTGCTGGAGACCGGGACGCGGGTGACCGTGGTGACCGTGGGCGAGCCGAAGAAAACCGAGGTGGAGGCCGACGGGCTGGATCCGAAGACGACGCTGGAGCGGCAGGGGCTGACGGCTGACTGGATCACCGTGCCGCAGGGCCGGGGCGGGATCGCGCGGACGCTGTTGCACCATGCCTCGGTGCTCGGGGCGGGCCTGCTGGTGATGGGGGCGTTCGAGCATTCCAAGTTCCGCGAAGACATCTTTGGCGGGGTCACGCACGATGTGATGGCGCAGACACGGGTTCCGGTGTTCCTGGCACATTGACCGGGGCGTGCGTGGCGACGCCGACGGCCTCCTCCAGCGCGCGCAAGGCCCGGTCCAGCACCTCGCGATCCTCGGGGCCGAGCCGTTTGAGAAGCTGCGCCTCGCGCTCGCGCAGCGGATTGACCAGCTCGCAATAGGAGCGTTGACCCAGATCGGTCATGCTGATGATCTCGGAGCGGCGGTCGCTCTGCACTTCGTCGCGGCGGATCCAGCGGCGCAGTTCCAGCGCCCGCACCGCGCGGCTGACCTTGGTCTTGTGCTGCGCGGAGTGATGCCCGAGCGCCGTCGCCGTGGCCGGTCCGATGTCGGCCAGGGCGGCCAGAACCCGCCATTCGGGGCGGTTGAGGCCGAAGGCATCCTTGTAGACCGGCTGAATCTCGGCGCTCAATGCCTCGGACAGCCGGGCAAGGCGATAGGGGAGGAAATTTTCGAGTGTAAGTCCCATCGATCTCTTGTTAGTTACAAAAATTATAGTCACATATGCAACCAAATCGCGCGCGACCGCAAGGGGATTCGATTCCCGGCGGACAGGAAAAAGGAGACAGACGACATGGCCAAGGCCTTTGCATCCCAGGGAGACACCGGGGAAAAGACCATCAGCTTCACCGAAGTGGGCGAGGGGCTATATGCCTTCACCGCCGAGGGCGACCCCAATTCCGGCGTGATCATCGGCGATGACAGCGTCATGATCGTCGAGGCGCAGGCCACACCGCGCCTGGCCCGCATGGTGATCGAGAAGGTCCGCGAAGTGACCGACAAGCCGATCAGTCACCTGGTGCTGACGCATTATCACGCCGTGCGCGTGCTTGGCGCCTCGGCCTTCGGCGCCGACACCGTGATCATGACCGACAAGGCACGCTCCATGGTGGTCGAGCGCGGGCAGGAGGATTGGGACAGCGAGTTTGACCGCTTCCCGCGCCTTTTCGAGGGCCACGAGGAGATCCCCGGCCTGACCTGGCCCACCACGACCTTCACCGGACGCATGTCGGTCTACCTGGGCAAGCGCCGGGTCGATATCATGCAGGTGGGCCGCGCCCATACGGCGGGCGATGCGGTGATCCATGTGCCGGATCAGAACGTGATGTTCACCGGCGATATCGTCGAATATCACTCGGCCTGCTATTGCGGCGACGGCCATTTCGCCGATTGGCAGGGCACACTGGACAATATCCGGGCCTTCGATCTGGACGCCATCGCGCCGGGGCGCGGCGATGCGCTGGTGGGCCGCGATATGGTCAATGCCGCGCTGGACACCACGGGCGATTTCGTACGCTCCACCTACCGCCCCGCCGCGCGGGTGGCCAAGGGCGGCGGCACGCTGAAGGAAGCCTGGGACGCGGTGCGCGCCGAGTGCGATCCGAAGTTCAAGGATTTCGCCATCTACGAGCATTGCCTGCCCTTCAACGTGGCGCGCGCCTATGACGAGGCGCTTGGCATCGAGACGCCGCGCATCTGGACGGCAGAGCGCGACAAGGAAATGTGGGCCGCGTTGCACGGCTGAAGATCGGATTTTTGGGAGGAATGACGACAATGCTGGATGATCGCTATACCCTGGCCTTCAAGCTCTACCCTTACGCAAAGGTGGCGGACCAGGACAGGGATGCCCCCGTCCGTCACCCGGTCGTGGTGATGGGTGGCGGCCCGATCGGCATGGCCACGGCGCTGGATCTGGGGTTGCAGGGCATCCCCGTGCTGGTGCTGGATGACCATGAGGGCATCGGCATGGGCTCGCGCGCGATCTGCTTTTCCAAGCGCTGCCTGGAGGTTGCCGACCGCTACGGCTGCGGCGAGGCGATGCTGGACAAGGGCGTGGTCTGGAATGTCGGCAAGGTGTTCCACGATGACCGGCAGGTGTTCGAGTTCAACCTGCTGCCCGAGAAGGGGCACAAGTTCCCCGCCTTCATCAACCTGCAACAGCCCTATTTCGAACGCTTCATCATCGACCGCATCTGGCAGGCCCAGAAAGAGGGCGCGCCGATTGAGATCCGGGGCAAGAACCGGGTCGATGCGGTGGAGGAGCACGGGCGTTACGTCACGCTGGACGTGATAACGCCGGATGGCCCCTACAAGGTCGAGGCCGATTGGCTGATCGGCTGCGACGGGGCCGGATCGCCCCTGCGCAAGATGCTGGGACAGGAGTTTGAGGGCCGCGTCTTCGAGGACAACTTCCTGATCGCCGACATCAAGATGCAGGCCGATTTCCCGGTCGAGCGCTGGTTCTGGTTCGACCCCTATTTCAAATCGGGCGATTCCGCGCTGCTGCATTCGCAGCCTGACGGTGTCTGGCGGATCGACTTCCAGCTTGGCTGGGATATCGACCGCAAGGAAGAGCTGAAACAGGAAAATATCGACCGGCGGCTGAAGCAGATGCTTGGGGACGATGTCGAGTATGAGATGGTGTGGTCCTCGATCTACACCTTCCAGTGCCGCCGGATGCGGGAGTTCCGCCATGGCCGCGTGATCTTTGCCGGCGATGCCGCGCATCAGGTGTCGCCCTTTGGTGCGCGCGGGGCCAACTCCGGCATGCAGGACGTCGATAACCTGGGTTGGAAACTGGGCCTGGTGATCGAGGGCAAGGCCCCCGAAAGCCTCTTGGACACCTATCACGAGGAACGCAGCTTCGGCGCGGATGAGAACATCCTCAACTCGACCCGCGCCACCGATTTCATCACGCCGAAGACGAAGATGAGCCGGATTTTCCGCGATGCGGTGCTGGACCTGTCGGAAGATCACGCCTTCGCGCGGCCATTTGTCAATTCGGGCCGCCTGTCGGTGCCCTGCACCTATGACGGGCTGTCCCTGAACGGCCCCGATGAATTGCCAGGCGGCCCCGCCCGCAGCCGCGTGGGCAGCGCCTGCCCGGATGCGCCGCTTGGGGGCGACTACCTGCTTGGCAAACTGGGCGGCAGCTTCACCATCCTGACCATCGACGCCGACGCGCCCGAGAGCGTCGAGGTGGACGGCATCACCGCGACGCGGCTGGCGCTCTCGGCTTCGGACGATGCGACCGGGGCCCTGGCCGAGCGCTACCTGGGCGATGCGGAATCCGCCGTCTACCTGATCCGCCCCGACCAGCATGTCGCGGCGCGATGGAGCACCTGCGATGAAACCGCCCTGCGCGCCGCCCTGCGCCATGCCTGCGGAAAGGATTGAGACGATGAACGCGCTGAACACGACCGCCAATATCAACGATCCCGACGGGTTCTATGCCGAGCTTATCGCCGCCCACCAGGGCCTCAGCGATGACGAAAGCGAAGCCTTCAACGCCCGGCTGATCCTGACCCTGGCCAACCATGTCGGCGACCGCGAAGTGCTGCGAGAGGCGCTTGCCGTCGCCGCGAAAAAGGAGTGATGTCATGAAGATCGAGAAAATCCACCACGTCGCCTATCGCTGCAAGGACGCGAAGGAAACCGTGGAATGGTACAGCAAGATGCTCAACATGGATTTCGTGCTGGCCATCGCCGAGGATCACGTGCCCTCGACCCACGAACCCGACCCTTACATGCATATCTTCATGGATGCAGGCAACGGCAACGTGCTTGCCTTCTTCGAGCTTCCGACCAAGCCCGAAATGGGCCGCGATCCGAACACGCCCATCTGGGTCCAGCACATCGCCTTCCGCGTCAAGGACCGCGACACGCTGATGGAATACAAGCAGCATCTGGAGGCAAACGGCGTCGAGGTTCTGGGCGTCACCGATCATTCCATCTTCCACTCGATCTATTTCTTCGATCCCAACGGACACCGCGTCGAACTGGCCGCCCCCGACCCCGAGGAAGAGGCGCTGATCAAGCGCATGGACGAGGTCAAATGGGACATGCTGGAGGAATGGAGCCGCACCAAGAAGGCCCCGAAACATGCCGAGTGGCTGCACCAGAAAGAGTTGAGCAAAGTCTGAAGCGCGCGACCCGTGAAGGCGGGGCCAAGGACTGACAGGAGACGAGCGATGAACAGGGAAACCAATGATTTCGTGCGGGCGACGTCCCGCGCGAAATACAACGAAGGCTACATGCCCGGTTTCGGCAATGACTTCGAGACCGAGGCCGAGGAGGGCGCGCTGCCCATCGGGCAGAACAGCCCGCAGCGCTGCCCCTACGGGCTCTATGCCGAGCAACTTTCGGGCACGCCCTTCACCGCGCCGCGCGCATCGAATGAGCGCACCTGGCTCTACCGGATGCGGCCCACGGTGCAGCATATCAGTGACATGGCGCGGGTGGAGCTGCCGCATTTCCGCTCCGCTCCGACGGCGGATGAAAGCGGGTTGCCACTGGCCCCGATGCGGTGGGATCCGGCGCCCATCCCCGAGGATGCGGGCACCTGGATCACCGGCATCCGCACCATCTCCACCGGCGGCGACGTGCTGACCCAGGTGGGCTATGCGATCCACACCTACGCGGTGACGGAAAGCATGGAAACCGAGGTCTTCTACAACGCCGATGGCGAAATGCTGATCGTGCCCGAGGTGGGAAATCTGCGCTTCTTCACCGAGATGGGCGTGATCGACGCGGGCCCCGGTGAAATCGTGGTCATCCCGCGCGGGCTGAAATACAAGGTGCTGCTGAACGGCGACGACAAGGCGCGCGGCTATATCTGCGAAAATTACGGCGGCGCCTTCACCGTGCCGGAACGCGGGCCGATCGGGGCCAACTGCATGGCCAACCCGCGCGATTTCCTGACGCCGCTGGCCGCCTATGAGCGCAAGGACGGCGTGACCCATCGTGTCACCGTCAAATGGTGCGGCCAGTTCCATGCCTGCGAGATCGACCACAGCCCCCTGGACGTGGTGGCCTGGCACGGCAATTACGCGCCCTACAAATACAACCTGCGCCACTATTCGCCGGTCGGCCCGATCCGCAATGACCATGCCGATCCCTCGATCTTCACCGTGCTGACCGCGCCGAGCGGTGAGCCGGGGACCGCGAATATCGACTTCGTGATCTTTCCGCCGCGCTGGCTGGTGGCCGAGGATTCATTCCGCCCGCCCTGGTATCACATGAACATCATGTCCGAGTTCATGGGGCTGATCGAGGGCGTCTATGACGCCAAACCGCAGGGCTTCATTCCGGGCGGCATGAGCCTGCATAACATGATGCTGCCGCACGGGCCGGATGCGGATGCGTTCTACGCGGCCTCGCTGAAAAAGCTGGAGCCGGAGAAGCTGGACAACACCATCGCCTTCATGTTCGAGACCCGGTTCCCGCAGCAACTGACCAAATACGCCGCCGGGCTGGACACGTTGCAGGTGAAATATCCCGACGTCTGGAAGCCCCTGCGCAACCATTTCGACCCCAACCGCAAGGTCTGGACCGGCGAATAGGCAGGTCGCTTTCCGGCACCGCAACAGCGCCCCCATCCGTATGATTGCGGGTGGGGGTTTTCGTTCATCAACTTGTCGGAAATCTGGTCGGGCTGAGAGGATTCGAACCTCCGACCCCCTGCTCCCGAAGCAGGTGCGCTACCAGGCTGCGCTACAGCCCGACCGTGTCGCGCGGGATAGCCGGGGATGGGCGCCTTTGCAAGAGGGGAATGCGGGGCGCGCCGCTTGATCCCGCCCGCATTCCCTGCAAGAACGCTTGAAACGGACATGACGGGCGATCCCATGGAAAAAAACGCATCAATCCTGCTGACCGGCGGCACCGGGTCCTTCGGATCCCATTTCGTGCCGATGACGCTGGAGAAATACGACCCCGCCCGGCTGATCATCTATTCGCGCGACGAAATGAAACAGTGGGAGATGGCGAAGAAATTCGGCGACGATCCCCGCGTGCGCTTCTTCATCGGCGATGTGCGCGACCGCGACCGGCTTTACCGCGCGCTGGACGGGGTGGATTACGTGGTTCATGCCGCTGCCACCAAGATCGTGCCGACCGCCGAATACAACCCCTTCGAATGCGTCAAGACCAATATCAACGGCGCGATGAACCTGATCGACGCCTGCATCGACAAGGGCGTCAAGCAATGCGTGGCGCTGTCGACAGACAAGGCGTCCTCGCCGGTCAACCTCTACGGGGCCACGAAACTGGCCTCGGACAAGCTGTTTGTGTCGGGCAATTCCTATGCGGGTGCGGGTGGCTGCCGCTTTGCCGTGGTGCGCTATGGCAATGTCATGGGCTCGCGCGGCTCGGTCATCCCGTTCTTCAAATCGCTGCCCGACACTGCGCCGCTGCCCATCACCGATCCGCGCATGACGCGGTTCATGATCACCCTTCCGCAAGGGGTGGAATTGGTCTGGCATGCCTTCGAGGACATGATCGGGGGCGAGATCTACGTCAAGAAAATCCCCTCGATGACGATCATGGACATCGCCAGGGCCTGCGTGCCGGGGGCCGAGACCGAGGTGGTCGGCGTGCGCCCGGGCGAGAAGCTGCATGAGCAGATGATCGGCGAGGAGGACGCGCCGCATACCTACGAATATGACGAGCATTACAAGATCATCCCGGCCATTCACAACTGGTCGAAAGACCCGGTGCGTATCAAGAACGGCGTGAAGGTTCCGGAAGGGTTCTCCTATGTCTCCGACACCAACGAGGATTGGATGCGCGTCGAGGCGCTGCGCGACTGGATCGACGAGAACGCCGATACGATCGGGCATTTCTGACGTGTCGGGCGCGGGCTTCATCCCTTACGGGCGGCAGGATATCAGCGAGGAGGATATCGCCGCCGTGGTCGATGTGCTGCGCTCGGATTTCCTGACCCAGGGCCCCCAGGTGCCGACGTTTGAGTCCGCGATAGCCGAGGTGACCGGCGCCGCTCATGCCGTCGCCGTCAACTCCGCCACCTCGGCGCTGCATGTCGCCTGCCTCGCGCTCGGGCTGAAACCGGGCGGGCTGGTCTGGACCGCGCCCAACACCTTCGTGGCCAGCGCCAATGTCGCGCGGCTCTGCGGGGCCGAGGTCGATTTCGTCGATATCCGCGACAGCGATTACTGCATGGACCCTGACGCGCTCGAGGCAAAGCTGGCGCATGCGGAGCGTAAGCCCGACATCCTGATCCCGGTCCATTTCGCGGGCCAGTCGGCGGATATGAAACGGATCGGCGCCATTGCGAAGGCCCATGATATCCGCGTGATCGAGGATGCCAGCCATTGCATTGGCGGCCGCTATGACGGCTTGCCGATCGGGGCCTGCCCCCATTCCGACATCTGCGTCTTCAGCTTCCACCCGGTCAAGATCATCACCACCGCCGAGGGCGGCCTTGCCACGACGCAGGACAAGGCCCTTGCCGATCTGATGGGGCTCTACCGCAGCCATGGTGTGACGCGCGACCCCGACCTGATGGCGCGCAAGCACGCCGAGCCCTGGGAATACGACCAGGTGGCGCTCGGCCTCAACTACCGCATGACCGAGATGCAGGCCGCCTTGGGCGTCACCCAGGCCGCGCGGCTGGACGACTTCATCGCGCATCGGCACAAGATGGCCCGCCGCTATGATGCGGCACTGGCCGACCTGCCGCTGATCCTGCCATGGCAGAACCCTGACAGCCATTCGGCGCTGCATCTTTACCCGATCCTGATCGACACGGATAAAACCAACCGCACGCGGCGCGAGGTGTTCGACCACATGCGGGCGGCCAATATTGGCGTGAACGTGCATTACCAGCCGGTCCACACGCAGCCCTATTACCTGTCGCTCGGCTTCAGGCCCGGCGATTTCCCGGTCTCGGAATGGGTGTACGCCCGCGCCCTGTCGATCCCGCTCTATCACGGCCTCACCGAGGCCATGCAGGACCGCGTCATCGCCGCGCTAGGGGATGCGCTCCGTTAACCCCACATCAAGGTTAACGCGCCGCCCCCCTTCTTTGTTCGTCAAATATCCTCGCCGAAGGCAACCGTCCAAAGGACGGTCCCTGCGACAGCTGCCGCCCTCACACAGCCTCGCCCAGTTTCGCGAACAACTCGGATATCTCGTTATCCTTGGTGTTGATCTCGCGCACCAGTTCCAGCGTGCCTTCCGGGTCGGCGCGCAGTGCCACGCGCAGCAGGTTCATCCAGTTGACGTTGTTCTTGGTGCGGACCTGCTCGATGGCGTCGATCAGTTTCAGCTTCTCTTCGATCTGCTCGGGGGTCATGTGTCTTTCCTCTTTGAGAACCAGTCCATCCCACCCTCGTGATGGGTATAGGTGAAGCCCGCCGCCTCGAAGGCCCGGCGCGAGGCGGCATTGTCGGGGCGGATGCGGGCGACGAAGGGTCCGCGCCCGTCAGTGGCCAGCCGCAGGATCGGCGTGGCCAGACCGTGACCGCGTGCGGCAGGCGCAAGCGTGATCGAGACCTCGGTGCGTTGCCCGCCATCCAGCCGCACGGTGCCCTGCGGCACGCGATCCTCGGCGATCAGGATGCGGCGCGAGGGGTCGGCCAGTGCGGCCTCAAGCCAGGCCAGGTGATCCTCCCACGCCACCGGGTCACGATTGACCGAGGCCGCCCGCGTCACCGGATCGTTGCGCCAGTCAAAGAGGCGCTCTGCATCCTCCATCGTCGCGGGGCGCAGCCTCATCTGGGCGCGAGGTCGTCATAGGTGATGGGGTCGTATTGCGTCACGTCGCGCGCCAGCTTGCGGTTGATCAGGGCCGGTTTGTCGCTGACCGGCACGCCCGCATTGGGCCGCACGAAGCGATAGTCGCTCCAGGTCAGGACCTCCCCGGCCTTGAGGTCGCGCAGCGCGAAGGCCGAGCGGCGAAACGCGGCGCGGTTGCCGGCCTCGGCTTCGGCGGTATCCTTGGTCGCCGTCCCGCGCGCTACCTGCAACTTGTCCACGCCGTCCCTGATCTCGCGCAGGATCTCGGGCGTCGCGGAAAAGCGGTGATCGGGGCCGGGGCGGGTCATGTCATCGGTGAAGTGCTTCTCGATCGCGACCGCCCCCATGGCCGAGGCCAGGAGCGCCGCATCCGGGCCGATGGTGTGGTCGGAGAACCCGACATGGCGCTGGAACCGCGCCCGCAGCGTCGCCATCGAGGCCAGGTTCACCTCCTCGATCGGCGCGGGGTAGGAGGACACGCAATGCAGCAGCACGACAGGCCCCGCATTATGTTTGTCCAGCACCTCCATGGCGTGATCGACCTCGCCCAGATTGGCCATGCCGGTGGACATGATGATCGGCTTGCCCGTGGCCGCGACCTCGATCAGCAGGTCGTCGAAGGTCATCTCGAAACTGGCGATCTTGTAGACGGCGCAGCCGAGGCTTTCCACGAACTCCATGTCGCGGGGGTCGTAGATCGAGGTGAACGGCACCAGCCCGCGGTCGCGCGCGCGCTCGAAAAGCGGCGCGTGAAACTCCATCGGCATGCCGGCATTGTTGTAGAGATCATAGAGGTTGTCGGTGCCCCAGACCGGGTCGATCTTCATCGACGGGTGGCTCGAGGGCACCGTCAGGCTGTCGGCATTGTAGGTCTGGAACTTGACGCAATCCCACCCGGCATCGGCGGCGATATCGACGAGCCGCAGGGCCAGGTCGAGGTCGCGGTCATGGTTGGCGGAAAGCTCGGCGATCAGGAAGGGTTTCTTGCCTTCGCCCAGGGTGAAATGTTCGATCTGAACAGGGTCTATCATGTAACTGTTGTCTCTTGGACCTTGGCGAAGGTCAAGGCGCTGTGATCTCGCCCGCCTCGATCAATGCGCGGCCCATGTATTCGGCGCGGGTCCAGTCCTCGGCAGTGTCCAGATCCTGCACCCGGTGGCGCGGGATCGGCACCGGCACCGTGCCCGCGCCGAAAAGCGATCTGTCCGAAAACCACGCATCCCGCGTGCCCCAGGCGAAGAGGGCGGCGTCGTGATAGGCCTCGGGCAGGTCTTGCGAGCGGGTCTGTTCATGCTCGGGATAGAACATCTGCAACCGGTTTTCCGGTGTCACCCCCACGGCGCGCTGGATCGGGAAGGGGAAGGACGTGACGGAAAGGGCGAAATCCGCCCCCTCCAGCGCGTCGAGGCCCCGGCGCAGATCTTCCGGCCTCAGGAAGGGTGCGGTGGCGTAGATCAGGCAGGCGGTGGTGATCACGCCGGGCAGGGTCCACATCGCGTGACGGATCACGGGCACGACGCCGGTGTAATCGTCGGACAGGTCATCGGGCCGCATCAGCGCCTCGACCCCCGCCGCCTTGGCGCAATCGGCGATGTCGGGATCGTCGGTCGAGACCACGATACGGTCGAACTTATGGGTTTCCTTGGCCGCCGCGATCGGCCAGTGCAGCATCGGATGGCCGAGGAATTCCTTGATGTTCTTGTGCGGGATGCGCTTGGAGCCGCCCCTCGCGGGGATGATGGCAACGCGGGTCATGGATGGCCCTCCTGCGGGTCGAATGTGTGCGGGGTGCGGCCATCCAGAAGGTCGAGGATCGCGCGGGCCGCCTCGGGCGCGTTGTCCTCATCGGGGGTGTCGGTGTCGGCGCGGGCGAAATGGCGCTGGACATGGCCGGAATGCGAGCGCGCCTGAAGGATGCCCGCGAACCGTTCCACCGCCGCGCGGGTGGGGGTGCCCGCAAGCACCTCGTCCAAGGTCAGGCCGGGCCGGTAGCGCGTCACGCCGGGGGCCTCGGCCCACCAGGTCGCGCCGAAACAGATGACCGGCTTGCCCGCCAGCACGCCTTCCCACCCGACGGTGCCGGAGATGTTCGCGACGGCCTGCGCATGCGCCAGCAGGGTCTGGCTGTTGGCATGGCTCGGCATCAGGCGCACCTGTCTGATCCGCTCCATCCGGTGAAAGAACAGCGGGCTGCGCATCTTGCCCGTCTGCTTGGGGTTCTCCTTCACGTAGATCAGGTGCCCCTCGGGCAGCATTTCGGCCAACCGCTCCACCGCCAGAAGCTGATCGCGATAGCGCCCGCCCAGGCTGCTGGTGGTCATCTCGGGCTGCATCTGGAGGGGGAAGTAGACGAATGGCGCGTCAAGCTTCGGCTCGGTCTCCTCGGCCTCGGCGAGATAGTCGAAATAGGCCAGGTGATCGGTGTGGAAGAAATGAAAGAACGGATCGCGCCATTCGGGGAAGCGTCCGGCGGTTCGTCGCATCCGGCGCAGAAGACGGGTCATGTAGACGGGGTTGAGCAGCTTGAGCGGCGCATTGACCAGGTGATGCGCGATCATCTGACCGACACCGCGCAGGGACAGCCCGCCGGGGGCATCGCGGTCCTGCCCGATGCCCTTCATGTAGAAGAGGTCCGGCGCACCCTCGGGCAGGGGCGCGGGTGCGGCGTCGTCATCCGAGGGTCGGGGCGTCATGTGGCCGAGGTCCATCGCAGAGCGCATCGAGAAGAACTGGCGCGGAAAGAAGCTCTGCCGCAGGATCAGCACCTTCAGCCCAAGCGCCTGCGCCGTCTGCGCCAGGCAGGTGTCGTAGAACATATGCGGGATGTCGAAGAAGAGGACATGGGTGATCCCCTCGCGCAGCAGCATTTCACCCATCACGTCATGCGCGATATGGGTGATGTGCTGGTAATCCTGCACATCCCTCAGCCCATGAAACCCATAGGCCATCTGGTCCGAGCCGCGCGTGAGGTTGTCGATCGCCTCCCACAGGGCCGCCTCCATCCCCGGTCCGGTCTCCAGCGCCGAGGCCGCGCCGGTGAAACGGTCGCCCTGCATCAGGTCGCCGCGCCGGCCCTGGACGCTGCGCATCCGCAAGAAGTTGTTGGCCTTGTAGTCGGCATCCTTTCCGCCGAGATGCACGATGTGCTCGATCCGGTCCCCGGCCACCTCCCGCAGGGCCTCCAACGTCTTCACGCTGTGTTCGGCGGTGGCGACCACGGCCAGGCGGATCGGGGCCGGATCGGTCATTCCTTGCGCCCGTCCTTGCGGTGTTTCAGGCCCAGGTAATCGGCCACCCGCAGCGTCGTCGCGGTGCCGCCACGAGTGCGCGAGCGCTGAACGGGCCGTGTCGATCCGCCACCGCGCCGCTCCTCGCGGAGCACGATGTAGATGCCGGAGGCCATGATGATCGCGGTGCCGATCAGCGTCATCCGGTCCAGTGTTTCGTCGAAGAAGAGCGCGCCGAAGAGGCTGGCCCAGATGATCTGCGAATACTGCATCGGCGCCACGATCACGGCGGGGGCCTCGCGGTAGGCGATGACCAGGCAGCCCACGGCGGTCAACGCCAGGAAGGCGACGACGGCGGTGGCCCCGAGGTTCACCAGCTCCATTGGGACATAGAAGAAGGGCAGGAAGGCCGCCATCACCAGAAGGTTCACGATCAGCGGATAAAGCTGCAGCACCACGGTGCGTTCATCGCGCCCGATCTTGCGCATGATGATCGAGTTCAGCGACGATCCCACCGCGCCGATCAGCGCCGCGATATGACCCTCCGAGATCTCCGCCGCGCCCGGTTGCAACACCACCAGGACACCGGCCAGCCCGACCACGATGGCCGCCCCGCGCCGCAGCCCGACACGTTCGCCCAGGATGGGGATCGCCATCAGCGTGATCAGAAGCGGCATGGAAAAGAGGATCGGGTAGACCTGCGTCAGCGGCAGTACCGAAAAGGCGTAGAACGTGGCCAGCCCGCTGACCGCCGAGCAGGCGGTGCGCCCCGCCGTCCACCACGGATGCACAGGGCGCAGCGATCCGCCATCCGCATCGCGGATCAGCATGAAGATGATCAGCGGAAAGCTGAACAGGACCGAGAAGAAGATGATCTGCGGCGACGAGATGGAGCCGCCCAGGAACTTGATCACCACGTCATGGGTGGAAAACAGCGCAAAGGCCAGCAACGCGAATAACGCGCCGCGCATCTTCGAGGGGTCCGGGGACGAGGTCATCGGGTGCTTTCGCGGATCAGGCTTGCGCAGACCCTAATGCGGTCAGGAGGCAAAGGCAAAGCGGGGCCGCCCGCGACGGGGCGGCCCGGTTCTTCAAAGGCTGGCGGACAGTTTTGCCACGATCGCATCGCCCATCTGGCCGGTGCTGATCGGGGTCGCGCCATCCTCGCCCAACAGGTCGGCGGTGCGCAACCCGTCGGCCAGCACACCCTCGACCGCCTGTTCCAGCCGGGTCGCCTCGTCGCCCTGGTCGAAGCTGTAGCGCAGCGCCATGGCAAAGCTGAGGATGCAGGCGATCGGGTTGGCCTTGCCTTGCCCCGCTATGTCGGGGGCCGAGCCGTGGACGGGCTCGTAAAGCGCCTTGGGCCGACCGTTCTCCATCGGCGCGCCGAGGCTGGCCGAGGGCAACATGCCCAGGCTGCCGGTCAGCATCGCGGCCAGATCCGACAGCAGGTCGCCGAAGAGGTTATCGGTCACGATCACGTCGAACTGCTTGGGCCAGCGGGTCAACTGCATCGCGCCCGCATCGGCATACATGTGGCTCAACTCCACGTCGCTGTATTCGGCCTGATGCACCTCGGTCACGACATCGCGCCACAGGATGCCCGATTCCATCACGTTGGCCTTCTCCATCGAGCAGAGCTTGCCCGACCGCTTGCGCGCCAGTTCGAAGGCTGACCGCGCGACGCGGGCGATCTCGCTTTCCGTGTAGCGCTGCGTGTTGATCCCGACGCGCTCGTTGCCTTCCTTGAAGATGCCGCGCGGTTCGCCGAAATAGACGCCCGAGGTCAGCTCGCGCACGATCATGATGTCGAGGCCCGCGACCACATCCTTCTTGAGCGAGGAGAAATCGGCCAGCGCGTCGAAGCACTGCGCGGGGCGCAGGTTGGAGAAGAGGTCCATCTCCTTGCGCAGGCGCAACAACCCGCGTTCGGGCTTCACGCTGAAATCCAGGCTGTCGTATTTCGGCCCGCCCACGGCACCAAGCAGCACCGCATCGGCGGCCTGCGCGCGCGCCATCGTCTCATCGGTCAGCGGCGTGCCATGGGCGTCATAGGCGGCCCCGCCGACAAGATCCTCGCTGACATCGAATGCGAGGTCGCGGTTGGCGCCGAACCAGTCGATGATCTTGCGAACTTCGGTCATGACCTCGGGGCCGATCCCGTCACCGGGCAGGATAAGAAGCGATGGCGTGCTCATGGGAATTTCCGTGCTTGAATTGCGTTGTCCTTCCGCTACCCCTTGCGCCGGTCAGGGTCAAGAAACCAGCGGGGCCAGGCCGGTTGTCAGCGCCTGCCAGACAGCCGCGACGCGGGGGGTGTGGCGGGTGGCGGCATGGGCGGTGATCCAGACCGGCAGCGCGGGCAGGGGGGCGTCGGGCAGGACCGGCACGACGCGCGGCTCGGCTTCGCCCACCACGCGCTGCGCGATCCCGATGCCGCAGCCCGCGCAGGTCATTTCCCAACAGGCGACCTGGTCGTCACAACGGATCGGGAACCAGTCGCGGGTCACCTCCAGCCCCGCGGCGCGAAAGCCCCGGACGATGCGGTCGTCACGGTCATAGCCGATCACATCGTGATCCAGGATCTCGGTGAAACCCTGCGGCGTCCCCTTGCGGGACAGGTAACCGCGCGCGGCGTAAAGCCCGAGCGGAAGGTCGCCCAGGTGCCGGGTCACCATCTCCAACTGTTCCGGGCGATACATGCGCAGTGCGATATCGGCCTCGTGAAACAGCAGGTTCTCGGAGCGGTCCGAGGGGACCAGTTCGATCTCGATCTCCGGGTGGTCTTGACGCAGGCGGGCCAGGATCGGGGGCAGCAGGTAGACCGCAACATAGACGCTGGCGGTCAGCCGAACGGGTCCGGCGGTGCGGGTGTCACGGCCCGCGGCGGCCAGTTCCATCGCCTGCGCCGCTGCGCGCATGGCCTCGGCCTGCGGGCGCAGGGCAAGACCCAGGTCGGTCAGGTCGAAGCCGCGCGGGCTGCGGGTGAAAAGGGCGTTGCCCGTCGTCTCCTCCAGCGCGCGGATGTGCCGCCCGAGCGTCGGCTGGCTGAGCCCGAGCGCCCGCGCCGCCGCCGAGAGCGAGCCGGTTTCCGCCACCGCCAGAAAGGCACGGATGTGGGTCCAGTCGAGGGAGGTGGGGCGATTGTCCATTCGAAAATGAATATCATATGATGAATTTTGGGCAATAGTTTCAATGAATGTGCATGGGGTAGGTTCTGGGGCAACAAATCTGAAAGGAGCTAACCGATGTCACAATCCGTCTTGATCCTTGGCGCCACGGGCCGCATGGGCCGCCACACCGCGCTGGCCTTTGACGCGGCGGGCTGGCGCGTGCGTCGTTTCCGGCGTGGCGATGACCTGACGGCTGCGGCCATGGGCGTCGACGTGATCGTCAACGCCTGGAACCCGCCCTACAGCAAGTGGCGCGCCGAGGTGCCGGGGCAGACCCGCGCGGTGATCGCGGCAGCAAAAGCGTCGGGTGCTGCGGTGATCCTGCCCGGCAATATCTATGTCTACGGCCCCGACATGCCGGAGGTGATCGGGCCGGGCGTGCCGCATCGGGCGGAGCATCCGCTTGGCCGTATCCGGCGCGAGATGGAGGAAAGCTACCGCGCTTCGGGCGTGCGGACCATTGTGCTGCGGGCGGGGGATTTCATCGACGATGCCGCCTCGGGCAACTGGTTCGACATTGTGATCGCCAAGCGGGTGGCGCAGGGCGTGCTGACCTATCCCGGCAGGTCCGACATCCCCCATGCCTGGGCGTGGCTGCCGGATGTGGCGCGCGCGATGGTGGGCCTGGCCGAGCGGCGCGAGAGCTTGCCGGGGTTCACCGACCTGGCCTTCGCGGGCACCACGCTGACGGGCACTGACCTTGCGCGCGCCTGCGCGAAGGCCATTGGCCGTCCGGTTCGGGTCAAGCGGATGGGCTATTTTCCGCTGCACCTTGCGCGCCCTTTCTGGCCCGAGGCGAAGCATCTTTTGGAAATGCGCTACCTCTGGACCACCCCGCATCGGCTGGATGGGACGGAGCTGGACCGGCTGTTGCCCGATCGGCAGGAGACGCCCTTGGCCTCAGTGCTCGCCCGCGCCCTGCAACTCGACATCCAGCCAGACCAGCCGGTGACGCGAGGCCCCGTTGCCGTCTGAGCCGCCGAGGATGGCATGGTCCGGGCTATCGGGATCGGGCCAGAAGACGCCCGCGTCCTGCACCTCCAGATCGGCGGAGGGCAGGATGTAGCTGACGCGCAGGTTGCCGGGATCGGGGTCGGAGAAATCGGCGGTTTCGGAGCCGCCCGCCGCGCCGGTCGCGGCCGGGTCTTGCAGCGCGGGATGTGACAGCATCGTCATCAGAGTCCCGCGCCGCGCGTCGCCATTGACCGGATCGGCGTTGAGAACACCCATCAGGGCAAAAGGCGGCCCCACCGCGCCGCTTTCGATCCGCCATTGCCAGAAGCGCAACTCATCCTCGTTGCGGCGGCCATTGCGATCCTCGGGGCCGTCGAAGACAGGCGGTGTGGCGTGGGTGGTCAGGAGGCGAAGCACCTGGCCCTCGACCTCCACCGGCACCTCCCAGGCGGCGACCGAGGCGAGGCGCTGGACCGCCAGCACCTCGGCGTTCAACACATCGGCCGCGTGGCCACCCGGCAGATCGCGCCAGAGGAACGCGGAGTGATCGACGACACCGGCCCCGATGGGATAGCGCGACAGCAGCGCCATGCCACCCGCGCCGTTGAACCGGCCATAGCCCTGCGCATCCCGCGCCTCGCCCGAACGGCCATTGCCATCGAGGTCCAGCCCCGTCGGTTGACCCGTATTGGGGCGCAGCGCGAGACGAAAGGGATAGGGGCTGCCAGCCTCGGCCAACTGGTCCGCCAGGGCGGCCAGTGCGTGCCCCTCGGCGTCATAGTCGATGCCCTGCAGCAGCAAGATGTCGGGGTCGAGATGCGCGATGACGGCGACGACAGCGTCGATCTGGTCATCCTCGCCGCGCAGGATATCGCGCAGCAGTCGGCCGGGGCCGTCGCGGGACAATTCGGTCTGGTAGGTGGCGATGCGGACGGGATCGGCGACCAGCGGGCCGGCCAGCAGAAGGAGCAGCAGCAGCCAGATCAGACCGGCTGCAAGCCGCCCTGCATATCCATCTGCCGCGTCAGGTAACGCCGCCGCGCCGTTACCATTGCCGCCACCCGCGCCATCGCCATGCCGCGCATGAAGAGCGAGACGGGAAGGAAGCTCCATAACGTGACCACCCAGACAAGCGTTTGCGGCGAGGTCGAGACCGACAGCCCAAGCTGCCGGATGCCGAGCGACGCCAGGATCGGCATCAAGAATGGCAGGACGAAGCCTAAGATAATGTTAATCCGGCTGTCACGGGTCAGCCGCACCACCACGTCGCCGCCGACGGTCGGGTCGAAGGTCGGCAGGTTGACCCAGACATTGAACTTGGCCTTGCGGTTGGGCCAGCCATGCACCCGCATCAGCACCGCGAAGATGCTGAGCGTGACGAGGCCGATCAGGAAGCTCAGCCCGCCCATGGTGCGCAGCCGGGTCAGCTCGGCGGGCGAGATATCGTCCTGCAACAGCGTGCCGAGCAGGTTGATCGGGCTGTAGGGAAAGTCAATCGCGTGGGCCACGACAAGGCCGGTCGCGTTGACGATCAGGGCCAGGGTCTGCGGCGCCTCGGCCCCGGTGGCGGCGATGGACAGCGCGAAGAGCGTGATGAACAGGCTGACCGCGCGCACCCGGTTGAAGGGCGGGGCATCGCGAAACTCGATCAGGCCGGGATAGGTCGAGGCATATTCGGAGAAGGTGAAGAACGCGCAAAAGAGGGCCACCAGTGCAACCACCTGCGCCGATTCCGGCGTTGCCCCCGGTAGGAGCAAGGACGGCGTGGAGATGACGATAACAACCAAAATCGCCCGCACCACAGCGCTTGCAAGCTGTGCGATCACTGCCCAAAACCCTCAACCTGGACGGACCCTTGTTTTTGCAGGCCCTTGGTCCACGTTCTTGTCCGATTTGCCATCGGATTGCCTCAATTGCCACGATCTTGCCCACATTCATGTCGTTTCGCAACCCTCTGACTTGGTTGAGGATTCGAGGCTGCGGATTTTGCGGGGGAAACTGTCGCCGGTTTGACACAGTCGCCAAAAGAAATAGCCCCCCGGCGGGGCCGAGGGGCTATATCTTGTGTTTCTGACGGATCAGACCCAGGGGCGGGCCTGTGCGGCCTCGGCCTCGAACGCGTCGATCGCGGCGGATTTTTCCAGGGTCAGGCCGATATCGTCCAAGCCGTTCATCAGGCAATGCTTGCGGAAGGCGTCGACCTCGAACGAGACCGATCCGCCATCGGGTCCGGTGATGGTCTGGCTTTCCAGATCGACGGTCACGACGGCATTGGCCCCGCGCTCGGCGTCATCCATCAGCATGTCGACCTGGTCCTGCGGCAGCACGATGGGCAGGATGCCGTTCTTGAAGCAGTTGTTGTAGAAAATGTCGGCGAAGGAGGGCGCGATGACGCAGCGGATGCCGAAATCGAGGAGCGCCCAGGGGGCGTGCTCACGGCTTGAACCGCAGCCGAAATTGTCGCCCGCGACCAGGATCTGCGCGTTGCGATAGGCGGGCTTGTTCAGCACGAAATCGGGGATCTCGTTGCCGTTGTCGTCATAGCGCATCTCGTCGAAGAGGTTCACGCCAAGCCCCGAGCGCTTGATCGTCTTCAGGAACTGCTTGGGGATGATCATGTCGGTATCGACATTGATCTGCGGCATCGGGGCGGCGATGCCGGTGAGCGTGGTGAAACTGTCCATCTGATGGCACCTCCTTCGGGTTCGCAATGTGGCATAGCGGCAATGGGGGGGCGATACAAGACGGGTGCGGTGCGTGCGGCGTGGGGTCGGCGCGCAAGCGCGCCGACCGGTTGGGGGACCAGTCCCCCAAACCCCCTGGGATATTTTCGGAACAAAGAAGGGATCAGGGGGCGGGGACCGCGAAGGTGAGCGAGGCCCAGAGGGAATGCCAGACAGGGTCGCCGGGGCTGTCCTGTTCCAGCGGCAGCAGGGTGACGTTGTCGGCAAGGTAGACATGGCCGGGCTCAACCGGCAGCACGGCGCGGCCCTCGGCATCGGTGCGGTGCAGGGTGACGGTCACCTCGCCGTCGGGGTCGCGGTCGAACAGTTCTACCTGCACATCGGCGCGCGGTTCGCCCTCCAGCAGGACCAGCACCGGAAAGCCGTCGCTGAGGTCGTCGGTATAGGGGTTTGCCAGCGCCACGATCTCGGTCCGCAGCCCGTATTCGCGATCCGCGCCCGCGCCCGAGCCAACGGCGATCAGGCTCTTGGCGTGGCGGCTGTAGCTTTCCCGAAAGCCCTCCCTCGGCAGGCCACGGGCGTCGTGCATCGTCTCGACATCGCCGAAATCCTTGTGTGCGGCAAAGCGCAGGAACCCGGCCCATTCGTCATAGGTCAGGCGGTTGTCCGAGGTTTCGTGCAGGATCACGGCCAGCCCCTCCGCGGCCCCGTCGAATTGCAGCGCCGGGTTGTCGCCAAGCCGTCCGTCGACCTCGGTGACCGCGTCGCCCTGCGCGACGTCGAAGCGGATGAAGTTGCGCGGCAGGTAGGAATAGGACGGGCCCTCGAAACTTTCGCCCACCCGCAGCCGTGCCTCCAACGGGTCGCCGGGCGCGACTTGAAACGCCAGCGGTTCGATCCAGAACTCATGCGACGCGGCAGGCAATGCTGGCAGCGCGAGGACAAATGCGGCACAGATGGAACGGAGTGTAACAGACATGAGAATTTCCAATATGTTTCCCTTTAACTTGGCCCGGATCTCGGCGCTGTCAATTCTTCTTTTCGTGAGTGCTGCCCCCGGTGCGCGGTCCCATGAGATCGACCCCGGTATCTCGGACGTGGCCGTGAGCGCCGAGGAGGTGGTGATCGAATTGCGCATGGCGGTCGAATCCATCCTCGCGGATATAGACCTGAGCGAAGTCACCGAAACCACCGAGGCGCCCGAGGAAGGCGCCTATGACCGGTTCCGCGCGATGGAGCCGCAAGTGCTGGCCGAGGAGATGCGGGCCTTCTGGCCGCAGATGGCCGATAACCTCATGATCGTGGTGGATGGCCAGCGGCTAACGCCCGAGTTCGTCGGGATCGAGGTGCCGGAGGTCGGGAATTTCGACCTGGCCCGCACCTCCACGCTCACCTTCCGCGCCGATCTGCCCGAAGGCGATGCGCCGGTGCAATTCGGGTGGGCCGAAGAATATGGCGAACTGGTCGTGCGGCAGGCGGATGCGGGCGAGGATGCCTATGCCGGGTTCCTGGCGGGCGGCGAGTTGAGCGAACCGCTGCCGCGTGGCGAGATCGCGACCGAGGGTGCGGGCGCGGTGTTCCTGCGCTACATCGTGGTGGGGTTCGAACATATCGTCCCCAAGGGCCTGGATCACATCCTCTTTGTCCTCGGTCTCTTCTTCTTCTCACTGCACTTGCGGCCCATCCTGTTTCAGGTCACCGCATTCACCCTGGCGCACACGATCACGCTGGCGCTGGCCAGCCTCGAGATTATCAGCGTCCCGGCCTCGGTCGTGGAACCGCTGATCGCGCTGTCCATCGTCTATGTCGGCGTCGAGAACGTGCTTGGCTTCGGCTCGCTCAGGTCGCGCACGGCGCTGGTCTTTGCTTTCGGCCTGCTGCACGGGCTTGGTTTCGCCAGCGTGCTTGGCGATGTCGGGATTGATCCGACGCGTTTCATCACGGCCCTTGTCGGGTTCAATATCGGGGTGGAGTTCGGACAGCTTGCGGTGATCTTCGCGGCCTTCCTGCTGGTGGGATACTGGTTCGGGCGGAAGGATTGGTATCGCGCCCGTATCGCGGTGCCGGCCTCGCTGTTCATTGCGCTGATCGGCGCTTGGTGGAGCGTCGAGCGCGTGTTTCTCTAGGCGCGTCCGTCCACCTGTGGCAGGCTGCGGCTGAACCGAATTTGGGGAGGCCGCATGACCGTATTCACAAGCCCGCATGGGGATATCGCCCTGCGCGATCAGACCATTACCGAGCGTGTGCTGGAAGGGGTGCGGACGCGTCTGGATGCCCCCGTCCTGATCGAGGGGCTGACGGGGCGCGAGATCACCGGCGCGCAACTGGTCGATGCGATCCAGCGGCTGGCGGGCGGCCTCAAGGCGCGCGGGATCGGGCCGGGCAAGGTGATCGGGGTGATGGCCCCCAACATCCCCGAGTTTGTCAGCACCTTTCACGGTATCGTTTTTGCCGGGGCGACCGTGACCACGATCAACCCGACCTACACGGCGGAGGAGCTGCGCCACCAACTGCAGGATGCGGGGGCCGATCTGCTGATCACCATCCCTGCGACGCTGGATGTGGCACGGGAGGGGATCAAGGGCACGGGTGTGTCCGAACTGGTGGTGATCGGCGAGGCCGAGGGCGCCACCCCGCTGGCCGATCTGATGGGCGCGCCTCTGGCCGCGCAGGTGCCGGTCGATCTGGACACGCATAGCGCGGTGCTGCCCTATTCCTCGGGCACGACCGGCCTGCCCAAGGGGGTGATGCTGAGCCACCGCAACCTCGTCGTGAATACCGATCAGTTTCTCGGTGTGGTGAAGATCCAGCCCGGCGAGATCACGCCCGCCTTCCTGCCGTTCTTCCACATCTACGGGCTGGAGGTGCTGGTAAATGTCTACCTTGCCGCCGGGGCGCGCCTTGCCACCATGCCGCGCTTTGATCTGGAGCTGTTCCTGGCGCTGATCCAGAAGCACAAGGCGGAGCGGGTCTTCATCGTGCCACCGGTCGCCATCGCGCTGGCCAAGCATCCTCTGGTGGACAGGTTCGACCTGTCCTCGCTGCAACAGATCAACTCCGCCGCTGCCCCGATGGGGGCCGATCTGGGGAATGCCATGCACAAGCGGCTTGGCCGCACGGTGACGCAGGCCTATGGCATGACCGAGCTTAGCCCCGGCAGCCATGTCATGTCGCCCGATGCGCCGCGCGACGGGGCGGTCGGGCAGGCCATCGCGGGCACGCTCAGCCGGATCGTG
This sequence comes from Alterinioella sp. B-7, assembly GCF_056857775.1. Classification (NCBI taxonomy): domain Bacteria; kingdom Pseudomonadati; phylum Pseudomonadota; class Alphaproteobacteria; order Rhodobacterales; family Paracoccaceae; genus Alterinioella; species Alterinioella sp. B-7. The sequence continues at coordinate 842,722 of NZ_JBSXNT010000039.1, forward strand.
GACCCGGAGACGCGCAAGAACCTGGGGCCGAACGCGGAAGGCGAGCTTTGGGTCAAGGGCCCGCAGGTCATGCGCGGCTACCTGAACAATGCCAAGGCGACGGCGGAGAGCATTGTCGAGGATGGCTGGCTGCGCACCGGCGATATCGCGATGATCGACGATGACGGCTACCTCTTCATCCGCGACCGGCTGAAGGAGGTGATCAAGGTCAAGGGCTTCCAGGTCGCGCCCGCGGAGCTTGAGGCGCGGCTGCTGGATCACCCCGAGATCGCGGATGCGGGCGTGATCGGCGCGCCCGATGACGAGGCGGGCGAGGTGCCGGTGGCCTTCGTGCAGCGCGCGCAGGGGTCCAGGCTGAAACGCTCCGAGATCAAGGCGCATGTCGCCAAAACGCTGGCCCATTACAAGCATCTGGACCGGGTGATCTTTGTCGACGAAGTGCCGAAATCGGCCTCGGGCAAGATCCTGCGGCGGCTCTTGCGCGACCGTCTGGCCTCAGGACAGGACGGCCGATAGCCCCAGGAAGATCAGCCCCGACATGGTCGCGGCGGCGGGCACGGTGATCACCCAGGCCGCGATGATGGTCAGGAAATGCGACCGGCGCACCAGCTTGCGGCGGCGGCGTTCCTCGGCGGCGATCCGCTTGGGCTTGGCCGCGCCGAACTTGCGGCTGCGCCGCTCCGCGTGCCATTCGCGGAAGAACCCGACGCCGAAGACCGCGCCCACGGCGATATGGGTGGAACTGACGGGCAGGCCCAACCAGCTGGCGATGATCACGGTGATCGCCGCCGACAGCGCCACGCAATAGGCGCGCATCGGATTGAGCTTTGTGATCTGGCTGCCGACCATGCGGATCAGTTTCGGCCCGAACAGGACCAGGCCGAAGGAGATGCCGAAGGCGCCGATGATCATCACCCAGTTGGGGATCGAGACGCTGCCCGCGAACTCGCCGAACTGGTCGGCATGGACGATGGCCGCCAGCGGCCCGACCGCATTGGCCACGTCATTGGCCCCATGCGCGAAGGACAGCAGTGCCGCGGAAAACACCAGAGGCACCGAGAACAGGGTCTTGAGCGACCGGTTGCGGTTCTCCATCCCCTCGGATTGCCGCCGGATCATCGGGGCGGAAATGGCATAGGAGACCGCGCCGATCACCACGCCGATCACCAGCGCGGTGCCGAGGTCGATCGAGACGATCCGCTTGAGGCCCTTCATCGCCAGGTAGGTGGCAAAGACGCCCGCCATGATCCCGATCAGCACCGGCACCCACCGGCGGGCGGCGGCGATCTTGTCGTCCTGGTAGATGATATGGGCCTTGATGAAGGCCAGGAACGCGGCAGCGACGACACCGCCAAGCAGGGGCGAGATCACCCAGGAGGCCGCGATCGCCCCCATCGTGGCCCAGTTCACCGCGGCAAAGCCCGCCGCCGCAATGCCTGCGCCCATGACACCTCCCACCACCGCGTGCGTGGTCGAGACCGGCGCGCCGACCCAGGTCGCCAGGTTGACCCACAGTGCCGAGGACATGAGTGCGGCCATCATCGCCCAGATGAAGACCTGCGTGTCGGCCACGCTTTCGGGGTCGATGATGCCCTTGGAGATGGTCGAGACCACGTCGCCCCCCGCCAGCAGCGCGCCCGCGCTTTCGAAGAGCGCCGCGATCACGATGGCGCCCCCCATGGTCAGCGCATTGGCCCCGACCGCCGGCCCCATGTTGTTGGCAACGTCATTGGCGCCGATATTGATCGCCATATAGGACCCCAACACGGCGGCGGCGATGATGATGGGCGAGGGTGTCTGGGTGCCCAGGAAGATGGTGACGGCGATCCCCACGATCACCACGAAGGCGAGCGCGATGCCAAGCCCGACCATGGGGCGCGAGACATATTGCGTCGCGTATTCCAACTGGCTGATGCGCCCCAGATCCTTGTCCAGGGTGCGCCATTGGTTGTTCAGGGGATCTTGCGCCATCGGCTGCTTCGCGACTGGCCGCGCCGATGGCGACCGGTCCTCCAGTTGAGTCAGTTCCGGCAGGGCCTAGAGGGCGCAGCCGCCAAGATCAACTTTTGTCGGCCTTCGCCTCGGCAAATTCCGCGAGAATGTCCTTGAGGCCACGCTCCTCGACCATGCCGATGGCGGTGTTGATGCTGACCCAGGTCGGATCGCGCTGATCGGATTCGGGGAAATCGGGCTGCGTCTCGCGCACCTCGATCGGGTAGACATGCGTCTCGCAGCGCATTTCGGCCCCGTGATCGTCGCGCTTGACGGTCTGGAAATGCCCAAGCGCGCGCTTCGCGGGTTTGCCATCGCTGACGCCGCCCTCTTCCCAGGCCTCCTGCAACGCGGTCTCCGCCCCGCCAAGCCCCTCGATGGGCCAGCCCTTGGGCAGGATCCAGCGCCCGCGCGAGGAGCGGACAAGCAGAACCTCCAGCCCGTCGGGGCCGGTGCGATGGCACAGACCGGCCAGTTGAACGAGCGAGGGTCTGCGGAATAGCGGTGAAATCAGCTCCCGCCATGCGGAGCGTGCATAGTTTGTCATTTTTCTTATCCTGCCGCGATGTGTTTTTTGTTATCCGTTTGTTCTAACGGATAATTTGGGGAAATGCAATTCTGGCAATGGTTTCGGGGTCAGGAGCGATCCCGCAAGGCAAGCCCGTAGGCGACCGCGCCGATGCCGTTCGAGATCAGCTCCACCGCCAGCACGATCCCCAGAAGGGCCGTTGCCGCCTGCTGGAAATTGGCCAATACCGCGATGCCGATCAGGACCGACAGCGCGCCCGACAGCAGCAAGACCCAGTAGATGCGGCTGTTGCGGGCACCCCAGGCCAGGGCAAGCCGCAACAGGCCCGAGACGGTGAAGACGATGCCAAGCAGGAAGGTCAGCGTGACCAGCCCGGCCAGCGGATCGGCGACCAGCGACACGCCGATCACCAGCACCAGCAGCCCCCAGAGCCCGAGCCCGAGCCGTAGGCCGAAATCGCCCTCGGACCGGAAGGCCGCGTAAAGCTGGACCACGCCCGCGATCAGGAAGATCCAGCCGACCAGCAATTCGACCGCAAGAGAGGCCGCGAAGGGATTGGCCAGCGCCAGCCCCCCGCCCGCGATCAGCAAAAGCCCGATGACGATCCAGCTGCCCCAGTTGCCCATGCCCTCGCCCCTCTGCCGCAGGGTGGGTGGTTCCGGGCCCCAGGGGCCGGGATCACCCACCGCAAACTCACATCATCTCACGCACATCCGTCAGCTTGCCGGTCACCGCCGCCGCCGCCGCCATGCCGGGGCTCATCAGGTGGGTGCGTCCGCCCCGGCCCTGGCGGCCCTCGAAATTGCGGTTCGAGGTGGCCGCGCAGCGTTCGCCGGGGGCCAGTTGGTCGGGGTTCATCGCGAGGCACATGGAGCAACCCGCAAGGCGCCATTCGAACCCGGCCTCCTTGAAGATATCGGCCAGCCCTTCCTCTTCGGCCTGCGCCCGGACAAGGCCTGAGCCCGGCACGACCATGGCGCGCAGACCCTCCTTGATCTTCTTGCCCTTCAGGATTTCGGCCGCCGCGCGCAGATCCTCGATCCGGCCATTGGTGCAGGAGCCGATGAAGACCGTGTCGATCTCCACATCGCTCAGCTTCTGGCCCGGTTTCAGGCCCATATAGTCCAGCGACCGCTTGACCGCGTCGACCTTGCCGCCCTTGAAGCTGGCGGGGTCCGGCACATCGGCGGTGATCGGCAGAACGTCTTCGGGGCTGGTGCCCCAGGTCACGACCGGCGCGATATCGGCGGCGTCGATGGTGACCACCTTGTCCCACTGCGCATCCTCGTCGGATTTCAGCGTCTTCCACCAATCCAGCGCCGCCTCCCATTGCGCGCCCTTGGGGGCATGCGGGCGGCCCTTGACGTAATCGAAGGTGGTCTCGTCCGGCGCGATCAGACCGGCGCGCGCGCCGCCCTCGATGGCCATGTTGCAGACGGTCATGCGCCCCTCCATCGAGAGGTCGCGGATCGCCTCGCCGCAATACTCGATGACATAGCCGGTGCCGCCCGCCGTGCCGGTCTTGCCGATGACGGACAGGGTGATGTCCTTGGCGGTCACGCCCGGCGCCAGCCTGCCAGTGATTTCCACCTTCATGTTCTTGCCCTTGCGCTGGATCAGCGTCTGCGTGGCCAGCACATGCTCGACCTCAGAGGTGCCGATGCCATGCGCCAGCGCGCCGAACGCCCCATGCGTGGCGGTGTGGCTGTCGCCGCAGACCACGGTCATGCCGGGCAGGGTCCAGCCCTGTTCCGGGCCGACGATATGCACGATGCCCTGGCGCACGTCCGAGACAGGGTAGTAGTGAATACCGGTCTCGCGCGCGTTGCGGTCCAGCGCCTCGACCTGGATGCGGCTTTCCTCGTTGGTGATGCCGTTCACCCGGTCCAGCGTGGTGGGCACGTTGTGGTCCGGCACGGCGATGGTCTTGTCGGGCGCGCGCACGGTGCGGCCGGTCATGCGCAGCCCCTCGAAGGCCTGCGGCGAGGTGACTTCATGCACCAGGTGGCGGTCGATATAGAGCAGGCAGGTGCCGTCCTCGGCCTCATGGGCCAGGTGGGCATCCCAGATCTTGTCGTAGAGTGTCTTGCCGGTCATTTTAGGGTCTCTCAAATCGGGTCGATGGATGGGGCGCGGGCGATGCGGGCGTCAGCCAGCCGTCAGACCCGCCGCGCTGAGACGGTGGAACCGCCAGGGCAGGCGCGTGCGGTCATCCATGTCGAAAATCCGTGTCATGCCCCGGCAGATACACCCATGGCCCCGTCGCATCAAGCGGGCTCAACGGTGCTTGCCCCCTTCCGCGCAAGCCGCCACTATGGATCGCAGCACAAGCGGATAGGTGAATGGAAGAAGAGACGACCCCACCGGGCGGCATCCTGCCCGACACATTGCAGCTGGAAGATGCCGTCGATATCGGCACCCGCCTGCTGGCCGAGGGGCAGGATCTGCTGGCCAACCTGCTCAGGCCGTGGAATTTCTACCAGATCAGCATCGCCGCGGGGCTGTTCCTGCTGGCGCATCTCCTGCGCCGCGTCCTGGGCCCCCGCATCCGCGCCTGGATGGCCTCGCGCGAGGGCTGGCCGAAATGGCGGATGCGCATCCTTGTGGTCATCCATCGTCGGCTGCGGGGCATCTTCTTCGTCCTCTTGATCTGGCCGCTCGTCTTCGGGATGCAGGAGTTCACCTGGCCAAGCCGGTCCTACCTGCTGATCATCATTGCGCAGCTGGCCACTGCCTGGCTGATCGTGACCTTCGTCACCCGGCTGATTCATTCCCCCGTCATCCGCAGCCTGCTGCGCTATGGCGCATGGGCCTATGTCACGCTGCTGATCCTCGATCTGGAGGATGACGCCGCCGCCATCCTCGACAGCATCGGCTTCAGCCTGGGCGAGTTCCGCCTGTCTCTGCTGCTGGTGTTGCAAGGCATCCTGATCGTCACCGCGCTGATGGTCGCCGCCCGGTTCCTGTCGCGCACCACCTCGTCGCGGATCCAGCGCAACGAGGATATCTCGCCCTCGATGCGGGTTCTCGTCGTCAAGGCCGTGCAGGTCGTGCTTTACGGCACCGGTCTCTATATCGGGCTCAAGGCCGTCGGCGTCGACCTGACCGGGCTGGCGTTCCTGTCGGGCGCCATCGGTGTCGGGCTTGGTTTCGGCCTGCAAAAAGTGGTCTCGAACCTCGTCTCGGGCATCATCATCCTGCTCGACAAGTCGATCAAGCCGGGCGACGTGATCTCGCTTGGCGACACGTTCGGCTGGATCGAGACGCTTGGCGCGCGCTATGCCAGCGTGGTCACCCGTGACGGCAAGGAATACCTCATCCCGAACGAGGATCTGATCACCAGCCAGGTGGTCAACTGGTCTCATTCCAACCAGTTCGTGCGGCTGGATATCAATTTCGGCACCGCCTATGCCGACGATCCCCACAAGGTGCGCAAACTGGCGATCGAGGCGGCAAGGTCGGTGGACCGGGTGTTGTCCAGCCGCGCGCCGGTCTGCCATATCGTGGGCTTCGGCGACAGCAGCGTCGATTACGTGCTGCGGTTCTGGATCCTCGATCCGACCGGCGGGCTGACCAATATCCGCGGCAACGTGTTCCTGGCGCTGTGGGACAGCTTCCAGGAGAACGGCATCTCGATCCCCTTCCCGCAGCGCGAAGTGCGCATGTTGGGCGAGGCGGCGGATGCGGAGACACCGGACGAAGCCCCTGCCGACTGACAGCCCGCACAGGCCGTGTGCGGTGCCGCCTCTTTGCCGGGGCGGGCCCGCGCGCTATCTGCGAAGGGCAATCGAAGGAAAGGGGCCGCGCGAATGACACAGGGTCATGTTCTGGGAATGTCCGGGTCGCTCAGGGCGGCATCGCTCAACACCAAGCTGATGCGCGAGGCCGTGCGCCTCTTCGACCCCGAAAAGGTCACCTATGCCGATCTGCGCCTGCCGCTCTACGATGGCGATCTGGAGGAGGAGGGCATCCCCGAGGCGGTCACGCGCCACGCCGAACAGATCGCGGCGGCGGATGCGGTGATCATCGCGGGCCCCGAATACAACAAGTCGATCTCGGGTGTTCTGAAGAACGCGCTGGACTGGGTCAGCCGGACCAGGCCGAACCCGTGGCTGGACAAGCCCGTCGCCCTGATGTCGGCCACGGGCGGGCGCGCGGGCGGCGAGCGGACGCAGTGGATCATGCGCCTGTCGCTCAACCCGTTCCGGCCCCGTCTGCTGGTCGGGCCGGAGGTTCTGGTCGGCGGGGCCGCGCGTGAGTTCGACGCCGAGGGGCGGCTGACCAATGAGCGTTACCTCAAGGCATTGCAGGACCTGATGGACGGGCTGCGGGCCGAGGCGAGGTTGGGTTAGCGGCGCGATTTCGGCAGCGACGCGGCGACCCGGAAGGTCTCGGGGATCGTATCGCGCCCCTCCAGCACCAGATCGGCCATCATCTCGGCCACCACGGGCGCCATGCCGAAGCCGATCTTGAAACCGCCATTGGCGATGAATTGACCCGGCCTGTCGGGCCAACCCCCAAGCATTGGCGCGCGCGACCGGGCGCGGGGACGCAAACCGGCCCACCTCTCCAATACCGTGATGTCACGCAGGGCAGGGACCAGCCGGATGATGCGCCCAAGGATGTCATCGAGGCCGCCATCGCAGCGGGCGGGGTCGGTGAATTCGATCTCGGTGGTCGATCCGATTGCCGTGGTCCCGTCGCCATGTGGCACGACGTGCAGCCCATCGACGAAGATCTGCGGCGCGTCCCGTGCGTCGAACTCCAGCAGCGCGGCCTGTCCCTTGACCGGAATCCCGACGCGGGCCTCCTGATCGGTATTGAGCGCCTCCAGCCCCGCGACCCCGGTGGCATGGATCACCGCGCCCTCTTCCCGCCCGTCCGGCACCACCTCCACCCCGCGCGCCTGCAGCGCGGCGGCCAGCGCCTGCGTTGCCTTGCGCGGGTGAACACGGGCCGTCAGCGTGTCGTGGATCACGAGGCCCGAGGTGGTCAGCGGCGCGAAAGGGGCGAAATCTTCGACCGGCACCACGCGCCAGTCGTATCGGCCCTGCCACAATTCTTCCGCGTTGCGCCCGCGCTCCGTCGCCAGGTCCACCGCGCCGACCGGCTGGATGCGGCCCGTGCGGGCATAGTGGGGGTCATGGCCGCCGGTCTCCCGCACCTCGGCCCAGAACATCTCGGCCCTCTCCAAACTCTCGAATTGCAGCGCCTTCTTGTCGTTCCAGCGTTCCGGCGTATGGGGGGCCAGCGCACCGACGAGGCCGCCCGAGGCCCCCGCCGCCACCCCGCCGGGGTCGATCACGCGCACCCTTGCGCCGCGCGCGACACAGGCCCATGCAATGGACAGGCCAAAGATCCCGGCCCCCCTGATCGTCACATCCACCATCGCGCCCCACTTGCCGAAGTCATGCGCAGCCTTCATAGGGCAGGATATGGAGCGGGACCAGACAGACAGCGTGATGTGGGGTGAGCAGGGCGTGCCGGTCTCGGTGCGTTTCGACGATCCCTATTACTCGCTGGAGGACGGTCTGGCCGAGACCTGCCACGTGTTCCTTGACGGCAATGACCTGCCCGCCCGATTTCAGCCGGGGTTCCACATCGCCGAGCTTGGCTTTGGCACCGGGTTGAACCTGATCGCGGCCTTGCGGGCGTGGCAGGCGGCGGGCACCCACGGCCCGCTGCGGTTTACCAGTTTCGAAGCCTTCCCGATGGCCCCCGAGGACGCCGCGCGGGCGCTGGCGGGGTTCCCCGAGGCCGTGCCTTTTGCGGATATTGTCGCCGAGGCGCTGGCCGATCCCGCGACGCCCCTGATGCGCCCTGATCTGGAGCTTCGCCTGGTCCTGGGCGACGCCCGCCAGACTCTGCCCGGTTGGGAGGGGCGCGCCGATGCGTGGTTCCTCGACGGGTTTTCGCCGGCCAAGAATCCCGAACTGTGGCAGCCCGGCCTGCTGGCCGAGGTCGGCAGGCACACGGCGCCCGCCGGCACATTCGCCACCTACACGGCGGCCGGCCATGTCCGACGCGGCCTTGTCGCTGCCGGGTTCGACGTGGCCCGCGTGCCGGGCTATGGCCGCAAGCGACACATGAGCGTGGGGCGGCTGAACGATGGGCAATGACACGCGATTGGGCATCGCCCTGATGATCGCCACGACGGCGGTGTTCGCCGCACAGGACGGGATCTCGCGCCACCTGGCGGGGGAATACAACGTCTACATGGTGGTGATGATCCGCTACTGGTTCTTCGCCCTCTTCGTCACCGCCCTGGTCGCGCGCAAACCCGGCGGGCTGCGCCGCGCCATGGCCAGCCCGCAATGGCTGCTCCAGAGCTTCCGTGCCGTGCTGCTGGTGCTGGAGATCATGGTGACGGTGCTCAGCTTCGTGCTGCTCGGCCTCGTCGAATCCCACGCCATCTTTACCTCCTACCCGCTGATCATCGCGGCGCTTTCCGGTCCCGTCCTGGGGGAAACCGTCGGCTGGCGCAGATGGGCGGCGATCGGGGTCGGCATGATCGGTATTCTGATCATTCTGCGCCCCGGCGCGGCCGTGTTCTCACTCACCGCGCTGATCCCGCTGCTGGCCGCCGCGATGTTCGCGCTTTACGGGCTGCTGACGCGGTTCGCGGCACGCAAGGATCCGGCGATGACCAGCTTCTTCTGGACCGGCACCGTGGGGGCCGTCGCCGCGACCCTGATCGGGGTCTGGTTCTGGGAGCCGATGGCACGGCCCGATTGGGGCTGGATGGGTCTTTTGTGCCTGACCGGCGCGCTTGGCCATTACCTGCTGATCAAGACCTACGAGGTGGCCGAGGCCAGCGCGGTGCAGCCCTTTGCCTATTTCCAGCTTGTCTTCGTCTCGATCCTGGCCGTGACCGTGTTCGGCGAGGTGGTGGAATGGCCCGTGATGCTCGGCGCGGCGATCGTTGTCGGGGCGGGCCTCTTCACCTTCTGGCGCGAACGGCGCGCGCGCTAACGCTGCCTGAGCAGTTGCATCAGCGTCTGGTCCGGCATCTCGCCCGACAGATGCGCGTCGTAGATCAACATGCTCTCGGTCACCCGCATCACGTAGTTGCGCGTCTCGCGGAAGGGAATTCCCTCGATCCAATCGACGATATCGACCTCCGGATCCCAGGGATTGCCGTTTTCCTCGGACCAGCGGATCGCGCGGGACGGCCCCGCGTTATAGGCCGAGGCGATGAGGACCGGGTTGGGGCCGAACTCCTCGATCAGGTAGTCGAGGTAGCCCGCACCAAGTACGGCATTATAGCCCGCATCGCTGAAGAGCCGCGATTCACTGAAACCGACATTGAGCCGCGCCGCCATCTGGCGGCCCGTGCCGGGCATCACCTGCATCAGCCCGACCGCGCCCGCGCCGCTGATGACTGCGGGATTGAACTCGGACTCGCGCCGCGCGATGGAGAGGGTCAGGCGGGCCGAAACCGGCAGGTCGGCCTCCACGAGGTCGGGATAGATCGGGTAATAGGCGCGCATGATCTCGTGCCCGTTCTGCGCCGCGCGCTTGGCGATGCGCAGCGCGATATGCGGGCTGCCAAGCTCCAGCGCCAAGTCGCCGAGGCGGCCCGCATCCTGGCGGCTGAGGCTCTCGGTCAGGTGGGTCCAGAACCGTGAGGCGAGGCCGATCTCGTCGGCCTCGAAAAGCGCCATGGCCGCCCGGAACACGTCGTCATCGACGAAATCCGAGTCCCGCCAGTTTCCGAAATCCTCCTGCCCCAGGAACGCGCGATCCGCCGCGATCCCGCCGCGTTCGGCGGCCAGCTGCCCGTAGAAACTGCTTTGATACTGCGCACCGAGCGCATATCCTAGGGCCGCCCCTTCGGCATTGCCCGCCGCCTCGTAGGTGCGCCCGATCCAGTAGCCCGCGCGTCCGACCGAGATGGGCGAGACCACGACCGCGCGGAAATTGTTGAAATGTTGCAGCGCGGTGTCGTAGCGACCGAGGCGCAGGGCGGTATAGCCCGCGATCCACTCCAGGTCGGCATAATCGGAATCGTCGTCGCCGATCTCCATGTGATGGTTGGCGGCGACGTGATAGGCGCCGTCAAGGTCACCCGACCGCATCAACTCGCGTGCCAGCTGGCGGCGGCGGTTGGACCATTCCTCGGGGTGGCCAAGCGCTTCGGCGGAGGTGGAAGTGGCATCGATCAATTCCTGCGCGCTGTCGGTCAGGCCCTCGCGCATCCGCCAGATGAACCGCTCGAAATTGAGGCCCGGATGGTCGCGCAGATCGGCGGGGACCGCCGCGACCAGGTCGTCAACGCCGCCGCGCCGCGCGCGCAGGGCCAGCCGTGCCTCGGCCAGACGTTCCCATCCGTCGCCGACGAGAGGATACATGCGGCGGGCCTGTTCGGGCTCATACTCCCACAGCAGGTGATCCAGCCGCGCCTCGTGATAGGTGGCGAGCGTTCGGGGCCAGTCGACCATGAACTGATCATGTTCGGCCTCACTGAGCGACATCGTCGTCCAGGCCCGGCGTGCTTCGGCCATGGCGGCGTCGCGCTGGTCGGTCTCCCATAGCGCGGCTGCCAGGCGTAGCGACCCGGTGCCGGTCTGCGGCTGCTCGACGTCGAAATAGGCGATCACGGTGGCGGGGTCGGTGCCTTCGGGGATGTTCTCCTCGCCGCGCTGCATCAGGTAGGGCATTCCGGGCCAATCGGCATGATCCTCGATGAACTCGATATACTCGGCAAGCTCGCCGCGCCCCTGTCGCAGGCGGGTCCATGTCACGACATGGGCGGCGGCGGGATCGTCGATCCGCGCTTGCGCGGCAGCCGCGGCGGCATAGTCGCGCGCCGATAGCGCCTCCAACGCCTCCGCCAGCGCCTCGGGCGAGGCCGTGGCGGGCAGGGGCGAGAGGCCGAGGATCAGGGCGAAAAGGATACGTCTCATTGGCACCACCTTGCAGAACACCGGCCAGAGGATAGTGCCTGGGGACTTGCTTGCAACTCACGAACTTGGCAATAGCAGCCCTGCGGTGGCAAGACCCGCGTTATTTCGCCGATCCCGGCCCAACCCTGAGATAAGGAAGCGTGTTATGTTCAAAGGCTCGATGCCCGCCCTGGTCACGCCGTTCAAGGACGGTGCAGTGGATTTCGACGCGCTGAAAAAACTTGTCGACTGGCATATCGCGGAAGGCAGCAGCGGGATCGTACCGGTCGGCACCACGGGCGAAAGCCCCACGGTCACGCATCGCGAGCATGAAGAGGTGATCCGCGCCGTGGTCGAGGCAGCGGGCGGCCGCGTTCCGGTGATGGCGGGGGCAGGGTCGAACAACACCGAGGAGGCGCTGCGCTTTGTCCAATATGCCAAGGATGTCGGCGCCGATGCCGCGCTGGTGGTGACGCCCTATTACAACAAGCCCACGCAAGCGGGCATGTGTGCCCATTTCGCCGCCGTGAACGAGGTCGGCCTGCCGATCTACATCTACAATATCCCGCCCCGGTCGGTGGTGGATATGACGCCGGAAACCATGGGAAAACTGGCGAAACTGCCCAATATCGTGGGAGTCAAGGACGCCACGGCGGATATTACCCGCGTCTCAAAGCAGCGCATCACCTGCGGCACCGATTTCGTGCAGCTGTCGGGCGAGGATGCCTCTGCCCTCGGTTTCAACGCGCATGGCGGGGTGGGGTGCATCTCCGTCACCGCCAATGTCGCGCCGCGCCTCTGCGCCGAGTTCCAGGCCGCGACGCTGGCAGGCGACTATGTCAAGGCGCTGGAATACCAGGATAAACTGATGCCGCTGCATGAGGCGATCTTCCTGGAACCGGGCGTGTCAGGTGCCAAGGCCGGGCTGGCGATGCTGGGGATGTGCCGCGAGGATGTGCGCCTGCCGCTCCTGCCGGTCTCGGATGTGACGAAAGAGGCGCTGCACATGGCCATGCGCCATGCCGGACTGATCCATTAGAGGCGCAGAATTCGGCGAAATCCACCACGCCCGTCAGGCCCCAACCGGCTTGGCGGGCGATTTTCTTGACAAGAGTGTCACCAATTCTTGACGCATGTGTCACTTTTTCAGCCGGACCGAAACAAGTGGCTATTTCCTGACGGCGCGTTAACCTTTCCGAGATTCATGCGAGGGGCTCGGGCTGCATCGCCGACCCGTTCAATGCATGCCAATACAGTTTGGCGGGCACCGCTGTTCGCGATGACGCGCATCGACATGGATGGCGACGGGACGCAGGACATGCAGATCGTGGTGGCCAAGACCGGGCTGCTGAGCGCGGATGATTTCCTGCTCTAAAGGCGTTAACTATCTTTTGACTGAAACTGGAATGAGCCTATCCTGACCGGCATGCATTTTCGCATGACAAAGGATAGCTCAATGCCCCTTACGTTCATCAACGCCGGTGCCGCGACGATCAATCTTACCAGTAATTTCGACTACCTGATGCTGCCGACCGAAACACTGGGGGTCAGCGCGGGTAACGCGATCAGCGGGCTCTCGGTCGACCGCATCGACCTTGCAATCCACGGGTTTGTCGCGGCCGGGACAGACGGGGTCCATATCGAAGGTTCCAGCGCGTCCGCGAGCAGTCGGATCTACATCGCTGAAAGCGGCACGGTTCACGCCGGACTGTCTGGAGTCGATTTGAGTACAGGCAGCTTTCGGCTGGAAAATCATGGCGAGATTACAGGTACCACTGGAGTGCGCAGCCCGTTCCCTGACACGGAAGTGCAACTTCTCAATCACGGCACCATCACCGCGTTCAGCCCGTTTGGCTCTGGTGTCGTCTTGACGTCAGGCAATCTGCGATCGGCGAATTACGGAACCATTACCGGCTATACTGCGGTGCAGATTTCTTCATACGATGTCAGCGACACGGTCAGGTTCGACAATTTCGGGTCGCTCATCGCAACAGACGCCATTGCATATTTCGGCGATAGCGACAGTTCAGATGTTTTCCGGAATTTCGGGGATGTCAACGGCGCGGTTCTTCTGGGAGATGGCAGCAACGTCTTCCACAACTCCGGCATCGTCCTTGGGGCCTACGGGGGTGGTGCCGACGAGGACATTATCCGCAACAACGGCCTCATCACCGGCGACGTGAACCTGGGCGGCGGCGCGGACACTTATCGCGGCTTTGGCGGCACGGTGACGGGGACCATCGACGGCGGGGCTGGCGACGATACGTTCTTTGTCGATCAGGTCGGCGTGGTGATAGATGGCGGCGGGGATTACGACACCGTCGTTGCGCGGGCGGATTTTGTCTCGGGCGGCGGGATCGAGCGGATCGTGCAGCGGGGGTCGGAGGGACTCGACGCGACCGGCGACGATGGTGCCAACCTGATCCAGGGCAACAAGGGCGACAACGCGCTGACGGGGCTCGACGGCAATGACACGCTGCGCGGCGACAATGGCGACGACCAGCTCCTTGGCGGCTCGGATAACGATGTGCTCTTCGGCGATGCCGGCGACGACACGCTGATGGGGCAATCCAACGACGACGTGCTGCGGGGCGGCAGCGGCAATGACGTGCTGATCGGCGGCTCTGGCCGCGACGTGATGCTCGGCGGGGCGGGGTCGGATGTCTTCGTCTTCGAGGCGGTGACCGACAGCGGCTTCGGGGCCTTGCGCGACGTGATCCGCGACTTCGAGACCGGTATCGACCGGATCGACCTGTCGGAGCTGAGCGACCCGGCCTTCACCTTCGAGGGTACCGGGGGTCTGAGCGGCACGGGGGCCAGCGTGGCCTATACCGTGAACGGGGCCGGCCATGCCATCGTGCAGATCGACGTCGATGGCGACGGAAGCGCGGACATGCAGCTGGTGGTGCAGGACACCGTCAGCCTGAGCGCGGATGATTTCCTGCTCTGATCCGCGCCGCAACTGGACAGTGGGTGGCCTGCCCCCTACATGGGGCAGGTCATGAACAAGAAAGCCTCAGACCCGAATTACAAGGTGATCGCCGAAAACCGGCGCGCGCGATATGATTATGCCATCGAGGAAGACCTCGAAGTTGGCATCATTCTGGAGGGATCCGAGGTCAAGTCGATGCGGCAGGGCGGCTCGAACATCGCCGAGAGCTATGCCGCGGTCGAGGAGGGGGAGTTGTGGCTGGTGAACTCCTATGTCGCGCCCTATGCGCAGGCCAAGACCTTCGGCCATGACGAACGCCGCCGCCGCAAGCTGCTGGTCAGCCGAAAGGAAATGACGAAGCTGTGGAACGCGACGCAAAGGCAGGGCATGACGCTGGTGCCGCTGGTCATGTATTTCAACCACCGCGGTCTGGTGAAGCTGAAGATCGGCATCGCCAAGGGCAAGAAAAACCAGGACAAGCGCGCGACCGAGGCCAAGCGGGACTGGCAGCGGCAGAAGGCGCGGCTCCTGCGCGACCGGGGCTAGCCACGCAATTCGGCCTGGTATTCGGCCGGCAGTTTCGCGGTCGCCGCCCGGCGCGTCGGTTTCGGCAACACGTCGCGATAGGCCCGCAGGAAGGCGACAAGCGCCGCCTCGTCATGCTTGCCCGCCTCGCGCAGCCATGACCCAACCGCCTTTTGCACGTAGGGGTGCGGATCGCCCGCCAGAAGCCCGGCGATGCGGAAGGTATCCTCGGTCTGGCCGAGGCGCAGGAAGGCGAAACTCGCGACGATGGCGCTGCGCCGCTGCATCGGTCGGTCCGACAGGGCGAGATCGTCAAGGACAGAGCGGTCCCGGTCGACAAGCCACTGGCCCAGAACCCTGGGCGCAGCGCGATCGACAAGATCCCAGTTGTCGATCCGGTCATGGCGGCGGATGTAGAGATCGAACAGCGCCTTTCGGTCCTCCTCCGGCAGTTTCGGCCTGGCGGCCTTGAAATCCATGATGCTCACCGCGGCCATGCGCAATTCGTAGCGCGGATCGTCCAGCAGGGGCTCGATCTCGGGGATCGGCAGATCGGTGAAGGGTTTGGCCAGCTTGAATATCAGCGGATGCGGCACGCCGATGATGACGGTGTCGGGAAGATCGCCGCTATAGAACCGGGCCACGCCAGGTATCTCGTCCGGGTCGGCAGCGGCCTTGAGCGCGGCGATGACGTCTGCATGGGTCATGGGATGTCAGCCTAGCCCGCGCCCCTTGCCAGTGCCAAGCCATTTGCCGTAGGGCTATGGCCGATAACATTCAAGAGATGGGGAGGCCGCCGATGCCCGCCGATGATCCGAAAACCCTGGTCTGCACCGACTGGCTGGCCGCGCATCTGAAGGATCCGGATCTGCGCGTCATCGACGCCTCGTATTACCTGCCCGACATGGGGCGCGATGCGAAGGCCGAGTACGATGCGGGCCATATCCCCGGCGCGCGGTTCTTCGATATCGACGAGATCTCGGACAGCGCCAGCGCCCTGCCGCATATGGCCCCGCCGATCGAGAAATTCATGAGCCGGATGCGCGCCATGGGCGTGGGCGACGGGCATCAGGTGGTGGTCTATGACGGCGTGGGCCTGTTTTCCGCCGCGCGGGTCTGGTGGTTGTTCAAGCTGATGGGCAAGACCGATGTGGCGGTGCTGGATGGCGGATTGCCGAAATGGCGGGCCGAGGGGCGCGAGATCGAGGATATGCCCCCGGTCGTGAAGGATCGGCACATGACGGCGCAGCGCCAGGCGCATCTGGTCAAGGATGTGACGCAGGTGGCGGCCGCGGCGAAACTGGGCGACTGGCAGATCGTCGATGCGCGCAGTCCGGCCCGGTTCCGGGGCGAGGAACCCGAGCCGCGCGAGGGGCTGCGGGCGGGGCATATTCCGGGCTCGCTCAACGTCCATTACGCGACGCTTCTGAACGAGGACGGCACCCTGAAGCGCGCCGCCGACCTGCGCGCGGCGTTTGAGCAGGCGGGCGTCGACCTGGACCGGCGCATCATCACCACCTGCGGATCAGGCGTGACGGCGGCGATCCTGTTTCTGGGGTTGGAGCTGCTTGGCCACCGTGATGTGGCGCTCTATGACGGGTCGTGGTCCGAATGGGGGCAGTTCGAGCAGTTGAAGGTCGAGACCGGATGAGCATCGTTCCGGCGGGCACCGAGGTTCCCTACCAGGTGACGTTTCTTGAGATGACGAAGCCGCCCGAGGCTGATGCGCCTGCGCTGCCCGGAGACCTGCGCCTTGAGGTGGCCCGCAAGCCGCCCGTCTGGTTCTTCCTGTCGCTCTACGATGCGGTTGGGCAGGAGTATGAATGGGTCGATCAGCATGACGAGGCCCCCGAGGATCTGCGCGCCTGGCTGCATGGCCCGGATATGGCGCTGACCGTCGCCTACCGGCATGGCTGGCCGCAAGGGTTCTACCTGCTGGACCGGCGCGAGGCCGGGATCTGCGACCTGGCCTATTTCGGGCTGGTGCGCGAGGCCGTGGGGACCGGGATCGGGGCCAGGCTCTTGCAGAATGCGATCCGGGCGGGATGGGCGCGGGCCGGCACGGAAAAGCTGACGGTCAACACCTGCACGCTGGACCACCCCCGCGCGCTGTCCGTCTACCAGAAGGCCGGGTTTCGCCCGGTCCGGGTCGAGGACTGCACGCGTGTGCTGCGCCGTGACCGAGACCCGTCCAAATTCGCCGATTGAGGAGTGATGCGATGTTCGAGACCCTGACCGCCCCCGAAGTGGACAAGATCATTCGCCTGATGGGCATGTTCCGCGACGACCCGCGCGAGGACAAGGTCGATCTGGGCGTCGGCGTCTACAAGACCCCCGAGGGCCGCACGCCGGTGATGCGCGCCGTGAAGGCGGCCGAGGAGCTTGTCTGGCAGGCGCAGGACAGCAAGGGCTATGTCGCGCTGGCGGGCGATCCGGGTTACCTGGCGGCGATGCGGGCGCTGATCTTCGGCGACGCGGTCGCGGCGAACCGGATCGGGGCGGCGGGCACGCCCGGTGGCACCGGCGCGGTGCGGCAGGTGCTGGAGATGGTCAAGCGCTTGACGCCCGAGGCGACGGTGTGGGTTTCCGCGCCCACATGGCCCAATCACCCCGCGATCATCAGCTATCTCGGGTTGGAGATGCGCGAATACCGTTACTACGACTCCGAGACGGGCGGGTTGGACCGGGCCGGCATGATGGAGGATCTGGCAGGCGTCGCGCCGGGCGACCTGATCCTCGTGCATGGCTGCTGCCACAACCCCACCGGCGTCGATCTGGACCTGGAGGATTGGCGCGCGATCGGGGAACTGTGCCTCGATCGCGGCGCGGTGCCCTTTGTCGACATGGCCTATCTGGGGTTCGGCGATGGGCTGGAGGAGGATGCGGCGGGCCTGCGTCTGCTGGCGGGCATGGTGCCGGAATTGCTGCTGGCGGCGTCCTGTTCCAAGAATTTCGGCCTCTACCGCGACCGGGTCGGCATCGCCATGGCGATGGGCGCGGATGCCGAGCGGGCGCTGGCCGCGGGCGGGATGCTGGCGTGGCTCAACCGTCAGAATTTTGCCTTTCCGCCCGATCATGGCGCGCGCGTGGTGCAGACGATCCTGGATGATGCGGACCTGACCGAGATGTGGCGGAGCGAACTGCGCGAGATGCGCGAGAGGATGGCCGCCAATCGCCGCGCCTTGGTGGCGGAGCTGCGGCAGGTGACGGGATCGGACCGGTTCGCGTTTCTCGGCACGCAGAAGGGCATGTTCACGCTGTTGGGCGCGACGCCCGCGCAGGTGGACCGGCTGCGCGAGGAGTTCGGCATCTACCTGGTGGGCGACAGCCGGATCAACGTGGCGGGGTTGACCGATGCGAATATCCCGGTTGTGGCGAAGGCGGTGGCCGAGGTGATGCGCTGAGGCGGAAAAATCTTCGGACAAGATTTTTCGGGCCACAAGAATTTTGAAGGAAAATTCTTGGCCCGCGCTTGCCAAGAGGTTTCGCATTGCGGTAAGCCGCAGCCCGACCCTTGGGCAGCCCGAGGGCCAAGTCTCCGCGACCTTGTCAAAACGGAAAGCCAGATATGACCCGCTCGATCCTGCCCGGCATTCTTGCCATGGCGGCCACTGTTGTCGCCTCCAACATCCTTGTGCAATTCCTGTTCGGCCAATGGCTGACCTGGGGGGCCTTCACTTACCCGGTGGCCTTCCTGATCACCGACGTGATGAACCGCGCCTATGGCGTTGCCGCTGCCCGCCGCGTGGTTGTCGCGGGGTTCGTCGTCGGCGTGCTCTGTTCGCTTGTCGGCACGCAGATCATGGGCGAGTTCGGCCCCCTTGTGACATGGCGCATCGCGCTTGGTTCGGGCCTGGCCTTCCTGACCGCGCAGCTTCTGGATGTCAGCGTTTTCAACCGCTTGCGGGGCGGCGCGTGGTGGCGGGCGCCTTTGGCATCGACTCTGATCGGGTCTTCTGTGGATACGGCGATCTTCTTTACGGTGGCGTTTTCGGGGGCGTTGACCTTTCTGGAACCCGCCAATGACGTTGCCTGGGCGGGGGAGGTTCTGCCGCTTTTGGGCCTGGGTCCGCAGGTGCCGCTCTGGGTGTCTTTGGCGGTTGCCGATTGGGGCGTGAAGCTGGCGCTTGCGATCCTGGCACTGGTGCCGTTTCGCATGATCACACGGCGGCTGATCGCAGGGGTTGCATAAAAAGTTTTGACAAACACAAAATCTATGGCAACCTGCCCCTAACAGAAACAAACGAAAGGAGGTGATCCAGTGTCTAGAGAGGTATTGGAGAATGGCGTCGGGACAGTCTGGGGAGGTCGCCTTTAGGCAATCCTAGCGGTGGAAACCGCCCCAGGTGGGCCCTCGGTCTAACCGGCCCCGCCTCCTTAAATTCTCGTGAAGGGTCGCCCGTCGTGGCGGCCCTTTTCGTTTGATCAGGGGGGGTGACTTTCTGTACACCCCCCGATGCACCCCCCGTACACCCCCTGAGGCGACATGTTGCGCGTGAATGACCAGATCGAGATCGCCGAATGGGAGCTGACGGAGAGCTTCGTGCGCGCCTCGGGCCCCGGCGGGCAGAACGTCAACAAGGTCTCGACGGCGGTGGAACTGCGCTTCGAGGCGGAGCGCTCGCCGCATCTGGCGGACGCGGTGAAACGGCGGCTGAGGCGGCTGGCGGGGAGCCGCTGGACCAAGGACGGCGCGGTAGTGATCTTCGTGCAGGAGACGCGGAGCCAGGCGAGGAACCGCGAGATCGCGCGGGAGCGGCTGGCGGAACTGGTGTTGCGCGCGACGGAGGTGCCGAAAAAGCGCAAGCGGACGCGGGTGTCGCTGAACCAGAAGCGCAAGCGGGTGGAGGCGAAGAAGGCGCGGGGCGAGGTGAAGCGGCTCAGGGGTGGGGTGGATCCGGAGTGAATGGTGGGGGTGGCAGGGTGAACCCCGCCCCGAGCTACACTAGGATCCAATCCGCTGTTTCCACCGTCTGATCGGCGAACTGGAGAAACTCGACATTGGCGAACGTGTCGGTTCCGTCGAAGCCGGTGCCGTCCTGATGGCTGATCACGTATCTGCCGGCTTCGATGGATAGCTCGTATTCCGACAGGTTGCCGCGAAAAATCAGCGTGTCGATGCCTTCGCCGCCATCGATGACATCGTCGCCCCTGTGCGCGATGATGGTATCGTTGCCTTCGCCCGCGTCTACGTCGTCATCGCCGGTTCCGGCATTGATGCGGTCGTTGCCGCCCCCGCTGGAGACCCTGTCGTTCCCGCCATAGGTGACGATGCGGTCGTTTCCGTCGCTACCTGAATATCTATAGATGTAATCATCCTGCTGCGTGGCACGGATGATTACATCTCCCAAGGGTGCCGAGTAGATATATGCGCCCGCGTTTGTCAGACCTCGCGCGTCGATATTGACAACGTTGCTGTAGACGGGGTCCGTGATCGGGATCAGGGTTCCGATATCGTCATTGTCCTCGACTTCAACGTCATAAAGCTGGCGAACGATGCTGACGCGGGGGTTTCCGTCGGTGTCGATTGCTGCTTCGCCGGAAACAACTAGCCAGGTTCCGTCGACTTGGGCCAATAGTGTCATACTCTGATACCTTTTGCTAACAACGGCCATAGTTGTGAAATACGGGACGGCGTCAAGTGCGGTATCTCGTTCACCCTAAACCACAACCTCCACCCGCTCCTGCTCCCCCACGCCAAACACCCGCTTGTACCGGGCGATCTCCGCCTCCGGCCCCATCGCCTTCTCCGGGTTGTCGCTGAGCTTCACCGTCGACCGCCCGTTCGCGGCCACCGCCTTGCAGACCAGCGAGAACGGGGCCAGGGCGTCATCCGGCACGAGGCCCCGGAAATCGTTGGTCAGCAGCGTGCCCCACCCGAACGAGACCTTCACCCGGCCTGCGAATTGCGCCTGGAGCTCGGCTATTTTCTCCACGTCCAACCCGTCACTGAAAATCACCAGCTTCTCTGCCGGGTCCTCGCCGCGGCTCTTCCACCAGGCGATGGCGATCTCGGCGCCCGTCGCGGGGTCGCCGCTGTCGATGCGGATGCCGGTCCAGCCGGCCAGCCAGTCGGGGGCGTTCGCCAAAAAGCCTTCGGTGCCGTAGGTGTCGGGCAGGATGATGCGCAGGTTGCCGGAATGTTCCTCGTGCCAGTCGGAGAGCACGTCATAGGGGGCCTGGGCGAGGGCGGCGTCATCCTGCGCCAGCGCGGCGTAGACCATGGGCAGTTCATGGGCGTTGGTGCCGATGGCCTCGATCTCGCGCCGCATGGCGATGTGGCAGTTGGAGGTGCCGGTGAATTTCGGCCCCAGACCCTCCATCATCGCCTGCACGCACCAATCCTGCCAGAGGTAGGAATGGCGCCGCCGCGTGCCGAAATCGGCGATGCGCAGGTCGGGGATGTCGCGCAGGGCTTCGACCTTCTGCCAGAGTTTCGTCATGGCGCGGGCGTAGAGCACCTGAAGCTCGAACCGGCCCATATCGGCCAGTACGCGGCGGCCGCGCAGCTCCATCAGCACGGCCAGCGCCGGGATCTCCCACAGCATGACCTCGGGCCAGGCGCCCTCGAAGGTCAGCTCATATTGGCCGTCGCGTTTTTCCAGGTGGTAGGCGGGCAGGGACAGCTTCTCCAGCCAGTCCATGAAATCGGGGCGGAACATCTGGCGCTTGCCGTAGAAGAGGTTGCCGCGCATCCAGGTGCTTTCGCCGCGGGACAGGCGGAGCGAGCGGATGTGGTCGAGCTGTTCGCGCAACTCCCCTTCGTCGATCAGGTGGGCCAGCTTGATGCGGTGGGTGCGGTTGATGAGCGAGAAGGTGACATCCGTGTCGGGCTTGTTGCGGAACACCGACTGGCACATCAGCAGCTTGTAGAAATCGGTGTCGATGAGGGAGCGGACGATCGGGTCGATCTTCCATTTGTGATTGTAGACGCGGGCGGCGATATCGACCATGGAACGGCCTTTCCGTGACAGCGGGCCGGGGGATGGCCGTTTGCATCGGTTAGAGCAAACCGGGCGGGCCATTTGCAAGCGGAATGGCCGCCTATTACGGTTCGCCGCGCAGCAGGGCGACCGAGGCGCGGTCGGGTTGCCCGGTTTCGGGCAGGCCATTGGCGGCCTGGAAGGCGCGCATGGCCTGACGCGAGGCCGGCCCCCAGTTGCCGTCGGGCGTGCCGGGATCATGGCCCGCGCGGGTGAGGGCGGTCTGCAACGCCAGATAGTCGTCGCGCGACAGCGACAGGGTGGAGAAGCCGCAGGCATTGGCGGCGGCGTCATAGGCGGCGGGGCCGCCATCGAGCGGGAAGAGCGCGTCATGGGTCTGGCCATTGCGCTCGACGAGGCGCAGGAAAATCCGGTCTGCGTCGTAGATGCGGCGCATCAGGGCAATGGCGCGATCACCGAAGAGGCCCGCGCCCTCGCCGGTGGTCAGCTTGGACCATTGCTGCGTTTCCGCCGGGTTATCGCCGATGCGGAACGTCACCTCGATGGAATTGCTGCGGATATTGGTCAGCAGGTAGTCATCCGTATCGTAGATGAGCGCGGGCGTCCCTTCGCGGCAACTGACGATGAGGGACGGGTTGTCGCCATAGCCCGATGTCGAGAACTCGGCCACGTTGATGGCAGTGATGCTGAGGCTGTCATCGAGCGGCGCGCGCTCGCGGGAGATGCCCCACCAGCCGCTGACCTCGAACCCCTCCTGGTGCAGCTGGCGAAAGGCGGGGCGCGCATAGTCGATCTGGGGAAAGCGCGGATCGACCCAGGGGTCGGTGGGCTGTTCCGGCGCGGGGGCGGGCGCGCTGGCGACCTCCGGGGGCGGGGTTTCGGGCGCGGCGGCGCCGGGGGTGGGCAGGGCGATGCCATACTCCGCCTCGAACCATGCAAGCCTGAGCCGGGTCAGCCCCAATTGCTCGGCGTGATAGGCCGCGAGTGCCGAAAGCTGCAACAGGCCACCGGTCCCCTCGGCCTCGCGCCTTGCGGTTTCGACGCGGGCCTCGGCGGCGGCGATCTCGCCTGCCAGTTGGCCCGCGCGGGCCGGATCGGGCGTCCGGGTGGGCAGGCGGAGGTCTTCTGAGGCGCCTGTGGCCTCTCCGGTCAGTCTGAGCGTGATCATGTCGCGGGTCAGCGCGAGGGTCTGGCGACGCAGAAGCAGGATGTCCCGGATCGCGCCGCCCTCATAGCCCGCAAGATCGCGCTCGACCTCGGCCAGGCGGGTTTCGATGGCGTCCAGACTGCCCGCGAGGGGATCTTGTTGCGCGGATGCGGGACGGGTCAGAACGACCGCGAGGAGACAAGCAGACAGAAACACACGCATCATCGCACCGACCGATTACAAAAAGTGACAGGTCCTGTTTGTCGGACCGATCCTTACCAAAAGGTTAACGGTGGGGAAGGTTTGGCCCTTTGTCCCGACGGAATTTGGCGATAGGGGAGGGGGATGACCGAAGACGCGCGATATTCCATTTTTCTGGCCACCGCCCCCGGACTGGAGGCGGCGCTTGCGCAAGAGGCGGCGGCCAGGGGGTTTGCCGAGCCGCGCGCCGTGGCGGGCGGCGTCGAGGTGGCGGGCGGCTGGGCCGATGTCTGGCGTGCCAACCTGGAGTTGCGCGGCGCGGGCCGGGTGCTGGTGCGGCTGGGGGCGTTCCGGGCGATGCACCTGGCGCAGCTGGACAAGCGGGCGCGGAAATTTCCCTGGGGGGATGTCCTGCGCCGGGATGTGCCGGTCCGGGTAGAGGTGACTTGCCGCAAGTCGAAGATTTACCATGCCAAGGCGGCGGCTGAGCGGGTCGAGCGGGCCCTGGTCGAGGAGCTTGGCGTGACGCTTTCGCCCGAGGCGGAACTGGTGGTGAAGGTGCGGATCGAGGATGATCTGTGCACGATCAGCGTCGATAGCTCGGGCGTGGCGCTGCATCGGCGCGGGCACAAGGAATTTGTCGGCAAGGCCCCGATGCGGGAGAATCTCGCGGCGCTGTTCCTGGCGGAATGCGGGTTTGACGGCACCGGGCCGGTCGTCGATCCGATGTGCGGGTCGGGGACATTCGTGATCGAGGCGGCGGAGGTTTCGGCAGGGATGCAGCCGGGGCGGTCACGGCGCTTTGCCTTCGAGGATCTGGCAAGCTTCGGTGCGGGCGCGTTCGCGGCGATGAAACGGGATGTGACGGCAGAGGGGCCGGTGCGGTTCTTCGGCTATGACCGCGACGATGGCGCGATCCGGGGGGCGCAGGCCAATGCCGAGCGGGCCGGTGTCTCGGGCGTGACCGCGTTTGCACGGGCTGCGATCAGCGACTTGCAGCCGCCCGAGGGGCCGCCGGGATTGGTGATGGTGAACCCGCCTTACGGGGCGCGGGTGGGCAACCGGAAGCTCTTGTTTTCGCTTTACGGCACGCTCGGCAAGGTGCTGGCGGAGCGGTTTTCAGGTTGGCGCGTGGGGCTCGTGACGAGTGACGCGGGGCTGGCGAAGGCGACCGGGCTGCCGTGGTTGCCGCAGGGCAGGGCGGTCAGTTTCGGGGGGTTGAAGGTGCATTTGTGGCGGACGGACGCGTTGCCGTGAGGTGGGGCGCGGTGGGCAGACCTGCCCACCCTACGCCAGCGTCACCCCGGCGGATTTCATCTCGTCCATCGCCGCAGCGAGTGACCCGTCGAGGTCGATGGCGCGGCAGAGGTCCATCTGCACGGTCACGTCGAAGCCCAACCTCGCGGCATCCACGGCCGAGAACTTGACGCAGAAATCGGTGGCGAGGCCCACCATGGTCAACCGCGTGATGCCGCGCGTGCGCAGGTAGCCCTCAAGCCCTGTCGGGGTTTCGTGGTCATTCTCGAAGAAGGCCGAATAGCTGTCGATGGCGGGGCGGAAGCCCTTGCGGATGATCAGGTCGGCGGCGACGGTGTTCAGGTCGGCGTGGAAGGCGGCGCCGGGGCTCGACTGGATGCAGTGATCGGGCCAGAGAACCTGCGGGCCATAGGGAAACTCCACCACCGACATGGGCGCGGCGCCGGGGTGCTCGCTGGCGAAGCTGGAATGGCCGAACGGGTGCCAGTCCTGGGTCAGGACAATGGCGGAAAAATCCTCCATCAGCGCGTTGATGCCGGGCACGATCTGGTCGCCGCCATCGACGGCCAACGCACCGCCGGGGCAAAAGTCGTTCTGCACGTCGATGACGATCAGGGCATGGGTGTCTGGGTGCATGGGGCCTCGTCCTTGGATATGCGCGTGTTCCCCATACCCTACGCAGGATGGCGCCATTGGCAACGCGCAATATCCTTGATCTTGCGGCGAAAACTCCCGATCCTTCCGCAACGAGGGAAGGCGGCCCGCCGATGCAGTATCATTTTGCCGATTGCGTTCTGGACACCGGCAGCTTTCGCCTGCTGCGCGGCGGCGAGGTGCAGGCGGTGGAGCCGCAGGTGTTCGACCTGCTCTGTGTCCTGGCCGAGAACGCAGGCGCCCTGGTCAGCCGCGACAAGCTGATCGAGACCGTCTGGAAGGGCCGGATCGTGTCGGATGCGACGATCAGCGCGCGGATCAACGCCGCCCGCAGCGCGGTGGGCGATGACGGCAAGCGGCAGGCGGTGATCCGCACGGTGCCGCGCCGGGGGATCGAGCTGGCGGTGCCGGTGACGCATGAGGGGGCTCCCGCCGCGGGCCCGCGTGGCAACCAGGTGACGCGCTACACGACCTCGGCGGATGGCACGATGCTGGCCTATGCGATCTCGGGCGATGGGCCGCCGCTGCTCAAGGCGTCGCATCACGTCACGCATCTGGAACTGGACTGGCTCAGCCCGCTCTTGCGTCCGACCTTCGACGCGTTGGGGGCCGCGCATCAACTGGTGCGCTACGACATGCGCGGCGCGGGGCTGTCGGATAGCGGCGGGACGGTGTCGCCGATGCGGGCCCATGTCGAGGATCTGCTGGCGGTGGCGGATGCCGCCGGACTGGAGAGGTTCCCGATCCTGGCCACCCTGAACAGCGTTGCGGTTGCCATTCAATGCGCGGCGGAGCATCCCGAGCGGGTCAGCAAGCTGGTGCTGCAACAAGGCTATGCGCGCGGGCGGGCCCTGCGCGGTGCCCCCGATACGCCTGCGCGCGACGATCCGTTCCTGTCGCTGATCCACGCCGGTGGATGGGGCGACCCGCAAAGCGGCCTGATGCGGGCCTGGATGACGATGGCGGTGCCGGGGCTGCGGTTCGACGAGATCACCGAGTTGATCACCTATGTCGGCAAGGCCACCTCGGCGCGCGAATCCGTGATCAACCGCGAGACCATCGACCGGTTCGACGCGCGGCCCTATCTGGGCAAGGTGTCGGTGCCAACGCTGGTGATCCATGCGCGCAATGATGTGGTTCACCCGATCACCGAGGGCCGCCTGATCGCGGCGGGGATCGAGGGGGCGGAGTTCCTTGTGGTGGAAAGCGGCAACACGCTGTGCCTGACGCCCGATCCCACCTGGCAGCAGCAGACCGATGCTATCCTGGAGTTCCTGGCGCGCGACTGACGCGCGGGCAGGGGTCTTGAGCATCCCCGGACAGAGGCGTAACACCGCGCGCATGTATACCATTGCCGCGCTATATCACTTCACCCGGTTCGAGGATCCCGCCGCCTTGCAGGCGCCGCTGCGCGCGGTCTGCGCGGCCAATGCCGTGCGCGGGTCGCTTTTGCTGGCGGGCGAGGGGATAAACGGCACCATCGCGGGGCCGCGTGACGGGTTGAACGAGGTGCTGGCCCATATCAGGGGCTTGCCGGGCTGTGCCGGTCTGGAGTGGAAGGAAAGCACCAGCGACAGCCCTCCCTTTGGCCGCCTGAAGGTGCGCCTGAAAAAGGAGATCGTGACGCTGGGCGTTCCGGGGGTCGATCCCAAGGCGGCGGTGGGTCACTACGTTCGGGCGCGGGACTGGAACGCGCTGATTTCCGCGCCGGATGTGGCGGTGATCGACACGCGCAACGATTACGAGACCGCCATCGGCACGTTCCGGGGGGCAGTGGACCCGGAGACCGAAAGCTTCCGCGACTTCCCCGCCTGGTGGGAGGCGAACAAGGACCGGTTTCACAATAAGCGGATCGCGATGTTCTGCACCGGCGGTATCCGCTGCGAGAAATCGACCAACTACCTGATTTCCCAAGGCGTTGAGGAGGTCTACCACCTCAAGGGCGGAATCCTGCAATACCTGGAGGATGTGCCCGAGGAGGAGAGCCTGTGGCAGGGCGACTGTTTCGTTTTCGATGAGCGGGTCTCGGTCGGGCATGGGTTGAGCCAAGGCCCGCACGCTCTGTGCCGCGCCTGCCGCCGTCCGCTGACACCGCGGGACATGGAGCGGCCCGAATATGAAGCGGGCGTGCAGTGCCATCATTGCGTGAATGAACACTCCGAGGCCGATCGCGCCCGGTTCCGCGAGCGGCAGAAACAGATCGCGCTGGCGAAGGCGCGCGGGGAAACCCATCTGGCGGGCGGATAGGGTTTGGCCGCTTTGATTGGCATATTCGGCGGCCCGGACTGGCGCGGGGTGATGACATCGCTGGCGGTGGGCCTCGCTTCTGGGTGGCTGGCCTATATGGCCGGGATGCCCCTGCCATGGATGCTGGGCGCGATGCTGGGCAATACGGTGGCCGCACTTGCGGGCGCACCTGTCCGGGCCTCGATGCCGCTGCGCAACATCTTCGTGCCGATCATCGGGGTGATGCTGGGCTCGGGTGTCAGCGCCGAGACCTTCGAGGCATTGGGCGATTGGAGCATTTCCTTCCTTGTGCTGGCCCCGTTCCTGATGACGGCGGCGGGCGGGTCGTACCTGATCTATCGCCATCTTGGCCGGTTCGATCCGGTCACCGCCTATTTCAGCGCCATGCCCGGGGGGCTGAACGAGATGCTGCTCTTGGGTGGCGAGGCGGGAGGCGAGGAGCGGCGGATCGCGCTGGCCCATGCGTCGCGCGTGCTGCTGACGGTCACCTTCGTGGGCCTGTTCTTCGGGCTGGTCCTGGGGGTGCAATCGGGGCGCAACGGCGGGATCTGGACCCCGATCGGCGCGCCGGGGGTGCTGGATTACCTGATCTTGATCGGTTGCGCCGCATTGGGCGTACCGTTCGGTCGCCTGTTGCGCCTGCCCGCGCAGCGCCTGCTTGGGCCGATGATCCTGAGCGCGGCGGCGCATGTCGTGCAACTGGTCGACCTGCCGCCGCCGACGGTCTTTGTGATCGCGGCACAGGTGGTGATGGGCTCGCTGATCGGCACGCGGTTCCTGGGCGCGAGACTGCGCGAGGTCGGGCGCGACCTGTTCCTGTCGGTGTTTTCGACAACCATCATGCTGATCACCGGCGTGGGCTTTGCCTGGGTCGTGGCCAGCCTGACCGCGACCGACCTGGCGCAGGCCTTCCTGGCCTATTCGCCGGGCGGTCTGACCGAGATGAGCCTGTTGGCCTTCGCCCTGGGCGGCGACATCGCCTATGTCTCGGTCACCCATATCGTGCGGATCGCGATCGTGGTCTTCTCGGCGCCGCTGTTCTTTCGCTGGATCAACCGGCGCTGAGGCGCGGGATCACCCGGCAAGGCGGCGCAGGCTGTCGACCATCGGGTCGATCAGGGCGCGGTCGCGGTCCGAGCGGATGACCAGCGCGGAGGGAAGCTCGAACACCGGGGCGTCCTCGACGATGTGAAACACCCCCGTCTCCAGCTCGGGGCGCACGAAGCGGTCGGGGAAATAGGCATATCCGCGCGCGTTCTTGAGATATTGCAGCGCCAGCCAGCCGATGTTGAACGACATCCGGGTGCGGAAGAACTCGGGGAACCCGGCGGCCAGCTGCGCGTCGAACTCGGGCCCCCATTCGATATGCACGTAATGGTCGGGCCGCACCGGCGTTTCAGGGTCGGACGAGACGAGGCGCAGGCGTTCGATGCGGAAGGGAAGCTGTTCCAGCCTGGGGCGGTGCTGCGGCGTGTACATGAGGCCGATATCGAGATGGCCGTCGATGAGACCTTGCATCAATTCCGGTTCAAAGGCGATCTCGGCGCGAAAGGACACGTCGGGGCGGCGGCGGGACTGATCCTCAAGCCAGGTCACCGCTTGCGCATCCCACAGCCCGAACCGGGCCCCGATGGCGACCTGCGCGCGAATGGTGTCGGGCAGGCCGGTCTCGCGCCGCGCCCTTTCAAACGCGCGCACCATCTGAAGCGCGCGGGGCTGAAACCGAAGCCCCGCGCCCGTCAGCGTCGCGCCGGTGCGGTTGCGCTGGAAGAGGGTGCATCCCAACACCTCTTCAAGCGTCCTGATCCGCGCGCTGATGGTCGATTGGGTGACATGGAGCCGTTCGGCGGAGGCGACGAAGCTGCCGGTATCCGCCACCGCCAGAAAGCTGCGGGCCTGTTCGATATTCATGGCGTTCCCATCGAATAATCCGATTTGATAGGCGAATTATATTCGTTTTACTAATTTAATGATAGGCGTATCCTTGAGGCTCCCCCGAAACGTGACATGTCAGGAGTGCCCATCATGACCCTTGCAAACCTGTTCAGAACCCCCGCCAAGCGTGAATTGCTGCTGAGTATCCTGGTGATCGCCGCCGGGATCGCGGTGATGGTCACCGGCAATTTCGCGGGCTGGCTGGCCTTCTCGGGCTTTGGCGGCGGCCTCATCTTCGCCGGTTTCTTCCTGTGGCTGCACGGCGCGGTCACCCGACAGGAGGAGATCCGGGATTGAGCCGGATCAACCGGGATCAAAGCCCCGATGCCCCGGCACATGCGCGCCGAGAAGCTGGATCAGCTTGCGGTAGGAGGAGCGGTGCCGGTTGCGCAGGTGGATCGCGGAATAGACCGGCTGCGGAATAACCGGGGCGCGGTCGACGTAAGCGAAGCGCCCGGTGGCGGTCAGATCGGCCGCGGTATCCTCCAGCACGTAGCCCGATCCGCCAAGCGCGGTCAGCATGGCCGAGGTCAGCGAGTTCTGCCCGCATTGGATGGCCGACGCGCTGAGCCCCGGCAAAAGCGTCTTGTGCAGACGGTCGAAGGCATCGCTGATCGCGGCCTGCACGTAACTGTCGGCAGGGATTGCGGCGAGCGTGTCGGCGACGTCGGAGATCATCCGGAAGCGGACCTCGGAGAGGGTTTCGAAATAGAGATCTGGGTGCGGTTTCGGCGTGTAGATCACCGCCACGTCAAGGATACCCTGCATCAGGTCGTTGCACATCTGGGTGGAGAAATCGGCCTCGATATAGAGCGCGGTGTCGGGCAGGTAGGCGCGGAAGGCACGCACCCAGTCGCCGATCTGCGGTGAGGTCAGGTCTCGTTGCAGCCCGACGCGCAGGGTGGTCGCGGTGGGCCCCGCATCGCGGGTGGCGCGCAGGGCCTCGGACCAGCCGACGCGCAGGGCGCGGGCGTGGGGCTCAAACCGCAGCCCTTCGAGGGTCAGCGACGTGCCGGAGCGGTTGCGCTGGAAGAGCCTGCGGTCGAGGGATTTCTCCAGGCTCCTGATGCGGCCCGAGACGGTGGATTGGGTGACGCCGAGCCGGTCCGCGGTGCGGTTGAAGCTGCGCGTGTCGCAGAGGTCAAGGAAGGTTTCGACAAGTTCGATCTGCATCGCGTGGGCCTTTCCGGTGCGCTTGGGTGCGGTCGGGCTCGGGCCCCCCGGCGGGAGCCCTCGCCCGACCGCTTGGGAGATCCTCTCCCAAACCCTCTGAGGTATTTTCGGCAAAATGAAGAAGCTAATCGGACTTGTCGATTAAAAAGGGCGATTACGGGCGATTGATAGCAGGGTGGGCGCGCGGATAGGCTTTGGCGAGGCTGATTTGCGGAGGGGTTCGATGGCTGAGATTCCAGGGCGCGCGCGCGTCGTGATCATTGGCGGCGGGGTCGTGGGGGCCTCGGTGCTCTATCACCTGGGGGCGCGGGGCTGGTCGGATTGCGTTCTGCTGGAGAAGAACGAGCTGACCGCCGGATCGACCTGGCACGCGGCGGGGAATGTGCCGACCTTCAGCACCTCCTGGGGCATCATGAACATGCAGCGCTATTCGACCGAGCTTTATGCGCGCTTGGGCGATGAGGTCGATTACCCGATGAATTATCACCAGTCCGGGTCTCTCAGGCTGGCGCATTCGGAGCTGCGGATGCAGGAGTTTCAGCGCGCCGCCGCGATGGGGCGCTACCAGGGGATGGATATCGAGATCCTCAGCCCTGAAGAAACCAAGGCGCGCTATCCGTTCCTGGAAACACATGACCTGGCGGGCGCGCTCTATGATCCGAATGACGGCGATATCGACCCGGCGCAGCTGACCCAGGCCCTGGCCAAGGGTGCGCGGGAGATGGGGTGCGCGATCCTGCGGTTTACGCCTGCGACGGGGGTGACGCAGGACGGCGAGGGCTGGATCGTCCACACCGAAAAGGGCGATATCGGCTGTGACTACGTGGTCAACGCCGCAGGCTATTATGCGCAGCGGGTGGGCGAGTGGTTCAAGCCCTATGGCGGGCGCACCGTGCCGATGATGGTGATGAGCCATCAGTACCTGCTGTCGGAGGAGGTGCCGGAGGTTGTGGCCTGGTCGAAGGAGAACGGCCGCAAGCTGCCGCTTCTGCGCGATGTCGATGTCTCCTACTATCTGCGGCAGGAGAAGAACGGCTTCAACCTTGGGCCCTATGAGCCGAATTGCCGGGCCGCATGGGAGGATCCGGGCGACCCGATGCCCGAGGATTTCAGCTTTCAGCTCTACCCCGACGATCTGGACCGGATCGAGGAGATCGTCACCGATGCGATGGAGCGGGTGCCTTTGCTTGGCACCTCGGGCGTGTCCCGCGTGATCAATGGGCCGATCCCCTACGCGCCCGACGGGCTGCCGCTGCTTGGACCGATGCCGGGGGTGAAAAACGCCTTCGAGGCCTGCGTCTTCACCTTCGGTATCGCGCAGGGCGGCGGGGCGGGCAAGGTGCTGGCCGAATGGATCGTCGATGGCGCGACCGAATGGGACATGTGGGCCGTCGATCCGCGCCGCTACACAGATTACACCGATCACGCCTATTGCGTCGTCAAGGGGATGGAGACCTATGGCAACGAATACGCGATGCATTTCCCCTGGCATGAATGGCCCGCCGGACGCGACCGGAAGCTGTCGCCCGTGCATGACCGCGTGATCGCGGCGGGCGGCGTGATGGGCGCCTATAACGGGTGGGAGCGGGCGAACTGGTTCGCCAAGCCGGGCGACGATACCTCGCTTGAGGCGACGCATACCTGGGGCCGCAGCGGCCCGTGGGAGGCGCGCATCCGCGAGGAATGCGAGGCGGTGCGCGATCATGTCGGCGTGCTGGACCTGCCGGGGTTCTCGCGGTTCAAGGTCGAAGGGCCGGGCGCGGATGAGTGGCTGCGCGGGCTGGTGGCCGGGGCGCTGCCGAAACTGGGCCGCGCCGGGCTGGTCTATTTCGCCGATCATCGCGGGCGGATCGTGACCGAGATGACAGTCGCGCGCGAGGCGGAGGATCTGTTCATCCTGGTCACGGCGGCCTCGGCGCAATGGCATGACCGGGATTGGTTGACGCGCCACATGCCGCAGGATGCGGGGTTCACCCTGACAGACTGGACCGACCGGATGTCGACCCTGATCGTGACCGGGCCGAAGTCGCGCGACCTGATGGCCACGCTTTGCGATGCCGACCTGACCCTGCCCTGGCTGAGCCTTCAGGAGACCGAGATCGCGGGCCGTTGGGCGGCGCTGGTGCGGCTGTCTTTCGCGGGCGAGTTGGGATGGGAAATCCATGCCGAGAACGCGGATATGCCCGCGATCCATGATGCGGTGATCGCCGCCGGGGCCAAGCCCTTTGGCATGTATGCGTTGAACAGCCTGCGGCTGGAGAAGGGATACCGCGCCTGGAAGGGCGATCTGTCCACCGATTACAGCCTGCTTGAGGGCGGGCTGGACCGCTTTGTGAAACTGGACAAGCCGCAGGAGTTTCCGGGCAAAGCCGCGCTTATGGCCGAGAAGCAGCGCGGCGTGTCCAAGCGCTTTGTGACGCTGATCGTGGAGGCGGGGGAGGCCGATGCGCCCTATATGTCCTGCCTCTGGCACGGCGATGAGATCGTCGGCGAGACCACCAGCGGCGGCTGGGGCTACCGGGTGAATGCCTCGATCGCGCTTGGCATGGTGCGGGCCGAACTGGCGGTGCCGGGGACCGAGTTGGAGGTAGAAATCTACGGACAGAAACACCGCGCGGTGGTGCAGGAGGATCGGCCGCTGTGGGATCCCGAGAATGAAAGGTTGCGGGCGTGAGCCGCGTGACCCTCATGGACGGCTCCATCGGGCAGGAGCTGGTCAAGCGGGCGGGCGACCGTCCGACGCCGCTCTGGTCCACCACGGTGATGATGGAGAAACCCGATCTGGTGGCGGGGCTGCACCGGGATTACTTCGCCGCGGGGGCGACGGTGGCGACGGCCAACACCTACGCGGTGCTGCGCGACCGGCTGGTGCGCGCGGGCGTCGAGGAGCGGTTCGAGGATCTGCTGGCCGCGGCGGTGGGTGGCGCTGTCGCGGCGCGGGAGGCTTTTGGCGCTGGACGGGTGGCGGGCGCGCTTGGGCCGCTCGGGGCGTCCTACCGGCCCGACCTGTGCCCCGACCCGCAAGAGGCGGGGGCGATCTACGCCGAGATCGTGGGGCTGATCCGCGACCGGGTCGACCTCTTCCTGATCGAAACGGTGGTGTCGGTGAAGCATGCAATCGGGGCGTTGGAGGGGACGAAGGAGGCGGGCAAGCCGGTCTGGCTGGCGGTCTCGACCATGGACGGGGATGGAACGCGGCTGCGTTCGGGCGAGGGGGTGGATGACCTGGCCCCTGTGGTCGCGGATTTCGCGCCCGAGGCCGTATTGATCAACTGCACCCGGCCCGAGGTGGTGGCCGACGGGCTGGAGATCCTCAAGGGGTTCGGGGTGCCGTTCGGGGCCTATGCCAACGGGTTCACGCGCATTTCCGAAGGATTCCTGGAAGAGGCGCCGACGGTGGATGCGTTGCAGGAACGCGCGGATATGACGCCCGACGCCTATGCCAGGCTCGCGCTCACCTGGGTCGATCAAGGCGCCACGATCCTCGGTGGTTGCTGCGAGATCGGCCCCGCCCATATCGCGGAAATCGCCACGCGGCTGCGCGCCGCGGGTCACCAGATAATCTGAGGTCGCGCCATGAAACCCATTCCCACCCACGCCCGTGCCGTCATCATCGGGGGCGGCGTCTCGGGCTGTTCGGTCGCCTATCACCTGGCGAAACTGGGCTGGACCGACATCGTGCTGCTGGAGCGCAAGCAGTTGACCTGTGGCACCACGTGGCATGCGGCGGGGCTGATCGGGCAGCTTCGGAATACCCACAACGCGACGCAATTGGCGAAGTATTCCGCCGGTCTTTATGTCGATCTGGAGGCTGAAACCGGCGTGGCCACGGGGATGCGGCAGAACGGGTCGATCTCGGTCGCGTTGACGGAGCACCGGCACGAGGAATTGCTGCGCCAGGCGACGCTGGCGCGCGCGCTGGATGTGGAGGTGGCGGAGATCTCGCCCGCAGAGGTCAAGGCGATGTATCCGCATCTCAATGTCTCGGACGTGGTCGGCGCGGTGCATCTGCCGCTCGATGGGCAATGCGACCCCGCCAATATCGCCATGGCGCTGGCCAAGGGCGCGCGGATGCGGGGCGCGCAGGTGATCGAGGGTGTGAAAGTGGCGCGCGTCACCGATGACGGCGCGCGGGTGACCGGCGTGGATTGGGAGCGCGGCGGTGAACAGGGCCATATCGCGGCGGATGTGGTGATCAATTGCGGCGGCATGTGGGGGCGCGATCTGGCGGCTGCATCCGGCGTCACGCTGCCCCTGCATGCGTGTGAGCATTTCTACCTGCTGACCGAACCCGTTGAAAACATGGGGAGGCTGCCGGTGCTGCGGGTGCCCGATGAATGCGCCTATTACAAGGAGGACGCGGGCAAGATGATGCTCGGCGCGTTCGAGCCGCGCGCGAAGCCCTGGGGGATGGCGGGCATTCCGGAGGATTTCGAGTTTGACAGCCTCCCCGAGGATTTCGACCATTTCGAGCCCATTCTTGAGATGGCGATGAACCGGGTGCCGCTGTTCGAGACGGCGGGCATTCATACGTTCTTCAACGGACCGGAAAGCTTCACCCCGGATGACCGTTATTACCTCGGCGAAGCGCCGGAATTGCGCGGCTACTGGGTGGCGGCCGGGTATAACTCCATCGGGATCGTCTCCTCGGGCGGGGCGGGCATGGCGCTGGCGCAGTGGATCGAGGATGGCGAGCCGCCCTTTGACCTGTGGGAATCCGACATCCGCCGGGCGCAGCCGTTCCAGCGCAACCGGCGCTATCTGCGCGAGAGGGTGAGCGAGACATTGGGCCTGCTCTATGCCGATCACTACCCCTACCGGCAGGTGGAAACCGCGCGTGGCATCAGGCGGTCGCCCCTGCATGAACATTTGAAAGCGCGCGGCGCGGTGTTCGGGGAAATGGCCGGATGGGAGCGGGCCAACTGGTTCGCGGATGAGGGGCAGGAGCGCGAATATCGCTACGACTGGAAGGGGCAGAACTGGTTTGCCAACCACGCCGCCGAACACAAGGCGGTGCGCGAAGCGGTCGGGTTCTTCGACATGACCAGTTTCGGCAAGATCCGGGTCGAGGGGCCGGGGGCGTTGGCCTTCCTGCAACGGGTCTGCGGCGGGCAGATGGATGTCGCGGCGGGGCGCATCGTCTATACGCAGATGCTGAACGCGCGCGGCGGGATCGAATGCGACCTGACGGTGACGCGGTTGTCCGAGACCGCGTTCTTCCTCGTCGTGCCGGGGGCGACGCTGCAACGCGATCTTAACTGGCTGCGGCGGAACCTTGGCGACGACCTGGCGGTGATCACGGATGTGACGGCGGCGGAGGCGGTTCTGTGCGTCATGGGGCCGAAGGCGCGTGAGGTGATGCAGGCGGTCAGCCCCGACGATTTCTCCAACGCCGCGCACCCCTTCGGCACTGCGCGCGAGATCGAGATCGGGATGGGGTTGGCGCGGGCGCATCGGGTCACGTATGTGGGTGAATTGGGATGGGAGCTCTATGTTTCCTCCGATCAGGCGGCGCATGTCTTCGAGACGCTGACCGAGGCCGCGCCGGAGATGAAGCTCTGCGGGATGCACACGCTGGATTCGTGCCGGACGGAAAAGGCGTTTCGCCATTTCGGACATGACATTTCCGATGAGGATCACGTGCTTGAGGCGGGGCTTGGCTTTGCCGTCAAGCCCGACAAGGGCGATTTCATCGGGCGTGACGCGGTGTTGCGCAAGCGCGAGGAAGGTCTGGCGCGGCGGCTGGTGCAGTTCCAACTGCGCGACGCTGAGCCGATGCTGTTCCACAATGAGGCGATCATCCGCGATGGCAAGATGGTGGGCTACCTCACCTCGGGCAATTACGGGCATCATTTGGGCGCGGCTGTCGGGCTTGGCTATGTGCCCTGCAAGGGCGAGGCTCCCGCCGATGTGCTGGCCTCATCCTACGAGATCGAGATCGCAGGCACGCGTCACGAGGCCATGGCCAGTTTGAGGCCGCTCTATGACCCACGGTCGGAAAGGGTGAAGCAATGACGACGGAAACCTCCACACGCGCGAAGCGGTCGGGCGGGCGCGCCGCCCGCAAGGCGCTGCGCGCGGCCCCGCTGGCCGAAAACATGCGCCCCGTGCGCCCCGGCCTGTCGGGCGGGCAATACAAGCCCCTGAGCGAGGCCAATATCGCCCGCATCCATGAGGCCGCGTTGCAGGCTTTGGAGCAGATCGGACTGGCGCAGGCCCCGCCCTCGGGGGTGGTGGCGATGACGGCGGCGGGCGCGGTACAGGGCGATGACGGGCGGCTGCGATTTCCGCGTGCCTTGGTCGAGGACATGCTGGCGCTGGCGGCGCGCGACATCACCTTGATGGCGCGCGATCCGAAACACGATCTGCACCTGTCGGGCACGCGCGTGCATTACGGCACGGCAGGCGCGGCGGTGCATGTGGTGGACCTTGAAACCGACACCTACCGCGAAAGCAGCACCGCCGATCTCTATGCCGCGGCGCGGCTGGTGCAGCACCTGGACAATGTGCATTTCTTCCAGCGGCCCATGGTCTGTCGCGATATAACCGACAATTTCGACATGGATATCAACACGATATTCGCAAGCTGCTCGGGCACGACCAAGCATATCGGCACCTCGTTTTCCGACCCCTCCCATGTCGCGGGCTGTTTCGACCTTCTGCACATGATCGCGGGCGGCGAGGCGGCGTGGCGGGCGCGGCCCTTCGTGTCGAACTCCAACTGTTTCGTCGTGCCGCCGATGAAATTTGCCGAGGAAAGCTGCCTCGTGATGGAGGATTGCATCCGGCGCGGGATGCCGGTTCTGCTGCTTTCCGCCGGTCAGGCCGGGGCCACCGCGCCCGCGCCGATTGCATCCGCCATCGTGCAGGCCGTCGCCGAATGCCTGGCGGGCGTGGTCTATGTCAACGCGATCCAGCCGGGTCATCCGGCGGTGTTCGGCACCTGGCCCTTTGTCAGCGACCTGCGCACCGGCGCGATGTCGGGCGGGTCGGCGGAACAGGCGCTGCTGACGGCGGGCTGCGCGCAGATGCACCAGTTCTACGGCCTTCCGGGCGGCGCGGCGGCGGGGATCTCGGACAGCAAGCTGCCCGACATGCAGGCCGGGTGGGAACAGGGGATCACCAATGTGATGGCGGGGCTTTCGGGCCTCAACATGGTCTATGAGGCGGTGGGGATGCATGCCTCGCTGCTTGGGTATTGCCTGGAAAGCCTGGTGATGGGCGATGACATCCTGGGGCAGGCGCTGCGCTGTGTGCGGGGCATCGACGTGACCGAGGATGCGCTGTCGATCGAGGTGATGCGCGCGGTTTGCCTGGAGGGGCCGGGGCATTACCTGGGATCGGACCAGACGCTGGCGCTGATGCAGACGGAATATATCTACCCGGCGGTCGGCAACCGGATGAGCCCGAAGGAATGGGGCGAGGCGGGCAAGCCCAAGCTGCTGGACGCCGCGATTGCGCGCAAGAATGCGATTCTTGAGAAGGCGGGCAGCACGCTGGCCCCGGATATCGACCGGGCGATCCGGGCGCAGTTCAACATCGTGATCTGAACGGAACCCCGCCCTTGCATGCTGCGTTTCCCCTGCATTGCAACGCAAGCAGGAGGGCGCGCGCCATGCCCGCAGAATCGAAAGCACAACAGAAAGCGGCCGGGGCGGCCCTGGCGGCCAAGCGCGGCGAAACCAAGGTATCCGAGCTGCAAGGCGCCTCGGAGGAGATGTATGACGAGATGAGCGAGGCGGAGCTGCAGGATTACGCCGCGACCGACCGTAAGGGGCTGCCCGACAAGAAAGACGGCTGAGCGCATTTTGGCCGACCGCCATGAGGGGGCGGGAACGAACGCCTCTTCCGCCACGTTTTCCTTGCAGAGACCTGAAAGGAGACCTGGACATGGATGATTATGTGAAATCGACGCCCCTGATCAGTTCGGGCGATGTGAACGGCAACCCCGTCGTGGACCCGAGCGGCACCAAGATCGGTGAGATCGACCACCTGATGATCGAACGCGAAACCGGCCAGGTGGCCTATGCCAGTGTCGGCTTCGGCGGCTTCCTCGGCCTTGGCAAGGATCACTACCCGGTGCCGTGGAAGAGGTTGCGCTACGACCCCTCGCTTGGCGCCTATCGCACCGACATCACGGAAGAAGAGGTCAAGGGCGCCCCCGAGCCGCATGACGAATGGTACCGCGACCGGCAGTGGGAACAACGCGCCCACGACCATTTCGGGGTGCCGTATTACTGGTTCTGAACGGTCGCACGATCCGGCCCGCGACTCACGCGCGCCGGTCTGGGGTGCCGAATGCGGTTCAGATCCAAATTGGATCAGTCGCAAAGTTCCGGGTGCGCGTAGGCCTCTGGGTAGGGCATCGGCCTGAATGGTCCCAACGGGATGGTGCCGTTCCACGATCTGCCGAAATAGCCTTGCCGGCAATGGATCAGCGATCCGCTGCCCGCGACTCCGGGCAGGGCATGGGCACGGCACAGCCAGCGCCACAAATGTGGATAATCCAGGATGCGCGCGCCATTCAGCTTCATCCGGACGTAATAGACCGGGTCGTGACGGTAGAGGGTGGGGAACAGGCGCAGATCGGCTTCGGTGAAATCTGGGCCGGTCAGGAAAGGGCGTCCGTCGGACAAGCGGGCCTCCAGGGCGTCCAGCGCATTGAAATAGGCCTTGAACGCATCTGAATAGGCAGCCTGGTCCGATGAGAACCCGGCCTTGTAGGCCCCGTTGTTGATGGCGGTGTAGATCAGGTCGTTGAGATCCTCGATCTCGCTGCGAAGGCCGGGCTGAACCGGGTAGAGGTCGGGCCTGTCGGTGTCGGACAGGGTGCTGCCCAGCGGCCCGGCGGCGGCGTTCAACATGCGCAGGATCTCGGCGCTCTCGTTATTGACGACGCGGCCCGCTTGCTTGTCGTAGAGGATCGGAACGGATTGTTCGTCGGACCCTTCAGCGCGGTAGATGTCGCGGACCAGGCGGTGCGATCTGCCGGTCCCGGTCTCGGAGGTGCATTCAGGCAGCGGCGCGCCGGTCAGGCTGGCGGGACGGGTTGGGTTGAACTGCCACAGGTTCGGACCTTCGGGGTCATCTTCGTCAGTGCGGTTCGGAAACACCACATCCATCGTTAGCCCATCGCCCAGACCCAGGACGTTCCGGGCCAGCGTGACGCGGTGGCACCAGGGGCAGTTCAGGGCCACGAAGAGGTGGTAGCGTCCTGGCTCTGGCGGGAAATCGGGATCGCCAATGGCGTGCCGGAAGCCGCTGACGCCCCGCACGAATTCGCCCTCTGCCCGGCGTTTGGCGGCGTCGGTCTGGTCTTCCTCGACGGATGCGTCTTTGCGTGGTTCGGTCATGCCAGCCCCCCCATCCCTCGGAAGGTGAGGCAAGATGAACGGCACGGCAAGCCCTTCTTCGGCTGTCCGATGCCGTTGCGGTCCCGGTTCGGGGCCGCGCCCGCCCATCCTTCATCAAGGGCATTCTGCGCCGTTGCCGATGTAGGTGCGCGCGTAGTGTTTCGCCCGCCCCTGCGCCGATAATCAGAACCCGGGACGCTTCGTGCAGGGCGGCGTTTCAGCGCGCATTGTCGGCCCTTGGCCCCTCAATGTCGCCCGTCGCGGATTTGAACGGTGCGGAATTCCACGAGCCGGTGGCCAGCACGATATAGTCGCCCGCAATCTGCGTGCCGTCGGCCAGCATTACCCCGGTACCGTCAATCGAAGCGGCCTCGCCCCGGATCACCCGCCCGCGCCCCAGCAGCCCGTCGTAGGGGATCAGCGCCCGGTCCAGCAGCGCCGGGTCGACCATGGCGCGGATCATCGCGGGGGCGTGGGTGAAATGGCTAGCGCGCTCGATCAGGGTGACATCCATCACCGCGTCGAGCGATTTCGCCAGGTCGCTGCCCAGGTAGCCGTCACCGACGATGACAAGCTTCGGCTCGCTTGACTTCGGGCTCATGCGGCCTCTCCTTTGCGTGCCTGTTCCGTGACCAGTCCTGAGAGAGCGGCGTCCAGCGCCGCGATGTCCTCGACACGGGTGAGCGACCCGGTCTCGGCGTCCCAAGCTTCGCCCCATGTGCCGATCCCTTGCACGCCGCGCAGATCGGCCCGAAGAACGGCGCCAGCTGCGCTTGATGGCCCAGCACGCCCGCGCCGGCCCGCGGCCCCGGCGAGGCGGCAAGGAAGACGACAGGCTTGCCCTGCCAGACCTGTCTGTCGATCCGGCTCATCCAGTCAAAGAGGTTCTTCTAGGCGGATGTGACCGTGCCGTTATGCTCGGCGAAGGAGACCAGCACCGCTTCCGCCGCGCCGATCAGGTCGAAGAAGCTCCGGGCAGCCTGCGGGATACCGGACGCACGCTCGCGATCGATGGAGTAGATCGGCATTTCGAAGTCGGTCAGGTTGACGAAGGCGACCTCCGCTTCCTGCGACACCGAGGAGCGGAGGCGCTTGGCGGCGAATTCAACCAGGGCGCGGTTGATGGAATTGCGGCTGTTGGTGGCCGCCAGCCCGGCCGCGTGCTGCGCTAAGCCAATGGCTTCGCGCGCGGCCTCCTACACCATCTCCAGGGACACTACCCTGATCCGAGTTCATGATCTCCGGCTTGCCAAACCTACGGATCGCTTCGTTCAAAGCTTTCAGGCACGGCGCAGTTTCCAGTGTGACCGAGAGTCGCGAGGCCAGCACCTTCCGGCTGAACCAGTCGAGCACGGCAACCAGATAAACAAACCCTCGGGCCATGGGGATGTAGGTAATGTCCATCGCCCAGACCTGATTGGGACGGTTCACCGCCAGCTTGCGCAACAGATACGGATATATCTTGTGGCCGGGTGTGGGTCTGCTGGTATTCGGCCTGCGATAGAGCGCCTCTATCCCCATCACCATCATGCAAGTCGCGACGTGCAGCCGACCAGCGGTGAAGCCTTCCTGGCGCAAAAGCCCCCTTCATCATCCGGCTTCCGGCGAACGGATACTCCACCCCGCCCATCGGGCTGCAAGCCGGTGCAAGACACTCGGAAAGACCTCAGAAGCCAGCGGTCCCGATAGCCGCCTCCAGCCAGATGGCAGCGAAGAGGGTGAAAAGATAGTAGAGCGTCAGCCGGAAGAACCGGCGTTCGGTCTCGTAACGGTCGGCGCCGGCCGCGTCCTCGCCCCGCGCCGAGATCGTCGCGGCACCACGCAAGAGCGCAACGTTCAGCACCACCGCTGCCGCCAGGAAGATCGGGCCGCCAATGGCCGAAACCCCCACGCCCACGGATATGACCGCCAGCACGACACTGTAGAGCAGGATGCGTCGCCGCGTCACCGCACGGCCGTGGGTGACGGTCAACATCGGAACCCCGGCGCGGGTGTAATCGTCGTGCATGTAAAGCGCCAGCGCCCAGAAATGCGGCGGTGTCCAGAAGAAGATCAGGCCGAACAGCATCAGGCTCTCTATCCCGACCGAACCGGTCGCGGCTGCCCAGCCGATCATCGGCGGGAACGCGCCGGCGGCGCCGCCGATCACGATATTCTGCGGTGTCCGCCGCTTCAGGATCATCGAGTAGATCACGGCGTAGAAGAAGATGGTGAACGCCAGAAGCCCCGCAGCCAGCGCATTCGACACCGCCCACAGGGCGGCCACCGACAGGACCGACAGAGCCAGGCCGAAGACCAGCGCTGCGCGTGGCGTGACCTGGCCGTTGGGAATCGGCCTGTTGCGGGTGCGCCGCATCTGGGCGTCGATATCGGCATCCCACCACATGTTCAAAGCGCCCGAGGCGCCGGCGCCGATGGCGATGAACAGCAACGACAGGATGGCGTTCAGTGGACCCACCGCAACCGGGGCGGCAAAGACCCCCACAGTCGCGGTAAAGATCACCAGTGACATGACGCGCGGCTTCAGAAGCGCCAGATAGCTGGGCAATCCGGACCGGAGCAGGCCGGTCGCGTTGCTGGTGGTATCGGACATCGGTCACTCTCGCTCGGATGAGGGGTGGTGGGCCCGGCGCGTGCGCCGGACCGTGTTCTGATCGTGACTCGGCCCGCCGGTCACATCTCCATGGCCATGCCTTCGGTCGCCATCTGGCCCATCATGCCCATCTGCATGTGATAGGGCAGCATGCACATGAACATCCAGGCACCGGGCGCGAGCACCTCGGCGACGAATGTGATCTCCTCTCCCGGCAGAACCAGCGACTGCTCGTAGAGCGCTTCGTGCTCCAGCAGGTTCCAGTCCGCACGACGGGCGCGGTAGTTCACACCCTGCATCTGCGCCATGCCCATGAACATGAACTCGTGCACGATATTGCCGTCATTGCGCAGGGTGAAGCGGATCCGCTCGCCGGGTTGGGCGTCGATTTCAAGGTCCGAGAACGTCCATTCCGACATCGACAGTTCGATCTCACGATCGAAGTCGCCCTCGTCGGTGATGATCAAACCGGCCATCTGACCTGCCATCAGCCGCTCGGCTTCCTCCTCGTCGAAAGCACCGCCTTCGGCCATGTCCATGCCACCGTCGGCAGCCATGTTCATGTCACCGTCGGTGGCCATGTCCATGCCGCTGTCCGCGGCCATGTTCATGTCGCCATCAGCGGCCATGTTCATGTCGCCGTCAGCGGCCATGTTCATGTCGCCGTCAGTGGCCATGTTCATGTCGCCGTCAGTGGCCATGTTCATGTCGCCGTCAGTGGCCATGTCCATGTCGCCGTCCGCGGCCATGTTCATGTCACCGTCAGCGGCCATGTCCATGCCGCCGTCAGCGGCCATGTTCATGTCGCCATCAGCGGCCATGTCCATGTCACCGTCAG
This sequence comes from Alterinioella sp. B-7, assembly GCF_056857775.1. Classification (NCBI taxonomy): domain Bacteria; kingdom Pseudomonadati; phylum Pseudomonadota; class Alphaproteobacteria; order Rhodobacterales; family Paracoccaceae; genus Alterinioella; species Alterinioella sp. B-7. The sequence goes on from NZ_JBSXNT010000039.1 coordinate 885,927, forward strand.
CGGCCATGTCCATGTCACCGTCAGTGGCCATGTCCATGTCGCCATCAGCGGCCATGTCCATGTCGACATCAGCGGCCATGTCCATATCGCCGTCAGCGGCCATATCCATGTCACCATCGCCGCCCATGTCCATGCCGCCCATGTCCATGCCACCCATGTCCATATCCATGTTCGCCATGGCGGCCTCGATCATCGCTTCATCTTCGGGCGGCACCCCGAAAATGTCGTGCTCGATTTCTTCGTTCTCGAACATGATCCCTTCCGGCAGGATGCCCTCTTCGCGAAGCCGCACGATCTCGCCAACCGCAGGCGTGGCCTGCACTGTCGGCGGGGTCTGAACGACGATGAAATAGCCTGTCCCTCCAAGAAGGATCAGCCCAATTATCAGAAACAATCGCATGATCATTTTAGGTTCTCCTTCCTATTCCGCAGGGACCGGCTTGGCCGAGCCGGCTTTGGCGCTGTCGCTGTCGCCGATTGCCCAGGGGTCGCCGGACACGGCGACGCCACGGGTTGAGCTGCGCATGATGTTATAGACGAACACGATAAAGCCGAGGCCGATCAGGTAGGCCGCCCCGGTCAGGATCAGTTGCGGTGTCGACCATTGCGGCAGGTCCAGGTAATCCACCACCCAGCGCGGGAAGTAGTTGAACCCCAGCAGGTACATCATCGTGACCTTGGTGAAGATGCCGATCTGCCAGAACCAGAAATGGGTGTTTCCCATTCCCTGACTGTACATCCGGCCCGTGAAGTAGGGATAGAGGTAGTAGATCCCCGCCATTGCCATATTGGCCATGAAGCCCACGAACATCGCGTGGAAATGCGCCGGCACGAAGTAGGTGTTGTGCACGAAATCGCTGTCGGTCGCGATCTGGGCGTTCACATAGGCCGTCACACCGCCGTACATCAGAAAGAAGATCGACGCGATCATGAACTTGAACGGCACCGCGCGCCGCGCCGTATCCGGAATCGGATCGGACCAGAGCGTGGCGATCCAGTTGAACACATGCAGCGTGGACGGGATGAAGATCAGCAGCGTCAGGATCTGTGTCGCGCGCTGCAACCAACCGCTGACGTTTTCGGCCGGCTGGAAGTGATGAGGATACACGATAAAGCCCAACAGCGTCAGCAGTGCAAAAGCCGTGACCGCCGACCAGTAGCTCCAGATCGGGCGACCCAGAAACCTGGGCAGAAGCGTATAGAGGATCGCCACCGTCGGCATCAGCGGCAGATAGACCGCCGGGTGGCCATAGAACCAGAACATGAACATGAAGGTCATCACGTCGCCGCCGCGCGCCGGATCGAACAGCGCCGTCATTTCCAGCCAGTCGGTCAGCATGACAACACCGACAAGCCCGAGAATGGGGGTCGACAGGGCCAGCAGGATACCTTCGGAAATCGCGCCCCAGCCCATCAGGGGCAGCTTGCTGTATCCCTTGCGCCTGGCCGCCGCCAAACCGTTCTTCAGCAGCACCGCACCGGCGAGAAACTCCGAGAGCGCCACCAGGGCAACCGCGACATATCCCATCCAGACCAGGCTGCCCCCAACGCGCAGAGACATGGGCGGATAGAATGTCCAGGTGAAATCGGGCCGCGAGATCACCAGCAGCACCGCGGCCAGGATCAATGTCCAGTAGCTCCATTGCGCGCCGCGCGCCCACAGCAGTTCCTCGGTGCCGAGGATCTTGGGCATCATGTAGTACATGATCGAAACCACGAACGGAATGATGAACCCGAAGACCATGAACATGCCGTGCAAGGTCATCAGCGACATGTAGGGTCTGGCATCCAGGATCTGAATGTCGGGATAGGCCAGTTCGGTCCTGAACAAGATCGCCATCAGGCCGCCAAGGCCAAGCATCACCACCGAGGTCAGCATCCCCTTGATCGCGATGTGCCGGTAGTGGTCGGAAAAAAGCAGCGTTGAAAGGGTCATCTTGCCGATGACGTCCTCCGGCTCCCAGTGGGGTTTTGTCCCCATACGTTCTGCATCATGTGCACTTGCCATGGTGCGGACTCCTCAATTCTGAATGCGTTGTCACGGATGGGCCCAGGATCAGGCCGCGTCCCCTTCATGATCTTCGTCGCCATCGCCTTCGTCGTCCTGAACGACAAGCCAGGCCTTCATCTGCGCGTGTCCCACGCCGCAGTAGTTCAGGCACTGGACAAGGTAGCGGCCCGGCTCCTCGGGCGCGCGGATCCATACGTTGCGCTCGGCGCCCGGCTCGAACTCGGCGGTGATGCCGGCGGCGGGGATGTTGAAGCCGTGGATGACGTCATTGGCGAACAAGCTGAACAGCACCCTTTCACCGGGCTGAACGACCGCCGCATTGCGCGAGATCTCATCCTCTTCGTTGATGAAGGCAAAGCCCCACTGAAAGGCCAGAACACGGATAACCCGGTCGAACTCCCCCTCTCCGGGTTCATAGCCGACTTCCAGAACGCCTTCTTCTTCCAGCGGTGCCTGATAGGCAGCGAAAATCTCGGCGCTGCGCCGATCGCCGTACCAGACCATCACCAGAAGGAGGCCGACGAACAGGAACTCCATCGAATACGGCAATCGCCAGCGCGCCGGCAGGAACAGCGCGGCGAACAACGCCGCAATCCCCAGCCCCAGCACCACAAAAACTATGATGATCATCGTGGACTGGTAACCGGCCAGTCCGAGTGCATTTTCCATTGCAATTCTCCTTCCCTTGAACGTGTTTCCTGGCGGCCCGCACAACGGGCAGCCGCGACAAACGGTTCAGAGGATCGGAGGATGGAACCTCGGGTCGGCAGGCAGGTCGGCCGCGTGAACCTCGGTGCGGAGATAGCGGACCGTCGCAAACGAGATGTTCTCGGGGTTCAACTCGGCGATACTGGTCAGGCCCAGCAAGCCGCAATGGGTCGGGCCGGAAGACATGTTGGCACACAGGCCCGACATCGGACAGGCTGCATAACCTCTCGGTTCGTCGTCACCGGCGTCACAGGGCTGTTCGGCCAGGCTGCCGGAAACCTCGGCCTGGCAGGCCTGCGAGGCGGATTCCCGAGACATGTCGGAGGTCATCCCTCCGCCCATCGACGCAGCCGTAGATGTCGAAAGTCCGATGGCGATCGTCAGAACGATCATCATCGAAATAAAAGTGCAAACGCACCTTTGCGAAATAAAACTGGCCGTCCCCAATGACATGGCCAACGCTCCCCTGATGCGACACATTATCACATGAAACATAATAATCAATCGTCTTGGCCCCGGCCGCGAGAATTTCGAAGAAGGACGTGCATTTCCGCACGCGGCGAGCGACCTGTCGGTGCGCAGTTTCCGACCCGCCGGGGCGCCTCGGCTGGTGCCTACGCTCAGGCCCGGCGATGTGGTGGTGATGGACTATCTCGGCAACCACAAAGGCCAGGCCGTCCGACAGGCAATCCGCACGGCTGGCGCCAACCTTCTGTTCCTGCCGCCCCTACAGCCCTGACCTGAACCCGATAGAACAAGTCTTCGCCAGGCTCTAACACAGGATCCGCAAAACGGCTGCCAGATTCCGCGAGTCCCTCCGGCGCGCCGTTGGTCCCGTCCTCAACAAATTCACTCCACAAAAGTGTGCGAATTACCTCACAAGAGCCGGATGAGCTTCCGTCAAAACCTGAAACGCCCGAGTTCTTAATCGGACTCTTAGATCGCTTCGGGTTCATTCGGTCGATAGGGCGCGTCGGCATTCTTGAACACCACGTAGATGGCCGGGATCACCAATACCGTCAGCAGGGTCGATGAAACCAGACCGAACAGAAGCGAAATCGCCAATCCCTGGAAGATCGGATCGGTCAGGATCACCGAGGCCCCGATCATCGCGGAAATCGCCGTCAGCAGGATCGGCTTGGACCGGATCGCCCCCGCGCGCAGCAGCGTTTCGCGCAACGGCTCACCCTCGGCCGCGCCATGGCGGATGAAATCGACCAGCAGGATCGAGTTTCGCACGATAATCCCGGCCAAAGCGATAAACCCGATCATTGAGGTCGCGGTGAAGGGCGCGTTGAACAGCCAGTGGCCGAAGACGATGCCGATAAAGGTCAGCGGGACGGGTGTGAGGATGACAAACGGCACCCGGAACGACCCGAATTGCGCCACCACCAGCACATAGATCGCCAGGATCGCCACGGAAAAGGCGGCGCCCATGTCGCGGAAGGTGACATAGGTAACCTCCCATTCGCCATCCCAGAGCAGCGTCGGCGTGGTGTCGCTGGCGGGCTGGCCATAGAAGCTGATCTCGGGGCGCGGCACCGCGTCCGACCAGGGCCGGTCATCCAGCGCGTCCTGCACCGCGATCATGCCGTAGATGGGGGCCTCGAAATCGCCCGCCATCTCGGCCATCACCATCTCGGCAAAGCGGCCATTGCGGCGGAAGATCGGATAACTGCCCAGCTCTTCGCTGACCGAAACCACGTCGCCCAGTTCCACCACGCCACGATCTCCGGGCAATAGGTTGGCGGGAACCGGGGTCGAGGCCAAGCGTTCGGTCCAGGTCAGCTCGCCACGCGGCAGCGCCACCAGGATCTCGGTCGGGTCGCGGCCTTCGCCACGATGCGAATAGCCCACCGGGACGCCTTCAAACAGCGCCTGGATGGTCTGGTAGACATCGCTTTGACGGACCCGGAAGAACTCCAGGCTGTCCTGGTCGATGGCCAGCCGCAAGCGCGGACGCGGAACGCCGAAACTGTTCTCGATATCGACGATATAGGGCACCGAGGCGAAGGCTTCGCTGACTTCGCGGGCGACGGCGCGGCGGGTGTCGGCATCGGGGCCGTAGATCTCGGCCAGCAGAGTGGCCAGAACCGGGGGCCCGGGTGGCACTTCGGCGATGCGGATCGAGCCGCCTTCGGGAAGCTCGATATCGGCCAGCAATTCGCGCGCTTCGAGAGCCACGTCATGCGAGACGCGGGTTCGTTCGTCGCGCGGCAGCAGGTTGACCTGCAAATCGCCCAGTTCGGGGCGGTTGCGCAAGTAATAATGGCGCACCAGACCGTTAAAGTTGAACGGCGCGGCGGTGCCGGCATTCATCTGGATCGAAGTGGCCTCGGGCAGGGCGGCCAGGCGTTCGCCGGCCTCGGCCAGAATGCGCTCGGTGCGTTCCAGGCTGGTGCCTTCGGGCATGTCGAGGATCACCTGAAACTCGGATTTATTGTCGAAGGGCAAGAGCTTGACCGTCACGGTGCGATCAAAGAAGAAGGTCAGCGATCCCGCCGTCAGGGCCAGCACAATCACCAGCAGCAGCCCCGAGCGCCAGCGGCTGGCGACAATCGGTGTGGCGGCCCGGCGGAAGATCCGGCCAACAAGGCTTTCCCGGTCATCGTCATGATCCCCGGCCGTCATGGCACCGCGCCCGGCGATGCGCATCATCAGCCACGGGGTCAGGATCACGGCCACGAAGAAGGAAAAGACCATCGCCGCCGAGGCATTGACCGGGATCGGGGCCATATAGGGCCCCATCAGCCCCGAGACGAACAGCATCGGCAACAGCGCGGCGATCACGGTCAGGGTGGCGATGATGGTGGGGTTGCCAACCTCGGCCACGGCCTCGATCACCGCCTGGGTGCGGGTGCGGCGGCCGCCCATGGCCCAGTGCCGGGAGATGTTTTCGATCACCACTATGGCGTCATCGACAAGGATCCCGATGGAAAAGATCAGCGCAAAGAGCGAGACCCGGTTAATCGTATAGCCCATGAAATTCGAGGCAAAGAGCGTCAGCAAAATGGTTGTGGGGATCACGATGCCCACCACGAGCCCTTCGCGCCAACCGATGAAAAGCACCACCAAAAGCGCGATGGAAACGGTGGCAAGGCCGAGGGTGAAGATCAGTTCATCGGCCTTTTCATCGGCGTTTTCGCCGTAGTTGCGGGTGATTTCGACCGTAATATCCTCGGGGATCAGTTCGCCGCGCAGGAGCTCCAGCCGCTCCATCACGTTTTCGGCCACCCACACGGCATTGGCCCCCTCGCGCTTGGCAATGGCCAGCGTCACGGCAGGCAGTCGGGTCCACTCGGCCTCACCCTCTTCGCGGGTCAGGGTCCAGCTGCGTGCCTCGACCGGCGCGCCGCCGACGATGACATCGGCAACATCGCGGACATAGACCGGGCGCCCATCGCGGGTCGTCAGCTGCAGCAGGCCGATATCGCCGGGGCCGCGCAGCGTTTGTCCCGCGGTAACGGAGAGCGTGCGGTCCAGCGTCGAGACTTCTCCGGCGGGAAAGGTCTGGTTGGCCTCGGAAACGCGCGCGGCCAGCTGTTGCAGGGTGACGCCGTAAAGCGCCAACTGTTCGGGGTCGGGCTCGATCCGGATCTGATCGGTGCGCCCGCCCACGATATAGGTCAAGCCGACATCCTCGACCGACATCAGCGCCGCGCGCAATTCTTCGGCCAGCGAATAGAGCGCCCGGTCGTCCCAGTGTTCGGCGGACTCGGGCGCGGGCGAAAGCGTCAGCGACACGATGGCGACATCATTGATGCCGCGCCCGACGATCAAGGGCTGCGGAATGCCCTGCGGGATGCGATCCATATTGGCCATGATCCGTTCGTTCACCCGCAGGATGGCGTCATCGGGGTCGGTGCCGACCTCGAACCGCGCGGTGACCATGACCCGGTCATCCTCGGTCTGCGAATAGACATGCTCAACCGCGTTGATCGACCGCAGAATCGCCTCCAGCGGTTCGGTCACAAGTTCCACCGCGTCGGTCGCGCGCAGCCCATCGGTACGCAGCATCACATCGACCATCGGCACCGAGATCTGAGGTTCTTCCTCGCGCGGGATAACCGTTAGCGCGATCAATCCCACGGCCAGCGAGGCCAACAGCAAGAGCGGTGTCAGAGCCGAGCGGACAAAGGCACGCGTCAGGTGCCCGGAAATCCCCAATTTCATGGCCGCACCACCCGGTCGCCAACTGACAACCCTGTCAGAATTTCAACACCTTGCGGGGTTTCCGCCCCGAGGAGGACAACAATGTCATGCCTGCCTTCCTCGGTTTCGACGGTGACGAAATCATTGCCGAACCGGGTGGAAATATAGGCGCGTGGCAAGATGATCGTTTCGCGTCGCTCGACCGTCACGTGCACGCGCACGCGCTCGCCGACAAAGAAGCTGCCCAATCCGTCGACCTCGGCATCGGCGATGACGCGGCCGTTTTCGATACGCGGATAGACCTGGACGATCACGCCGGTGGGGGCCACATCTGCCCCGAGCGCCGCCCCGGCAACCTCGATCTCGTCGCCCTCGGAGATGGAACGGGCGTGGCGTTCAGGCAGGTTCAGACGCAATAGGTAGCGGTCCGAGGCGATGATGGCGACCGGTTCACCCGGTAACATGACGCTTCCTTGCGGGCTCCGAACGTCCAGCACGCGGCCCGCGGCGGGGGCCAGAACCGCGCCCTCGCGTTCCTGTTGCACCAGCACATCGCGCGCCTGGTTGGCAGCGGCCAGGCGGCCTTCGAGCACCGCCACCGCGGTTTGCGCCTGATCCAGCCTGGTCTGCGCGACGATGCCGCGTTCAAAGAGATCCTCGGCGCGGGCCAGGTCTTCGCGGGCCTGGACCAGTTCGGCCTCGAGCGCATCGGCCTGCGAACTGGCAGAGGCGATCTGCGGGGCCATCTGATCATTGACCACCAACGCCAGCACTTCGCCCGCCGCGACGCTGTCGCCCTCATCGACTATCAGTTCCGCGATGGTGCCGCCGATGCGGGTCCGCGCGGTCAGGGTATCGACGCTTTCCACCGTTGCGAACACCGCCTTGCGGTCGGCGATCATGGTGGTCGCGACCTCGAGAACCGGCGCGGTTTGGGACAGGGCGGGCGTGGCAAGAAATATGGAAAGGAGTAAGGGCTTGAACATGGCAGAGCTTTCAGCGTCGGGTGTCGGAGGCGGGAAGACGGGGTAGCGGGATGGGTAGTTGACAGAAAGATTAGCAAAATCTAAATTAGTTATTACTGAATTAGTGTCAACCGGATTGATATGCCTTTATGTCGCAGTTCCAAAACCACGCCTTGGCAGATCTGGAAGCCCGCGCCGAGGAGATCGCCGGGCTGCTCAAGCTGATGTCCAACAAAAGCCGGTTGCTGATCCTGTGCCGACTTTCATCCGGCAAGGCCTCGGTATCCGAGCTTTGCGCGGTCGTGGGGCTGTCGCAATCGGCGATTTCGCAGCATCTGGCCAAAATGCGGCGGGACGGGTTGGTCAAGGGTGAGAAAGATGGCTTGCAGATAAACTATTCGATCACCGATCCGCGTTGTCTGGATCTATTGGCACATTTGAGTTGCCAAGAACCTCGTGACGTCAAGTAGGTGCCGTTCCGGTCGTGGAGAATTGCCGGTTGACGAGCGGAGCAAGGTGAGCCGAAGATTTCGGGCCAAAGCACGTGAAATCGGTGAAGGTTGCGGCCCGCAACGGGCCCGATTCACATTGGTCCCACCTAACGACGGTTCGGCGTGCAGCGATTGATTGCAGATATGCAGAAAAGGTGGCCGAGCTTGGGACTGTAGCGTTTGTTCCATCGGTTCTCGAACCGCCGCGCCACACGGTCGATCTCGGCTTTCGAGAGCTGTTTCTTCCCGTCATGAGTGCCGCGACCGCCGAGGATATGGATCGACTTCGTCGTGAGATAGATGTGCTGAGCCCACAGTTGCGCCCCGGGGTGGCAGCCCCCTTGTGAAATGGCCTTGAAGATCGCCATCGAACACCCACGCGCGGCCCGAACCATCTTCGCGAGCCTGGAAAGTCCCTGCCAGGATCCTGAAACCCTGCTCCAGCCGCAGTCGAAGAGCGCCGGGTCGATGCCCCGTGCCCGGTCACTCCGCGCCATTCGCATCCCTCTCGGCGAGTCCCGCCAAGGCAGAACTGACCTCTTCTGTTTCTCCAGTCTGCTAACTTACCCCCGCCAGCCGCCTTGGCAGAGGTTGCTGACGGTGCGGTGTATGGCGTCTGTGGTCCGCCCTTGACGCTGCCCGGATCTTGACGCGGCAATTGCCGCCAGCCCAGATCAAAGCCTTCGCCGTCAGCCGGGGCACACGCGCCAAGACCGACAGGATCGACGCGGAACTCATTGTACGGTTCATGGCCTTCCAGCTTGATGCAGGGCGCACCCTCCCACATTCAAAGATACGCCTTATCAGGGCGTTGGCATCAAAGCGCGGACAACTCGACGAGATCGTCTGGCGATGGAACCACCGCGCCGCCATCAGGGTAGTAATCAAGCATTGGACCACGAAAGCCGGTGTCGAGCGTGAGAAATCGACAAAGACTTGGCAGCCGACCCCGGTGGTTGAGCAGAGACGCGTCTTGCTTCAGGGGGCGCTCGGGAAGCGAATCTGCTACTCAAAGGAATACGGCCTATGCTGGCCGTGATGCCGTCACTTTCTTTAGTGGGCAAGCGGATCATCCCTTTACGCCCTTGACTAAATTTGCAAGTACCAGCAGGAAGCTTTCTTAGTTGTTGAGGTAGACAATGGAAGACGTTCCAACCTCCGAAGTTGTTTCAGGGTGCTGGCCGTATTGAAGGGCAGGCGCAGCGTCGTTGGAGAGTGAGAATCGGATGTTGACATTGTCGAGTTTCGGGACTGCTTCGGCAGTCGGTACGAATCGTGAAGGACCTGAATTCGGAGATAGAGCTGGACGACTGAATATGCAGCCCGCGACAAGAATGTGGCTTTTCACGTCTTTTGTGAACTTCTTCACCAAATGGGGGGGAGAGTCTTGAAGCCTCTATATGTCGCGCAACCGTTGATGCCACCGCTTTCTGATCTGACAGGATTACTTGAACAAGTTTGGGCAACCAAAATCGTTACCAACGAAGGCCCGCTTCACAATCGACTGGAAGCAGAGCTTGCGTCGCTTCTGCGAGTCCCCACCGCCAGGCTTTTTTGCAATGGCACGGCGGCCCTCCAGGTCGCTATCTTGAGCTTGAACCTACCTGCGGGCTCCGAAATCATTACCTCGCCACTGACCTTCGCAGCAACAGCCCATGCTATTACCGCCAGCGGTTTTCATCCAATTTTTGCTGACGTTGATGAACATACGCTGACCTTGGATCCGCGCGCAGTAGAGCGCGCAATATCTGACAAAACTGGCGCGGTCATCGGTGTTCATGTCTACGGAACATTGTGTGATCACAGATCACTAAGGGACTCTCTGAAGAACCTCCCCATTTCGGCGTGATCTGGTAGGATTCTGGCGGATGACAGAGGAGCCCGCCGATGCCTAAGCAGCCAGCCATTCCCGGCCTTCGTGACGCAATGAAGAAGAAGGTGACGCGGCGGGAGAT